>CP167917.1:661567-1323135 GCA_041504365.1 Dryocola sp. LX212 | reverse complement strand
AGGCATGGTGACCTCTAACGAACCGGCGAAACAGCTGCTTTGTCAGGGTATGGTGCTGGCAGATGCATTCTACTACACCGGCGTGAACGGCGAGCGCAACTGGGTTTCCCCGACCGACGCCATTGTTGAGCGCGACGAGAAAGGCCGCATCATCAAAGCCTCTGACGCACAGGGCAACGAACTGGTCTATGCTGGCATGAGCAAAATGTCGAAGTCGAAGAACAACGGCATCGACCCGCAGGTGATGGTTGAGCGCTACGGCGCGGATACCGTTCGTCTGTTTATGATGTTTGCAGCACCTGCGGACATGACGCTGGAATGGCAGGAATCCGGCGTGGAAGGGGCGAACCGCTTCCTGAAACGCGTCTGGAAACTGGCCTACGAACATACCAGCCGTGGCGCTACGCCAGCGCTGGATGTTGCCGTATTAAATGAAGATCAAAAAGCCCTGCGCCGCGACGTTCATAAAACTATCGCTAAAGTCACCGATGATATCGGTCGTCGTCAGACCTTTAACACGGCCATCGCCGCGATTATGGAACTGATGAACAAGCTGGCGAGAGCGCCGCAGGAAAGCGAGCAGGATCGTGCATTATTGGGCGAAGCGCTGCTGGCCGTGGTGCGTATGCTTTATCCGTTTACCCCGCACGTCTGCTTCGACATGTGGCAGTCACTGGGCGGCGAAGGCGAAATCGACAACGCGCCGTGGCCGCAGGCTGACGAAAAGGCGATGGTGGAAGACTCTCTGCTGGTGGTGGTTCAGGTTAACGGTAAAGTCCGTGGCAAAATCACCGTCCCGGCGGACGCCACAGAAGCACAGGTTCGTGAACGTGCAGGCCAGGAACATCTGGTCGCGAAATATCTTGAAGGCGTCACCGTGCGTAAAGTGATTTACGTTCCGGGTAAGCTGCTCAACCTGGTAGTGGGCTAAGCGCAGGAGGAACCGTGCGACATCCCTTTGTGACCTTGTTAGTTACTGTGGCGGTGCTGGTCACCGCCGGGTGTGGTTTTCATCTGCGTGGCCACACGCAGGTACCCAGTGAAATGAAAACTTTGATCCTGAACTCCAGCGACCCTAACGGGCCGCTAACGCGTGAAATTCGCTCTCAGCTGCGTCTGAACGGCGTAACTATTGTGGAAGACACAGGGACTGGCGTACGCAAAGATATTCCATCCCTGCGTATCATAAGTAGTACCAACCACCAGGATACCGCCTCGATCTTCCAGGATGGCCGTACCGCGGAGTATCAAATGGTGATGACGGTCAACGCCCAGGTGCTGATCCCGAACCACGATATCTACCCAATCAGCACGAAAGTGTACAAATCGTTCTTTGATAACCCGCTGACGGCGCTGGCAAAAGATGCCGAGCAGGATCTGCTTATCAAAGAGATGTACGCCACATCGGCCCAGCAGCTGATACGCAAACTGATGGCGGTCCACACGGCTGACGTTGCCCAAACCAAAGAGGCTGAAGACGCCTCTGTTAAAAAGGCACCGGCTGCGGATGCGACCTCTGGCCGCGTCACCACAACGTTGCCATCAACAACCAGTAGCCAATGATCCGTTTATACCCGGAACAACTCCGCTCGCAGCTCAGTGAAGGGCTGCGCGCGGCGTATCTGCTGCTCGGTAACGATCCGCTGCTGCTGCAGGAAAGCCAGGATGCGGTCCGTCAGACGGCAATTTCCCACGGCTTCGAAGAGCACCACTCGGTACAAATAGATGCCGCTACGGACTGGCAGGCGGTTTTCGCCATTTGCCAGGCGCTGAGTCTTTTTGCCACCCGGCAAACGCTTGCGCTCCAGCTTCCTGAAAACGGCCCAAATGCGGCAATCAACAGCCAGCTGGAAACGCTGGCTGGCCTGCTGCATGACGACCTGCTGCTAATCGTGCGCGGTAACAAGCTCACCAAAGCGCAGGAAAACGCCTCATGGTACACCAGCCTTGCGGACAAAAGCGTCGTGGTGACCTGCCAGACGCCGGATCATGCACAGCTGCCACGCTGGGTTGCGCAGCGGGCTAAGCAGCTTAATCTGTCGCTTGATGATGCGGCTAACCAGCTGCTTTGTTACTGCTACGAGGGGAATTTGCTGGCGCTGGCTCAGGCGCTGGAACGGCTGTCGCTTATCTGGCCGGACGGCAAGCTGACGCTGCCCCGAGTCGAGCAGGCGGTAAGCGATGCGGCCCATTTCACCCCGTTCCACTGGGTGGATGCCATTCTGGGCGGCAAGAGCAAGCGCGCGATACACATTCTCCAGCAGCTTCGCCTCGAGGCAAGCGAGCCGGTTATTTTGCTGCGCACCATCCAGCGCGAGCTGATGCAGCTGGTCAATCTCAAGCGCCGGTCGGCGATCACGCCACTGCGTACGCTGTTCGATCAGCAGCGGGTCTGGCAAAACCGCCGCGCGCTGGTAACCGAAGCGCTGAACAGGCTTTCTGAAGAGCAGCTCTACCAGGCTGTACGCCTGCTAAGCCAGATTGAACTGACGTTAAAACAGGATTACGGCCAGTCGGTCTGGGCGGATCTGGAAGGGCTTTCGCTGCTGCTTTGCCATAAAGCGCTGCCGGAAATTTTTATCGATGGCTGAACTTCGCCTACCGCTGTGCGCCATTTACGGTGGCACCTTCGACCCTATCCACTATGGGCATCTGAAACCCGTTGAGGCGCTGGCAAAACAGGTCGCGCTTCATCAGGTGACGATTATGCCGAACAACGTTCCTCCGCATCGCCCACAGCCCAAAGCAAGCAGCCAGCAGCGTAAAGAAATGGTGAAACTTGCCGTTGCCGGCCTGCCTTTATTCAACCTGGACGATCGCGAGCTTCAGTGTTCAACACCCTCTTACACCGTTAAAACGCTTGAACAGGTTCGCACCGAACAGGGCGATCGGCAGCCGCTGGCGTTTATTATTGGTCAGGACTCGCTGCTTAGCCTGCACCGCTGGCACCGCTGGGAAGCGCTGCTTGATTTATGCCACCTGCTGGTATGCCAGCGTCCGGGGTATCCGATCGCGATGGATAATGCTGAGCAGCAATACTGGCTGGACAGCCACATCACCACCTGTCCGGAAGCGCTGCACAGCGCGCCCGCCGGAAAGATTTTCCTGGCACAAACTCCGCTGTTCGACATCTCCGCCACGTCGATTCGGCAGCGGCTGGCGCAAGGTTTATCATGCGATGATCTCGTCCCCCTTTCCGTCCTCGAGTACATTAACCAGCACCATCTCTACCGCTAATTGCAGCTTGCCGGAGGCAACATGACATTATGGCTGGTTCGTCACGGACAAACGCACGCCAATCTGGCTGGCCTCTATAGTGGCATATCGGAAACCGAACTCACGGCTCTGGGCGTAAGCCAGGCCCAGGCCGTCGGAAAAATGCTCCGGGCCGTTTCCTTCGATAAAATTCTCTGCAGCGAGCTTGGCCGCGCACAGCACACCACAAAGCTGATAATGCAGCAGCTCACTACACCAGCGGCAGTCGACCCTCGTCTGAATGAGATGAACTTTGGCGATTGGGAAATGCGCCATCATAGTGAACTCCAGCTTGCCGATGCAGAAAACTACGCTGCCTGGTGCGCAGACTGGCAGAACGTGATTCCCGGCAACGGAGAAGGTTTTCAGGCTTTTGCAAAAAGAGTGTCGGGATTTTGTGAGGAGATAAAGTCACAGGCCAGCAACGAAAATATCCTGATAGTCAGCCATCAGGGCGTGCTGAGCCTGATGCTGGCGACGCTGCTTAATATGCCCGCCGCATCGCTGTGGCACTTTTTCATTGAGCAGGGTGCATGGAGCACCGTCGATATTCATGAAGGCTTCGCCACGCTGAAAACCCTCAACAATCGTGCAGAATGCCCGGCGTTGACTAAACCCCGCATGAGTTAAAGTTGTCAGCCATTGACTCTTCTCCTCAGGCTGTTATGCTCCGCTGCCATAATTTCCTGCCCGAATGCATGACTTACCAAAAATAGTTTTACAAAAATGGCGATGCAAAGCAGGCCACTCGGTGGGATGATAGCCCACCTTGAGCGCCCCATGACCGTTTTTGGAAACTAACGCCACACCTGACAGGTATACTGGCTTTAGCTACGGGCGACATCGAACACTTTAATTCTCCCAGGGGGAACACACTTGCAGGGTAAAGCACTCCAGGATTTCATCGTCGACAAGATCGACGACCTCAAAGGCCAGGACATCATCAAAATTGACGTTCAGGGCAAATCAAGCATCACCGACTGCATGATCGTCTGCACCGGTACCTCTAACCGCCACGTGATGTCCATTGCTGAACACGTTGTGGAAGCCTCCCGTAAAGAAGGCATTGATGCGCTGAGCGTAAAAGGCATCACCGCAACTGACTGGATCGTCGTCGATTTGGGCGAAGTGATCGTTCACGTCATGCAGGAAGAGAGCCGCCAGCTGTACGAACTGGAAAAACTCTGGGGTTAATGCGTGAAGCTTCAACTGGTGGCAGTCGGAACCAAAATGCCGGACTGGGTACAAACCGGTTTTACCGAGTACCTGCGTCGTTTTCCAAAAGATATGCCTTTTGAACTCGTTGAGATCCCGGCAGGAAAACGCAGCAAAAACGCCGATATCAAACGCATTCTTGATAAAGAGGGTGAAATGATGCTGGCCGCTGCGGGTAAAGGCAACCGCATCGTCACACTGGATATCCCCGGTCAGCCGTGGGATACCTCGCTTCTCGCCACGCAGCTTGAACGCTGGAAGCAAGACGGTCGTGATGTCAGTTTGTTGATTGGTGGGCCAGAGGGCCTCGCTCCCGCGTGTAAAGCCGCAGCGGAACAGAGCTGGTCGCTTTCTACGTTAACGCTTCCCCATCCGCTGGTGCGGGTGCTGGTCGCCGAGAGCCTCTATCGCGCATGGAGCATCACGACCAATCACCCCTATCACCGTGAGTAAACAACGACCTTGGTAGAACAGACCTGCGGATGAAACTACAGAACTCCTTTCGCGACTATACGGCAGAGTCTGCGCTCTTTGTGCGCCGGGCGCTGGTCGCTTTTGTCGGCATTTTATTGCTAACCGGCGTCCTTATCGCCAACCTTTATAATCTGCAAATCGTCCGTTTTACCGACTACCAGACGCGTTCGAACGAAAACCGCATTAAGCTGGTCCCGATAGCCCCAAGCCGGGGGATCATCTATGACCGCAACGGCACGCCCCTTGCGCTCAACCGCACCATTTACCAGATTGAAATGATGCCGGAGAAAGTCGACAACGTGCAGGCCACGCTTGAGGCCCTGCGTCCAGTAGTTGACCTTACCGATGAAGACATCGCCAACTTCAAAAAAGAGCGCGCCCGGTCGCACCGCTTCACCTCGATCCCCGTTAAAACTAACCTGACGGAAGTACAGGTGGCGCGCTTTGCCGTTAACCAGTACCGTTTTGCGGGCGTCGAAGTTAAAGGCTACAAACGCCGCTATTATCCTTATGGTTCCGCCCTGACCCACGTCATCGGCTACGTATCAAAAATTAACGATAAAGACGTAGAGCGCCTGGATAAAGACGGCAAAACCGCCAACTATGCCGCCACGCACGACATCGGCAAGCTGGGCATCGAGCGCTATTACGAAGAGGAGCTGCACGGACAGACCGGTTATGAAGAGGTTGAAGTTAACAACCGGGGCCGCGTTATCCGCCAGTTGAAAGAGGTGTCACCCCAGGCAGGGCACGATATCACCCTGACTATCGATCTTAAGCTACAGAATTACATCGAAACGCTTCTTGCGGGCAGCCGTGCTGCCGTGGTGGTGACAGATCCCCGTACGGGCGGGATTATGGCGCTGGTGTCGATGCCGAGCTACAACCCTAACCTGTTTGTAGATGGCATCTCCTCAAAAGATTATTCCGGTCTGCTGAACGACCCCAATACGCCGCTCATCAACCGTGCGACCCAGGGCATCTACCCACCGGCATCCACGGTTAAGCCATATATGGCCGTGTCGGCCCTGAGCGCGGGCGTCATCAACCGCAACACCTCTCTGTTTGACCCGGGCTGGTGGCAGTTGCCAGGCTCCGAAAAACGCTACCGCGACTGGAAACGCTGGGGCCACGGTCGCCTTAACGTCACCAAAGCGCTGGAAGAGTCAGCGGATACCTTCTTCTATCAGGTCGCCTACGACATGGGCATCGACCGCATCGGCGAGTGGATGAGCAAGTTCGGTTACGGCCACTACACGGGCATCGACCTCTCCGAAGAGCGCTCGGGCAACATGCCAACCCGCGACTGGAAGCTTAAACGCTTCAAAAAACCGTGGTATCAGGGCGACACCATCCCGGTGGGCATCGGTCAGGGTTACTGGACGGCCACGCCAATTCAGATGAGCAAGGCGATGATGATCCTGATTAACGACGGTATCGTTCGCGTCCCTCACCTGCTGATGAGCACCACGGAAAATGGCAAGCAGGTACCATGGAAGCAGCCGATAGAAGCGCCTGTGGGCGACATCCACTCCGGCTTCTGGGAAATAGCGAAGGACGGAATGTACGGCGTTGCCAACCGCCCGAACGGTACCGCACATAAGTATTTCGCCAGCGCACCTTACAAAGCCGCGGCTAAGTCAGGTACTGCGCAGGTCTACGGCCTTAAGGCCAACGAAACCTATAACGCACATAGAATTGCCGAGCGCCTGCGCGACCACAAGCTAATGACCGCATTTGCCCCTTATGATAAACCGCAGTACGCCGTGACCATCATCCTGGAAAACGGCGGTGTCGGACCGGGAGTGGGTACAATAATGCGTCAAATCCTCGACCACCTGATGTTAGGGGATAACAATACGGAGTTGCCGGCTGAGGCGCCCGCGGCACCTGGCACTGAGGATCAATAACCATGACTGATAATCCAAATAAAAGGTCGATTTGGGACAAAATCCACATCGACCCAATTTTCCTGGTTACCGTGCTCGCCCTGCTGGTGTTCAGCGCGCTGGTTGTCTGGAGTGCCAGCGGTCAGGACATGGGGATGATGGAACGTAAAATCGGTCAGATCCTGATGGGTCTGGTGGTTATGGTCATCATGGCGCAAATCCCGCCTCGCGTGTACGAAGGCTGGGCTCCCTATCTGTATATTATTTGTATCATTCTGCTTATCGCGGTGGATGCCTTTGGCGCCATCTCGAAGGGGGCACAGCGCTGGCTCGATCTCGGTATCGTGCGTTTCCAGCCTTCAGAAATTGCCAAAATTGCCGTACCGCTGATGGTGGCACGCTTTATTAACCGCGACGTCTGCCCGCCAACGCTTAAGAATACCGGTATCGCGCTGGTGCTGATCTTCATGCCAACTTTGCTGGTTGCCGCTCAGCCTGACCTGGGCACATCCATCCTGGTGGCCGCATCCGGCCTGTTTGTCCTCTTCCTGTCGGGCATGAGCTGGCGCCTGATTGGCGTTGCGGTGCTGCTGGTTGCCGCCTTCATCCCGATCCTGTGGTTCTTCCTGATGCATGACTATCAGCGGGCCCGCGTGATGATGCTGCTTGACCCGGAAACCGATCCTCTGGGCGCGGGTTACCACATTATTCAGTCTAAGATTGCGATAGGCTCAGGGGGGCTGCGCGGTAAAGGCTGGCTACACGGAACCCAGTCGCAGCTTGAGTTTCTTCCTGAACGCCATACCGACTTTATCTTTGCGGTACTCGCCGAAGAGCTGGGGCTGGTCGGCGTACTGGTGCTGCTGGCGCTTTATCTGCTGCTCATCATGCGCGGGTTATATATTGCCGCCCGGGCGCAGACGACATTTGGCCGGGTTATGGCCGGCGGCCTGATGCTAATTTTATTCGTATATGTATTTGTAAATATTGGCATGGTTAGTGGTATCTTACCGGTGGTCGGCGTGCCGCTGCCGCTGGTCAGCTACGGGGGCTCAGCCCTGATCGTTCTGATGGCCGGGTTTGGTATCGTGATGTCGATCCACACCCACAGGAAGATGTTGTCGAAAAGCGTGTAACGAGGTGCACAATGGTTAAGTACTGGCCAGGGATTTTTGTAGCAGCCGCCATTCTGGCTGGCTGTTCGTCAAGCGATGACGAGCAACAGCAGGTGCCCCAGCAGCCGCAGCCGGCAGTCTGTAACGGCCCAAGCGTTGAGATTAGCGGTGCCGAGCCGCGCTATGAAGTGCCAAATCCTTCTGTAAATCAGGATTATGAAAATAACGGTGAAAGCTACAAGATCGTGCAAAACCCGGCAAATTTCAGCCAGACCGGTCTTGCCGCTATCTATGACGCAGAGCCGGGCAGCAATCTGACCGCCTCAGGTGAACCCTTTGACGCGATGGCGATAACTGCCGCGCATCCGACGCTGCCTGTCCCGAGCTATGCCCGCATCACGAACCTCGCTAACGGCCGCATGATTGTCGTACGCATTAACGACCGTGGTCCTTACGGCAACGATCGCGTGATTTCACTTTCCCGCGCTTCGGCTGACCGTCTGAATACGTCGAACAATACGAAAGTCCGTATCGACCCAATTATCGTCGCGCAGGACGGCACACTGTCGGGTCCCGGTACGGCCTGTACTACCATCGCTAAACAGACCTACGCCCTGCCCGCTCGCCCCGACTTAAACACCGGCATGGGTAGCGTTTCCTCAGCCCCTGCCGATGCTCCTCAGGGCGACGTTCGGGCTATCAGCAACTCGACGCTGCAGCCAGCGGATGCCACCGGCACACCGGACAGCGGCAGCGGACTGATTGGGGCGGCAACGCCACTGGCTGCTGGCGTCGTGGAAACCAACGAACCTGAAGCGACGCCAGCCGCGGCGGCGGCCACACAGGCTACCACGCAGACCGCGGCTCCCGTAGCAGCAGGTACACAGGCGGCACCCGTTACTGCGCCAGGCTCAGTGCAAGGCAGCACGCAGCCAGCCGCTCCCGCAGTAGCAGCCACTGGCCGCTATGTCGTGCAGGTTGGCGCGGTCAGTGATAAAGCTCGGGCAACGCAGTGGCAGCAAAAATTAAGCCAGCAGTTTGGCGTTCCCGGCGCGGTTTCCAGCAATGGTGCCGTGTACCGTGTACAGCTGGGGCCGTTTGGCAGCCGTAGCGAGGCAGCCGCCCTGCAACAGCGCCTGATGAGCGAAGCCCAGCAGCAGTCATTTATTACAAACGCACCTGCTATGTAAGCTAAGTTAACCGGCATCCTCCACGCGTAAGTTTGTGTAAACACTATTAACAAATCATGCGCAAAGACAGATGCCAGTAAAAAACGCTTTTGCTATAGTTAGGCACTTTTTTTATTTCCATCACGGATGTCGTTGTTCTTATCATGAATACAGCCCTATCTGTACGTTTTGTTAAGCGCCTGGCGCTCTCCACGGCCTTCGCCCTTACGGCTCTGGCTTCCGCTCATGCTGACGACCTGAATATTAAAACGATGATCCCAGGCGTCCCGCAGATTGATGCGGAAGCGTACATCCTGATCGACTACAATTCAGGAAAAGTGCTGGCAGAATCCAACGCCGACGCGCGCCGCGATCCGGCAAGCCTCACCAAAATGATGACCAGCTACGTCATCGGCCAGGCAATGAAAGCCGGCAAGTTTGATGAAAACGCCGTAGTCACCGTCGGCAACGACGCGTGGGCAACCGGCAACCCGGTCTTTAAAGGCTCATCCCTGATGTTTCTTAAGCCCGGCATGCAGGTCCCTGTTTCGCAGTTGATTCGCGGGATTAACCTACAATCCGGTAACGACGCCTGCGTGGCAATGGCCGATTTTGTGGCCGGTAGCCAGGACGCATTTGTTGGCCTGATGAACAGCTACGTCTCTGCGCTGGGCCTGAAAAATACCCACTTCCAGACCGTCCACGGTCTCGACGCTGACGGACAGTACAGCTCTGCGCGCGATATGGCGCTGATTGGCCAGGCGCTGATCCGCGACGTGCCAAACGAATACAAGATTTATCAGGAAAAAGAGTTCACCTTTAACAATATCCGCCAGGTGAACCGTAACGGTCTGCTGTGGGATAAAAGCCTGAACGTTGACGGTATCAAAACCGGCCACACGGATGCCGCAGGCTATAACCTTGTCGCCTCCGCAACCGAAGGCCAGATGCGTCTTATCTCTGCGGTCATGGGCGGTCACACCTACAAGGGTCGTGAAACGGAAAGCAAAAAACTGCTGACCTGGGGCTTCCGCTTCTTCGAAACGGTTTCCCCGCTGAAGGCAGGTAAAGAGTTCGCTTCTGAGCCGGCCTGGTTTGGTGATAACGACCACGCGTCGCTGGGTGTAGACAAAGATGTCTATCTGACCATTCCACGTGGTCGTATGAAAGACCTGAAAGCCAGCTACGTGCTGAACACCCCTGAGCTGCATGCCCCGCTGCAGAAAAATCAGGTTGTTGGTACCATTAACTTCCAGCTGGATGGCAAAACCATCGAACAGCGTCCGTTAGTGGTGCTTCAGGAGATGCCGGAAGGGAATTTCTTTAGCCGAATCATCGACTACATCAAACTGATGTTCCATCACTGGTTCGGTTAATAATTGAACACTTGAAAGTGTGAAGAACGTCCCCATATACTGTTCATCACTGTAACTCCCGCACACCGTTGCGGGAGTTTATTTTTAATGCCGTCACGCTGGAGCTACCATGAAAACCAACCTTAAAGAGCTGCTCGAATTTCCGACTCCGTTTACTTACAAAGTGATGGGTCTCGCGAAGCCGGAGCTGGTTGATCTGGTCGTTGAGGTGGTGCAGCGCCACGCCCCTGGTGACTACACGCCGCAGGTCAAACCAAGCAGCAAAGGGAACTACCACTCGGTTTCCATCACCATCACTGCGACCCATATTGAACAGGTTGAAACGCTGTACGAAGAGCTGGGCAATATCGAAATCGTCCGTATGGTGCTGTAACGCCGTTACCCGGCCCCGGCCGGGTAAATTTTTTACGCTGTGATATACTTCCCCTCTCTTTTACCTTCAGCCGGAGACAGTACTTTGTCTCAAGATACCATTCTGATTCGCCAGCTTGGCCGACAACCTTACGAGCCCGTCTCTCAGGCCATGCATGACTTTACCGATACCCGCGACGAAACCACTGCCGATGAAATCTGGCTTGTCGAGCACGACCCGGTTTTCACCCAGGGCCAGGCGGGAAAGGCCGAACATGTTCTGGTGCCGGGCGATATTCCGGTGATTCAAAGCGATCGCGGCGGTCAGGTGACATACCACGGGCCCGGCCAGCAGGTGGTGTACGTATTGCTGAATCTGCGCCGCAGGAAGCTTGGCGTACGCGAGCTGGTGACCGTTCTTGAGCAAACGGTAGTGAATACCCTGGCAGAGGTGGATATCGACGCTTATCCCCGTGCCGATGCGCCCGGAGTCTATGTAGACGGTCGAAAAATCTGCTCGCTGGGGCTGCGCATCCGTAAAGGCTGCTCATTCCACGGCCTGGCGCTGAATGTGGATATGGATCTCAGCCCATTTTTGCGCATCAATCCCTGTGGCTATGCCGGGCTTGAGATGACGCAGGTGAAAACGCTGCGCGAAGAGATTTCACTTAAGGATATTCAGCCGCTGCTTATTAAACAGTTAATGACACTGTTGAAAAATCCTCCTTTTGATTATATTAATATTTAATCACTCCCCCGTGAATATGGGGAGTTTCATGACAAAATAAGCCCTTCCTCAGATCTTCCCACTATCACTTTAGGAATTTGCGCATTCCATTTTGACCGCTAAATAATTATCATCCACTGCTTAATTATTTGTTTAGCAACACTACCACAAAGCGATTACACCTGTTCAAGGCCCCCAGTCGTTTAATGGACCCCTCTCATTTCGACATTATCATCCTTCAAAGAGGAAGAGTTGCTATACTTGCAGCAAGGCATTAAGAACTTCAAACATGAGAAAGCATTCTTCTGGCGAATAAATCTGGAGACTGAACATGGGCCCCCCCCCAACATCAGAGCATAAAGTCATGGATCGAGACGAGAATAATAATCATCCAATTTTTAAGACATTACGAAATGTAGATCTCAATTTACTGACAATATTCGAAGCCGTTTATATACATAAAGGCATTGTCAACGCGGCAAAAGTGCTGAACTTAACACCGTCTGCGATCAGTCAGTCTATCCAGAAGCTTCGGCTTATTTTTCCTGATCCTCTCTTTATTCGGAAAGGGCAAGGCGTTGCCCCTACTGCCTATGCAGCACATCTGCACGAATATATTAGTCAGGGACTGGAATCCATTCTCAGCGCGCTGGATATTAGTAATTCTTTTGGCAAACAGCGTACGATAACTATTGCTACTCAGCCCACAGTGGGCGCTTTACTGATTCCGAAAATATATTCTGTTATTCAGCGCGTGAATTCTAAACTGCTCATACGCAATATTCCTGTGATCGAGGGCGAAACACAGCTCGCACAGTTTCAGACGGATATGCTGATTGATGTTAACCATCACACCGGACGCAGCATCGCCACGCAGAAGCTCTTTGAAGACAGAATCATCGCGGTCTGTCGTAATGATCATCCCGTGCTGCAGTCTTACCAGACGCTGGAAGAGATGCGCGATGCAGGCCACACCTTCCTGATCCTGCAAGATGACCTGCTGCGCGATATCCGTCAGATTGTCAGCGATTACTTCCCGCAGCGGCAAATTACCTTTGGCAGCTATAATTTCGTGACCGTGGCTTCACTACTGGGCTCAAGCGATCTGATCGGCTTTATGCCGTTCAGTCTGTTTGAGATGTTCAGGGAGACCTTCGGGCTACGCGAAATTCAGAGCGCTATCTTTACGACAACCAGCATCGATTACAACCTACACTTCAATAAGCTCAGCATGCGCGATACGGTGCTTCAGGAAGTGATCGATGCGGTGCGAAACGAGTTTCAGTCCAGCTAGACAGCAGCCCCTTGCAGAACCTGCAAGGGGCTGCCAGGTTCGTTGTTAACCTTCATGGCACAGAAAACAACAACTCATTTACAATTCTTTCCCCGTTTCATGCACGGCATGGCTGATTTCGCCCCGGGAGTGGTGCTATACTCGTGTGCGAAAATTCAAAAATAGTTGATAAATATAACACTAACTTGAATTCAGTCAGCCTGACTTCGTTATCCGCAACTGGAACACGCACGATATGAGTAAACCCATCGTAATGGAACGCGGCGTTAAGTACCGCGACGCCGACAAAATGGCTCTGATCCCGGTTAAAAACGTGGTCACCGAGCGCCAGGAGCTGTTAAGAAAGCCAGAATGGATGAAAATCAAACTCCCTTCTGACTCTACCCGCATTCAGGGTATCAAAGCCGCCATGCGTAAAAATGGTCTGCACTCCGTCTGCGAAGAGGCTTCCTGCCCTAACCTTGCAGAATGCTTCAACCACGGAACCGCGACCTTTATGATCCTGGGTGCAATTTGTACCCGCCGCTGCCCGTTCTGTGACGTGGCCCATGGGCGCCCTGTTTCACCGGATGCTAACGAGCCGGTCAAGCTGGCGCAGACGATTGCCGATATGGCGCTGCGTTATGTTGTTATCACCTCCGTAGACCGTGATGACCTTCGTGACGGCGGTGCGCAACACTTCGCAGACTGCATTTCGGCTATTCGTGAAAAGAACCCAACGATTAAAATTGAAACGCTGGTACCGGACTTCCGTGGTCGTATGGATCGCGCCTTAGAAATCCTCACCGCCACGCCGCCGGACGTATTTAACCACAACCTGGAAAACGTGCCGCGTATCTATCGCAAAGTGCGCCCGGGTGCGGACTATAACTGGTCGCTGAAGCTGCTTGAGCGCTTCAAAGAAGCCCATCCGGATATTCCGACCAAATCAGGTCTGATGGTCGGGCTGGGTGAAACCAACGAAGAGATCGTCGACGTGATGCGCGACCTGCGCCGCCACGGCGTGACCATGCTGACGCTGGGCCAGTACCTGCAGCCAAGCCGCCATCACCTGCCGGTGCAGCGCTACGTCAGCCCGGATGAGTTCGAAGAGATGAAAGCGGAAGCGCTGGCGATGGGCTTTACCCACGCGGCCTGCGGCCCGTTCGTTCGCTCTTCCTATCATGCTGACCTGCAGGCAAAAGGTATGGAAGTGAAGTAATCACGTTACAAATGGTTACACATGGCCGTTGAGACAAAAAAAACCGGCCATTGTGTGCCGGTTTTTTTATTCCCTCGACAAAATATCGTCGCGGAATCAGTCTTTATGCGAAATGCGCTCCGCAGGAACTTCAGTGCCGGTGGCAGGCTTCGCAGGGGTTTCGTCGTCATTCATGGCCTTTTTAAAGCCCTTGATTGCCGTACCCAGATCGCCGCCCAGTGAGCGCAACTTCTTGGTGCCAAATAACAATACAATCAGTGCGCCGATTACCAGCAGCTTAGTAATGCTAATCTCTCCCATACCTACCTTCTTAAGTCAATTTGCCGCGGGGACGGCGAAAAAATAATCTGAGCTAATTAACGAACAAAAGCATGCGCAACACAATAGCAATCTGTAACAAGGTGAATCAAGCGCTGTTTAAAAAAACATCAGACCAGCACGGGATTTGTGAAGCGACGATTTTTGAGCACGGGCAACATCGCGCGAACGTCCGCGACGCGCTGACTGTCAAGCTCCGCAAAAAACAGGGCGGGTGCCTCCGCAGCGCCGGCAATCGTCACCCCCAGCGGGTCAATAATCCTGCTCTGACCAATATTCCTGTTGCCGCATTCGCCGGATGCTACCACATAACAGGTGGTATCAAGCGCGCGCGCGATCAATAACGTGGTCCAATGTAACTCTTTATGCGCGCCCCGTAGCCAGGCGGCGGGAAGAACAAGCACCTCAGCACCCGCAAGGGCAAGACTCAACGCCATTTCAGGAAAACGCAGATCGTAGCAGGTGAGCAGGCCGACCTGCATGCCCGCAACCTCAATCAGCGAGGGTATCTGCGCGCCCGCATCCACCAGCCGCGACTCCTGCATGCTAAACGCGTCATACAGATGGATTTTTTGATAGCTGACAATCACTTCACCGCCGCGCACAGCAAATAATGTATTTGCTGCTCTGCCCTCAGTAGTCCGCACATGAAGCGTCAGAACTGTCGTCAGCGCATTCTTTTTGGCCTCGGCAAGCAGCTGGCTGAGAAATGCGCCGTCCGCCGCCTGGGCTGATTTGACCGACAGGTCAGGATCGTTATCGTCACGAGCCAGCAGCGATTCGGGCAGCACCAGCATATCTGCTCCCGCCGACGCAGCCTGCGCCATCAGCGCCACGCACGTTTTCGCGTTTGCCTGCCAGTCCTTGCCAACTGCAAATTGCCCTACCGCAACTTTCATATCCGCTTCCCAAAAGGTGATGATTAATTTCAGTATATAGGGTGTAAAACAGATTGGGTGAGCGCTAAACTCCCGGACTCTGAGAAAAAAAGAGTGAGAAGAACCGTGCTACAGATCTTCCTGGCTGTGTTTATTGGCGGTGGAACCGGCAGCGTGCTGCGCTGGTTTCTAAGTATGAAACTCAATCCGGTGCACGGAGCTCTGCCCCTGGGTACGCTGACGGCGAACCTGATCGGCGCTTTTATCATTGGCCTGGGCCTGGCAACCTTCAGCCGCCTTACCCATCTTGATCCCGTCTGGAAACTACTTATCACGACGGGCTTCTGCGGCGGGCTGACCACCTTTTCGACTTTTTCTGCGGAGGTCGTTTACCTGCTTCAGGATGGACGCCTGGCCTGGGCGGGCCTCAACGTGCTGGTGAACATGCTGGGCTCATTTATGATGACCGCGATCGCATTCTGGTTAGTTTCCCTGGCGGCCAACCACTAAACGTTGCCGGGTTAATGTTCGCTTAATCTTTGTCTGCCACTATCCGTAGCATCTTACTGGAGGATATGGGCATGGCGATAAAAGAACGGGTTATGGGTGGGAGTGCATTATTGTTAAGCGCGCTCGTGGTGCTGTGTTTTCTGAAGGCATATCTCTTCGTTTAGGCAACTGGCTAACCGGCAGACGAAAAAAAACCCGCCTCAGCGGGTTTTTATATTCTGCCAGTAGCGCCTTAGACAGGCATTACGTTTGCAGCAGAAGGGCCTTTGGCACCGTTAGTGATTTCAAACTCAACGCGCTGGCCTTCAGCCAGGGTTTTGAAACCGTTGCTCTGGATTGCAGAGAAGTGTACGAACACGTCTTTGCTGCCATCTTCCGGAGTAATGAAACCAAAGCCTTTGGACTCATTAAACCACTTAACGTTACCTTTAATCTTAGACATCAAAATTACCTTTACATGAAAAATAGACACAAATGCTGTGTCGGGCATCAGTACAACAATTGCGGTGCATTTTGTCCAGTCCGGAAATGCGAAAAAGTGACAAAAGTCGCGAATTTTTCCTTCCACCAGACGTCGCTGCTTACCTATAACGGGGCAGGCAAAATCTCTGGCTACGCCACCTCATTTTCAACATATTTAAAACTGACAACGCAGCCAGGCGAAGTAGACATTCCCGTTGTTAAAGGTACCCGGAATATAGGTCATCTGGGAGGTAGCCGGACCGTAGCCTACCGACGCCAGCGGCAGTAAAACCAGCACAGGAATATACTTCCAGTTATCGCACGCGGTGTAACCAAACCCAGGATGGAAATTGTCGTCGGCAAGCGGCCTGCCGCCTTACGCTGGGCGATAGCAGTATCAATATGACCCCTTACCTTTACCTTTACCTTTACCTGAACAAATCAGCAACATAAACCCAATCTTGTCGCTACTTTTATCGCCAAAAAGTAATAATTCCAGCTTGTAATAAATAACTACTATCAATCATTAAATGTCATAATTGCCGGGTCGCCTGCAAAAATATCACCTCTGATCGGGAGAGTCAGTGAAAGTTGACCCCCATCAGGTAAACGTCCTTTTCACTCAGGCACATTGCCACCGCTTTGCCGAAGGCTGCAAAGGTCACTATTGTTTATTTTTCAGGCATGCGGTTGCGTTCAGGCACGGCTTAGCGCAACGGGGGATATTATGCTTACTTTTCTGGAACTACTTATTGGGGTTGTCGTGATCGTTGGTGTAGCCCGCTACATCATCAAAGGCTACTCCGCGACCGGCGTGCTATTCGTCGGTGGCCTGCTGTTACTGATCGTCAGCGCCTTAATGGGCCACAAGGTGTTACCGGCCAGCGCCGAAAGTACCGGCTATACCGCGACGGACATCGTCGAATACGTAAAAATCCTGCTGATGAGCCGCGGCGGCGACCTCGGTATGATGATCATGATGCTCTGTGGCTTCGCCGCTTACATGACGCATATTGGCGCCAACGACATGGTGGTTAAGCTTGCCTCCAGGCCGCTAAAATTCATCAACTCACCGTATATGTTGATGATTGCCGCCTATTTTGTGGCCTGCCTGATGTCACTTGCGGTCTCCTCCGCAACCGGCCTCGGCGTGCTGCTGATGGCAACGCTGTTCCCGGTCATGGTGAACGTGGGTATCAGCCGCGGTGCGGCGGCGGCCATCTGCGCCTCCCCGGCGGCCATTATCCTTTCGCCAACATCCGGCGACGTAGTGCTGGCAGCGAAAGCGGCAGAAATGTCGCTGGTCGATTTTGCCTTTAAAACCACGGTGCCGATTTCCGTGGCGGCGATTATCGCGATGGCCATTGCGCACTTCTTCTGGCAGCGCTACCTGGATAAAAAAGAGCACATCAGCCACGAGATGCTCAACGTCAGCGAAATCCAGACCACCGCGCCCTCTTTCTACGCGATTCTGCCGTTTACTCCGATTATCGGCGTGCTGATTTTCGACGGCAAATGGGGCCCGCAACTGCACATTATCGCCATTCTGGTTGTCTGCATCCTGCTGGCAGCTGTCATTGAGTTCTGCCGCAGCTTCAGCGCCCAGCACGTCTTCTCCGGGCTTGAAGTCTGCTACCGCGGCATGGCGGACGCCTTTGCCAATGTGGTGATGCTGCTGGTTGCCGCGGGCGTGTTTGCCCAGGGCCTCAGCACCATCGGCTTTATCCAAAGCCTGATTACCCTCGCCACCTCCTTCGGTTCGGCAAGCATCATTCTGATGCTGGTCCTTGTCGTGCTGACCATGCTGGCGGCCATGACGACCGGCTCCGGGAACGCACCTTTTTACGCCTTCGTCGAGATGATCCCGAAACTGGCCCACTCTTCCGGCATTAACCCGGCGTACCTCGCTATTCCAATGCTCCAGGCATCCAACCTTGGCCGCACCATCTCTCCGGTGTCCGGCGTAGTGGTTGCCGTGGCGGGCATGGCGAAAGTATCGCCGTTTGAAGTAGTCAAGCGCACCTCCGTGCCGATTGGGGTTGGCCTGCTGGTGGTGATTATCGCTACTGAAATCCTGGTGCCTTCCGCAGCCCTGGTGCCCTAAATTAAATATGTACAACAAGCGCCTCTCTGAGGCGTTTTTTTATGCTTAAATAGCACACTTATTGGAAATTTTTGCCCAACGGAACGAGAACCTGCATGAAACCAACGTGGCGTAACGCCCTGCTTCTGACCACTACGCTCACCACCAGCCTGCTCGCTCAGGCAGACCCGTTACAGCCAACCCAGTACGGTGATTTTGACACCTATGTGCTGGCGCTATCCTGGCAGACAGGTTTTTGCCAGAATATGCACGAACGCCACAGTAACGAGCCCGATGAGTGTAAAGTTCAGCATGAACAGGCGGACAAGCGAGCATTTCTGACAGTTCACGGTTTGTGGGCCGGGCTGCCGAAATCCGTAGCGTCCCGAGGTGTGGATGCAAAACGCTGGATGCGCTACGGCTGCGCTACTCGCCCTGTCCCGAACATGGCGGAAGTGCGCGGCTCCCGAAAATGCAGCGCGCCGGAAACCGGCATGTCCGTTGAAATAGCCTCTAAGCTGTCCGCCGTCATGCCCGGCGCGGGCGGTAAGTCCTGTTTGGAACGTTATGAATATGCCAAACACGGTGCCTGCTTTGGCTTCGACCCGAACGCCTATTTTGGCACCATGGTGCGTCTGAATACCGAGTTCAAAGACAGCAAATTTGGGGAGTTTTTGGCGCAGAACTACGGCAAAGTGGTGAGCCGCAAAGCCTTTAATAAAGCGCTGGAGAACAGCTGGGGCAGCGATGCGGTAAAAGCCGTGAAGCTCACCTGTAACGGTAACCCGACTTACCTGACGGAGATGCAAATTTCGCTCGGGGCAAAAACCATTAACGACCCGCTGGGCAGCCGCTCTTTCAGCACACAAAAAAATCCGGGCAGCTGTGCGAAGCAGTTCCGCCTGGATGCCATGGGTTATTAACGGCGCAAATTATTTATTAGCGGATGGCGCTAATGCGCATCCGCCTGACCAAATCCAGCCTTCAGCCGCCGTACTTATAAACCCTTGCCTCCCAGGGGTGCAGCCGGTAAGCCTCGTCTGACTGAGGATAATTTCCCAGCAGGCAGCGCGCCTCGTTTAGCGGCAGCTCTTCTTCCGGCCAGCGCGCCGACTTCGACGACATGTTGCACAAAACCAGGAACTGCTCGCCCGCCAGCACGCGGCGATAAGCATAGATTTGCGAATGTTCCGCCAGCGCCAGTTCGTAGCGTCCGTAAATCAGCGCCCGCTCCTGCCTGCGCAGCTGGATCAGCGCCCGGTAGAAATTGAGCACCGAGTCGGGATCCTGCTGCTGGCTGGCTACGTTGATCATTTCGTAGTTAGGATTCACCGGGAACCACGGCTCGCCGTCGCTGAAGCCTGCGTTCGGCCAGCTGCTCCACTGCATTGGCGTGCGGGAGTTATCGCGCCCGGTGTTGGTCAGGAAGGCGATAATCTCTTCTTCGCTTCGCCCCTGCACCGCCAGCTCCCGCCACATATTTTTCGCTGACACGTCATCAAAATCTTCTATTCCGCCGAAGCGGGTGTTGGTCATGCCGATCTCCTGTCCCTGATAGATAAACGGCGTGCCCTGCATCAGGAAGTAAAGTGCGGCAATGCAGGTGGCGCTTTCCCGCCAGTGGTGCTCGGTGTCGCCCCAGCGCGAGGTAATGCGCGTCAGGTCGTGGTTTTCAACGTACAGCGCGTTCCAGCCCTTGCCTTCCAGCGCCTCCTGCCAGGCGGTAAAAATCTTCTTCAGCACGCCCGGCTCCGGGCGCAGCCCCTCATCAGGCTCCCACAGCCGCACATGTTCAAACTGGAAGACCATGCTCAGCCGGTTACGGTGTTCACCCACCCACTCCTCGGCACGATCGGCATACAGGCCGTTCATTTCGCCAACCGTAACAATGTCATAGTGCGAGAGTACGTTGCGGCTCATGTCGTCCACGTAGTCGAGCAGCCCGTCATAATTCAGATGGCTTTGCATCGATGGGGCGTAGCGCAGGCCGTCCGGATTAGGCACGTCGGCAAACTGCGGCTCTTTTTTCAGGTGTGCGATAGCGTCGATTCGGAAACCATCGATGCCCTTATCCAGCCACCAGCGCATCATTTCGTATACCGCGGTGCGCATCTCTTTGTTTTCCCAGTTCAGATCCGGCTGGCGGCGGGTAAAGAGATGCAGGAAATACTGTTCGGTTTTCGGATCGAACTCCCAGGTGGAACCTTTGAAAATCCCCTCCCAGTTATTCGGCTCCATCTCGTTTTTTCCGTCGCGCCAGACGTACCAGTCGCGTTTCGGGTTATCGCGGGACGATCGGGATTCCAGGAACCAGGGATGCTCGTCAGAGGTATGGTTGACCACCAGATCGATAATCAGCCGCATACCCCGGGCGTGAACTTCGTCCAGCAGGCGATCAAAATCGGCCATTGTGCCAAATTCAGCCATGATCTGTTGATAGTCGCTGATATCGTAGCCGTTGTCGTCGTTGGGGGATTTGTACATCGGGCAGATCCAGATCAGATCGATGCCCAGATCCTTCAGGTAGTCGAGTTTTTCGGTAATGCCGTTCAGATCGCCAATGCCGTCGCCGTTGCTGTCTTTAAAGCTGCGCGGGTAAATCTGGTAGGCCACCGCCTCTTTCCACCAGTTCGCCATCGTTACCTCCCAAGTAGTAAAGCAAAGGATTCATAAGGTTGCAGTTCAATACTCACCGCCAGCTGATCCCGCGGCGCGTAGTTGCTGATCAGACATTCGCCGTGCCAGGCCTGCATGGCCTCCGGGATTTCCAGCGTCAGGCGATCGGCGGAGAAGTTATTGATGACCAGCAGGCGTTCGTCGCCCAGCATTCGCAGCCACGCAAACACCTGAGGATGCTCTGACAGCAGCTGCTGGAAATCGCCGTAGACCAGCACCGGATACTGTTTCCTCAGCGCCACCAGCTTCTGGTAATGCCAGAGAATGGAGTCCGGCTCGCTAAGCGCTGCGGCTACGTTAATCTCACGGTAGTTAGGGTTGACGACAATCCACGGTGTACCGGTACTAAACCCCGCGTTCGGGCCGCTGTCCCACTGCATCGGAGTGCGCGCATTGTCGCGCCCGTTAGCGTGAATGCCGAGCATCATTTCCTCATGGCTCATTCCCCCCGCAAGCCGCTCCTGGTAAAGATTCAGGCTTTCTATGTCGCGATATTCTTCGATGGTGGCGAAGCGCACGTTGGTCATGCCGATCTCTTCGCCCTGGTAGATATAGGGCGTGCCCTTCAGGCAGTGCAGCGCGGTGCCGAGCATTTTGGCGGAAGCTTCACGGTATTCTCCTTCGTCGCCAAATTTCGACACCGCCCGGGGGAGATCGTGATTGCTCCAGAACAGCGAGTTCCAGCCTTTATCAGCAAGGGCCGTTTGCCACTTATCGATAACGGCTTTGAAACGGCCCAGCTCAAACGGCCTGCTGCGCCACTTTCCGGCCTCGTCGTCCCAGAAGGATTTGATGTGGTCGAACTGGAAAACCATCGACAGTTCTTCACGGTCTTCAGCGCTGTACAGCAGGGCGTCCTGCGGCGAGGCGCTCCACGCTTCACCAACCGTGACGTAATCGCCTTTCCCGAAGGTGGCACGGTTCATCTGGCGGATCAGCGCGTGCAGGTTTTTGCCGTTCGCCATGATCTGCCTGTCGACCTCTTTGCCGATGAGATCGATAACGTCCATGCGGAACCCGCCGATGCCCTTAGCCAGCCAGCGGTTCATCATCGCGTGAACCTCTTCCTGCACGCGCGGGTTGTCCCAGTTAAGATCCGGCTGCCGCTTAGAAAACTGGTGCAGGTAATATTCGCCGCTGGCTTCGTCCAGCGTCCAGCCGCTGCCACCAAAGTAAGAGTGGAAATCGTTTGGTGGCCCGCCGTCCGCCGCCGGTTTGCGCCAGATGTAAAAGTCTCGATAAGGATTATCCGGGGATTTAAGCGCCTCGAGGAACCAGGGGTGTTCATCAGAAGTGTGGTTGACGACAAGATCCATCAGGAGATGAATATCGCGCCGTTTCGCCTCCCGGATCAGGCTTTCCATCTCCACCATGGTGCCGAATTCTGCGGCAATATCTTCATAGTCAGAGATGTCGTAGCCGTTGTCGTCCATCGGCGAGCGGTAGACCGGCGAAAGCCAGATCAGGTTGATGCCAAGCTGCTGCAGGTAGTCGAGCTTGCTGATAATGCCGGCCAGATCCCCTATGCCGTCTCCGTTGCTGTCCATAAAGCTGCGCGGATAGATCTGGTACACCACCGCGCTGTGCCACCATTTTTTTTCCACTGCGATCTCCTTTTTTGTCGGATGACGCTTCGCTTATCCGACCTGCATTCAGCGAAGTGTCATCCGCCAGTCAGATCCTCACAAACGCGCGCCCGTCGCTGTTAAAAAGATAGCAGCTCTCCGGGGGCAGCCGCAGGCCGATACGCCGGTCGGGCTGGACGGCAAGCCTGGTGGTCTGGCGCATCACCAGAGGTTCGTCACCGTAACCGCTGTTAACGTAGAGCAACGTTTCGTTGCCCATCTGCTCGACGAACAGAATTTCCCCTTCGATATCCGCCTGCGCCAGCTCCGTTAGCTGGATATGTTCCGGACGAATCCCAAGCCTGACTGCCTGCCCCTCCGTCACGCCAGCGCCGTTTATCGGCAGCGTGATTTGCTGGCGATTTTCCAGCAGCACGTCGGTGCGCTGGGCGTTACCCAGGGTTAGCACACCGGGGATAAGGTTCATTTTTGGTGAGCCGATAAACTGCGCCACAAAGATGTTTGCCGGGCGGTCGTACAGCTCCAGAGGCGTGCCCACCTGCTCTATCTGGCCCTGATTGAGTACCACAATCCGGTCGGCCAGCGTCATCGCTTCCACCTGATCGTGAGTCACATACAGGATAGTCGCGTTGATGCGTTTGTGCAGAGCGGCGATCTCCATGCGCATCTGCACGCGCAGAGAAGCGTCGAGGTTAGACAGAGGTTCATCAAACAGAAACAGGCTCGGCTCGCGCACAATTGCCCGGCCAATCGCCACCCGCTGCCGCTGGCCGCCGGAGAGATCTTTCGGGCGGCGATCCAGCAGTTTCTCCAGCTGCAAAATCCTTGCGCTCTCCCGCACCTTCTCGTCGATCTCCTTCACCGGCACTTTCGCCATCTCCAGCGCGAAGGCCATATTCTGATAAACCGTCATGTGCGGATAAAGCGCGTAGGACTGGAATACCATGCCGATGCCGCGCTCCGACGGAGAGTCGTCGTTCACGCAAACCCCGTCGATACGCATTTCGCCGCCGCTTATCTCCTCAAACCCCGCCACCATCCGCAGCAGGGTAGATTTGCCGCAGCCGGACGGGCCAACCACCACCACAAATTCGCCGCTGTTAATCTCAAGATCGAGGGGCTTAATCACCTCGGCTGCGCTGCCATATCGTTTCTGGATTTTATCGAGTACAAGTTGCGCCATGGTTATCCCTTAATTGCCCCGCTGGTCAGCCCGCTGACAATGCGTTTCTGGAAGATCAGGACCAGCACGATAATCGGCAGCGTCACCACCACCGAAGCCGCCATTATGCTGCCCCACGGCAGCTCAAAGGTGGACGCGCCGCTGAACATGCTGATCGCCACCGGTACCGTGCGCTTGTCGCCGGAAATAATAAACGTCAGCGCGAACATAAATTCGTTCCACGCGCCGATAAACGCCAGCAGCCCGGTGGTCACCAGCGCGGGTGCCAGAATCGGCGCAAACACGCGGCGGATAATCGTCCAGGTGTTCGCCCCGTCGACGATCGCCGCCTCCTCCAGCTCCACCGGGATCGACTTCATAAATGTGGTCAGCACCCAGACGGTAAACGGCAGGGAGAACGTGGTGTAGGAAAGGATCAGCGCGCCGAGGGAGTCATACAGCCCCAAAAAGCGCACCAGTTCGAACATACCGCTAAGCACCGCCACCTGCGGGAACATCGAGACGCAGAGAATGGTGAACAGCAGGAACTTACGCCCACGAAACCGCACGCGCGCCAGCGCAAAAGAAGCGGTGACCGACACCAGCAGACAAATGCCCACGGTTATCGTCGCCACCAGCACCGAGTTCAGCAGGCTGCGGGCAATGCCGTTATCCGCCAGCGCCACCACATAGTTACGCCAGTGATAGCCGCTGGGTAAATACGAAGGTAAAAACAGTTCCTGACCCGTGCGCAAGGAAGTGAGAATGGCGTAATAAAACGGGAACACGCAGAACAGCACGGCGAATGTGGCTCCCAGAAAGATAACCAGCTTATGCCCGAACCTGCGCTGCCGACGGGATATTTTCATCACCGCTTCTCCTTTTCGTTTAAACGTGAGACGCGGATAAAGCAGGCGGCAATGCCCGCCACCATCATAAACACCAGCACCGAGGCCGCCGAACCGACGCCCATGTCCTGATAAGAGATGATTTGCTCTCGTGCATAGCCGGATACGGACATCGTGGCTTCGCTGTTGGAGGTGAGCACGAAGATCAGATCGAAGATGCGCATCGCGTCCATCACACGGAAGATAAGTGCGACGATCATCGCGGGCATGATCAGCGGCAGCGTGATGCGTTTAAATCGCTGCCACGGACTGGCGCCATCCACCCGCGCGGCTTCGTAGAGATCTTTAGGTATAAGCTGCAGCGCCGCCAGCAGCATCAGCGCCATAAACGGCGTGGTCTTCCAGACGTCGGCAATCACCACCGCCCACATTGACAAAGATGGCTCGGCAATCCACGCCAGGTGTGCCTGATAACCAAAAATCTTATCCAGCAGATCGTTCACCACCCCGTACTGGTCGTGGAACATCCAGCCCCACATTTTGGCGCTGACGATGGTCGGGATAGCCCACGGCACCAGAATGGCGGTGCGCACCAGCCCCTGGCCGCGAAACTTCTGGTTCATCAGCAGCGCCAGCAGCATGCCGAGCAGCAGTTCCAGCCCGACCGACACCACGGTGAACCACAGCGTGTTGCCCACGGCCTGCCACCAGAGTGGGTCAACCAGCACCCCCGTGCTTTCCCCATCGTGGGTGGCGTAATAGTTTGCCAGCCCCACCATCTCGTACCCGGCAGGGTTGTCGAGCATCGCATTGGTAAAGCTGAAGAAGAAGGTGCGCACCAGCGGCCAGCCCGCCGCCAGTGCAAGGAGTAAAAGCGCGGGCGCCACCAGTATCCATGCGATACGGCGGCGCCGCTGTTGGTAGCCGAGGTGCGCCAATTAACGCCAGTCCTTACCCTTCACGCGCTCAAGACGTTTTTGCAGATCCGCCACGGCCGTTTTGCCGTCACTGCCGCCGTTGAGCACTTTAAAGGTCACGTTGTAAATAGCGTTGGAGACGCGCGGATACTGGCTTTTGGTTACCGTTGCCGGGCGCGGTACCGCATTGGCGAAGATCTCTTTAAACATCGTTAAATGCGGGGCAGTTTCCAGTACAGCCTTATCTTCATACAGGGCAGAACGCGTTGGCGCGAAGCCCAGATATTTAAGCTGCATCTTCTGCGAGTCTGCGTCAGTGAGGATTTTCAGCAGCGCAATCGCCGCGTCTTTGTTTTTGGTATTGGCGTTAACCGACCACTGCCAGCCGCCCAGCGCGTTGGCAGATTTGCCGTCCGGGCCGGCAGGAAGAGGCGCTACGCCAACCTTACCTTTCAGCGGGCTCTCCTCTCCCTGCGAGAGCAGATAAGCATACGGCCAGTTGCGCATAAACAGGGCATCGCCGTTCTGGAACACGGCTCGGGATTCCTCTTCTTTGTAGCCCAGCGCGCCCTTCGGTGTGATTTTACCGATCCAGCCCGCGACCGTATCCAGCGCAGCCGCGGCCTTAGGATTGTTTACGGTCACGTTTCCTTTTTCGTCGATAAAGGTCCCGCCGCCCCAGGAGTCAATCCACTCCAGCGCGTTGCAGGTCAGCCCTTCGTACGATTTTCCCTGGAAGATCATCCCCCAGAAATTTTTATGCCCGGCCTTGCGCTCTTCGGCCTGAATTTTGGTGGCGATGCGCGTCAGCTCATCCCAGGTTTTTGGCGGCTGCTCTTTGTATTTCTCCAGCAGGTCTTTGCGGTAATAGAGCACGCCGGTGTCCAGATAGGCAGGCACCGCTTTCACCTTGTCGTTTACCGTGTCGTTAGCCCACGGGCCGGGGAAGAAGTCCCCTTTCATGTCGCCCACGGCATCGGTCAGGTCGAGCGTTTGCTTATCGAGCAGGCCGACCCAGATGGTGTCAGACTGGAACAGATCCACCGCTTTCTCATCTTTGGCGGCAAACAGCTGCTGCAGGAGCGCAAGCTTTTCATCAGATGCCGCCGGGAACTCGATGAACTCCAGCTTGTTATTGGTTTGCTTTTCAAAACGCTCTTTGACGTAGCCGCAGTATTCCTTACCGCCGGGGAAAATCGGACATTCCATACGCAGGGTATCGGCCAGCGCGGCGTTGGAGACGCCCGCCAGCGCTAAGGTAATCAGACTTAACGTCAGCTTTTTCATTATTTCCTCTTATGTTCAGACCTGACAGGAGGGAGGGCGTAATATATCCGCACCATCAAAGACGGTAGTTAACGATCGGACCCGGCAGCAAATTAGCTGACTACTCTTTGTGCAAAATCTCGAGCTACAGCACGGTATTGGCTTTTTTATTGGTCTTTTAGTGGGGAAAAACTATGCGGCTGGCGCAGGGGCAGCGCCGAGAAAGTATGGTGTGGGGATGTGGGAATGCAAAATATGCGCGGCGTCAGAAAATGATTAATAACGTGCTAGAGCGGCCGGCACTCAGGCGCTCAAATCACAATTTTGCAGCAACTCCTGGATTAGCCTTAACTCGTTCTTATAGACGTAACGCAGGTTAGTCCCACCAAAAACAGGATTGTGCCGATCGAAAAAGGCCAGGCAAGGAAAGGTACACGGCGCTGATTCTGCGACGACAGATTTCAGCTCTTCGTAAGTGAAAAGTGAGGTTGAAAGAGATTTGTGGCTAACCTTAAGATACTCTTTCAGAAACCATTGTTCATAAGCATGCATATCGGTTAGAAGTTTCATAAAATCTCTTTTTAAATGGAAAATCAATGCCAGTATTAAACTGTCATATGATTTGATACTCAATCGAAGTTTTTAAAAGTCGCTTTTTAAATTATTTATGGCATTTGGTTAAGTGACTGATAAGCATGGAGTTGATTATATGAACAATAAATTTGACTACAACCTCATCAAAACGTTGGTGCTTATTTTTGAAACAAAAAGTATGAGTAAAGCCGCATTGGCTTTAGGTGTCTCTGCGCCAACTTTAACCTATTCATTAAACAAGCTTCGCACTTATTACAACGACCCAATTTTTACTAAGTCTACCAGAGGGTTAAAGCCTACGCATGTAGCAAATGAACTCTACCCCGCCTTTAAGAAAATTGATGAAGATATTTCACAGTCAGTCCTGGTTAGTCAGGATACCTCTGCAGGCCTTCACAAGATCGCTATCAGAACCAACACTATGATGGAATGCTTTTTGCTGGACAGGCTAGTTAATAATCACCAGCTTCCGAAAGGCCTCTGTATCGACTTTAATACCCAGACCATGCAGGAGGAGGACCGCATTACCGCGCTGGTATCAAGAGAGGTGGACATCGATATCGGAATGGCAATCAAAACAAATAATTCATTGTTTTCTATAAGAATTACCCAATCGAGGATCGTAGCACTTTGCCGTAAGGATCATCCAAGAATCGACGCGGACCTGAGCTTTGAACAGTGGATGCGCGAAGAACACGCCGCGCTGAAATCTGCCGAGCTCAACAGCTATCTGCCGGAAACGCTTTATTCAAACGCTTATAAAAGAAATATCCGATATCGCTCACAGTCGATGCTAAATATGCTGAACTGCATTGAAAAAACGGATTACATTATGTTCCTGCCTGAAATCCTCCTGAAATATACCCTCCGACTTTTTAACGTTCGTGCCGTAAATATCCCATGGATGGAGAAAGACAATATCGATATACATGCTTATGTCCACAGCAAAGCTAAAAATGACCAGAAGCTGATGCAAATAATTAATCTGGTCAAATTCTGAAAACTACTGCCAGTGCAAAGAAAATCTTTAAGGCGGGGAGCGACATATCAGCCAACTATTAGCGCTTACGTTTACCCACCTGCAAAACATAGCTATGTTCATCGTTGGCCGGATAAGCGCTGCGCCCTCCGGCACATCATCCCTTGCCCCTGGCAGGTTTGTTTATGAACAGCAATTCGCCCGATCCCATTTCGTCTGTTTTATTTCCATAGTTTGAACCCGCTCTCAAAAGGTTAACAAATATGACAGGACAGGTTCCCGACGGCGCAATGTTACCGATATCATGTTACCGGTATCAGCACATCGGTGTACTAAGCTAACCCGCTTGTCACCTGTAAAGTCGGCCCGAGGATAATAATTATGACCGAACTAACAACAAGTTATGGCGCAGGCACGCTGCTGGGGATCGCAGCCTGTGCAGTCCTGCTTCTGCTTATATTAATCATGCGCTATAAAGTGCATGCCTTTTTAGCCTTAACCCTGGTGAGCGTTGCCACCGCGCTTGTGACCGGCGTGCCTTTCGATAAAATCGTTCCGACGATCCTGACCGGCTTTGGCAGCACCCTTGCGGGCGTAGCGCTGCTCGTTGGCCTTGGAGCAATGATTGGCCGTCTGCTGGAGATCTCCGGCGGCGCGAAGGTGCTGGCAGATACGCTAATTGGTACCTTTGGTTCCCACCGTGCGCCTTTTGCGCTGGGCGTGGCATCGCTACTCTTCGGTTTCCCGATCTTTTTCGATGCGGGCCTGGTGGTGATGCTGCCAATCATCTTTAGCGTTGCCAAACAGTTTGGCGGCTCCACGCTGAAGTACGCTTTCCCGGCGGCGGGTGCTTTTGCCGTAATGCACGCCTTGGTGCCACCGCATCCAGGTCCGGTTGCCGCTAGTGAATTATTAGGCGCAAACATTGGCCTGCTGGTGATAACCGGCCTGATCATTGCTATCCCAACCTGGTATCTTGGTGCCTATCTTTACGGGCAGTACGCCGGTAAGAAATTTAACGTGCCGCTGCCCACCTCTTTCCTGGGAAAAATCGAGGCCGATCCTGGTCACCAGCCGCCGGCATTTGGTACGGTACTGAGCATCCTGCTGATGCCGTTAGTGCTGATCTTCCTGGATACCGGCTTGAATACCGCGACTGTGCTGGGCTGGGTAAGCGCCGACAACACCATCGTGCAGTTCCTGCGCATGCTGGGTAAAACCCCTATCGCCCTGCTGATCACCGTGTTCTTTGCATTGATGGTCTTCAGCGGCAAACACAGCCGCGAGCACCTGGAGAAAGTGTGTGACGGTGCGCTTGGCCCAATCTGCGGCATTATTCTGGTGACCGGTGCGGGCGGGATGTTCGGTGGCGTACTGCGCGCCAGCGGCATTGGCGACGCGCTGGCGGGCGTACTGTCCGATACCGGGATGCCGGTTATCGTGGCCGCGTTTGTAATCGCGACCGCGCTGCGTGTGGCGCAGGGTTCCGCCACCGTCGCGCTGACCACCACCGCCGCACTGGTTTCTCCAATGGTGGCGTCCACCACGGGCCTGAGCCAGTTCGACCTGTGCTTTATCGTTATCGCGATTGCCGGCGGAGCGACCGTGCTTTCCCACGTGAACGACTCCGGCTTCTGGCTGGTGGGCCGCTTCCTGGAGATGGATGAGAAGACCACGCTGAAAACCTGGACGGTAATGGAAACGCTGATTGGCACAATCGCCTTCCTCTTTGCCCTCGTGGGCAGTATCATCCTCTAATCGCCTGAGAGACGGGTTTGTGACCTAAGTCGCTTTTAACCCTGAGTTAAGCCCAGTATTATCAGGAAAGACCAGACCCTCATCGTTTACGGTGGGGGTTTTTCTTTGTACGGTTTCCCGCACATGCGTGCATGTTTTTTACACGGAGTAAATTATGTCCAGACCTGCCATCATCATTAACGAACTCGATGCCGAGCGCCTCGACCGCCTGCTGGAGCAGCCACAGTATGCCAACCTGCCGGTTGCGCAGTTGCTGAACGCAGAGCTGGACCGTGCAGAGATGTGCAGCCCGGAAAATATCCCGGCGGATGTGGTGACGATGAACAGCCGCGTGAAGTTCCGTGATCTGTCTTCCGGCGAAGAGCACCTGCGCACACTGGTCTATCCGGCGAACCTGACTGACAGCACAAACCAGCTTTCAGTGATGGCGCCCGTTGGCGCAGCGCTGCTGGGCGTTCGGGTAGGGAACAGCATTGAGTGGACGCTGCCGAACGGGAACCAGACGAGGTTAGAAGTGCTGGATATTGAGTTCCAGCCCGAAGCAGCCGGGGAATATCACCGCTAATCGCAAGCTAATGCACCCAGCCAGTAAGCAAACTGGCTGGTTGAATTATCAGGTAAGAATGACCATACAAAGAAAGAACCCCGCCCCTCATAAGAAACGGTATAGAAGTAAAATTGTCTCTGTAATTCCTCGCCATGAACAAATTAAGAAAAAATAAAACAACAGCCGATACAGTTACGGTATTGCTGCGCAGATAAAATCATACTTATCTATCATTACGGCTTCATAGTTACTCGGCAACACTTGCACGATGCCTGTCGTTCAACGGGACATAACATGGGTGATGCCCTTGCCATATCCCTGGGATTTTTGCTGATCGTGGTGATTCTGATCGCTGCGGTACTGATACTTGAGAAGTTGTGGTAGCGGGCGTTACGCGGAACCCCGCAGCACCAGCTCACCGGAAATAATGATTTTATGTGCGGGCAGGGTCGGCGCCTTTATCTTATCCACGATAGCGTCGCCGCCTGGCGACCCGTTTCGTCGCTTGACGCCGAGACGTAGGTGAACAGCGGCGAGGTCAGATTAATATGCATCATATCCTCGAAGCCCATCTGCGAGACTTCCTGCGTTAAAAACACATCTTTACCCACGGTACGCCCGACCTGATGAATGCCACTCAGGCCGCCGAACACGCCCATTTGCAGCTTATGAATAACGATTGATAAGCCATTGCGCATCACGTTCTGAAATGCCAGGTTTTGCTGCTACATCGCGACGGCGTATACGTTTTTCACAAGCAACTAAAATCAGAGATGTAGCCATACTGTTATCGAAAATTTGAAGTTGCGCATGGATTGACCTGGAATTTGCCGGGGCACCATGTAGTGAAAACGGGTGGACCTTGCCGGCGTGTATCCACCCGATGATTTTTATGCCTTATCAAATAATGAGAGATAGCTTTCGTATCCCTTATCTTCAAGCTCTTCTACAGGAATAAAGCGCAGCGACGCAGAATTGATGCAGTATCTCAGGCCTCCCTCCTCCTTCGGACCATCATTGAAAACATGACCCAGGTGGCTGTCGCCGTGTACCGATCTAACCTCGGTGCGGATCATGCCGTGGCTTGTATCACGAAGTTCGTTAACGTTTTCTTCAACAGGTCTGGTGAATGCTGGCCAGCCGCAGCCAGAGTCATACTTATCCCGAGAGGAAAACAGCGGCTCGCCGGAGACGATATCTACGTATAGGCCTTCTTCGAAAAATTTATCGTACTTACCGGTGTAGGCTCGTTCAGTCCCCCCGTTTTGCGTGATGTGAAATTCTTCTTCGCTGAGCTCCGCGATCGCCTGAGAATTCTTATGATACTTCGCGTTCATCGATTTACCTCATGAGGTTAATTAAGTTCTGCTATTGGTTATTGGGGTTAGATCGCTCAAGCCCAATCTTTTGTGCGGCAAAAACATAATCCTGATCGGCTGCGTGAGCGATGTGGCATGCGGCACAGTCGGCGATCGCTTTAATTTTCGCTGTTTCTGGATACGGGGGCTTTACGTGACCCGTAGTGAAGTAAGCCCAGTTACCGGCCGCTTGCGGAAATCGCTGTTTATCTTTTACCATATAGCCGTATCCAGCGTAATTATTCTGAAAGATAGCCGAACCAAAGGCAGATTTACAAACATGCGTCCCCTTAATGTCACATTTTTTATCTGCCTCTACTTCGGTAAACTCTTTAATAATCTGTGTACCATCAGCCCATTCACCGGTAGCCATATAGTGCGTCCATGCACTCGGTTCGACATAGGTATTACCTACTATCGGAATGATAATTTTGGTACCGTCAAAGATATTTATGCCGTCTTCCTTCACAAAAGTACCGACATGCACCCAGTGGTGAAAATCTACAGGAAGCGTTACCTTTCCATCCTCTGAAAATGTCGCGCGAGAAACTTGAAGACTATCTATATTAGACGTTAGTTCGACTGCATACACGGTAGAAAAGAAACCGCTCAACAGGACAGAAAATGCTATCGACTTTATTGCTCTCATAAAAAAACCTCATTATTTATTTGTAGCATCTGCTTTCTGGGAGGAATTCAATCGTGGACGAAGGTTAATGTCACCACGGATCTGGCTATGGGTATAAAATCATTATGCTAGACCAGACTTTTCATCTCCTTCTTTTAGTAGTATCAATCACTACAACTGAATATACATCAACAAAAAATTAAACATTCAATAACGAAAAGTTTAATTCCCTCATTGGATAAGAAGCACTTTTTGACAATTATTTTATTATAAAAAAGGGCCAGGCTTAGCCTGACCCTCTTTTTTACCCAATTTCCCCAAAAAAGAGAAAACTACGCCTGAACGGTGATGCTCAGGGTTTCGAAGCTGACCGTCTGACCGGCGACGATCTTACAGCGCTTGCGGGTTTCCACTTCGCCGTCTACGGTCACCAGACCTTCGGCAATCACCGCTTTCGCCTGCGCGCCGCTTTCGCACCAGCCTTCCAGCTTCAGCAGATCGCACAGCTCAACGTGGGGGTGTTTTCCTAATGAGAAGGTCGTCATATTACTCTCCATCGACATCATGATATTCCTCGCAGGCCTGCAAGGTATTCTGAATAAGAGTGGCGACGGTCATAGGGCCAACGCCACCCGGAACCGGCGTAATATACGAGGCTTTGACGGCGGCTTCATCATAATTTACGTCGCCGACCACTTTGCCGCTCTCCAGCCGGTTGATACCGACATCCACGACAATCGCCCCTTCCTTGATCCACTCGCCGGGAATAAAGCCCGGTTTGCCCACGGCAACAATTACCAGATCGGCATTCTCGACGTGATGACGCAGATTTTTGGTGAAGCGGTGAGTCACGGTGGTGGTGCAGCCCGCCAGCAGAAGCTCCATGCTCATCGGACGACCCACGATGTTGGATGCGCCAATCACCACGGCGTTCAGCCCGTAAGTATCAATACCGTAACGCTCAAGCAGCGTCACGATACCGCGCGGCGTACAGGGGCGCAGGCGCGGAGAACGCTGGCACAGGCGGCCAACGTTGTAGGGATGGAAGCCATCCACGTCTTTGTCTGGGTCGATGCGTTCCAGCACCTTCACGTTATCGATGCCCGCAGGCAGCGGCAGCTGCACCAGAATGCCGTCGATATCGCTGTCCGCGTTGAGTGTATCAATCAGCTCCAGCAGCTCAGCTTCCGTGGTGCTGTCCGGCAAATCGTAAGAGCGTGAGAGGAAGCCGACCTCTTCGCAGGCCTTGCGCTTGCTGCCAACATAAATCTGCGAAGCAGGGTTCTCGCCAACCAGCACAACGGCCAGTCCCGGAGCGCGTTTTCCCGCTGCAACACGCGCACGCACTTTTTCAGCAACTTCAAGCCGTACCTGCTGCGCAATCGTTTTACCGTCAATAATCTTTGCTGCCATCAGTCGAATAATTCCGCTGTAATCAAAAAGGAGGGGATTGTTTCTATTTTGTCAGAAGCCGCGCGTCCTGTCAGGCAAAGATCTGCCAGAATGGTCAATTGTCGCGCAGGTAGTTGAAAAGCCATTGACTAGAAAGGTGTTGACCGTATAATCCGGGCATTCCGAATAATACGTACAGTCCGGAAAGCACTTCCCCAGTGCGCCCTTAGCTCAGTTGGATAGAGCAACGGCCTTCTAAGCCGTAGGTCACAGGTTCGAGCCCTGTAGGGCGTACCATATAAATCAAAGAGTTACACGAAGACTCGCAGTTACTTACACCAATAATTTTTCCCATGTAACAGCTGATGTAAGTGATTTACATCAACGCTCATCAACACTCCATTTCATTTTTCGATAGTAAGAGTCGCGTTGGCTCAGCCCACCAGAGTGAACCGTGCTCAGTCGGAGTAGATGAGTGAATGGGGGTTTATTTACTACCTTCGGTGTATTAGCTCAGACTTGACATGACAGCTTTCTCGTATTGTGCACAATAAAATCTGACAGTCAGCTATGAGCGAGGAGCGGACACGCCAAGTATTAACACTAGCAGTAGCAGTAATACTCTTCAGTTGTCATATCGCTGCGGCATGAATTCCCACAATTCATGGCCCAGTGTGTTTTAATACTGTTGGATTTCATCGTTCTAGGACAAGTTATGCTAATCATCTTCAGTGGTTTGCCTGGAAGCGGGAAAAGCACTATCGCTCAGGCTTTGACAAAGCAGTTAAATGCTCTTTACTTGCGAATCGACACGATTGAGCAGGCCATACTTAAAGCCGAAGAAGATGGTCGTGAAATGGGGCCTACTGGTTATTTTGTCGCTTACTCACTCGCCAGAGAAAACCTGCTATTAGGAGCAACAGTAATCACTGACTCAGTGAACCCACTGGCGTTAACCCGTGATGCCTATCGAGAAATAGCTTTATCGGCAAGAACCGATTTTTTAGAAATTGAGATCGTATGTTCCGATATGATTGAGCATCGTAAACGAGTGGAAATAAGGGTGTCACAAGTCGAGGGGTTAACCCTGCCAGATTGGAAATATGTTACCGATTTGACTTATGAACCATGGAACAGAGAACACCTCATTTTAGACTCGTACAGTTTATCCAGCGATGAATGTGTATCAAGGATCATCAAACTTCTTTCGCGATGACTTGTGAATCGCCACGGGTTTAACAGACACCTCAGAGTCATTTATGGACTGACCCCGCCCCGGTAGACGATCCTGCCCTATAGTTTGAGCATAGGAGGAGCGTATGGGCACACCACGATTTACACCTGAATTTAAGGAAGAGGCTGTCCGTCAGATAACGGAACGCGGTTATTCCGTCGCCGAAGTATCTGACCGTCTGGGCGTTTCTGCACACAGCCTCTACAAGTGGCTACGGGCGATTAAACCCGATAACAGCGAGCAGCATGCCCGGGATTTACTGGAGGCCAAAAGCGAGATCCTGAAACTACGGGCGCAGCTAAAACGTACCGAAGAGGAACGGGATATTTTGAAAAAGGCCGCGCGGTACTTTGCAAGGGAGCCCGACTGAAGTACCGCTTTATCAATGAGCACCGCACTGTATGGGGTGTGATGACGATGTGTCGGGTACTCAATGTCGCCCGGGCCGGGTTCTATGCGTGGCTGCACAACCCGGTCTCGGCACGTGATAAAGATAACCAGCGCCTGCTGACGCTTATCCGTGACTCATATTCACTGAGCGGAGGCGTATACGGTTACCGGCGGGTTCATGGCGACCTGAACGAAATCGGGGAAACCTGCGGCAAAAACCGGGTGGGTCGTATTATGCAACTGAACCGGATCAAAGCCGTACGCGGCTATAAAGCGCCGCGTCGTATCGCTGGTCGACCTTCAGTGGTTGCCCCGAATCGCGTGCAGCGGCAGTTTACTGTTGTCCGGGCCAATCAGGTCTGGGTCACCGACATCACTTACATCCGCACCTGGCAGGGCTGGTTGTATCTGGCGGTGGTTATCGATCTCTTCGCCCGTAACGTGGTCGGCTGGTCGATGAAACCCACTCTCTCACGCGAACTGGCGCTGGATGCGCTGATGATGGCGGTCTGGCGACGTAAACCCGACGGCGAGGTTATCGTGCACTCAGACCAGGGCAGCCAGTACGGCAGTGACGACTGGCAGCGCTTCTGCCGGGCCAATAACCTGGCTCCGAGCATGAGCCGGCGTGGCAACTGCTGGGATAATGCGGTGGCCGAATCGTTCTTCAGTTCACTGAAAAAAGAGCGCATCAGGAAGAGAATATACAAAACCCGGGATCTGGCCCGGGCGGATATCTTCGATTACATTGAAGTATTCTATAACCGGTCCCGGCGCCACAGTCATCTCGGCGGCGTCAGTCCGGAGGCCTTTGAACAGGCCTCATCGTGAGGACAGAATTTGTCTACTGTCGTGGGGTCAGTCCAATTCCTGTCTCATATAGCTTTTTATTTTCATAGTCCCTTTTCATACCGTGATTATAACCACCGATTACAACCCGTACATTTTGATATGGATAATTACCAAATAAGGTAGTTAAGTGGTAACCACAGCGAATGGCACGCTTTATTATTTGTCTTGAAATAACATGCGTGAAACCATCCATTGCCATACTGGCAGCGCCCACTGTCCGATGGGCGTTTTTTTTGGAATTATGGCCGGGGGGCAGACCAGCTCTCCTGATAAAGACTGGAAGGTTACAGCCTTATGTCTCCCGGCCGCCAATAATGGCAGAATGCAGGAAAGGAACCTGTCAAATTTCCGCTTAAATGGTCTGCGTTCTGTCGCCAGATATGGCAGAGATGGCTTCAGTTGGGTTAACGTCTGGAAGCTGGTCAAAACTCCCCCCCTGCCATTTCCTATGCTGCGTATATCTCTACCACTCCATACTGTCCGGCTACTGCATTCGCATAAATCGCAAGGCCCCATGTGGTGCTGTCATTCGGTGACGCGGTAAACGGATACCACTCCTCCTTCACCAGCACTTCACAATCTATCATCGAGTTATCAGGTGCAGAGTAACGGCAGTTGCGGATATCGTGCTCTCAGCAACACCATATTGTGCGGCTATTTCACGGAGCGAAAGGACACCAGCCCGGTACGCCGCCTTGATGGCCTACCAATCCGGCTTTGACATAATGGTTACTTCTTACTCTCAATAAACATTGTCGAGCGTTATTGCGATGGCGCTCTGGAGTGGTTACTTCAACGGGATCCAGTCCTCAGCAAAGAGATCGCCTTGTGATGGCACCCAACCCGGCTGCATACGGGTGCTGTTTTAGCCAGGCGATAGAAGCGCCAAAACAACCCAGCAGGCTGGGGGCTTTTCGAATATGGTGATTCCTGGCTGCTGCCGGGAAAATCACTGTCACAGCCACATGTAAGCTCCGAAACACTCCCAGTATTCCAATTCGCTGCGGAATCAAAAATCACACCAGGAGCATTTTGTGCTGGATCGATTATGTTTATATTCCCGAGATTTCCATTTGACACGGCTGGAGTGCCAGAAAGTGCGCAAGAACTGTCCCCCGCCCAAACCGAAGAAAAAACACATAGATAACTAAGCATTAATGCAAATAGCATTTTACGTACTTTTATTTATTTATTTTTCCTAAAGTACCTGCCGCATAAACGCTGCGAAACTGCACTTAGGCGGATAGTTTTTCGGAGCCAAATAATCAACTATCGCATCTAATTTTTTCACCTCGACAGTCAAATAAAGAGTGTTTTTTCTTTAGGTTCTCTGTTCATCTCATCAATTGCTCGATTAATTCTATTAATTCTATTAATTCTATTAATTCTATTAATTCTATTAATTCAATGCATACACCCTATCATTTATATCAAATAAAAACCATATTACAGGATAGCAGACTCGAAGGATTGGTTCAAAAGTAGTAATAAAGCCAACCTTCGAGGGCAACACCAAGGCTGACTAATGTTGCATGTGATAACCATGGTGAGCGCGATACCCTGCTTTAGGGTCCACGTGGAAAGCATAGTCACCAGATATATATTTAGGTAAAAGAAAACCCGCTCAGAGGCGGGTTGATTTTCCACATTCCACTGAGCGCTGGAGGCTGTGGCCGTTAAGGGTCGATAGTGCGTATCCACTATTAATCAGCGCGCATGCGCTATCCAGCCGCTCCGGGCAATCCCTTCCTCGCAGGCTGAAAAGCGTTAACTGGAGCAGTCAGCAGGAGTCGAAGCCTTATTACAAGTGTATAAGTTCATGATAGTAGGCATTTTAGGATGACCTTAACTAGTGGTTCTAGTTAAACATGAACTGGTACTCAAGGGAATGTATTTATTTTTATTCAGCATTCTCTACACCGGCTTCATTAACAGATGTTGGCTGCGCATGAACAGAGTCCGGCTGCGCAATTTTTTGAACCAAGGATATCAATTCGTCAAACACCGCTTTCATTTCTGCTGGGTAGGTTAAGGACAACCAAGTTGCTAATAGAGCACCTGCCAAAAAACCCAATTTCATACCTTCTCCCGCCTGTTCTGTCGCACTATCAATACATTGACTTATATAATTTTTTAGAAAATTTTAATCTGGAAATTTTGATGCAACTATTAAACCGGATATTTTCCGGCAAAACCCACATTATGAGGGGGAACCGACCTTACAAGTATTTTTTCACACTTCCCAGTAAAAAAACTTACAACTATCCCTCACTGCCCAAGTAGGCACCTTTTAATAAAATACTATGCCAAAGCAAATCATAGGGGATTATTTTATTTAAAAATGGATTTTTGAAGGGCAAGGGGGCGCGGCCATTCGTCGAAGCGATCCCGGAAGGTGTTTGCACACCAGCCGTCGCTTAAAGGCTTTTACCCTGTGATACGCACTGACGCTGATAGAACTTAATCTGGCTCCACCAGGCCTGCTTCTCTGCCTGCGTCGGTTTTTGTTTCCCTGCGCCAAGCTTTTTGAGTTTGCGCCCTGTGTCGGTATCAATATCTTCTCCGGCCAGCGGCTTATGCCCGCATTTGGGGCAGACATAGAAGCCTGCAGGTTTCATGTAATGGCACCGTGAGCATTCTTGAGGCAGCTTCTCAGCGCGTTTTTCAGTAGTACGGCGTGCAGCATCTTCCATCCCGTCTGATTTTCCCGGTAACTCGCTGTATTCAATAGAATCGGGATAACCAAGACGGTGAACTGTTCCGCTGTAATCGACGATGAGACAGGATGCTTTGCCCGGTGCGGTGCGCAGACCACGCCCCAGCGCCTGCAGCCAGCGAATTTCGCTTTTGGTCGGTCAGATACTAACATCGCGGTGTATTAATCAACGGGGAGCAGGTCACCAGCTGAGCTGGCCGTTAACAATCCGTATATCCTGTTCCATGTTGATTTTTATTTTCACAGTCCCTTTTCATACCATGATTATAATTAACGATTACCATCGGTACATTTTGATATGGATAATTACTAAATATGGCAGTTAAGTGATAACCACAGCGAAAGGCTATGCTTTAGTATTTGTCTTGAAAGTACACTGCGTAAAATCCTCATTTGCCGCACTGGCAACGCCCATTGTCCGATGGGCGTTTTTTTTAGAATTATGGCCGAGGAGCAGCCATCTCTCCTGATAAAGGCTGGAAGGTTACAGCCTTCTGCTTCTTGGCCGCCAGATATGGCGGGGTGTTATCCCCCAGGATTACTTTGCATGGTAATCTGACATCAAAACCTCGCCATTCTTTTCTTTTAACCCCGCGATGCCGTGCGAATTTTAAGCGATGTTAATGTAGTGAACAGCGACTGTACGAAAATGGAGAAGGAAAAGCTAAACCGGCTGATTGAGGTGATCTTTGACGAAGCAGAGTTTTGGCGTGTTGGTGAGTAGCTTACTGATATCAAAATCATATCAAATGAGAGGATTTTTCCGGTCACACAAGGCCACCTGGAAGTTTATAAATAAACAAAACCCCTCTATGGCATTCCATCTGGTTGACAAATAGCATGGTTAAACCTCAATCGATCGGATGTGATACGCGCAATGTTTATCTGGCGATTCTATTATTCACTGTACTCATATTTCTGCTTATCGTCGAATGTCTTAAAGATGTCTGGACGGGCAAGTAGAAGAAAAATCCAATCTGCGACACAGATATTTATTTTACTGTTATCACAGAGAATGAAATTGGACATATTTTGATAATGATTATTACCTTGCAAAACAATCATCTACGCGCTTACCCGTTATAAACAGCTTATGATTAATTGGATTGAGCAAGCACATTACGTTGTTCTACTTCCCTTTACAGACCAGTACCCGCCCTTACCCGTAGGTAGCTTTTTCGAATAATGGCCGGGGGGTGATCAAATTCCTGAATAAGTCGGAAACTAGATCACAAAGCCCTCTGGCCGCCAGATAAGGCAGAGGTGGCTTCAGTTGGGTTAGCCGCCGATATCCGGGGAATAACACATTGCGCACCACGTACCGTGCTGTCGTCGGCGTTGAGCAAACTGATGGGGCCGCAGCAAGTTTTAAGGCGTTGTTAATTAACATTAAATCTAATAATTATTGTCTCATAATTTACTGCTTCACATTTACGCGGGTTCAGATTAGCTCTTGCCAGCAGCTGGCGGCATGCACAACTTATCGCTGTTTAGCTTATACCCCAGTGTATTCTCATGATCCGCCTGAGCATATCTCTTGTAACATGCAGTATTGAACAGCTGCCGTCTGCAAGGAGTTCAAAAACATTCATCGCTTCGGCCTTTCTTACCCGCCACCAGCCCCCCATATAAAACAGCCAGTTCATTCTCTCCCTCCATCTGAAAATGATTTACTTCCCTGGAAATTTTATAACAGCAAGTCCAAATCAAATCCATTGAATAACCGCAAGAAAAGTCCGCAAATGGACTATTCTGATCTGTAATTATCTTTATGTGTAAAGCTTAAAATCAGCTCGACTGTCGGGGTAAATAATTATTATTGCTGGTATACAAGATAATTATTACCACGACTGAAAAGCCCCTTTCAGTCCGCTGACCTGAGGACAGTTTACGGTAGCAATCCCCCCTTCTGGATTCGATTCTGTCGCAGTGTCGGGTGTTCCCAAAGGAGCCGACTTTCTGTCTCCAAAATGCCGACATGGAAAATGCAGAAGGGATAAACCAAGCTTCATCCGGCACATCCTGAAGAGTACCAGTGATACAACGCCACCAGCCCCCCTACGTTCAATAACACGCTGAAATAAAAATAGGTCCTGAACGGCTGCTTTTGCGTTTTATGTCGGAAGATCCGCTGGCCGCAGATAGCGCCGGGCCAGCCTCCTACCAAACCGAAGAGCAGCAGCGTGGCCTCGGGAAATCGTCTTCTTTCTCGTTGAGCCGCACGCTTATCCAGGCGATAAAAAACCAGCGTCATCACGTTGATGGCAAGCAACCATGTCGCAACGGGGTAAGGCGCAGCGATACTGGCCGCCGCCGTTAATAACAAGCTCAAATAGCAAAATCGATTAATATTCATGCATCCTCGCAGTTTCATCCAGAACAACTGCAACTATAATCGACAGGCACCGACCGTTCCGATGGAATTCGCCCAATATAATTTAATCAACGTCCAAAAAGCTGACTTGAATAAAATAAATAATTAATGTAAATCACCTATTAAATATTATTTTTAAACGTTCTTTATTAATTATCTTTAAATTAAAATCATTCTGGCGCCTATAATTCCGGCCTTTCTCAGTTGCCTGGTCTGCTGAGGAAATCCCTACTTCAGAAGACACAAGGTCGCACCATGAAAATCCCTCTGCTCGTCTCCTCCGCTTTCCTGCTTGCCGTGGTATCCACTCAAGCGCTGGCAAAAACGGATAATGTAAACCCTAATCAGGCAAAGCAGGACGACGATCCGACCAAGGTTACCACTAAGGTTGGTATTTCCTGGGCGGATAACTATGAAATGAACGACAGCAATGTCACCCTCTCTGCATCTCTGGCGCTGGATGAAGCGCGCAAGCTGAATTTCCGCGTGAACACCGATGCAAGCGAGTGGCGCGTTGGCGGCTCGTGGCTGTTCCCCATTGGCATCATGAATTTTAATTTCGGTAAAAATGATTACCCGAACGGTGCCTCACAAACCAACTATTCCGTTGGGACGTTCCTGCCGTTAAGCTATTTCGGCATTGAGCCTGCAGGCTTCCAGATATTCCCGATGGCGGGCTATACCTACAATACGGGCGATCATCCGGGCTGTAAGAATGACGGCAAATGCGCGCAGCCTGACTTTAGCGGCGATCTGTCGCCGGAGAATGGTTTTGTTGAAATGGATACATCAGGCAGCAGCGGCTATCTCGGTGCGTTTGTTTTAAAACCCTTTACGCCGAAGCTGCGCATGCTGGCCTTCCTTGCCGGTTCCTACGGCTCTAAAAACGAAGATGGGGATAACTATAAAGGGTATTTTGGCGGCGTTGGCTTAGGGTATTCCTTTACGAAACATCAGTCGGTAAAGGGCTATACGTATGTGATGGATAATAATACTTATCTCGACGAAGCGGATAAGCGGGTGTTATTTACCTACACCTACCAGTTTTAATATTAAACCAGGTCGGATACGCCGAACGCTGATAAACAACGGTGGATAGCGCTTAGGGTACAAACCGGGCACATAGGTAACACTTTAAGACCGGCCACATGGGTAACAGTTATAAACGGTATAGCAGAGGAGACTCACTATGCCCTGGACTGAGACCCAACCCATGCAACGTCTTGATTTCATCCGTGCCTGCCAGACGGGCACGGAACCTTTCTCGGCCCTGTGCCGTCGTTTTGGTATCAGCCGCAAAACCGGCTACACGTGGCTGCAGCGATTTGACCCCGATGACCCGCCTCGCTCTTTTTATCATCCATCAGGCCGTTGACGAAGCCACGGTCGATTTTCAGACAGTCGAAAGGAAGCTGGTGCAGGTAAGAGAGGCTGGAATACCCGGAGCCGAAATCATCGATGGCTACAGAAATGCCCAGACGGCGCAGGTAATTAAGCGTCTCAATGACCCGGTTGCTGTCCTGAAGCAGGACGCTTTCGGTGGTCTCCAGGCAGATATTTTTGTTCATCAACCCGTTTTGCAGCACGCAGTTGAGCAGGTGGTCAGAGAAGTCAGACTGCTGGAACTGCACCGCGGAAACAATGATATGCAGTTTGAAGTCCTCCGGCGCGGCGCGCGCAATAAAAGCCGCAAGCTGGCGGCAGGCTTCTTCAATATTCCAGCGCCCCAGGTCGGTTATCATCCCAGTCCGCTCGGCAAGGCCGATGAATTTATCCGGAGGCACAAAGCCCAGCGAGGGTGAGTGCCAGCGGACCAGACACTCCCCTTCGGTGAAGGTGCGCGGGTTGTCGAGGCTGACAATTGGCTGCATCACCAGATGGAAACCATCGTTGTACAAATCCTCACGTAGCCCCTGGTGCATTTTGATGTTGTTAAGCTCGGTTTCGCGCATCTCCGGGGTGAAGAGCATGCACTCCCCGTTGGCCCCTGACCGCCCCTGCTGCAACGCCAGGCCAGCATTCATCATGCCGTTGGCGATCGTCACTTCGCTCAGCGTCGCTAATACCGCTCCGGCCTGGCCGGTATAGATATAGGTGCGGCCTTCGGCATCCTTGCGTTCACGGCTGTCCGGTGTTCCCAGGAAGAGCGAAGAGAGCTGGTCCCAGTAAGTATCGAGATCCTTGTGTTCGTTACACTCCGGAAAGACGACGATAATTAAGTCTTCTGAATAGCGGCAGAAAATGCTGCCGTCCGGAGAGAGCCGGACGATTTGATCGGCGAAGAACTTAATAAACTTCTGGGAGTGCGTGTGTCCCAGCGTGCTGCGCGTATCCCGGAAGTTGGTCACGCGTATCATCAGCATCAGGTTGCGATTGTGATAAAGCGTCGGCTCATTAAACAAGCTTGCCCGGGTTAACAGCCCCGTGGTGTTATCATATTCAATCCGCTTTTTCTATTCGCCAATTATCCAGAGCGTTTTTTCCGTGGTCTGCATAAACCAGGACTGCATCCCCTGCAGCTGCAAAACAAACACTACGCCAATCAGCACGGCGGCACAAATCGACACACTAAAAATAAGCATGTTGGCGAATGTGATGGGATATCTTTTTTGACTACCTTGCATTAAGGCACCTCCGGAAGACCTGTCGCATCGTCATCCTTCGTCGTGCCCGTCATCCCTTTATAATAAAACCTGTCGTTTTCGCAGCGCCAGTCGGCAAACATTCGCCCGCCATGCAGGACTGCCGCTCGTTTTTGCCGACGATAGGCTGCAGCACGAGATAAAGCTCGTTGCTGGCAATGGCCCCGCTCAGCGATTCATGCATATGAATATTGGCTAATTCCTTCTCCAGCATGTCGTCGCTGTAAAGCCGCGTTGTCGCGTTCCCAACTTTTTCGGCGTGGCGCAGGGCGATCCAGGCGTGCATCAGAATATCCGTGACCGTTTCGGGTTTAATATCCTGAAGCACCATGCCCGTGTTGCCGGTGAACAGGAAGTTACATTTTCCCGAGGTCTGTTCGGTAGTCACCGAAGAGAAAAGAGAATTCATTAGTTCCTGATACTTCAGGTAATCTCTGTCCTGGTTGATGCCCGGGAAAACAATAATAAATTTATCGAGGTTGTCGCGGGCAACAATAATATTGGTAGGCAGAATTTTTTCAGCCTTCAACAAAAACTCATTAATAAACGCATCGGCATACTTATGGCCGAGGGTGTTGATGATGGACTTCATATTAGGTTAGGTCGCCGTTTTCCGATACATCAACTTTAGCTTTTTTGCCGCTTTGAACGAGGGGATTTCCCCCGCTAAGCGACCCTGCGAATCTGCAAAAGCCTTTTACAGTAGGCAAACCATCAACCGTAAAGGATTAAACCGTGCTGAATATGAAAACCAAAATCTGTATTACGGCATTAGCTATGGGCGTCACAATGCAGGCCGCCGCGGCGCGCACCTTCAGCGACTGCACCACGTTGAAACTGGCGACCTGTCCTGCCCCACTCGATAAAAACCTGCCCGACGTGAAAGATATGCTGACCTGGGATCAGCAGCAGCGCGTGATTGGCTTCCGTAACGATTACCGCTCTTACCAAGGGGACGTTTTTAAAGCCGCGACGCCGTCGCCGATCCCCGTCGCGAAGCGCAACCTCTCCGCCGCGAGCTATCAGTATGAAGGTAAAACGTTCAGCCTTGAGGATTACCTCAGGCGCAATAACGTCACCGGCATGATGGTCATCAAAGATGGCAAAATTGCCTGGGATTACTACGGCCACGGCAATACCAGCACAACGCTGTGGACCTCCCGCTCCGTGGGCAAAGCCGTGGTCTCAACGCTGGTAGGCGCTGCGGTAAAAGACGGGAAAATTACCTCGCTGGATGACGAAATAGTGAAGTACAACCCGGATACCAGAGGCACCGCCTGGGAGCACGTCACGATTCGCCAGCTGATGCAGCACACTTCCGGCGTCAACTGGAATGAGGATTACACCAATCCGCAGTCAGATTTTGCGAAGCTGACCCAGTGCGAAGCAGGCGACGACGCCTACAGCTGCGTCAATAAGCTGGTCAACGATCCGCAGCGTCAAACCTGGGCCAAACCGGGCGAAGGCTGGTCGTACTCATCCGGCGGCGCATGGCTGCTGGGCGATACGCTGGAAAAAGCCACCGGCAAGTCCCTGGCGCAAAACCTGCAGGAGAAGATCTGGCAGCCGTACGGCATGGTGCATGACGGCGTCTGGCACAGCTATCAGCTGGGCAAACACAACGTAGGAGCCCACGGCTTCAACGCCACTCTCGAAGATTGGGGCAAGTTTGGTCTGTTCGTGATGAACAACGGCGTGCTGCCGGACGGCACCAAAACGCTGCCGGATAACTGGGTCAAAGACGCCCGCACCTGGAATAAGGCGAAAAATTCGGTCAGCGATGCCCATCCTGAAGGAATTTACGGCTATCAGTGGTGGAATAACAGCGTGGCAGCTAATGCCGGAGACGTGAGTCCGAAGCAGGGTCTGGACAGCCTTAACACCATGTGGGCGCTGGGAATTTTCGGCCAGATTATTGTGGTGAACCCAAAGCAGAAACTGGTCATCGTGCAGTGGTCTGCCTGGCCGAAGGCTGAGCCGTCATTCAGCGCACAGCCGCTGGAGGCGTCGCTGATGTTCAACGCCATCGCTAACACGCTGGCCAAATAACGAGCAACAGTGAAAAATACCAGTTTGCTCATTCGCAAGCTGGTATTTGAGCATTTTATACTTCAACTAAATATATCTTCGCCCGTTAGCTCTGTGGCAATAATCACGTTCCTGTACCATATTGTTTAGGTGGGAAAGATTCTGTTACTTATAACTAAAAACCTGAGGTTCATTATGAAGATAGCAAAAATGATTATTACAGCCCTGGCATTAACCACCGTTTCTTTCGGCGCAATTTCCGCCGAACTGCTGACCAAGGAAGCGCTGAAAGAGCATCCTGAGATGTACACTAAAGTAGGCACCATCGTGACCGACGGTGAAATGGCCCCAAGCGACGCTAAAGAAGAATTAGCGAAAAAAGCAGATGAAAAAGGCGGCGACTTCTTCGTTGTGACCTCTGCCGACACCGATCGTAAAATTCACGCGACCGCTGACGTTTATAAGAAAAAGTAAGACCTCATCCATCCAGATAGCAACGGGCAGCCTGCAAGCTGCCCGTTTTTTTATAGCTATTGCTGTAGATCCTCCCCCTCTGTCGTGCTGATTAAGCGGTGGATGGCGCAGGCTTATCCACTCTACGCTCAATTTTTGTAGGGCGGGTAAGCGCTTAATGACACCCGCCGGAAGTTGATTCAGAGAAAATGATTTCACTCCCCGGCAATTCATTGCAAAAACATTCAAACATCATTATTAGCCTGTAAATCATTTCCATTTCATTAAGCATTAAACGCAGGCCATTAAAATAAAAGCATTTTATCTGGCAAAGATGTCACAAAGTCACGTTCCTTTACCGTTAGAAGGACCTTTGCCGTTTTCATTACGTTAACCTTAATAAGCCACAGCGAGATCAATCCCTTATTGATCCTGAAACTTGTTATGCAATGCAGGTAAACAAAATGAAAACATTAATCATAGTTCTGTTAGCCGGTGCAATTTGCACGCCTTTATTCGCTACCGCAGCCGACGCCTCCGTTCCATGGGCGGACAACAGCGGCGGGACTGAAACGCAGCACATTGCCGCTATGGGTGAAAACCTGAACTATCAGCACCAGGCCATCACCAAAACCCCCGAAGGCGTCTGGGCAGATAACAGCGGATCGATCAAAGCCGACGAACAGTCTTTATTGAGCCACAAACCTGAGGTTGTCGGCACTCCGGGCCTGATGCCTCATCAGGGATAATTCCCGTGTAGTCTGCCCTCTTCCCACGGGGAGAGGGCAGACTACGGGTTATCCTTTCGCTAAAAACACTTCCACTCCAAATGCCGGAAGCGAATACTGATGCCCCTTCAACCCGCCGACGTTCAGCAGCGGTTCAAGAGCACGGTTCTCTTCTGCCAGCTCGAGCGTCATCGCGCTATCGCTATAGTTCCGCATGAAAATAAATGTATTTCCGTCATTCTGTCTTACCGTAGCGACCGCGCCTTTCGGGATCCTCATTGAGGCACAGCCAGCAATTCCATGCTTATCCCCAATCTGTCGGTAGAAATCCTGCTGATAGACGCCAAGCACCAGTGCGGTTTCAGCATGAATCAGATCGCAAAGCTCAAGGCAGGCATATTCACGGCCCGACTGCTCCCAGCCTTCCCCCGTAAGGGCGATTTGATTTGTTTCACCGTCGTACAGGCTGTCGATCTCTTCGGACCAGATACCCAGCACTTCACGCAGTGGGCCGGGAAAGCCGCCGGTGTAACAGAGGTCATCTTCGTTCACGATCCCCGACCAGTAGGTGGCAATAAAGATGCCGCCCGCGGCAACAAACTCGTTCCCTCGTGCGGCAAACTCTTCGTTCACCATGGAAATCAACTGGACGCTTAAAGCGTCAGGATGACCTGAATAGAACCAAGCTGATCAATAAAAGTTTTTTCAATGTAATCATGACATGTTTTTTAGTGCTATGAGATGTCAACTAACTCACCCAGGCCTGGTGGGGGTGAAGCTGCAAAATGCGACATATTACAAAACGAGCGGTTAGTAGTCCTAATCATCAAAATCAAAACATAGTTGCGGCCAGCATGTTGCTGAAGGGGTTTAATGTGAGTAGACCCGACTTCCGCCGCACTGATCCGAAAAGATGCTTAAAGATTCATGGTTTTATCGATTTTGTGAGGTCTGACCGTTGATTTCTAATAAATTGGGGCAACATTTTACATTTTACTGTATATAAACACAGTGCGCACATGTAAGAACGACTATTAACAGTCAGGCCGTACCTCAGGAAGGATCTGAGTTGTGAACCTCAGATTTTAAGGACCAAAGAACACAAGGAGCAATATATGCCTGGATTTAATTATGGTGGTTATGGTGATGGAACTAACTGGAGCTCTGAAAGGGGTAGCGTGCCACCTGGGGGAGGGGCATCCGGAAACTCTGGTAATCGTGGCGGCAGCAGCAACTCGAGTACAGGAAGTAATGCTATGCAGAGACAGATTAATACTATAAAAAAAACGCTGGCAATCCGTCAGAAGCTTGCGGATATGATTCAAGCCGCACGTAAGATTAATCCCTATGCGAAATTGACAATCCAGGACGTGTCGAAAAAAGGGGTTATGTCAATATCAGTAACTGAACTGAATGCGGACCAGGCAAAAGCTATTGGCCTGAGCGGATTGATTATGGGTCTTGATGCTTCGGGTGTGAAACTGGCGATAGGAGATTTTGCAACCGGAGTCTATCGCAGCACTACAGATCCATCTGGCCATCATTCTACCCCCCTGCTCCGGTAGAAATTGTGACTAAAGACAGCACCGATTTATTTACCTATGATCCAAAATCCGGAACATATAGATCAATGAAAAATTTTGCTAATGCAGGCACAATTCAAAGCCTCAAAATCACGGGGCCTTATACATACAGACTGTATCTTGATTTGTTCAACAATAAGGCTATTGATATCACCATAAATAATGGTGACCCCAATAACATTGCGGTGAAATTAAACAACTGGAAGGGGCCCAAAGATAATACCACAGGCGGCATAAAGAAATTAATAAAAGAATTTATTGATTTTAAACAAACAGAAGAAAAGAACTTCTTATCTCAAGCTAGTGATGCTATTATTTCGGTCGGAGGCGAGGTCAGTAAAGTGCTTGGTGATAAATACAAAAACTTGGCAAATGAAATTACTGCTGATATTAAAAATTTCCAGGGAAAGAAAATCAGGGATATTAATTCTGCAATGGTTACCTTAAATAAGGTATTGTCTAATCCGAAAATGAAAACAACTGCCGGTGATAAGACCGCACTGAAGAATGCCTGGGTTCACCTGAATGCTAAGGATATGGCTTACAAGTACGGTTTTCTCGGTAAAGCCTTTTCCTCAGTTGATATCATAATGAAGGTAGAGAAAATCAGACAAAAGTCCCGGGTGGCTATTGATACAGGTGACTGGAATCCTGTATTGCTCGAAGTGGAGTCTTGGGTACTGAGTGGTATAGCCACAGGGCTAGCATTGAGCATTCTTGTATCACTTTCCATGTTCCTCGCCACAACACTTGGCCTGTCTGCAATGGCGGTCACTGTCCTGGGGATAATTGGGATTGCGCTGGCGGTATCGTTTATTGATGACAAACTTGCTGACAAGATTAACAAATGGCTCATTGCTCCCGCTTATTAATTGAAAAGCAGGTGGTTATCCACCTGCTTCTTAAATGTTTTAATCAAAGTAAGCATTGTAATTAAAATAACCCTCTACTCTTTTGAATAAATAATTTAAAAGCAGCCACAACAATAACCAAATAATAAACAGTGGAAATATAGCAGATAGAATATACTGTTGCAAATAAAGTGAAAAGTAAGCGGTCATTTTTTGACATTAATTTGTACAGTTTTCCGGACTCAGTAATTTCTGCCGAATTAAGCAATAACATGTACATTATCGGCAGATACAATATTGAGAACAGCACAAGCCCCTTAATCATCTTAACGATTGTCTGCTCTCCATTTATTTCGATATATTTATAAGAAAATATAAATGATACTCCTCCCCATCACGGAGCTGTTTTACACCAGGCATTCATAACCGTACTAAGCAGTGGGTTATTTGCAGAATGAAGTACGGGCAAACTATTTGTCGCTTCAGACAGGTAATTCAGTAACGGAGAATCCGGGTTGCTTGAGTAAATCACAAACATAATAATTAATGGTATTACGGTTATAATCCATATAACAAACATTATTTTTGCCATGACGCTATTGTTGGGCTTTTTATTGTTTTCAGTAGTTCGCATAGCTTTCTCCTGACTCAAAGGGACTCCTTGCTTTCGAGAGCGTTCATAATTCTATGTCACGTTAAAAGATCATTACAACGTATTCACTTTATCCAAACGGCCTTCAAAATAAATCGCCAGCTGTGACAACGTCAAATTCCAGCTTTGTAATGGCATTGTCCATTTTTCCTGCGCATTCATTAACCCCAGATAAAGTAGCTTCAACTGACTGTATTCATTAAGGAATGCTTGCGTTGGCCACGAAGTGGTTCGGCACCAAGTGCCGAATAAACGAATCGCGAACGACCCTGCATGTTGGGTAAAAACAGGAGTTTACCGCTTCAGCGGCGATTTATTTGCCGGGCGCCGGGGTCGTCAGGGGGATGGCGTAATCCCCATGACACGTTCACCGTTAACAACGGCTACAGAGATACACAGACGTTAAGGTGAACGGAATGGCAACGGAGATATCAGAGTTCACTCTGACTGATTGCCAGAGTGAGTTGTGCCTAAGAGACAGCTTTATGGGAGAGGGAAAAACCACGGCGTCATCCGACATAACAGTTAAACGCCCACGCTTCCCCAGACCATCTCACCCTTATGGAAAGTGGCGGTACGCGGTGAAATGCGCGCGACGGCTTCTGCGGAGCAGGATGCGTCCACCAGCACGAAGCTTGCGTCGTCCTCAGCCTTCGGCCACACCCGCTCGCCGCTGTCGTTAAGCGGCAGGATGTTACCGGTGGCAATCGCCAGCGATCGCGACAACGACAGCTCGCTCGGGCGGACGTAGAGCTGGGCGTAGAGGTTCGCCTTCTCCAGCATGTCCCCCAGACCGTACGGCGACCAGTGGTCGATCACGCTGTCGGTGCCCGTCATCACAAACACGCCTTTCTCCTGAAGCTGCTTTAAGGGCATATGCATCGTGCCGATAGGAACGGTTGAGGCGAGGGTTATCTGCTGGGCCGCCATGCGCGTGCCGATGGCTTCAACTTCCTGCTCGTTCATCATCGCCAGCGCAAAACCGTGGCTGATGGTCAGCTTGCCCTTAAGCTGCGGGGTTTTCTCTACCGTTTCAACCATATACTTCACCGCTGCGATGCCCGCCGGGCTGGTTTCATGCAGGTGGATGTCCATGCCTTTATTGTAATCCAGCGCTATCTGGAACATGGCGTCGAGGGATTTTTCCATCGCGCCGTCAACGTTCGTCGGATCAAGGCCGCCCACGTAGTGCGCTCCGGCCTGCATCGCGTCGCGCATCAGCGCCACGGAGCTGGAGTGCAGCAGACCGTGCTGCGGGAAGGCGACGATTTCACAGCTGAAGCCGGAGTTACGCTGCTCCAGCACCGCCTGTAGGTCTTCCAGATTCTTAAGCCCTGACACTGGCTCCACGTTGCAGTGGCTGCGGGCGATGGTCGAGCCTTTCGACTGAATCAGGTCGATGAGCTTCCCGGCGCGCTCCCGGGTATAGGGCTGCAGCTCCGGCAGCAGCTTTTGCTCCAGGGCAATCATGTCCATGATGGTCGTACCCTGCGGGCGGTTGTGGACGCGCCACGGGCCGCCGTAGAAGGTTTTATCCAGATGGATATGCATATCGCGCATAGCGGGCAGCAGCAGCTTGCTTCCGGCATCGTAATGGGCAAGCGTGGCGTCCGGGTGCTGCCTGTTTGCGAGCAGCGCCGCAATTTTGCCGTCTTTAATTTCCAGCGTTTTCAGCTCGGTTTTGGTTGCCACCACGGTTTCCCCGTCGCGCGCAAAGCCCGCCTCCAGCAGTACGTTGTCCAGATAGTAATGCTTCTCTTTGATGGCGCTCATGGCGTTGGCTGGCTCACAGGCTGCTGATGCAGGTTTAGCAGCATATGCCATCGACCCCGTTGCGCCCAGAATCGCGCAGGCCGCCGCCATCTTGCCGCCGCCGCTTAAAAAGTCACGGCGGCTTTTGTCTGTTATGTTCATTGAGTTCTCCCACTCTTAATTAACAATATGCGTGCCGGTCTCGCCGCGCAGGGCTTCCGGTAATTTTTCTGGCGTGGTGATAATCACGCGCCTGCCGCCGTGGCGCAGGAACGCGAGGCTGGCGGTAATTTTCGGCAGCATGCTGCCCGGCGGGAAGTGGCCTTCGGCGCTGTAGCGCGCCATTTCCGCTACCGTGACCTCATTCAGTTCGCGCTGCTCCGGCTTGCCGAAGTGGACGCATACTTTCTCCACGCCGGTGGTGATAATCAGAATGTCCGCGCTGACTTCGCGGGCCAACAGCGCGGTGGAGAGATCTTTGTCGATAACCGCGTCAACGCTCCGGTAGTCGCCCTGCACGCTGCGGATCACCGGGATGCCGCCGCCGCCCGCGCCGATCACCACAAAGCCCTGTTTGATTAAGGCGCTAATAGCATCGGCTTCGACAATCCGCTGGGGTTCAGGGGAAGCCACAACGCGGCGATAGCCGCGCCCGGAGTCCTCCACAAAATGCCAGTCCGGGTGGACAACTTTTAGCGCTTCGCACTGATCTGCACTGAAAAATGCGCCGATTGGCTTGCTGGGGTTAGCAAAGTTCGGGTCGTTTGCATCCACCTCAACCTGGGTGATCACGGTTACCGCTTTTTTCCCGCCGCTGCGCCCCAGCCGGTTGTTGAGCGCCTGCTGGATGAGATAGCCAATGCCGCCCTGGGTATCCGCCACGCAGTTTGCCAGCGGCGTCAGCGGCAGCCCCTCCCGTTCATGGGCGATTTCCGCTCGCCTGAGATCCAGCCCCACCTGCGGACCGTTGCCGTGGGTCAGCACGATGTCGTAGTCCGAGGCGAGCATCGCCAGCACGGACTCCGCCACCTCACTCACCGCTGCCTGCTGATGCTCTACCGACTGGCTGGCGTTATCCTTGATGATGCTGTTACCGCCGATTGCTACCACCACGAGTTGTTTCATTATTTTATCCTTGTAGGGCAAGGTCGGTGGATGGTGCTAACGCTTATCCACCCTACAAAACCGTAGGGCGGATAAGCACAGCGTCATCCGCCATTTTATTTAAACGGGAGCCACAACCTCATCCGCCGCTTCGCGGCGATCCAGCACGTGCTTAACCACAAACATGCCGCCCATCATCAGGTACGCGGTGACGAACATCAGCGAGCCTGGCGGAGCGAAACCGACCGCCGGGGAATGGATCACGCCGAACAGAGCAAGCAGCGCACCTACTGCGGCAGCGATGGCCCCCCTTAGCGGCTTGTTGATAATCGCGAAGATCGCCACGCAGCCCCACAACATACTCGCCAGCGGCGCGCCGTTGCCCAGATGCACCAGCCCCTGGTAAAACACGCCTTTGGCCGCCAGCGCTTCCGGGCCGATTTTGGCCGCAGAGGTACCCGCCGCCGCCATCACGCTGTTGACCATGGTCAGCGCCCAGTTGGCTATCCACGGGAACAGGCAGATGAAGATCACCGGCACCTCAACTTTTGGCGTTTCCCGCACCACCTGGTTGGCGGTCACTACGCCGATAAACACCAGAATCGGCACGATGGCGGTCATCGGAATAATGGCGAGCATGAACGCCCCCAGCCCGAACAGCGGCACGATAAACATCGTTACCCCGGAGGCGAGCGTGTAGCCAATGCTCGCACCCATCGCCTTCCAGCCCGCGTGGCCGACGTAGACCGTCACCGGGAACGGGTTGCCCATCAGGCAGCCCAGCGTGGAGGCCAGCCCGTTGGTGAGCATCACCTTGCGGGTGTTGTACTCGTCCCCCGCCGCGTGGGCGCTTTCGATATTTTCCAGGTCGAAGATGTAGTTAGCCAGCCCCAGCGGCACCGCCGAAGCCAGGTAAGGCAGCGCGTGCGGCAGCCCCTGCAGGAAGCTGTCGACGTGGATTTTTGGCGGGTTAAAGCCGAACGAAGACATCGATGCTTTGATAGCCTCCGGGCTTTGCAGGCCGGAGATCCACGCCAGCACCGTGCCCGTAACTAGCAGCAACAGGCCGGTCGGGATGCGGGCGAAGATTGGCTTCTTGCCGAACCAGTTAATGAAAATGAGCAGCAGCACGATAAACGACACGGTCGGCGCTTCGAACGCCTGCAGCATCGGGTTCATCGCCAGCAGCAGCAGGCCCAGACCCGACAGGCAGGAGAGCAGCACGGTGCGCGGGATCATCCTGCGGATGGTTTCCCCCAGGAACGAGCCGCCCACCAGAATCATCGCCTCAACGAAGCACCACACCAGGCCAATCTGGATGGCAAATTCGGCGTCGCCGGTCTGCTGATAGACCGGCATCAGCACCAGGAAAGTCACGGTAAAAATGGAGGGAGCGCTTGGCCCGGAAGGCAGCGCGGTCACGTCCGATCGCCCCGTCTCCTTCGCCATTTGCAGCCCAAACCAGGCATAACACACGCTTGCAACTAATACCGCCAGTCCGAAAGCTGGCGCAATACGTCCGTACACTATCTCGGTCGGGATACCCACCACGAAGATGAGCAGCCCCATCATGGTTAGCAGGTTGGTCAGGTTGTTGGTCATCAGCCCGAAGTAGGCCGCCCAGTCACCTCTTTTCCACTCCAGTTTTACGCTTTTCATGGCTGTTCCTTACAGGGAGTAACGTTCGCTGAACGCGAGCAGCGCCTTTTCAAAACACTCGAACGGCGGGTTGACGATCCCGGCACCTATCATGCCGACGCCCGCGTCTTTGTGGGCAATAGCGGTGTTGATAACGGGCAGAATGCCGGTATCCCCCACGCGGGTAATATCAATGGCGGTGGGCACACCCATAAACGACAGCAGCGGAATAGTGACGTTCGGGTTTTCACCGAGCGTGATTTCGCGCATCTGGCGGGAGAAGTCAACCGCTTCATCTACCGTACCGCCCACCAGTGCAACAATCGCCGGGGCGGTTGCCATAGCAAAGCCACCGATGCCGTAGGTTTCAGTGATGGCGCTGTCGCCAATGTCCAGACCGGAGTCCTCGGGCTTATAGCCCGCAAACATCGGGCCGATAACCTGCTGCGCCGGGCCGGTGAACCACTGCCCCGGCAGGCCGCTGACGCGCAGGCCGAACTCCACGCCGTTGCGCGCCATGGTGGTCACCACGGTGCTGTATTCGATGCCGTGGGCGGCGTCCATGGCGGCTTTGCACATCGCCATCCACGTCGGGCCGGAGAAGTAGTCGCTGCTCGCCACGAAGTCGAAGACCTCTTTTTGCTGCGCGACCGGGAAGTTCGTCTGGATTATCCACGGCGTCAGCGCCTGGATCAGCAGCGTGGTTCCCGCGTTGTTGCGGTTGTGGCACTCGTCGCCCATGTGCAGCGCCTGGGCCAGCATAAGACGCAGGTCGATTTCGCCTGCGAGCTTCATGGCATCCCGCAGCATCGGGCCGAGCACGTCGCGCATCCAGTTCAGGCGGTCAATAACGCTCTGGTCGTTGGCCCCCATGCGCAGGATCTTCGCCATCTGCTCGCTCATGTTGGTGTAGGCGCGGTTGCCGTAGGTTTTGTTTTCGACGATGTGCATGAACATCGAGGCGGAGGTCACCCCCGCCATCGACCCCACGCAGTCATGTTCGTGGCAAGGCGAGAAGTTAATTTCCCCGGAAGCAGCGAGCGCGGCGGCATCGTCCAGATTTTTCGCCAGCCCTTCAAAGACCAGCGCGCCCGTCACCGCCCCCTGCATCGCGCCGCACATGTTCTCCCAGCGCACCGGCGGCCCGGCGTGCAGGATGGTGTTGCGGGTCATGCCCGGCACCACGTCGATCGCCTGCTCATAGCCCACCAGCACCGGGTGCGACTGGATAATCCGCTCCAGCGCCAGCTTGTTGGCCGCCTCTACTTTGCGGGCCAGCTCCGGGGCAGCGATACGGTCAAGACACGCAACGACGGCCAGGTTGCCCAGCCCCGGCGGCGTCCAGTCCAGCTGGCTGACGGGGACGTGCTGCTTTTTCAGGTCGTCGCTGAACATCGCGATGCCGACGTTAATCACGTTCAGCGGTTGGGTAAACAGGCTCATTTCGCTTTCTCCTTGCAGACAAATTCTCGCGCCAGCAGGCCGGTGTTGGTACTGCTGCTCGCCCAGATAACGCCCGCGTCCGTCAGCATCTGGCACTGCCCGCGGAGGGACGGCGTGTCCAGCTCTGTGCCGAGCACGTAGCCCAGAATTTCCAGATGGCGGCCTTCACGGGCGGCAATCGCTTTCGCCTCTTTGATGGCGTCGAGCGTTACGCCCACCGGATCCTCGTGCGAGCCGTAGCCCAGCACAAAGTCCATGGCGATAACGCCGACCTGCGGATCCCGCGCTTCCTGCAGCAGGCGCTGGATGCGGTTCGTCGGGTCGATCATCGGGTGCGGCTTACCGTTGGTAAAATCGTCGTCGCCAAAGTCGAGGAAGGTATGCGCCTGGCTGACGTTCAGATCCTTGAGGCGATAAGCCGGATCGGGCTGAATATTGCTGTAGACGTCCGGGTATTTTTCAAGCGCGGCGAACATCGCTTCGTCGCAGAGCGTGCCGCCACAGAATAAGCCGCGAATGTATTTCTGCCCGGGCTTAAGACGCGCGCGCACTTCTTCAATCAGCGGCCAATTGAGGGGATGCAGATCCAGCGACTCTTTTTTAACGCCGGTCAGCAATACGGCTTTGAGCGCCGCCTCTTTGGTCCCCCCTGCAAACTGCAGCCCGTCTTCATCCGCCGGGTTGCCGTCGCGCCCCAGGAAGCAGACTACAACCGGTTTGCGGCATGCCCTGGCGCGCGCCAGCACTTTGCGGGCGACCGCAGGCGCTGGCGGTTTGGAAATCAGCGCAATGACCTCGGTCTGCTCGTCGTCTTCCAGCATCTGAATCGCGTCGAGCATCATAATGCCGCCGATTTTCTCGCTGAGATCGCGCCCGCCGGTGCCAATCAGCTGGGAAATACCGCCGCCGAAATCGTGGATGCGCACGCTCAGCTCCTGGCTGCCCGTACCGGACGCACCGACGATGCCGATGCTGCCGCGACGCACTTCGTTCGCAAAGCAAAGCCCCGCGCCGTTGATGATGGCGGTACCGCAGTCCGGTCCCATCATCAGCAGCCCTTTGCCGTGGGCGAGCTGTTTCAGCGCCAGCTCGTCCTCAAGAGAAACGTTGTCGGAAAACAGCATCACGTTGAGATCGTTGTCCAGCGCCTGGCGGGCTTCGCGGGCGGCAAACGCGCCGTTGACGGAGATAATCGCCAGGTTGCTTTCCGGGATATGCTGGTGCGCACTGGAGAGCGTGGCATAGCGCGCTTCGTGGTGGGAGCCGCCTTTGTCCTTGCGGGTGAACAGCCCCTCGATGGCGGCAAGCGTGGCGTCGTTGGCCTCGTCGCTTGTGCCCCTGATGACGATCAGCAGATCGCCGCTTTTCGCCTGCTCCAGCTCATCGCTGAGCAGGCCGAGGTTTTTCAGTACGCCCTTGTTCATCTCCGTAGCCATCGCCACAAACGCCTGCTCAACGCCGTCGAGCTGGTTGGCTTTGGTGGAGATGGACATCAGCGATACCGAGTCAAAATAAGTATTCTTTTTAATCACAATCCGGTCTGACATCTCTTCCTCCAGAGTTCGCGGTCAAAGCGAGGGCGTCCGCCATGCCGTAAAGCATGTCGCTGCCCGAGCTGGACCCGATTTGTTGAATGTCGTTAATAGCCTGCTGAATAGCGTTGAGCTCGTTGCGGCACAGTTTTGCCACAAGCCGGTAAATGACTTCCCGATAGCGCCCGGCTAGCGCCTCCCGCAGCGTTATCGCGCTCAGCAGCGTGGTTTGCTCTTTTCCGGCTTCCAGCGCGGCGCGAAAAGTCGCGCGATATTTCAGCGCCGGGCTGCCGGTAATAAATAAAATAATGCTCAGGCCGGTAAGATAATCATCACCGGTTGGCGTCAGCCCTGTCCCTAAGCCCATTAAGTTAACTGCGGCATTTTTTATGACAGCCCTGTCGTCCCGTTTTAGCGCGGCTAATAATCTGGCGCGCTGCAGTTGCAGCAGCCGGTTAATTTCCTGATAAAAAAGATTGTCGCCGTGATAATTAAATAACGAGGGGCCATTATTAATACTTTCAAGGATTAACTCAGCAACATTGATCCACTCTTTCTGCTCGCCGGATAACGAAAGCTTTTCAGGCTGCCAGCGCTGGCAGCGGCTGAAATCAATAAACTTGTCGTGCCCGGCCATAATGCCGTATTTGTTAAAGGTCACCCGTTCGCCGGGATGAAAGATATTAGCGCAGTGCTCAAGCGCTATGCGGCAGCTATTTGGCGCGTTGTCGCAGGCGGGGCCGAGCAGCGTATAAAGGGCGTTCCGTTCGGGAATAAACAGATTCACCGCCCGTTCAAACACCTGCTCAACAACGCCCGTCAGCTCCCCCTGTAGGCCCGGACGGGAAACCGCGCCGGCTGCCGTAAGCGCGAGGATGCACTGCCGCTCAGCGTGTGATGCGATAGTGCGCCTCCGGTTTTATCAGGCTCCGGCCTGGATCAGCAGCTCAGCGATTTCGTCGTAGCCCTTCTCGCGGGCCAGCTCCAGCGGCTTCTTGCCATATTTATCGGTCATGTGCGGGTTAGCGCCGTGGTCGAGCAGCAGCTTAACTATCTCCTGCTGTTTCGCGCCGCCGTCGTTAAGCACAATGGCTTCCAGCAGGGGCGTCCAGCCAACGAAATTGGTGTGGTTGACGTTAATCCCCGTGCGGGTGACTAGCTCGCGCACGATTTCAACGTGGCCTTTTTCACTGGCGGGCGTAATGCCCACGCCGCCAAAGCGGGTTAAGCAGTTCAGGTCGGGATTTGCCGGTAACACCAGGCGTAATAAAGTTAAGTCGTTATTCAGGCAGCTAATCAGGAAAGGGTTAAAACAGGTTTCATCCTGCTTATTAATGTCCGCGCCCGCGGAAATCAAATACTCCACGCAGTCATATTTTTTATTCAGGCTGGCGAGAGTAATTGCCGTTCTTTGTTGGCGGTTAGTGGAATTAATATCCGCGCCCTTCGCAAGGCAACTTTTTAGCCCGTCGAGATTACCCTGTTCAGCGGCGTTGAAAAATTCCGTGGTTAATTCGTTATCGGTCATTTATTTGCTCTCCCGGCTTGAAACGATGAACTGAGAATAGCAACAGCGCGTGGGGAATAACATCCGTTTAAAAATCATTCATCGTTAAGGGTGGGATTGTTGATCTATACTCAACAATCCCAGCGTAACGTGCTGTAGCGCAATCTTTTTCCTATGAAAAGTGGCTTTTCGTGGCGCAACAGCGTCTGCTGGTCGTCAGCGCGCATGCCTTGCCGTCAGCGGCCTGATATGGGATCGCAGAAGTGTGATAGCCTTCAAATGAGATGTGAATCCAGTGTTAAATTCTGTTCAAGACCTGGCGGCCTGGCATAAGGCTTTTAAATAGATTCAACAATGCGGTGCCGGATGATCCGGCCTACGTTTCTGACTTTGTTAGTCGGATCATCCGACAAAAGGACATGACGATGAACTCCATCTTTACCGAAGAAAATCTCCAGGCCTTTACCACCGCAGCGCGCCTTTCCAGCTTCAGCAAGGCGGCGGAAGAGCTGGGCGTGACCACCTCCGCCATCAGCTACACCATAAAACGAATCGAAACCTGGCTCGACGTGGTGCTCTTCGTGCGCAACACGCGCAGTATTGAGCTGACGGAATCCGGCTACTACTTCTACCGCAAGGCCACGGACCTGCTGAACGATTTCCACGCCATCAAGCGCGGCATCGACACAATTTCGCAGGGGATTGAGGTGAAGGTGCGCATCTGCATCAATCACTTGCTTTACACGCCGCGCCACACGGCCCGCCTGCTGCAAATCCTTAAAAAGCAGTTTCCAACCTGCCAGATAAGTATCACCACCGAAGTCTATAACGGCGTGTGGGATTCGATTATTAACAACCAGGCTAATATCGCCATCGGCGCGCCGGACACGCTGCTGGACGGCGGCGGCATCGACTACACGGAAATCGGCGCCATCCGCTGGCAGTTCGCCATCGCCCCCGACCACCCGCTGGCGTTTGTGCAGGAACCCATACCTGAAAGCCAGCTGCGCCTGTATCCGAACATTATGGTTGAGGACACGGCGCTGACGCTGAACAAGAAGGTCGGTTGGCTGCTGCACGGCCAGGAGGCGATCCGCGTGCCGGATTTCAACACCAAATGCCAGTGCCAAATCCTCGGCGAAGGGATTGGTTTTCTGCCGGACTATATGGTGCGCGAGGCGCAGGAAAAAGGGCTGCTGGTGACCAGACGAATCAATAACCCGCGCCAGGACTCCCGCATGCTGTTAGCCACCCAGCACGCCGCCACCGGGCAGGTGACGAGGTGGATTAAAAAGCAGTTTGGCGCAGGAGGATTGTTAACGGAGATTTATGCGGATTTGCTGTACCGGGAATGATTCATTTTTGTCGGATGACGCTGCGCTTATCCGACCAGGGATCGCAGCGTCATCCTCCCTTTTCTAGAAGCGGATCTTCATCCCCAGCGATCCGTTAAAATCGTTCTCGATTTTGCTGTTCGAGCCGCCGTTCTGGAAGCTCCTGCCCACCTCGGTATAGGCCTGCACGTCTTTGGTGACCGCCCAGGTTGTCCCCACCGCCACTTCCGTTGTGCTGTACTGCTGGTCCGCCGTGATGGTCGTTGCGCCCGCATTGCTGGCGGTGTTCTCGAAACTCGCCGTATCGCTGCCGTCGGAAAGCTCCTGCCACAGGTTGACCCGCACGTATGGCTTCAGCTTGCCCTGGCTGGTGTCGTAGTCCGCTGAAAGCCTCAGGCCCAGGCGGCCAATAATCGCATCGTCAGCGTCGATAGAGGCACGGGTTTTGGCATCGCCTTTTAAAGTGACGCTGTCAAAATCGCTGTGCTGCCAGATGAGCTGCGCCTGCGGTTCGATGGACCAGTTGCTGTCGCCCAGCGCCCACGGCTTGCCCACTTCGACCGACGCCAGATAGCTGTTGCCGTCCGGGCTGTAAGTGTCGTTCTGCTGCTGATTTTTCAGATCGACGCTGTGGTTGCCGTACTGCAGCACGTTGTCGACGTAGAAGCCATTTTCATGGGTCCAGGTCGCGTAGCCGCCCAGATAAACCGACAGCGTGGAGTTATAGCCCGCCACGCCGTAACCGCCGCTGTTTTCGCCCTTAATGCTGCTGTCGACGTCCAGCACGGTGGTATAAAGCCCGGCGCGCCAGTTCTGGTCGTAGTACAGGTCGAAGCCCATCTGCATCCCGTTGATGCTGGTATCAGACTCGCTGCGGGTCTGGTCGTTAAGCTTTTGATTGCTCGACTGGGCGATATAGCGCGCCCAGAAGCGCGGCTCGTTGTCCTCCGGTACGTTAACATTGTACGGCTCCTCGTCCCCCACGCGCAGATGCAGCGTGCCGAGCACGGCCAGATCGGCCTGACGAAGGGTTGAGGCCACGCTGGTAAAGACCGGCACTTCAGGACGATAGGCCGTGCGCAGGAACCAGTCCTCGCCCTGCCCCTGTGCGTTACCGGCAAACAGGCGATACTCCCACGCGCCCGCTTCCAGATGGTCGGCCCCCAGGGTGAACGCATCTTTGGTGGTCTGCGCGGTGGTGGTCGCGCCGTTGGTGGCCTGCACCACCGCAATACCGTCGCCGTCCGTCTGCTCGCCGAGCTGGCTGACGTCGATATCCAGCAGGGTTCTGCCGCTCGCCGTACCGCCGTTAATCACCAGCCTGTCCGCTACGCCCGGGCTGTGCTGCTGGGCAGCAATTTGCAGCGTGCCATCCAGGCCAACATAATCGCCATTGACGGTCAGCGTCGAACCAACTTCTCTGCCGCGCAGGCTAACCGTGCCCTGGTTGACGAGTGCGCCAACGGTCTGATTCTGTCCGCCGGTATCCAGCAGCGCGCCCCGGCTGACAACGTGAGCAGAGTCCGCGCTGAACTTGTTCGCACCAAGCGCCCGCAGCGTTCCGCTCTCTACCAGCGTCGTGCCGCTGTAGCTGTTATTGCCGCTGAGTATCGTGCTGCCTTTGCCCTGCTGCCAGAGCTGCCCGCTGCCGGTGATATCGCCGTTAAGCAGCAGCGAATTGCTGCGGTTTATCTGCAGCACGCCGTTGTTGAGGATATTCCCCGTCACGCCGCCGGTTTCCCCGCCCGTACCCAATTGAAGGTTACCCTCGCTGATGGTGGTGCTGCGGAGATAAGTACTGTCCTGGGTCAGGGTTAACTTACCCGCGCCGACTTTGGTGAGCGCGCCCAGGCCGCTGACGGCAGAGAGCAGGGAAACGTTATTGCCGTTGGTATCTATCGTGCCGCCGGTAAGCCCAAGGATGACGGCGCGTGCCGTGTCGAAGGCTGCGCCGTAGCGCAGCGTGCCGCCGTTCAGCGCAACATTTGTTCCGGCCTGGCCGAGGCTGGCGTCGCGCGCGACCTGCAGCACCCCGCCGCTGACGGTAGTGCCGCCCGCATAGCTATTTTCGCCGTTCAGTAGCAGCGTACCGAGGTCGGTTTTGTTGATGCCGCCGCTGCCCGCAATCACCGAGTTGATGGTGGTGGTGTACCTCGCGCCCCGCAGGCTACCGTCCCCAACGCGCAGCTTTGTGTCAGCTGTATTGGTGGTGATCGTCCCGTCGTTAATCACGTAGCCGTCGGTAGTGAACTGCGCACCGCTGATGCGCACTTCGCCCAGGCTATTATCCACCGTGACGTTGCCCGCCTCGCCGCCGAAGATGGCAAACGAACCGTCGCTGAACGGGGCGTTGATGCGGCCTGCGGGTTTAACCGCATCCGTCGACCAGTTATCGTTCCCGGCGCTGTTCTGCCACACGCCGTCGCCCCCTTCAATTTCACGGTTGTTTTTCGTCGAACCGTCTGCCGGGCCGTTGCCATCCCAGAAGTTCAGGACCACGCCGGTGCGGTTAATCAGGTTGACCTGGCCCGCCACGGAGGTCTGCACATACAGATCGTCCGCCGCCGGAGGCGCGGTGCCAATGTCCAGAATATTGTTGGTGAGGCTGCCCGTATAGTTGAAGACCCGGTAGACGCCGACGTCAAACGAGCCGCCAGGCGTCTGGGTGATGTTCAGCTTGCCGTCGAGGTTCAGATCGCCGTTGACGTTAATCAGATCGTTGAGCGCCCCACCGGCGGTAAACGCCCGGCCAAACTGGAAATCGAGCTGGGAATTCTGGTTAAGGATCATGGCCCCGGTTGTCAGTTCTCCGACGCTGTTCAGCTCTGCCCCGGCGGCAAGATGGGCGTTATCCGCCACGTTTACCGCCCCGCCAATCACCCCGGCACCGCCAAGCGTGGCTCCGCTGTTCACCGTTACGTTCCCCGTCGCGGCCCGCTGGTTGCCGTTAACCAGCAGCACGCCCTGCTGCACGGAGGTTGCCCCGGTCCAGGTGTTTTCCCCGGTCAGGGTCAGCGTGCCGCTGCCGACTTTACCCAGGCTGCCGCTGCCGCTGATAACACCGCTGATGGTGTCATTCAGGTTCAGGCTGCCTTCGTTGAGCGTTGCCGCGCCCAGCTCGATGTTACCCGCCCCGCTCAGCGAGCCGACGGTCGTCGTGCCGCTGACGCCAGACGCGTTGACCACGCCGCCGGCGTTATTGGCAACGGTTGCGCTTTCAGCCTGTGCGGCATCGGCCATGTTTACCGTACCTGTGTTGGTGATGCGGGCAAGCCCCGCGCTGGCCTCGCCGATCAGGTTCAGGGTGCTGTTTGCCAGAATCGTAAACAGCCCCTGACCGCCGGTTGCGTTATCGGCAACGGTCACCACGCCACCGTTTTGCGCGGTGACCGTGCTGTTTGCCGCGCTCGCGGTGTCGTTAAAGTTCAGCGTGCCGTTATCCAGCGTGAAAGCGTGACTTTCAGCCTGCGCTTCGTTGTTAAAGGCCAGCGTGCCCTGCTGATTTACGGTGACGACGCTGTTGGCTTTGCCCAGCGCACCCGTCGCGTTGGCGTTAACCGTCACCGCCGCGCTGCCATTTTTGCCGGTGATGGTGGTATCGCCCTGGTAAGTATTGGCGCGGTCGAGGTTAAGCACGCTGCTGTCCGTACCGGCAGACGTATCTTTTACCGTCAGCTGTCCCGCGCCGCCGATCAAGCCGGTTGGGGTAAAGGTGTTGCCGTAGAGATCGAACTGCCCGCCCCCTGCTTCGCTCAGGAAGATGGGGCGTGGAGTAGTAAAGTCAGCGCCGATTTGCAGCGTTGAATTGTTGTTGATCAGTATCGAAGTGCCCGCCAGGCCAAGATTCTCATCGGCAGAGACCTGAAGCGTGCCGCCGTAGATTTCCGTGCCGCCGCGCCAGCCGTTGCTGCCGGTCAGAATGAGCCTGCCCGGATCGTACTTGAGGAATTTAAGCACGTCCGTCGAACCGCTGTCCTCGACCAGGTTTACCCCCAGGTTCGCGGTGGTTGTCTCACCCGCCCCGCCCGCCCCCACCCGAACAATGTAATAGGCGCTGGCTGCCGTTTCGCCCTCAGCGGCATAATTGATTGACGGTACCAGACCCAGGGAACGAACCATATTCAGCGGCACCGTGCCGCCCGCGCCGCCGCTCAGGTTGTAGCCATCCACGGTGAACTGCATTCCGGCATTATAAATCGAACCGTCGATGTCGCTCAGCACTACATTGCCGCCGGTGCCAGAGAACACGGCGTACTGGCGCTGCTGCCAGGGCGCGTTACCCTGGCCGCTTTCGGTTGTCCAGTTGTTGGTCGCCTCCAGCGATCCCGCGTACCAGACGCCGTCGCCGCCCTGGATAGTGCCGTCCCCCTCGATGCCGGTTGGCCCCTGACTGTTGCTCACCCGTGAACCATCCCAGTACTGGAGGTTGGTTCCGTCATTGGCAAACCCAACCACGAGGTTAACCTGACCGGGTAGCGCCGTCTGCACGCTGTAGACGGAAGTATTGCCGACCGGCAGGGTGCCGATATCCAGCCCCTGATTGGTCAGCGCTCCGCCATAGTTGAACAGGCGGTAGATCCCAGGCGCAAAAAGACCACCCGGCGTTAGCGAAACGTTGACCACGCCGTCCAGCAGCAGGTTTTGGCCGACGGTCACCAGATCGTTCAGCGCTCCGCCGGGGGTAAAGACCTGGCCCAAATCGAACTGGCTGTTGGTGGTTGAAGAGAGGTTAAGGCTGCCATTCACTGTCAGCCCGCCCGCACCGCCGTCACCGGGCGTCAGGACGGTATCCGCACCGAAGGTGGTGTTACCACCAATGGTGCCCGTTCCGCCAAGCGCTGCGCCAGCTGCCACGGTCGTGTCGCCAGTCGCTGCCTGTTGATTGCCGTTCACCAGCAGCATCCCCTGGTTAACCTGCGTTACGCCGCCATAGCTGTTTATGCCGCCAAGTCGCGTGACGCCCACGCCGTCCTGGTGGAATTCACCGCTGCCGGTGATAGCGCCGTTGAGCGCCACGGCATCAGAGCGGTTGACCGTAAGCACGCCGTTGTCGGTTATCGCGGTTTGCGTCGACAGTCCGCCCGTCGTGCCGCCGTTGCCAAGCTGAAGCGCGGCCCCCGAATCAATCAGCGTGCTGCCGGTATACGTATTGTTACCCAGCAAAGTCGTGCTGCCGCCGGTACGTTCAAGGCCGCCGTTGCCGCTGATAACGCCGCTATAGGTTTGCGACTGCGAACCGTCGAACACCAGCAGGCTGGCCGGATCGCTGGTCACCACGCTGAAATCGTTGATCGAACTTTTGCCGGCATTAACCGCGTTGTTGCCGCTGCGTAATGTGGCCCCGCCATTGACGCTAATGCCCTGAGCACCGCTTAGCGCCAGGTCATTGGTCACGCGAACATCCGCATCCGCACCGTTCAGCGTCAGCTGGCTCCAGCCGCTACCGATATTGGTGCCGATGGAGATATTGTCGCCCCCAAGTGAGCCAACCACCGCGCTGGTGCTGTTAAACGTCAGCGTATTATTGCTGCCGCCCTCGCTAAGCAGATGCAGCGTGCTGTCGGTGTTGACGTTGCCAAGCGTAGCGTTGTCGTTACCGTCCGCGCCGCTAAAGGTGACGCCGCCCGCAAGCGTACCGCTGTTCCAGGTAAAACTGTCGCTGCCGCCGCCGGCGATAATCTCGCCCTGCGTCGACCCACCTGCCAGAGTAATAGCGTCGCTGCCGCTGCCGGACAGGATTGCCGTCGCCCCTGCATCTCCCGCGGACAGCGTGCCCTGGTTGGTTATCGTGTTATTACCCGCACCGCTGGCGTCGACGATCGTTTGCGTCGGGCTGCTGCTGGACAGGGTACCGGTGTTGAGGATAGTGCGGTTTGCCGCCGCGCCGTTAATCTGCACCAGCGCCGAGCCGTTGAGTATACCCGTTGCGGTTACCGAACCGCTGTTGGTAAAGGACGAGGCGTTATTGGCCAGAATGGTACTGTTTACGTTGCTGCTGGTCTGAATGGTGCCGCTGTTGGTGACCGAACTGGCATCGGCTGCGGATATCGCCGCCCCCGCCGTGCCGCCCATGGTGATATTGGCCCCGGAATTCACGCTGCCGTTAGTGCGTGCGAGAATCCCCACGCTGTTAAGCCCGGTACCGTTGATGGTATAGCCCGTTCCGATGGTCAGATCGCCCGTCGTGTTGAGGCCGCCGGGCCGTTCGAAAGCAAAGCCGGAGCCGCTGCCCGCAACGTTAAGGATGTTACCCGACCCCTCCGCGTCAAAGGTGACCGCCGTGCGGATCGCCGGGCCGTCACCCGCATTGATTGTCACGCCGTTGAGCGAAATGTTGCTGCTATCGGCGTTGTTGTTGATGCCCGCGCCGCTGCCGGAAATGTTGATGGTTGTGCCGCTGGCAGTCAGGGAGCTTGCCCCGGCATCCAGACGGATGCCGTCCGCCCCGCCGCTGGCGGTAATGAGGTTATTCGTCCCGCCCAGCGTCAGCGTTGCGCCATTATTAATCAGCTGCACGGCCGCAAGACCGCCGTTGGCCGTCACAGAGCCAAGCTGAGTCACCTGCGCTCCCGCGCCCTGAACTTTTACCCCAACGTTGCCGCTGTTGGCCGCACCGCTCACGACGATGTCCCGGCTGTTGGTGAGCGTGCCCCGATCCTGAATGTAGACACCGATATTATTGGTGCCTGAAACCTCTATCGGCGCATTGTTAACGCCCACCCCGCCGTCATGCAGATACAGGCCGATATTATTATTACCTGCAAGCCTCATGCCGTCGCCGTTAATCGTCACCTGGCCGTCGTGGGAAACATCGTAGCCTTTGATGCCGCTCTGGCTTGCCGTGGTTTCCGTATCGGCAAAGGAGGTCACGGCGGTTGGCAGCGCCTGATCCGCCTGCCCGATATCGCCGTTGATGGAATAGTTGCGCCCGTCCACCACCACGGCGGTGGTGTTGTTCGCACCGAGAATGATGCCACCGTTGTTGATAGTGCCAGAAGCACCGCCGGTGACCTTCACACCGACGCCATTTTCACCGTTCACGCGAATAGTTGCCGGACCGGTATTCAGCGTGGTTGCCACGTCATCTCCGGTGCCAATAGTGCCGTCCGGGCCATCGTCCCGCCCGTTGGCAAAGACGCCCGTAGAGCCCACGCCCGCCACGGTTAGATCAAACGGCAGCGCCGACGCGCCGGTAGTCCCATCGAAGATCGCCCCATGATCGACCACGAAGAGAATCGAGCCGCTCTGCAGGTTGTCGTTTAGCGTCGCGTTGCTCAGGTTTATCTTTGCGTCCTGGCCGTAGGCGTAGTAACCAATCTGATTCGTGTTGTTAAAGGTCAGCGTGGCCGCTGGGGTAACATTGACGGTTGCAGTGCCCCGGGCGTGAACGCCAATGGCCCCCGCCGCAAGCAGGCGAATGGTCGAGGAGATATTAGCTGTTGCCGCCGCGTTTACCCCTTCGGCATACACGGCGTAGTTACGATAGGTAAACGGGTTGCCGTCGCTGTTGCCTGTGTCCCCCGTGCCGCCAACGGTAATCGTCCCGCTCGCCGTAGAGTTCACGCTGGCCGTAGCCTGTTCCGCCAGCACGTTGATGGCCACGTTGTTGTCGCCGAGGACGTTAATCTGCCCGTTGTTGGTCACGTTGCTGGTGTCGATAACCGACAGCCCGTAGTTCGGCGCGGCCGCACCGTTTACCAGGTTCCCCAGAACGTTAATGATGCCGTTATTGGTCACTGCTCCCGCAGCGCCGTCAACCAGCATCCCCACCGCATTGCGCGTGCTCAGCCCGAGAGTAACAGTCCCTTCGTTCGTCACCGCCCCGCTGCTGCTGGTGCTGATCCCTGCTGACTGTACGCTGCTGCCGATCATAGCCGACGGCGTACCGATGAGCGTGCCGGTGATCGGCGTAGTGCCAACGGTAATTCGGCCAGTGCCGGTGTTAATAAATGTCGAAGCCCCGGAGATATCCGCACCGATCCCCGGCGAGCGCCCTTCTGCATTGTACGGATTACCGACAATCGCTATGGAGCCGCTGTTGGTTGCGGTGGTATTAACCTGCGCGCGCATCCCGGCAACGCTCGCAGAGGTGGTGTCCGGAAGCGCGACGTTGATGTAGCCCGTGTTATTCAGCGTGCTGGTGTCGCTGCCCTGCATCGCGCTGGTTCCCTGGTTGTGCTGGGCGACGACAGAACCATTTTTTTCAATCAGCAGACCGGCGTTGAGCGTACCGATATTCGTTGCCGTTGCGTTAGTGGCCTGCATGCCAATGCCCGCAGGGCTGAGTGAGCTGCTGCGCCAAAGGTTGATATTGCCGTTGTTAGTCAGCGTCGCATTGTTGTCGGCACGCATTACCGCACTCGCCCCGTCAACGGCCAGGCTCCCGGTCTCCGTTACATTGCCAGCGGCGCTAAACCCGGTGGCATAAATGATATTCAGATCGCCGGTGGCAAGCGTCGCGTTATTGGTATGCGCCAGGCCGTCTTCCCACACGTGCCAGGAGAGGTTGACCCTGTTTTGTTCTTCTTTCTGAAGAAGGCTGGTGATGATACCGTCGTAGGTGTTCTGCGCCACGGTCACCGAATCAATCGTATTACTGCCAAACTGCACGGGCAGCGTTACCCCACCGCTAAGCCACAGCTGAATCTGGCTGTTGCCGCTGTACGCTCCCTGTCCAAGGAGAAAGTCGTTTACCTTAGCGATATCTGCCTTGGTCAGGACGGGGAAAGTGAGAGAAGGGTTTATCGGGCTAAGCCCTATCCGTTCCCCCACCTTGACGTAATTGGGCAGCGTGATGGTGTCGTTGTACTGTGAACTTACTGCCTGATAGTTTTGCTGGTCGCCAGAGATAACCGGCGCGGGAGCAAAATGGATGTAATTATCAGACTGCCAGTTAACGGTGCTGGTCGGGACGTCCGTTGCGGAGGCACGGGCAAGAATGCTGTTTTTTGCCAGCAGCTCGATACTGTTCGTTGGGGCTAAAATGGGCGTGGCTGAAGCGGTATCCGAGCCGACATTAATGTTCGCCGTACCGCCAACGGATTCAATGCTGGCAATGCTGAAGTTGTTGTAAATCTGGAATGAGTTTGGATCGTAAACCGGCAGCGTCAGGTTGCCGACCTGCGAAGCCCCAGGCGCTGAGAAGGTGGTGGAATCATAGACGCTGACCACGGAGTAGCTGCCCTCAAGCCCCGGAACCTCGACGTTCAGCTCCTGATTTTGCAGCGGCGTAACGGGGTTGGTTGAATAGCTGAACTGGTCGATATTAGCTGAGGTGATTGGCACGCTTGCGCCGCCGGAGCTGGTGGATGTTATGGTAGTTATGCGCCCCTGATCGGCGCCGGTGCTGTCGGAAAGGGCATTGCGTACCAGCACTGGTCTTGCCGCGCCGCTGGAACCCGCAGCAAAAGACGGAATCGGCCCAAGGATATTCAGCGTGGTGCCCGAGGCAAAGTGGTTTGCCGTACCGGTGTCGTTATCAATAGTAAAAGCTGTGCCTGTATTCACGACCGCATCATAGTTTACGCCGGTCGGGAAGAGATAGGAGGGATACACACTCGCCCATTGCACATCGTCAGCATACGCCGAGGCGCTAGCCAGCGTCAGCGCGATAGCCGTTGCGGCTTGCAGCGTACTGCGGGATTTCTTCTTTTGGCTTTTGGTAATTTCAGCCGCTGCAACGTAGCCTTGTTTTGTCTCGCTCCAGACCAGGCGGTAAATTTTATTCATCGTTCGGTTCCATTTTAAGCATGGTTTTCAGGGATCAACAGGAATGCGGCAACATTAAAAATGTTTATCGAAGAAGACTTTCTGTTTCGAAAAATGAATGAAAAACCAGGTTGTTTAGCTTATTGAATTGATGATAAATACACTGTAGTGCACAGTCGGGGGGCTGACAAACGGAGGAACTCTGTGGAGCAATTAATAAATTTTTATTTATTATCACGCCCTGAAACTGGCTTTTTTTGGCAGAAAGGCTACGCGGTTTGCGCTGGCGAAGGATTTCGCAGACAATACGGTTTTTAACGTGAAATTAACAAGATGAAGCATCCCCTTGAAACCCTGATGAGCGCAGGCGGCATCCTGCTGCTGGCCTTTTTCTCCTGCCTGCTGCTGCCCGCCCCGATGCTCACCCTGACGCTCGCGCATCGCCTGATGGCGACCTTCCATCTGCTGGATTTGAACCAGCTCTACACCATTATTTTCTGCATCTGGTTTCTGGCGCTGGGCGCGGTGGAGTATTTCGTGATTCGCTTCGTGTGGAAGCGGTGGTTTTCGGTCGAGCGGGAATAGCGTGGATTTGGTCTTACGTGTTAATCAGCATTCTTACCTTATCTGTTAAATCAATATATTTCCGAACTCTTACAGAGTTCTTCCAGAATGCCCCATCACCCCCGACTATACTTATCCCATTAATCCAACACGTTTAATGGGATAGCCTTATGCCTCTTACCTCTTATGCGCATTCCGATCCTTTCACGCTGGGCATCGAGCTGGAGATGCAGATTGTCAGCCCGCCAACCTTTGACCTTAGCCAGGACTCGTCGCGGCTTATCAAAGAGGTGAAGGATCGGGTCAGCGTCGGGGAGGTGAAGCACGATATCACCGAGAGCATGCTGGAGATTGCCACCGGCGTTTGCAAAGACGTGGAGGAGGCGCATGCCCAGCTCAGAGATTTACGCCACCGGGTAATGCAGGCGGCAGACGCTCACCATCTGGCCATCTGCGGTGGCGGCACGCATCCCTGGCAGAAATGGCAGCGGCAGGAGGTTTGCCAGAACGAACGCTACAACCATAACCTGGAGCTGTTCGGCTACCTGATGAAGCAGGCGACGGTGTTCGGCCAGCACGTTCACGTCGGCTGCGATAATGAAGAGGATGCCATTTACCTGCTGCACGGGCTGTCCAGATTCGTGCCGCATTTTATCGCCCTCTCCGCCTCCTCTCCCTACATTCAGGGCCACGACACCACCTACGCCTCGTCTCGCCTGAATATTTTCTCTGCCTTCCCGGATAACGGCCACGCGCCCTTCGTCAGCAGCTGGCAGGAGTTCCTGTGGATGTATCAAAAGCTGGAAACCAGCAGCATCGTGCAGTCCATTAAAGACCTGCACTGGGATATCCGACCCAGCCCCAAATTTGGCACGGTGGAGGTGCGGGTCATGGACACGCCACTGACCCTCAGCCGGGCGGCGAACATCGCCGGGTTTATTCAGGCCATCGCCCACTGGCTGCTGGCGGAACGCCCGTTCGTGCCGCGCTCAGAGGATTATCTGCTGTACCGCTTTAACCGTTTTCAGGCCTGCCGCTTTGGGCTGGACGGTACGCTGACGGATGTCCGCACCGGGGAACAGCGCACGATTGCTGAAGATCTGCTTTCCCTGCTCGACACCCTTGTCCCCTACGCCGCAGAGCTGAATGGGGCGCAAACGATAGAAGAGATTGCAGGGTATGTCCGCCAGAACGACAGCGACACCGGTCAAATCCGCCAGTTTATCGCCGAAGGCGGTCTCCTGACGGAGCTGGTGCGTAAAAACTGCGCAATCTGGAGCACTGATTAACAACACTGGGGCGGATGGCGCTTTCGCCTGTCCGCCCTACCCAGCCTTTTGATACCCACACGCCCAAAATGGTTACCGGGTCTGGTGCTGAGACACCACTTAAGGAGTATTTCTCTACCCATTCGTTAGTGATTTGATTTTACTCAATATCCCCCCACGCCTGGCTGCTATTTTCACCGTCGTTAATTCGTCATACCAATGAGGTTAAGATGGACGTCAGTCGCAGAAGATTTTTTAAAATCTGCGCCGGCGGAATGGCAGGCACAACGGCCGCGATGTTGGGACTTGTTCCAACTGCGGCACTTGCGGAAGTGCGCAACTACAAGCTGCTGCGCGCAAAAGAGACCCGCAATACCTGTACCTACTGTTCCGTAGGCTGTGGATTGTTGATGTACAGCCTGGGTGATGGCGCGAAGAACGCCAAATCCAGCATTTTTCATATCGAAGGGGACCCGGACCATCCGGTGAGCCGCGGGGCGCTTTGCCCGAAAGGCGCGGGCCTGCTGGACTATGTCCACAGTGAGAACCGCCTGCGCTACCCTGAATACCGCGCACCGGGCTCCGATAAGTGGCAGCGTATCAGCTGGGACGACGCCTTCGCACGCATTGCCCGCCTGATGAAAGAAGACCGCGACGCCAACTTCATCGAGAAGAACGAGCAGAACGTCACGGTGAACCGCTGGCTCTCCACCGGCATGCTGTGCGCCTCGGCCTCCAGCAATGAAAGCGGCATGTTAACGCAGAAGTTTGCCCGCTCGCTGGGCATGTTAGCGGTAGATAACCAGGCGCGCGTCTGACACGGACCAACGGTAGCAAGTCTTGCTCCAACATTTGGTCGCGGTGCGATGACCAACCACTGGGTTGATATCAAAAACGCCAACGTGGTGATGGTAATGGGCGGCAACGCCGCGGAAGCCCACCCGGTCGGCTTCCGCTGGGCGATGGAAGCCAAAAACAACAACGACGCGACGCTTATCGTCGTCGATCCGCGATTTACCCGCACCGCTTCGGTGGCGGATATCTATGCGCCGATCCGCTCCGGCACCGATATAACCTTCCTGTCGGGCGTGATTCTGTACCTGATCGAAAACGGCAAAATCAACGCCGAATACGTCAAAAACTACACCAACGCCGCGCTGCTGGTGCGTGAAGATTTCAGCTTTGATGACGGCCTGTTCAGCGGCTACGACGCCGAAAAACGCCAGTACGACAAAACCAGCTGGAACTACCAGTTCGATGAGAACGGCTTTGCAAAACGCGACGATACGCTGACCGAGCCGCGCTGCGTGTGGAATCTCCTCAAAGAACACGTATCCCGCTACACGCCGGACGTAGTTGAGCATATCTGCGGCACGCCGAAGGAAGATTTCCTCAAGGTATGCGAAGTGCTGGCCTCCACCAGCGCAGCCGACCGCACCACTACTTTCCTTTACGCATTAGGCTGGACGCAGCACTCCGTTGGCTCGCAGAACATCCGCACCATGGCGATGATCCAGCTGCTGCTCGGCAATATGGGCATGGCGGGCGGCGGCGTGAACGCCCTGCGCGGCCACTCCAATATCCAGGGGCTGACGGATTTAGGCCTGCTGTCCACCAGCCTGCCGGGCTATCTGACCCTGCCGAAAGAGCAGCATGACTCCCTCGAGGCTTATCTGGCCGCCAACACGCCAACGGCCACGCAGCCGGGTCAGGTTAACTACTGGGGCAACTACCCGAAATTCTTCGTCAGCCTGATGAAGACCTTCTGGGGCGATGCCGCCTCCGCGGAAAACCAGTGGGGCTACGACTGGCTGCCGAAGTGGGATCAGTCCTACGACGTCCTGAACTATTTCAATATGATGGACAAAGGTGAGGTCAACGGCTACATCTGCCAGGGCTTCAACCCTGTCGCCTCGTTCCCGGATAAAAATAAGGTTGTCGCCAGCCTCAGCAAGCTGAAATATCTGGTAATTATCGATCCGTTGGTGACCGAAACGTCTAACTTCTGGCAGAACCACGGCGAGTCTAACGACGTGGATCCAACGCAGATCCAGACCGAAGTGTTCCGCCTGCCTTCCACCTGTTTTGCGGAAGAAGATGGCTCCATCGTCAACTCCGGGCGCTGGATGCAGTGGCACTGGAAAGGGGCCGACGCGCCGGGTGAAGCCCGCAACGACGGCGAGATCCTGGCCGGTCTGTTCCACAGCCTGCGCACGCTTTACCGTGAACAGGGCGGCGTTGCTCAGGATCCGGTGCTCAACATGACCTGGAACTACAAGCTGCCGGACGGGCCGGAGTCTGAAGAAGTCGCCAAAGAGAGCAACGGCTATGCCCTTGCCGATCTCTTTGACGCCAGCGGCAAGCTGCTGGTGAAAAAAGGCGATCTGCTGGACTCCTTCGCCCAGCTGCGTGATGACGGCACGACCTCCGCTGGCTGCTGGATCTGGACCGGAAGCTGGACGCGCCAGGGTAACCAGATGGCGAACCGCGACAACAGCGATCCGTCCGGCCTCGGCAATACGCTGGGCTGGGCCTGGGCGTGGCCGCTCAACCGCCGCATCATCTACAACCGTGCTTCCGCAGATCCACAGGGTAAAGCGTGGGATGCAAAACGCATGCTTATCGAGTGGAACGGCACGAAGTGGGTCGGCAACGATATCCCGGACTACAACACTGCCGCACCGGGCAGCGGCGTTGGGCCGTTTATCATGCAGCCGGAAGGGGTGGGCCGCCTGTTTGCCCTCGACAAAATGGCCGAAGGACCGTTCCCGGAGCACTATGAGCCGTTTGAGACGCCGCTGGGCACCAACCCGCTGCATCCGAACGTCATCTCTAACCCGGCTGCGCGCCTGTATGAAGCAGATGCAAAACGCATGGGCAAGCGCGAGGAGTTCCCTTACGTGGGCACAACCTACCGCCTGACCGAACATTTCCATACCTGGACCAAGCATGCGCGGCTTAACGCCATCATGCAGCCTGAACAGTTTGTGGAGATAAGCGAGAAGCTGGCTAACGCTAAAGGCATTGCCAACGGCGATAGGGTGAAAGTCAGCAGCAAGCGTGGCTTTATCCGTGCCAAAGCGGTGGTCACCCAGCGCGTGCGCACGTTGAATGCTGGCGGACAGGAAGTGGAAACCGTGGGTATTCCGCTGCACTGGGGCTTTGAGGGCGTGGCGCGCAAGGGCTACCTCGCAAATACCCTGACGCCGTCGGTTGGCGACGCCAACTCGCAGACGCCGGAGTACAAGGCGTTTCTGGTCAACATTGAGAAGGCGTAAGGAGCGAACTCATGTCCATGCAATCTCAGGATATTCTCAAGCGTTCGGCCACTAACGCCATGACGCCACCGCCCCAGGCGCGTGACTACAAGGAAGAAGTCGCCAAGCTGATCGACGTCTCCAGCTGTATCGGCTGTAAGGCATGCCAGGTCGCCTGCTCGGAGTGGAACGATATCCGCGACGAAGTGGGTCACTGCGTCGGGGTGTACGATAACCCCGCGGACCTGAGCGCCAAATCCTGGACGCTGATGCGGTTTAGCGAAACGACGCAGAACGGCAAGCTGGAGTGGCTGATCCGCAAGGACGGCTGCATGCACTGCGCGGATCCGGGCTGCCTGAAGGCCTGCCCGTCCGCCGGGGCGATCATTCAGTACGCCAACGGCATCGTCGATTTTCAGTCGGAACACTGTATTGGCTGCGGCTACTGTATCGCCGGCTGCCCGTTCAATATTCCGCGCCTGAATAAAGACGATAATCGGGTCTACAAATGCACGCTCTGCGTCGATCGCGTCAGCGTCGGCCAGGAGCCTGCCTGCGTGAAAACCTGCCCGACGGGCGCTATCCATTTCGGCAGCAAGAAAGAGATGCTGGAAGTGGCGGACGAGCGCGTCGCAAAGCTGCAAAAACGTGGCTACGAGCACGCTGGCGTCTATAACCCACAGGGCGTGGGCGGCACGCACGTTATGTATGTGCTGCACCATGCGGACGAGCCGGAGCTGTACCACAACCTGCCAAAGGATCCGCAAATTGATACGCCAATCAACCTGTGGAAAGGGTTGCTCAAACCGCTGGCGGCGGCAGGCTTTATTGCGACCTTCGCCGGGCTGATTTTCCACTATGTGGGGATTGGGCCAAACGAAGAGGTGGATGAAGACGAGGTAGAGCATGATGACTAAGAAGAGCAAGATGATTGTCAGGACGAAATTTGTCGACCGGGCCTGTCACTGGACGGTGGTGATCTGTTTCTTCCTCGTGTCGCTCTCCGGCATCGCGCTGTTCTTCCCGACGCTGCAGTGGCTGACGGAAACCTTCGGCACGCCGCAAATGGGCCGTATTCTGCACCCGTTCTTTGGGGTGCTGATTTTCGCAGCGCTGATGTTTATGTTCACCCGCTTCGTGAAGCACAACATTCCTGATAAGCACGATATTCCGTGGGTAAAAGGCATTGTTGAAGTGCTGAAGGGCAACGAGCATAAAGTGGCGAAGGTCGGCAAATATAACGCCGGGCAGAAGATGATGTTCTGGTCAATTATGAGCCTGATCTTCGTGCTGCTGGTGACCGGGGTGATTATCTGGCGCCCTTATTTCGCCGACTTCTTCCCGATGAAAGTCGTGCGCTATAGCCTGCTGATCCACGCCACGGTGGCCATTATTCTGATCCACGCCATCCTGATCCATATGTATATGGCGTTCTGGGTGAAGGGATCGATTAAAGGCATGGTCGTCGGTAAAGTCAGCCGCCGCTGGGCGCAGAAGCACCATCCGCGCTGGTATCGTGAAGTAGAAGCGAAGGAAGCGAAAAAAGAAAGCACCGAAGGGCTTTAAATCCCGGGTGATAATTACGAGAGCCGGTTTCCACCGGCTCTTTTTTTATGGCAGCTGAAGCTGTTTTAGCTCTGCTTTTAAGCCAGAAGACGGATCTCTTTGGGTACAGGTTAATGTCTGGCAGATGCCAGTATTCTCCATTCATGAATCCTTCTCATAAGCTCAAGCGGATTCAACGCATAGTCACCCGGCCCCCCGGCGGCTAAAGTTACCGCCACCCTGAGTACTTTCCGGAGATTACAATGCAACAACGTCAGTTAGGTAAAAGTGGTTTAGAAGTATCCGCACTGGGTCTTGGCTGCATGGGGCTAAGCTTTGGCTACGGTCCTGCGACCGAAAAAAAACAGGCGATTAACCTGATTCACGCAGCGGTAGACCAGGGCGTAACCTTCTTTGATACCGCAGAAGTTTATGGTCCGTTTACCAACGAATCTCTGCTTGGCGAGGCGCTGGCCTCGGTACGTGACAAAGTCGTCATCGCCACTAAGTTTGGTTTTGATCTACCGCAGCCGGACGGTGCACAAATCCTCAACAGCCGCCCGGAGCATATCCGCAAAGCGGTGGAAGGCTCACTCAGGCGCCTGAACATTGAGACTATCGACCTGCTTTACCAGCACCGCGTTGACCCAAACGTGCCGATTGAAGACGTTGCAGGAACGGTTAAACAGCTGATTGCGGAAGGTAAGGTCAAACATTTCGGCCTGTCAGAAGCTGGCGCGCAGACCCTCCGCCGTGCTCATGCGGTTCAGCCTGTTACCGCCCTGCAAAGCGAATATTCATTATGGTGGCGCGAGCCGGAAGCAGAAATCATTCCGACGCTGGAAGAGTTGGGTATCGGCTTCGTGCCTTTCAGCCCGTTAGGTAAAGGCTTCCTGACCGGCGCAATCAACGAAAGCACAACGTTCGACAGCTCGGATTTCCGCAATAAAGTCCCGCGCTTTAGCCCGGAAGCCCGCCGGGCAAACCAGACGCTGGTCGACGTGCTGGGCAATATTGCGAAAGAGAAAGGCAACACCCCGGCCCAAATCGCCCTGGCCTGGCTGCTGGCTCAGAAACCGTGGATCGTGCCTATTCCCGGCACAACCAAACTGCATCGCCTGGAAGAAAACCTGGGCGGCGCAGCGGTGCAGTTAACCGCGACGGAGCTGAAAAACATCGAGGCGGCGCTGGCAAATATTGAAGTTCAGGGTGCTCGTTATCCTGCTGAGCTACAGAGCCGCGTGGGGAAATAAACTTCTGAGAAAGTAGCAGGAAACTCTCCTGCTACTTGACCGGAGATGAGCAACGATAAGCCGTGTTATGAACAAACTTAAAACCAGGGAATCGTCGTACTGGCACTTAGCCCATAGCTGCTGAACAGCCCATGAACCGGCTCCGGCTGCAGTTCGCTGTGCTGGATAAACAGGCGGAAGTGCTGCCCGGTTGACAGACTTTTCATCTGCAAATAGGGCAACCCGGTAACCTGAGCCTGCGTCTGAAGCGCCCGAAGCTCCGCTTCTTCTTCTGTTAGCCAGCCCTTGCGAACTGAACGGCGTAACAGGCGTTCTACGTTGCTTTTCACCTGGACGCGGCTCACCGTGCGCCAGCCAGTTACCGCTGGCACGGGCTTTACCCCCGCAACCTGACAATAATCCTGCAACCCGTTATGCCAGCGCGTGGCGTCCAGTTCGGTCAGTGCCGCTTTTGTTCCATGCAGGCGAACCACCGAACCCGGCGTTTTTCCGGACTCGGGAAAACTGATGCCAATATCCCCCGCCTTGCGCGCCGCCAGCGCCAGATGCAGCTTCGAAAAAATTACGCCCATCAGCATCGGCTCCTTAAATTCCGGATGCGACAATAATCGAATCTCCAGATAGCTCTCCATCCCCAGCTCCCTACTCTGATTTTTCGCCAAAGACGCCGCCGCGAATCAAAACTGCCATCACATAATGCTGCTGTTCCGGTACAGGTTTATCGCCTTTCGTGACCCAGTTATCCAATAGGGTGTAGAAATCCATTTTCTCTTTGGGCTGGCGACAGGCGATGCCACGGCTGGTCACGGAACCGTATGGCTCTACGGCAATCGCACCCAGTGAATCCACCTGAGGGTGCCAGGTATCAATGGTGCGCAGCGCATTGCCAACCTTTTGCGAGTGCAGCGCCGCAACGTCGTTAACCTGATAAAGCACCTTACTTTTGCTGCTATTGCTGTCCAGCACCAGCTCCTGAGAAGGGAAGACCTCCTGTCCTTCGCCAAGACGGACATACGCTTCTACGTTCAGCAGGACAAAGGTGTCGCCCTTCAGCCCGTTTTCGATGACCGCTGCCAGCGCCTTTACTTCCTCCGCCTGCCCGTCGAAATCACGCAGTGGGTAATCATGAGCATTAAATTCCCAGGCTTTCTTATCGTGGGAAACGACCACCCTGATATGTTCAGCCCCGACGCGATTGCGCCACAGGAAGCGCCCGTTTGCCAGATTGGTGGCATAACGCCGTGCCAGCTCGTTAAATCCATATTCCTGAATGTATCCCTCAATAACACCATGCAAAGTGTCCTGATAAAGCTTGTCGTTGCAGACCGATGGCGTAGCCAGATTCCCGAGTACCCGCAGGGTAAACGTCATTTTTAATGTGTCGGCATCCGCAGGCAGCGCCGCAACGTCAACGCGTTGCAGGTTGGCTTTCTGGATCTCAGCATCCAGCTTTGCCGGATCGCTCACCAGCGCGTTCTTCAGACGGTTAGAGATAGTTCCGCGCACCGCTTTTTCCTGGATGCGAACAGGTGCCCACTCAGTTCCATCCCAGTTTCCAGCGAACATGACCGCATCTGAATTCGCCAGCTTGCGTTCAAAAGCGAGTACAGAGGCGGTTTTAATACCAGTCGTTTTAGCCATGATGTGATCCCTCAAAATGTATCGAAATAATCTACTTCTTCGTTTTCGTCTTCAGGCGTAGCCTGTCCACGGCAGTAGTAGCCGGTATCGGTGGTGCGATAACGCCAGAACAATTCGTCAGCCTGTTTAATGCGATGCGCGCCAACCCACTCGCCTACCCCGTAAACAGCTTCAGCAAAGCAGAACGGCGTCTCGCTATCGCGCGTGTTGATGACCTTCCCTGGGGCATAAAGCGGAGAAATACGCTGCCAGCCGATCATCAGCGGCACCAGATAACCCGGCCTTGGCTTTTTCTGCCAGGACCAGTCCACCTGCCCCGTGGAATGTTCACCCTCGGCTGCCGCCGCGAACTTCAGCGCCGCAAAGTCGAGCCAGGCATCCATCATTTCCGTTTGAGGGCTGTGCGCTTTAAGCGACTGATAATGCTCAGCAAGCCAGTCAGAACGATCCAGCAGCGCATAGCCGGGCATCAGGCCAAAGAGATGGGCTTTGAATTTATCGGGGCTACACACCCGAACCTTACGCAAGCGGGTAATGGATCCCCCGGCCAGCTTCTGTGTCTGACAAAGCATTTGCAGATGCGCCTGCAAATCACCAATGCCAATATCGCCGTTGGCGATTTCACCGTGGCACTCCATGACCAGAGAAACGGTCAGGTGCATTCGTCCTTCTTCATTAAACGACGCCGTTTTTCCTTCTCTGGTGAGGGGATTTCGGGTTAACGCAAACTGGTAATCTCGCCCGGAAGAGTAGGCATGAGCCTGATGGCGGTGGCAGATTACTCCGCAGCCTTCCAACCGCAGCCCATGGCTAAGCTGAAGTTTGCGCGACAGGGCGTGCGTATAGCCAAGGAAATGAGTGATTGAGGGAAAGCCCCACGTTAGCCCCGCGACGGCGTTAGCGTTTTCCACCTCCAGCCAGGGTAAGACAATGATATTACGCATGGCGATAGCTCCTGATGGCCTGTTCCATTTCGCGTAAGCGACGGCGGAACAAGGGTTTGCTTTGCCACTCCCGAAGCTCTGCTTTACCAACGTTTAATTCACCGCGTCGGAGATGACCGTTTAGCCACAGCGCAAAGTCTTCCGCTAATGCGGCCTGCCAGTCGTCTTTCTCACGCTCAAGACGAAACGCTTCATCGCTCTGCGCACGCCATGGGTCCAGCCATAATTGCTGCAAAGGTTTAAGCTGGCATTCGTCATCCTGTGTCCAGCAGGACCATTCATGGCGCTGAATTTCAGCCGCCTGGCTAAACAGCACATCGATGATTTCATCAACTAAGCGATCGCAGACGCGACGGATAGTATGGTTATTAGCTTCTTCAGATTTGCTAAGCAGGCTGATAAGGCGGCGGCGGATATCCCGCGTGGCAGATTCGAAGGGGCCCGGCCCAAAAAATGTTTTCCTGGCGTAAGGAGGGTTGTGCTGTGTTTTCCATGTCGGCGGCATCGACGACAGCAACCATGTGCGCCCGCCGCGCGTACTGTTTAAAGCAGAAATATTCTGGGGCTTGGTGCCACCGAAATTCATTGCCGCAGTTTTAGGGAAAATGACCAGCGGCTGCGGATACCATTGGCTTTCTTTACGTGCTTTCCAGGCCGCTTTACTCTCATCGCTAAAGCGCAGGGCCACCAGACGCTGATGCAGCGCATGGGCTAACGATGAGGAAAAAAGTGGATTCAGCAGGTGATAGCCGTCGGCAACGGGAAAATAGACCTGTTTGGCGAGCTTGTGGGAAGCCAGCTCTTTGGATTTGAGCGCTTCTGAAAAACCCGCGATCCAGTCGTTTAGCTGCCGGTCATTTTCGGCAAGCGGCACAAAAGGTTTGCGATCCTGCCGCTGTAAACAGGCCAGCAGAGAATCTCCCTCAACTTCGCTTTGCAGCAGTTTGGCAACGTCCAGGGCAGCCGCATTGCCAACCGCGTCGACGGCGGGTTTGCTAAGCGATGAGGTAGACAGGTAGCCTTCTGATACCGTCGCTTCGCTGAAAAAACTGCTGTTTTTGGCATCGCCATGCGTGAATTTCGCGGCATGCGTCACCAGATTAATTTGCCCGGCGCGACGTGCCGCATCCGTTAGCCAGGCCCGCGTTTCATATCGTTGCTCCAGCACCCGACGTTCCTGAAAAATTTCACTTTGCAGCGTAGCATCTGCGCCCTTAAGACGTTTTTCAGCCTCTTTATCGAATGCATCAAGCTTCGTTTGCCGTCGCCCTGCAATATAACTAACGATAAACTCCGTTAGTGCTTTGTGTGACATCCCTTCTCCTTAACTCTACTTAAAGTTCTCTGAATACTCCCAATAGCGGGTGCCATAGCCAGGATTCAGAGACGTTTTTATCCACCCGTAAATTCATTTCGCCGTACCTTTCACTAACCTGTGCCAGCGTTAACTCGCGCGCCTCTGCCAGAGCCGTCAGTACCGTTGCGTAATCCGTTTCTATCCATGCCTCCACACCTTCGGCCAGCGTCAGTTCCTGACGTTTAAAAATGCCGGGATCTTTCCAGCCTGCGAAACCCTCATCGCGCACCATAAAAGCTGGCTCATCGAACTCTTCCTCCATCCGCAGAAAATACTGGGTTTCCTGCTGTGAACGGCGAAACGGCGTACGCCTTTGCAGTTCGCCGCTCCAGTTAAGCGGCAGCCTCCACCAGTGCGCCGCCACCGGATCTTTGGTACTTTTCCCCAACAGCGCCTCCCACATTCGCCCATGCTCAAGGGCAATAAGGCTGTCGAACTTTGTGATAGCGGATTTTGGCGGCTGGTTGAGGATGCGGGGTATAGCGTTAATAAAGCGGTACTGCTCCTGCGGCAGCAAATCACGAAGATCATGGCTGTTTAAGGTGAACGCTGCGGTTTCAAAGCCCGGCTTACAGTAGGCGGGGTTTTGTTGCTTCAGGGCCCGGACGTTGCGCCCTAAAATGATCAGGTTGTCCTGCTGCGGCGGGCGCTGCCGGTGACGCTGAATACGCCCGGCAAACTGGATGATCGAACGCATTGAACTCGGCTCAACGATGCCCCAGTCCGCGTCCCAGTCCCGCCCCACTTCAATGACCGAGGTGCCCAGCACAACAAAGATATGATGCTGTGCCGCACTTTGCTCAACGGCATGGTGTATTTCCGGCTGCTGCCAGAGCTGGTCCTCGTGATGCCGGGTAAACGCACTATCAAGACGTTTTTCAATATAGGAACGCACCGCCAGAGGGTGCTGGCTGTGGTAAACGCAGTAGTGAATACAATAATCTTGCGGTGACGGCATACGCATTAACGCCTGCGCGGTCATAACCAACGGATCGATGTTTGCCATTCTCACCAGGCCCAGCGAGACGGTTTTGCCGTTTTCATGCTGCTGATGATGAGCAGTATGCAGTTTGATTATTGCGTCATGCAGGGTATCGGCAAGGGCATGGGTGACATCATCCGCCCGCGCGGAGGAAGGATTAATATCGACGAGGTCTGCCCGGCGCAGAACCGTCTTCTTCGCCAGCCGTTTTGCACGGCGCTCGGCAAATTCCGTATGGGCCCTGAGAAATTCAGCAGGTTGACCGTGACATCCGCTAACAGATTCATCTTCGTCGAACCAGGCGCAGCAGACATTCAGCCGCTCTCCCGGTTCGCTGCACGCCTGCTGCCATGCCTGACGTCCAGCGCAGTAAGCCGTAAAAAGCGCCAGCACAAGAGCGGGAGGAAGCGTGGCGGAAGAAAGCAGGACCCTGCCCCCCAACATACCCGCCCAGTTCACCAGACGGCAAAGCGCGTACTGGTCAGCAATATCAAAATCGTCCGGCTCATCCAGCACCAGATCGCTGGTCAGCAGGCGCAGCATGGGGGCGATCTGTTTCCCGCCACGTACGCCTTCGCAGGCCGGCATCAGATGATCAATCGTCGCGACCAGGACTGGTGCATTGATGAGGTTGCTTAATTTGCCATCGCTTTCAAAAAGGTGCCGCAAAGGTCCGTGGTTCGCCACGCCGTCATAATGAACGTACTGGTGCTGTTCAAACAGGCTCTCCGCCGACTTGCTGCTTTCATCATGTCCGTCCTCATACAGCTCGCGGACCGCGGATGAGCCAATCAACACCGCTAGATCGTCTTCCCCCAGCCCAAGCCGGGAGCGCAATGCTTCGCCCGTTTGCAGCGTAAGGGTGCGCAGCCCCAGCGCAACCGTAAAACGGCAGCCCTTCTCCTCCTGTGACAGTGCATACATAATGCGGGCGTTGGCAAACGTTTTACCGCAGCCCGTCGACGCCATATTAATGCCAAAAAAGCCCTGCTTACGGGATTCATCCCGCATGCTTTCTGCCACATCCCATGCCCGGTTCTGCCAGCTAAAACGCCCCTTTTCCGCACGCTGCCGAAACCCTTTATGCCGGGTGATGGCCGGCAAATGGTCCCGCAACGCAGGGAGCATTCGCCCCAGCAGTAACGCATGGTGGCTGACGCCAACGTTGTGTTCGTCCAGCTTCTGCTTCAGCTGCTTTGTCTGACGATCGGTGTTCGCCCAGGCGCGGTAAGCCTCATCCTGCCAGGCCGTCGTTGGGCTCTGGGTCGAGTAATGATGATCGGCAAGCATCAGCGACAGCCTTGCCAGGTGCGCGGTAAAACTATTCTCCAGCGAACCAAACTCCTGCAATGACGTCGCCCGCAATGCCCGCTTTGCTATCTGCTGAGCTTTGCCGCGCCAGGTATGGCTGCGCAAAGGTGTGCCGTGTGGAAATGACCAGACGCTCTGAAAATCCCCGGCCTGCCAGGCGTCGTGCAGATGGTTAAGAGAGTTCCAGTACGCGTTGAGCTGGCGGGTTAACCACTGACTGTCAGGCGAGAGCGATGGGGGATTATCGCCATTATAGTGTGGCAGCCGGTGATGGGAGACAATGAGCCAGGCAACAACCAGTGCCAGCGGCGGCAAAGACTCGAAAGGGCTGCTGCTCCAGGTGGCTGAGTCTTTCTTAATTGCAAGACTGATAGTCTGTTCATCTTCGGCCGTCAGCGTCCCGAGCCGGGCTAACCACTGCGCGTCAGTTTGTGAGCCAACAAATGCCTGAAACCACCGTACCGAAATCCATTCGTGGCGAAAGGGCTGGAAGCGCATCTTACTTTTGCCCTTAAGTCCCGCCTGGAACAGCCCGCCAGCTTTGCCAAAATCGTGAAACAGTCCGGCAATCGCCGCCAGCAGCGCAATACTTTCTGAGCTACGCCAGCTGGATTCATGCTGATTACGCAGGATGTCGCGGGTGGTTCGGTTTGTCGGCACGGACCCCGTAACGCTGAACTTTCTGGCGTTGCCAACAATCCACAGTAAATCCGTTTGGCCGCTTTTTTTAATCCAGTGGCACGCTATTGCCGTATTGCGCCGTGCTGTTTTTCTGAGCAACCTGCGTAGCGTGTCCAGACCTTCCAGCGTGATGGCGGTTTGCCAGGCAGCATCGCCCGTACGTTCTGCAAACTGATCGAGTATCTGGCAGCTTTGCTGCCTGGCTTTTTTACTGCACTGGGAGATGAGTAAAATGTTCATATGCCAGGCCGCCCGAGGCTTTCAGCCGTGGTCTGGAGGGAAGTAATTAATAAATCGAGCGCTTCCGACTGTTGAAAACCAGTAATGCACCGCTGGCGAAAAGCCTGCTCATCTTCCCCCTCCATGGCGGCAATAAACGCCTGTGGCAGCACCAGCGCGTCCTTTATCAGGTCTGCCAGATCAAAGACCAGGCCGCCCCGCCTCGTTTTACCGTGCAGCACCGCAAGTCCCTGCGGGATGCCCGTTACCCATGTGGCGACCGCAGCCAGGCCATAAGCCAGATAATTACCGTGATCTAAAAAACGATTTGCACAGTCCGTTCCGCCACCTCGTTTGGCACGAGTAAAATCGCCATACTGAACGGCATTGCTGGCAAATTTATAAAGCGTTTTGGTTAAGTGCGCTTCCTGAAGCATAAGTTCATTCTGTGAAGCCGCTGAAGAGACGCCTGAGCGAAACCGATGAAGAGTGTCCAGAAGATGCTCTGTATTAATTTGAAATCTTTTCTCGCGCTTCATGCGGCTATTAAGCCAGCTTCCTTCAATTTGTGCGATACGAATAATTTGAAATTGTTTTGCGGCTGCGAGACGTTTTTCTTCATCAAACCAAAAGGAAACCCAATTTTGCAGATACTGGGTTGGGCGATATTCGCTTTGCGGGTTTAGCCAGGAAACGGCAATTTCAGCTTCATTACCAGCATATAAAGGTGTCCCGCCACCACCACAAAAGCCGACCATAACACCCGCCCGGGCAAATTCACGCATTGCGGCCTGGGTGACCGACGTTCCCGTGCCGAGCATGACCACGGTGGTATTCGCGATGGGAATATTCCAGTAAAGCGATTCTTTCCCTTCGTCGGTGACATATTCAACTCGTCCCCCGTTAACCAGCACCCGACAATATTGCAAATAGTAAATATTTGCTCTTTTTGAGTGCAAAATTGTTTTGAGATCGGAAGGTGCAAGCATGATTGAATATTCCTAACAGTCATTACCGCAAGTAAAAATATATTAACCAACGGCTGGTCATTTATGACCAACAAATTAATATCCCTATCAATTAAATTACAATTAAAAAAATGTATTGTTTTAATTCAGGTCAATAAAAACTTTGTTCAGAAACCAGTATCAGCGTTCGGTATGGGAATCGCTGTTTCAGAGCTGCCTGTACGGGAGATGGAAACTACATTGTATGAGATCGTTGAATCGCGGCAGAAATGAAGCGGCGATCTGATCTAATGCTCGCTAAAATTCTATGATGTAGCGCTCAATACATATTCATAGTATTTATATACAGAATGGTTATCGGGTCATCCGCTCAGATCCCCCGGTGCGCTTGTGCTGACCAAACCCATCGTTTGAACTGCAAAGCTCATTATCAATAAACGCATTACACGCTGTGTAAATATTCCTCGGCATGGCCCACCAACTCCCGAAACCGCGCTTGAGGTTCCGGATAACCACATATCACTGATTTGAATTGAATATCACCAAATACCTTGTTGAATCACCAAATATAGTTATAATTATTGCAAGATTCGACGAGAGGGAGGCAAAGTGCCGAAAGTTGAATGGAGTAACAAGGCAAGAAAACAGCTCTCCCGCATAGACAGCCGCTACCGTGAAGTGATTTACGACAAGACTAGCGCGTTAGAAGACTTCCCCGATGTGCAGCTTGACGTAAAGAAGCTACAAGCCAGTAAAGGAAAAGAGTATCGGGTGAGGGTGGGAGTTTATCGGGTGCTATTTACGGTGATAGATGGCAAGCAACCATAATCCAGATTGATGAGATAGCGCGCAGACAGTCAAACACGTACTAAGGGCGGCGGGGAAACCAGCCCGAACCAGTGAGAAAGCCCGACTTTCTCCAATATTTACGAGACCCGAGAGAATGAGAAATATACAATTTTTGACCGATGAAAACGGCACGCGACAATCCGCCGTTATCCCTATCGAGCTGTTTAATAAGTTGGTAGACGCCGCAGGCCTGGACGAATTTTACGAGCCTGTTCCATACGCTCCAGGCGCTAATGATGACGAGACGCTCCCGCATGAGGTTGTTGGTATTCAAATTAAAAAGGGCGTGACTTTACAGGCCGCCTGGCGACTGTATCGCGGTCTATCTCAAGAGGCCGTAGCGGAGGCGCTCGGCATAACTCAAGCGGGCGTAGCAAACATGGAGAAGCGTGCGAAGCCACAACGCGCCACTCTGGACAAGCTCGCAAAACTGTATGATTGTCGCGCTACCCAACTTATTGACGACTGATACAACAAAGCCCACGAAGCGGGCTTTTGTGCAACTACAGGTTAAGCGTGCGTGTCTGTAGCCACCAGCATGCTGAGATTTTCTAAGCTGCCTGTACGGCAGTGAACAAATTCAGTCGGATGTGAACAAGGCGGCAAACTTTCTAAGCTGCCTGTACGGCAGTGAACTACGAGAGTGAAAGCATTGGGCTTAAATCCGATTTCTAAGCTGCCTGTACGGCAGTGAACGCCAGCAAATACTGGCCCCGCGCTGAACGTCTTTTCTAAGCTGCCTGTACGGCAGTGAACGAACTAATGCGGAGGGAGGCGAACTATAGAATTTTCTAAGCTGCCTGTACGGCAGTGAACGTCACATTTACTGGTAGCGATAATTACTGGCTTTTCTAAGCTGCCTGTACGGCAGTGAACTTAGTTCCGGGCTGGGTGTTAGCGCCATCGTGATTTCTAAGCTGCCTGTACGGCAGTGAACGTACATCTGACCGCCAAGATAGTATTTATTACTTTCTAAGCTGCCTGTACGGCAGTGAACGCCCCGTCTGCTGACATGCTGACCCCGCTCTGCCTGTACGGCAGTGAACGCCGTGTACCGCGCCAGCGGTATCTGATTACATTTCTAAGCTGCCTGTACGGCAGTGAACCGGCGTAGCTGCCACCAACGTCCTCGCTTGAATTTCTAAGCTGCCTGTACGGCAGTGAACACGTGGTTAAGGCTACTCTGAACGGCATTGCATTTCTAAGCTGCCTGTACGGCAGTGAACGGGCTCGTCGTTGTGTTGAGGCTGCAGTTTATTTTCTAAGCTGCCTGTACGGCAGTGAACCTGGGCAAGATTTCCATAGCCGATTTACTCGCTTTCTAAGCTGCCTGTACGGCAGTGAACTTGTGACAGCTCACCATTAAATTGCGGGGTGACTTTCTAAGCTGCCTGTACGGCAGTGAACGAAGCGATGACCGATACCTACAACCGTATCGATTTCTAAGCTGCCTGTACGGCAGTGAACGAGGGGCTGGGCGTTGACGGTGTGCCAACACATTTCTAAGCTGCCTGTACGGCAGTGAACAATCAACGGCACTACTGACGCCCAGGCAAACTTTTCTAAGCTGCCTGTACGGCAGTGAACACCGTCAATCATTAACCCCACAGCACCAAGCTTTTCTAAGCTGCCTGTACGGCAGTGAACTACCCTACGGAAAAGAAAAAATAGTTGAATCTTTTCTAAGCTGCCTGTACGGCAGTGAACATGATCATTATTGGCCCACTCTTGCTCATCTCTTTCTAAGCTGCCTGTACGGCAGTGAACATGATCATTATTGGCCCACTCTTGCTCATCTCTTTCTAAGCTGCCTGTACGGCAGTGAACGGAATGATATTGCTCATCGTATTTCCTTTTGGTTTCTAAGCTGCCTGTACGGCAGTGAACACGGGAGCGGGCTTACTGTTTGTACCGTTGTCTTTCTAAGCTGCCTGTACGGCAGTGAACTGGATAAGTTAGTCGATATTCTTCGTCAGGAGTTTCTAAGCTGCCTGTACGGCAGTGAACCTGGATTCCTCCATGTATCCAATTTCACCAATTTTCTAAGCTGCCTGTACGGCAGTGAACCCCGCCTCGATAAACTCCAGCTGCTTGCCGTATTTCTAAGCTGCCTGTACGGCAGTGAACCCGACTATCGCTGCTTATGCGGAGGAGGCTCATTTCTAAGCTGCCTGTACGGCAGTGAACGACAGTACATATAATCAGATGTTAGATAACGATTTCTAAGCTGCCTGTACGGCAGTGAACGGTTCCCGTTTTCAGCGTCCTCATTACCACTTTTTCTAAGCTGCCTGTACGGCAGTGAACCTAACTTTAAATTATCAAAAATAGGGACAATATTTCTAAGCTGCCTGTACGGCAGTGAACGTTATTCGCAGGATGCCTATACAAGACTTGGTTTTCTAAGCTGCCTGTACGGCAGTGAACTCAAAGAACTTCGGGCTAAAGTTACCGTCGATTTTCTAAGCTGCCTGTACGGCAGTGAACTGATAGAAAGAATCGACGTTATCGTCGGATAGTTTCTAAGCTGCCTGTACGGCAGTGAACACAACATGAGCGAAAATCTCAGTAGCCTTCAATTTCTAAGCTGCCTGTACGGCAGTGAACGTTTATTGACTGTAGTGTCTATGATGGTTATCTTTCTAAGCTGCCTGTACGGCAGTGAACTTTTTAAGCTCTATTGGTGAAATTGGATATATTTTCTAAGCTGCCTGTACGGCAGTGAACGCGCGATAACTACTTACACCCAAATCTCTGTCTTTCTAAGCTGCCTGTACGGCAGTGAACTCTAGTAAAGGTCTTATTGATAGTCAGGCTCATTTCTAAGCTGCCTGTACGGCAGTGAACTGGTTGGTAAAGCGGGCTCTGATATTCTCAAATTTCTAAGCTGCCTGTACGGCAGTGAACTGTAGACCACCGCCCCCTGGGCGATGCCCAATTTTCTAAGCTGCCTGTACGGCAGTGAACACGCAACAGCGTGATAACTATTAGATTTAAGCTTTCTAAGCTGCCTGTACGGCAGTGAACCGATGGCTCTGCCGCAAGTTATTTCTACAATTTTTCTAAGCTGCCTGTACGGCAGTGAACATCTTCATAACTCCTTATCATTTGTTTAAACTTTTCTAAGCTGCCTGTACGGCAGTGAACATGTCCGGCGTTTGCGTCTGGGGCGTCTGTGCTTTCTAAGCTGCCTGTACGGCAGTGAACATTTCGGCGTCAGAGTATCGATAAAACTCAGCTTTCTAAGCTGCCTGTACGGCAGTGAACAAGATTCAGTTAATTGAACAAGCTTATAATCTTTTCTAAGCTGCCTGTACGGCAGTGAACTTGGGCAAGATTTCCATCGCAGATTTACTGGCTTTCTAAGCTGCCTGTACGGCAGTGAACGTGAGGTCTCGTCGTCAGCTAAATACCCTATTTTTCTAAGCTGCCTGTACGGCAGTGAACAGGAAAGATAGCGTGATAAGGTGTTGATGAGAAGTCCAAAAGCTGCTTTTTCCTGCCATTCACCCTTTTTTTTCATGAATTAATAAAATCCTTTAAAAACAGGTCACTAAAAAATTACTTAAAAAAAAGGTTTTCAGCAGGGTTATGCAATTTTGAAAAATATTCTGCGAGGCGCTTTCCTGATTTTTTAAACGTGGATTGTCGGTGAATAATCAAAGGTTCTATGACGCTCACGCTCCTGCAAAATCAGGTGCCAGGATTGGCGTCCTGTAACTCAAACCGTGACTCTGGTCCATCTCTTATTTCCAGAAGATCACTGCTTTGCCTGACCACTCATGGCTTAATAGAATAGACGGCCTTGCCTGAGATGAATAATGGTGGCTCGGGCAGAGGAACCCATAAGGGCTCGGCGAATTGCTGACAGGCGTTATGCAGGAAAGCCAGAACCCGACGGAATACCGGGCCGCATGGTAATGTCTGAACATCTTTATAAGTTCGCTGATAAATACCTTTACCCAGCCGCTGTCGGCAACGCGAATTGCACAGCTGTCCTCAATGCCCCAAGGGCCGCTAATTCTTGCAGATAATATTCATTCTCCGCCGGAATATATAAGAATGGCTATCGCTTAAACCTCAGTGCCTCAACAAACAGCGCAAACGCGGTGGTGTGCTGCTTTCGGCTTGGGTAATACAGGTAATAGCCCGGGAACGGTTCGCACCATTCGGTGAGGACCCGGATCAGGCGGCCATCCGCCAGCTCTTCGCTGACGGAATCATCCGGGACATAGGCCAGGCCATATCCCGTTACGGCGGCATCCACGCGCTGGCGCAGGCTGTTAAACGTAAGCTGCCCGTCAACCCGAACTCTCAGTTCACGTCCATCGCGTTCAAACTCCCACGCGTACAGGCCGCCCATGGTCGGCAGGCGCATATTGATACACTTATGGTTTTGCAGATCCTGCGGCGTTTGCGGAATGCCATATTTTTCGAAATAGGCCGGCGCGCCGACGACGGCCATGCTGAAGTCCGGGCCGATACGCACCGCTATCATATCTTTCGCCACCTGCTCACCAAGGCGGATCCCGGCGTCAAACCGCTCGCTGACGATATCCGTCAGCGTGTTATCGACGGTGATCTCCACTTTGATATCGTCATAATCGCTTAAAAAAGACTTGAGGACCGGCCAGAGTACGGAGTCCACTGCATGCTCACCCGCCGTGATACGGATATTCCCCGCCGGACGTTCACGCATTTCGCTCAGGGCGACCAGCTCACTTTCAATCTCGGCAAAACGGGGCCCGAGGCTCTCCACCAGCTTTTCACCGGCTTCGGTTGGCGCGACGCTACGCGTTGTGCGGGTCAACAGACGCAGTTCAAGACGCTCCTCAAGCCCACGTATGGCGTGGCTTAACGCCGACTGCGAGACGCCAAGCTTAGCGGCCGCCTTGGTGAAGCTACGCTCGCGAGCGACAACCAGAAAGGAAATCAGATCGTTGAAGTTCTCTTTTAACATGCGGGTTCTCTGTGGGTTTAGCTGCCAGGATAAGTATACCGCCATTTATGAGTTCAGCTCATAGCTCCTTTCGTTTTTAACGGTCTAATCGCGGCGGCGGAATGTCGGTAAAGTCTTTGTTCATTCAACGCCGGAACTTGTTTCCTATACTTCAGACTTAACGCTCGTCGCTTCTGCCGTTGTGTTGTCCCTGTTAATCCCGGCAGCAAATGCCGAAATGGAGGAAAAAATGGAAGAGAAACTCAAAATTACCCACGCTGGCTCGCAGCCTTCTCAGACCGGCCCGGAAAACTATTTCACAGGTAAAGTTCGCATCGATGCTCCTTTCCACACCACTCCCCCTGCCCGCACCGGTGGGGCTACCGTTACCTTTGAACCCGGCGCACGTACGGCCTGGCACTCTCATCCGCTGGGGCAAACCTTAATTGTGACCCAGGGAAGAGGATGGCTGAAAGAGTGGGGCTGCCCGACCCGCGAAATTAACCAGGGCGACATCGTCTGGATCCCGGAAGGCGTCAAGCACTGGCACGGCGCAACGCCGGACACCGCCATGACCCACATTGCCATCGCCGAATCGCTCGACGGTAGTCCGGTTGAATGGATGGAGCAGGTCACCGACGACCATTACACAAAATAATTACCTGCAGCAGTTCGGCGACCCGCTGCGGCGGGTTGACTGCTGCCGCCCCATTGTCCTCCCCCCTGCGGGCCAGGCACCTGTCGACAAAATCGCTTGTCACCGGCACGCCCGGAAAGTTTTAACAAAAAACCAGCAGCCGGGTACAATCCAGCAACAAATATCTCTGCGCGGGTAGCCCGGTTGCCTTCTCTGTTCTCTTTTTCTCGCTGTAAATGGCTATCGGCCCTCGCCCTGCTGGCGATGCTGATGCTGTTTATCGCCCCGTTGATTTCAAAATCACTGGAGCATCAGCCTGCGGGAACGAAACATCAGGGCATGGAACATCATATGATGATGATGCCGCCTATGGAGATGCCAGCGACGCCCCCTCTGCTTCCCGGCGTGGGCGCATCGCTAATGGATGATATCGCCTGCGGCTACTGTCAGCTTCTGCTACACGTGCCGGTGATTATCTGGCTGTTTATCCCTCTGCTCTGGCAGGCCTCGCGGGTCACCCGAGCGCCACCTCCTCCCGTTATCGCCCCGCTTCTGCCTCAGCATGATGACGCCGAAGCCCTTTCACGCTTGCCGTTACGGGCGATATGACGGTTTACGGCACCAGCGGCGTGCTGCCGCTGCGGACCTGGATCGATCGGTTTCATCGTGGCCTGCTGCTGGGCGATGCGGGCAGGCTTTACAGCGAGCTGGCCGCATCCTGGCTCTGGCTGGCAGCGCTCGGCGGAATAGTGCTCTGGCTAACCTCTCGCCCGAAAAGAAAGGTAAAAGTGCGGGATACCCCGAAGGTTAAAGCCCGGCGCTGGCACATTGCTTTGGGCGCGGCGTTATTGCTCGGTCTGCTATTTTTCTCAGCGACCGGGCTGACCTGGTCCCAGTGGGCGGGCGGCAACATCGACAGGCTGCGTAGCGAGCTGGGCTGGCTGACGCCGCAGGTGAATACCGCGCTTTCAGCTCACGTTGGCATGCAGCACAGCGAGCCCCATGCCGAGCACCACGGCATGATGCACGGCATGGCGGTGCCGATGACAACGGATGAAAGCTGGGATCGCGTGTTGCATGCGGGACGTATGACAGGCCTTACCTCCGACAAACTGGAGATCCGCCCGCCGCGTGCGGCTGATAAAGCCTGGACGGTGACGGAAATAGACAGATCCTGGCCGACTCACGTGGATAGCGTGGCGGTCCACCCGCTGAACTACAGCGTCATCGACACCGTGCATTTTGCTGATTTCCCGCTTGTAGCCAAACTGACCCGCTGGGGCATCGATGCCCATATGGGCGTGCTGTTTGGGCTGCCGAACCAGCTTCTGCTGGCCGCCTTCGGCCTTGGGCTATGCGCCATGATTATGCTGGGCTACCGGATGTGGTGGCTGCGCCGCCCGGTCGCCCCGGCGAATAACCCCGCTCAAACGGTTAGCCAGGCATGGCTCGCGCTGCCCACAGCCTGGCGCATCGCCGTCCTGCTCGTCGCCATACTGCTCGGTTATGCGCTGCCGGTGATGGGCGTTAGCCTGCTGCTGTTTATGGCGGTGGATGTTGGGCGCTGGCGGCGGAAGTCTTTGAGGATGCAAACCGCTTAACCCGAAAACTCATCTGCGTCATCTGCCAGAGCAATCCGGTGGGTGACGCTTCGCTTAGCTCCTGCGCTTGCCAATTGGTCCTACCAATCCCATTCAAAACGTGACCCCTTTGTGGATTACGGCAAAAAACCCAACAACAATATTGCCACTGATTAACATAAAGTTAACCATAAGCCATCAACTACCTTACAAAACCAGATTGGTCCTACCAATCTGGCAAATAATTATAAGCACGTCACGTTCCGGAGATCCCTGCATGCAAGTCTGGCAACAAGTTTACGATCCGGCAGACAATATCTGGCTGTCCAGCCTGGTCGCCGCGCTGCCCATCCTGTTCTTCTTTTTTGCGCTGATTAAACTGCGTATGAAAGGCTACCTGGCGGCAACGTTCACCGTTGGCCTGGCGCTGCTGGTGGCGCTGTTCTTCTACCGGATGCCAGCGGATCGGGCGCTGGCATCGGTGATTTACGGCTTCTTCTACGGCCTGTGGCCGATTGCGTGGATTATTATCGCCGCGGTGTTCGTCTATAAAATCTCGGTGAAAACCGGGCAGTTCGACATCATCCGCTCGTCGATTCTGTCCATAACGCCGGACCAGCGCCTGCAGATGCTGATTGTCGGCTTCTCGTTTGGCGCATTCCTTGAAGGTGCCGCAGGGTTTGGCGCTCCCGTCGCCATCACCGCCGCACTGCTGGTTGGCCTGGGCTTCAACCCTCTCTACGCGGCCGGTTTATGCCTGATTGTGAATACTGCCCCCGTGGCGTTCGGCGCCATGGGCATCCCGATTATCGTCGCGGGTCAGGTCACCGGGCTGGACAGCTTTCAGATCGGCCAGATGGTAGGCCGCCAGCTGCCCTTCCTGACGATTATCGTGCTGTTCTGGATCATGGCGATCATGGACGGCTGGCGCGGAATTAAAGAGACGTGGACTGCGGTGATGGTGGCCGGCGGCTCGTTTGCCGTTGCCCAGTACCTTAGCTCTAACTTCCTCGGCCCCGAGCTTCCGGACATCATTTCCTCGCTGGTGTCGCTGGTGTGCCTGACCGCTTTCCTGCGGGTCTGGAAGCCCGTGCGCATTTTCCGCTTTGGCGACGTCGGCGCGTCGGTGACCGACCAGACGCTGGCCCGCAAAAATTACACTCTGGGCCAGGTGGTACGCGCCTGGATGCCGTTTATCTTCCTGACCGCCACCGTCACTATCTGGAGCGTGCCGCCCTTCAAAGCCCTCTTCGCACCGGGCGGCGCGCTGGCCGACTGGGTGATCAACGTATCGGTTCCGCTGCTTGATAAGCTTGTCGCCAAAATGCCGCCGGTAGTGGCCGAAAGCATGGCCTACGCGGCGGTTTATAAATTTGACTGGTTCTCAGCAACCGGTACGGCGATTCTGGTGGCGGCGCTGATTTCCATTGCCTATCTGCGCATGAAGCCAAAAGCCGCGGTCGAAACCTTTGGCGAGACGCTAAAAGAGCTGGCGCTGCCCATTTACTCGATCGGTATGGTGCTGGCCTTCGCGTTTATCTCCAACTACTCCGGCCTCTCCGCCACGCTTGCTCTGGCGCTGGCCCATACCGGCCATGCCTTTACTTTCTTCTCACCGTTCCTCGGCTGGCTTGGTGTTTTCCTCACCGGCTCGGATACCTCATCAAACGCCCTGTTTGCCGCCCTTCAGGCCACCACAGCCCAGCAAATTGGGGTTTCCGATCTGCTGCTGGTCGCCGCGAACACAACGGGCGGGGTTACCGGCAAGATGATATCTCCGCAGTCCATCGCCATTGCCTGCGCCGCGGTAGGCCTGGTGGGGAAAGAGTCCGACCTGTTCCGCTTTACCGTTAAGCACAGCCTGATATTCACCTGCATGGTTGGGGTAATCACAACGCTGCAGGCCTATGTACTGACCTGGATGATCCCATCATGACGGCGCAGCCTCGCCTGGCGGATCGGCTTGCAGAACGCCTTAAGTCACTGATTAGCGAGCGTAATCTCGAATCGGGCATGAGGTTGCCCGCCGAGCGGCAGCTAGCCGCAGAAATGGGGGTTTCCCGTTCATCCGTGCGGGAGGCCATCCAAAAGCTCATCAGCGAAGGTGTGTTGATCAGCCGAAGGGGCGGCGGCACCTTTGTACGATATGAAGTTCAGGCGTGGTCCGAACAGCGGATCGTACAGCCGCTGAAAACGCTGGTGGAAGACGACCCCAATTACCGCTACGACATTTTAGAAGCGCGCCACTCGATAGAGGCCAGTACCGCGTGGTATGCCGCCATTCGCGCCACGCCAGCCGACAAAGAGAAGCTGATTGCCTGCTTCGACGCGACGGTAGCGTTTAAAGAAAGCGACGATCCGGACCTGGCCGCCCAGGCCGACGTGCGGTTTCATCTCGCCATTGCCGAAGCCTCACACAATATTGTGCTGCTGCAGACCATGCGTGGTTTCTTCGACCTGCTGCAGTCCTCCGTAATGCACAGCCGCCAGCGCATGTATACCGTCCCGGCTATTTTTACCGGGCTGACAGAACAACATAACGAACTGTTACAGGCGATTCTGGCAGGCGATCCCGAGCGCGCACGTCTGGCCGCCAGGACGCACCTGGGTTTCGTGCACCGCACGATTAAAACCCTGCACGAAGACGAAGCCCGGCAGGCTCGCATCACCCGCCTGCCGGATGAAGATACCGACGCTACAAGGGAAAAGAACTCATGATTATTTCAGCCTCATCCGACTACCGCGCCGCAGCGCAGCGCATCCTGCCGCCGTTCCTGTTCCACTACATCGACGGGGGCGCCTATGCCGAACATACCCTTCGTCGCAACGTGGAAGATCTTGCAGAAGTGGCGCTAAAGCAGCGGGTGCTCAAGAACATGTCCGCGCTGAGTCTGGAAACAAAGCTGTTTAACGAAACGCTTTCCATGCCCGTTGCACTCGCCCCGGTTGGGCTGTGCGGCATGTACGCCCGGCGCGGTGAGGTTCAGGCCGCAAAGGCTGCTGCGGCGAAAGGTATTCCCTTTACGCTTTCCACCGTTTCGGTCTGCCCAATAGAAGAAGTGGCCCCCGCAATTGACCGCCCAATGTGGTTCCAGCTTTACGTTCTGAAAGACCGTGGCTTTATGCGCAACGCGCTGGAGCGGGCCAAAGCGGCCGGTTGCTCAACGCTGGTCTTTACCGTCGATATGCCAACGCCCGGCGCGCGTTACCGGGATGCGCACTCGGGCATGAGCGGACAGCATGCGGCGCTGCGCCGCTACTGGCAGGCCGTGACGCATCCGCAGTGGGCGTGGGACGTAGGGGTGAACGGCCGTCCGCACGATCTTGGCAATATCTCCACCTATCTGGGCAAACCCACCGGGCTGGAAGATTATATCGGCTGGCTGGCCAACAACTTTGACCCGTCTATTTCATGGAGCGACCTGGAGTGGATCCGCGAGTTCTGGGACGGCCCGATGATCATCAAGGGCATTCTCGACCCGGAAGACGCTAAAGACGCGGTGCGTTTCGGCGCTGATGGCATCGTGGTATCGAATCACGGTGGCCGCCAGCTGGACGGCGTGCTTTCATCCTGCCGCGCCCTGCCTGCTATTGCCGACGCGGTGAAAGGTGACATTGCTATTCTGGCCGACAGCGGCATCCGCAACGGGCTGGACGTGGTGCGTATGATCGCGCTGGGCGCGGATACGGTGCTGTTGGGCCGCGCTTATCTGTACGCGCTGGCAACCCACGGCCAGGCGGGCGTCGCCAATCTGCTTAACCTGATAGAGAAAGAGATGAAGGTGGCGATGACGTTGACGGGGGCAAAAACCATCGCGGATATTAGCCCCGACCTGCTGGTGCGCGGAGGCCTGAAGGAGATTCTATCCCCGGAGTCATCTATGGCGGTTGGGTTTTAGCGTTGCTGAATACTTATTCCTGGCTCGCCGCAAGGCGGGTTACTGACAACACAAAAAATTTAACCTCTCTTGTTAGCTCAAGCAATCAAGATTAGTTGCCCCCTGAAAACTCAGGAGGCAATGGGGAGAGAGTTAGTTAAGCTTATAATCCAGCGTAATTTCAGCTTTGATCAGCTGGGATACCGGGCAGCCAGCTTTCGCTTTCTGGATGATTTTATCGAATGCCGCGCTGTCCACGCCGGGCACTTTGACGTTGCTGGTCAGGGCGATTTTAGTGATGGCAAATCCGCCGTCCGTTTTATCCAGCGAGACGTCGGCAGTCGTATCAATACTTTCTGCCGTATGACCTTCCTCACCCAGCATCAACGACAGAGCCATTGAGAAACAGGCCGCGTGAGCAGCACCGATCAGCTCTTCCGGATTGGTGCCCGCGGCACCTTCAAAGCGAGTGTTGAAACCATAAGGTTGCTGTTTTAGCGCACCGCTCTCGGTAGAAACCGTACCTTTGCCGCGCTTAATATCACCTTCCCAGTGGGCCTGCCCTTTCTTATGAATGGTCATGCTTTCGCTCCTCTTTGATTAACATAGACATCAAGTATAGGAGCTAAGAACAGGCTTGCCCGGGAACCAGGAACATTCCTTATATTACAGCGAAATAGCGTTGCACTACTGCACCAACGCCGTCAGCTTGTTGAACACCTGCTGGCCGTCAGCATCACGCCTAATCTGCACCACGTCCTCCAGCTTATCCACCTGGCTTATCATCTGCTCAAGGCGCTCGTCGTCGGCCACCTCAAGCCAGATGCGGCTCTGGTCGCCGTCGGGTAGCGGCAGACAGAGAATGCCTTCTACGTTGAAGGCGCGGCGGGCAAACAGGCCGCAAATGTGAGACATCACGCCCGGATGGTTGCGCACCGTAAGTTCCAGAATAACGGTTTGTTGCTGCATGGCTTACTCTCCAATCATCTCAATGTTGGCGGCGCCTGGCGGCACCATCGGGAATACTTTTTCATCGGCGTCGGTGCGCACGTGGATCAGGCACGGCCCAGGGCGAGAGATCGCTTCCTGTAAGGCTGCCCGGGGATCGGCTGCCGCGTTTAAATCGCAGGTCGCCAGGCCAAAGCCCTCGGCAATTTTCAGGAAGTTCGTCTGACCCGGATAGGTGGAGGCATAGACATTCTGCTGATAGAACAGCGTTTGCTGCTGGTGCACCAGCCCCAGCGCCTGGTTGTTCATGAGGATGATCTTCACATCCAGATTATGTTCGGCCGCGGTAGCCATTTCCTGAATATTCATCATGATGCTGCCGTCGCCGGTAAAGCACAGCACTTTGCGGTTGGGTTCGGCTAGCGCAGCCCCTACGGCAGCAGGCAGGCCAAAGCCCATCGTGCCCAGCCCGCCGGAAGTCAGCCACTGGCGCGGCCGGTTCAACGGATAAGCCTGGGCCACCCACATCTGATGCTGACCAACGTCGGTGGTGATAATCGCTTCGTCGTCAACGCAGGCGGCGGCCGCGTTAATCAGGCCGTACGGCATTAACGGATTATTGGCGCCCGGCTGGCTGAACGGGAACTCCTGCTGCAGGCCAGCAACCTGCTGCAGCCATTGTTTACGGGGCTGCGCATCGATTTTTGGCAGCAGTTGCTCCAGCACGTCGCCCACGTCGGCACGAATAGCAATATGGGCCTGTTTGATTTTGCCAAGCTCGGCGCGGTCGATATCCACATGGATGATTTTTGCATTCGGGCAGAACTGCTCTGTTTTACCGATGGCGCGGTCATCGAAGCGAGCGCCCATAACAATCAGTAAATCAGCTTCCTGCAGGAGGTAGTTGGTGCTGCGCGCACCGTGCATGCCCAGCATCCCCAGCGATAACGGATGTTTTGCCGGGATCGTCCCCAGCGCCATCAGCGTCATTGTCGTTGGCAGACTGGCTTTTTCAGCCAGCGCGCGAGCCTGCGCATGAGAATTGATGATACCGCCGCCGAGATACAGCACCGGGCGCTGCGCCTGGTTGATCATCGCCGCGGCATCCATGATTTGCTGAATATCAAAGCTCGGAGACGGAGTCGGTTCGGAAACCACAGGCAAGGCGCTGATATCAATTTCCGCGGTTTGAACGTCTTTCGGAATGTCGATCCACACCGGGCCAGGACGGCCTGACTCGGCAATGCGAAACGCGTCGCAGATGACCTGCGGCAGCTCGTTGATATCGCGAACCAGATAGTTATGTTTGGTAATCGGGATGGAGATGCCGTAGGTGTCGACTTCCTGGAAGGCGTCGGTGCCAATCATGGATTTCGGCACCTGGCCGGTGATACAAACCAGTGGGATGGAGTCAAGTCGCGCATCGGCAATCGCGGTGACCAGGTTGGTTGCGCCGGGGCCGCTACAGGCGATGCATACCGCCGCTTTGCCCTGCGTTCGCGCCATGCCCTGTGCCATGAAACCCGCGCCCTGCTCGTGACGAGCAAGAATATGGCGGATTTTCGTGCTCTGGCTTAAGGCGTGGTAGAGCGGCAGGACGGTGCCGCCGGGAATGCCGCTTACGGTAGTGATACCGTGGTGCTCCAGCATTTGCACAATCAGCTGTGCGCCAGTGATACGACCTTGCGGTGGGTTTTCCGAAATTGCCATGCTCCAGTCCTTCTTTTTATGCCGTTTCGCTTACTGGCCGGGGGACTAAAACAAGAAACCCCGCCCGGTTTGCGCCGGCGGGGTTTTGGAATCGATGCGTTGATTCAGACCCTACGGCGCATTGCCGACGACGACCACCACCACACGCACGACGACCACCGCGGCTGGTAGCGCGGTTAGTAGTAGGCCTGAGTTACGGGTGAATGGAGTCATTTGGGTCCTGAATAGTTGTTGTGTCTGGATAACGTCGAATTTCATACAAACACACTGCTTCGTTTCGCACAACAGGTTTATGCGTGATGGCGAAAAACCGTGCGTGAAATCACATAAGCAAGATTGTCGTTACAATAAATTCGGACTCTCGCTGGATCAGCAGCAGCGAGCGCCGCCTTTGCCGCCGTAGCGCGCGTCCTGACGCTCGCGGAAAAACTCTTCGTAGGTCATCGGCGTCTGCTCCGGGTGGGTCAGGCGCATATGCTGGACGTAGTTGTCGTAGTCCGGCACGCCGACCATCATTTTGGCGGCCTGCCCGAGGTATTTTCCTGCTTTTGCCAGGTTATCGAACATATCTTTCTCCAGAGATCCCTGTGGATGGCGCTAACGCTTATCCACCCTACCTCTTCGCAGGGTGGATACCGCCAATTCTTTCAGATAGTTAGTGTGCGCTCTTAGCCTCGGCCACGATCGTATCCAGATCCTCAGGCATCTTTTCGTACGGGGTTTCGCTGGCGGTCGGCCTGTCTGACTTCAGCGCCCTGAGAGCGGTTTTAATCGAGAACAGGGCGATAACGACGACCACGACCATAAAGAAGATGGTCAGCCCGGCGTCCAGGCGGTTGTTGAAGACAAGCTGAGAAAGCTGCGACTGGGTGTATTGCGGCGGGATATTGCCACTGTCGATCATCGCCTGGAACTTGTTGGCTATCGCCAGGAAGCCCACCTTTGCATCCGGGCTGAACGCTTTCTGCCAGCCCGCCGTCAGAGTACAAATCAGCAGCCAGGCCGTGGGCACCAGCGCCACCCAGGCGTATTTCTGCCGCTTCATTTTGAACAACACCACCGCGCAGAGCATCAGCGCCATCCCCGCCAGCATCTGGTTGGCGATACCAAACAGCGGCCAAAGGGTGTTGATGCCGCCGAGCGGATCGACCACGCCCTGGTGCAGGAAATAGCCCCACGCCAGCACGCACAGCGCCGTCGCCAGTAGGTTCGCCGGTAGCGAATCCGTTCTTTTCAGGCCCGGAGAGATCACCCCCAGCAGATCCTGGAGCATGAAGCGCGCCGCACGGGTGCCAGCATCCACCGCTGTCAGAATAAACAGCGCTTCAAACAGGATGGCAAAGTGGTACCAGAACGAGACGTCCATCAGGCCACCCAACGCGCCGTGAAGGATATAGGCCATGCCTACCGCGAGGGTTGGCGCGCCACCGGCGCGGGAGATAATGCTCTGCTCGCCGACTTCGTTGGCAATGTTAGTCAGGGTATCCGGCGTGATGTGGAAGCCCCAGCCGCTGACGACGCTCGCCGCAGACGCCACAACGTCCGCCGTGCCCGCCGGAGCCAGCACCGCCATCGGGCTGTTCATCGCAAAGTAGACGCCCGGGTCGATAACGCAGGCCGCCACCAGCGCCATAATCGCCACGAACGACTCCATCAGCATGCCGCCGTAGCCGATGAAGCAGGCCTGGTTTTCATTCGCCAGCATCTTCGGCGTGGTGCCGGAGGCAATAAGCGCGTGGAAGCCAGAGACCGCGCCGCAGGCGATGGTGATAAACAGGAACGGGAACAGGTCGCCGGTCCACACCGGGCCGGTGCCGTCGATGAATTTGGTCAGGGAAGGCATTTGCAGCGTCGGCCGCATAATCAGAATCCCGATGGCCAGCCCGATAATAGTGCCGATTTTCAGGAAGGTGGAGAGGTAGTCACGCGGGGCCAGCAGCAGCCACACCGGCAGCACCGCCGCCACGAAGCCGTAGCCCACCAGCATCCACGTCAGCTGCACGCCGGTATAGTCGAAGTACGGCGCCCAGCTCGGGCTTTCGGCCACCCAGCCGCCGGAAATAATCGCGAAGATCAGGCACACCAGGCCGATAACGGAAACTTCACCGATGCGCCCGGGGCGCAAATAGCGAATGTAGACGCCCATAAACAGCGCCAGAGGAATGGTGAACGCGACGGTGTAGGTGCCCCACGGGCTGTGGGTCAGGGCTTTCACCACGATCATCGCCAGCACCGCCAGAATGATCACCATGATCATAAAGCAGGCCACCAGCGCAATCACGCCGGCGGTGTTGCCCATCTCCTCTTTCACCAGCTCGCCCAGCGAACGCCCGTCGCGGCGGGTGGAGACAAACAGCACCATAAAGTCCTGCACCGCACCGGCCAGCACCACGCCCGCCAGCAGCCAGAGCATACCCGGCAGATAGCCCATCTGCGCGGCAAGCACCGGCCCGACCAGCGGCCCAGCCCCGGCAATAGCGGCAAAATGGTGACCGAACAGCACTTTCTTGTCCGTCGGCACGTAGTCCAGCCCGTCGTTATGGCGTACGGCTGGCGTCATGCGGGTCGCATCAACCGTCAGCACGCGTTTAGCGATAAACAGACCGTAATAACGATAGGCAATGAGATAAACGCAGACTGAGGCGACGACAATCCACAATGCGTTGATCTGTTCGCCCCGGTTCAGTGCGATATAGCCGAGCGCGAAGGCCCCGATAATCGCCAGCACTGCCCATATCAGGTGTTTCCCTGGAGTATTCATGTTTGTTTTCCGTTGTCAGCCCAGAAACGTGGTGATGTTACATTTTGTTTCTAGAACAAAGTCCGGAATTTAACAATATTGAAACATGAGAAGGGTGTGGTTTGACCAGGTATTTACACCAGCTTGCTATGGCGATCACTTTCTGAGGATGTTGGATGACGCTGGCGCTTATCCGACCTACAGATGAGGATGTTGGGAAGGATGTGGGTATCGTTGGCGGTGAAGTGAGATTTACAAGGTCTAACGCAACACTCATAAATTCTGAACCCAAACCGAATGGCCTGACACTGTTCGCTCCGCTCCCCGTTTTCTGGTGTACCCTCCACGGGAGCATGCCTGAATAGTTGATTTATCACCCTATCCGCCGGAAAATACATACAATTCACATGGAAAAGGTCAGCACAGGATGTTTACGCTCTACATGAAATGGGAAGCCCAGCGGAAGCTGGCGCCGGATGATATTCAGTTCATCCTCACGCCGCGTGAAGCGCTGGAGATGGCTGGCATATTTTATGAACTGGATTACCTGGAATACGACTACCAGCGTAACCCTCTTCGCCGTAACAGCGTTCCGAAACGGCGGCAAGGTGTTCACCATCGCCTCGCTGCGCAGCCCTACAAACGTAAACACAGGCAGGAATACGACGGACTCTATGACGAAGTAAAATGGAATCTGGAGCACGGTTGGATGATCGGCGTGAACACGCAGGAAAAGTGGGAAAGATTTCGCAATCCGTTCTTCTTCGACGGCGACAATAATCTGGTTTACGGCTGCTTCATGGACACCTACGGCGAGAGCTTCCCGCAGGCAGTGCGTCAAATCTACGAGTACGCTCTCAACGTACACCAGGGCAAAAAACCCGCGCCGGCCGTTAAGCAGCACTATGCCGATGCCCCGGTACAGCACGCTCAGGCGGCAAAAACCATTAACAGCAAGGCAGCCGGACGGCTTCTGGCGGCGGGTGGTATTTATAACGGCAACATAGAGGGATTCCGGCAGACCGCACAGCAGCTCGGCGGCGATGCGCCAGCGGGTTACGATCAGGTCATGGATAACAAGGGATTGCTGATTACCGCCGCATCAGTAGCCGCCGGGCTGACGATGGGACGAGTTAACGTTACTGGAGAACTAGAAGAATTATCGTCATTAAGCAAAATCCCAACGTTTGAATCTCCTGCTTTAAAGGGGTTTACCTCAGAATCAGGAGTATTACTGAATGCCGAACACGCCGTTGTAGATTACAGAAAATTATCTACTTACTCTTTAGATGTTACCCACCCAATCGGAGGGCATAAGGCCAGAGTATTCCAGTCGGCGCTGGGTTATAATCCGACAAATTTAGACGTGTTAGCGGGTAGAGTCCGAGAGGGCATATTAACCGCCCCAGCTAAAGTTTTGGACGCAAACCGGTACGGGCAGCTAATGGCCGTAGACATGCCGATATTAGGCGTTAATGGTGAGACTGTGATAGTGCGCAGCGGTTGGATATATGAACCTGATGCCGTCGTTCCACGCATGACGACGATTTTTGTTAAGTGAGATACAGGCTATGAGAAGAGAAGAGTTTGAAGTGGTTGTATTAGCGGAAGATTTGCCGGATGAAGGGTTAACTAAAGGCATGGTGGGCGCCATAGTATTCATACATGAAAAACCAAATCTGGCTTACATGGTTGAATTTGTTGATAATAAAGGGCGAACTGTTGCGATGCCTTCTCTTTTACCTGAGCAGATAACGGATTATATCCCGCCAGAATAATTGCGGGAGATCCGATTTACCATAACGTCCGTTATGTAGTGCCTGGACCGTGGAAAATACCGGGCGTTAATATACCTGGAAATGGAGGTTTGAAATGAAAAATGAAATAAAAAAACTGTAATCGATATTGCTAACGTACTGTCATCAAACGACGAAGATTCATGGGCAAAAACATTCGAAAAATTAGGTTCTGAACTGGACTTTGATTACGAATCGTCAATTTTTTCACTGAGAAAGCTTTACGGCGGGATGGGATCATTTAACGACATTGTTCTCCATAAAGACGGAATACCGTTAATTAGAGAAAACGACGAATTAGATGAATTGAGACATACACTCTACAAGCAACTCGATCGAGCTATCGACTTACTAAAAACAGGCAAGAATTTACCATAGCATCCGTTAGCAGTATCGCGATAAAGCCCTCACCACAGGGCTTTTTTTGCTTATATGACCCGTCCTGAATAGCGTTGACACGTTCCCGACTTAAATGCGAAGAACGTGATAATGACCGAGTTCAAACGTAAGCGCCAACGCTATCCACCGAAAATACTTACCCCAGAGTCGCCGTGGTTAAACGGCTGGTGCAGCAGCGTTTGCCGCGCGCATCAAAAATGGCAATCTCCCAGACCTGGGACGTTTTGCCCAGATGCAGCGGTTTACAGACGCCCCGAACATTGCCGGAGGCCACCGCTCGGTGATGGCTGGCGCTGATTTCCGTTCCCACCACGCACTGCCCTTCCGCGGTGGTCAAATACCCTGCCATCGACCCCAGCGTTTCCGCCAGCGCTACCGATGCACCGCCGTGCAGCAGGCCAAACGGCTGATGCGTGCGTTCGTCTACGGGCATCTCCGCTTCCAGACACGCTTCGTCGATGCGCGTGAAGGTAATGCCGAGCAGCGCCACCATGGACTTTTCACCCATCGCGTTAAGCTCAGTCAGGCTCAGCTGGCGTTTCCAGATGCTCATATCAGGCTCCCAGCGTCGAGCCGCCGTCAATCACGATATCCTGCATCGTGATATGGCTGGCGTAGTCGGAGGCAAGGAACAGGACCGTGCTGGCAATCTCCTGCGGGCGGGCGATTTTGCCCAGCGGAATGCCCATTTTGAACTGCTCCGCAAAGCCCTTAATGCGCCGCTGCTCCGCGTCCGGCGTTTTCCAAAGCAGGCGCTGCATGTCGGTATCCGTTGAGCCAGGCGAAACAAGGTTACAGCGCACGCCGAAGGGGGCAAGCTCCAGCCCGACTGTCTTCGCCAGGCTTTTCAGCGCGGCCTTCGATGCGCCATAGGCGGACATGCCGGTTCGTGGCGTATGGGCCGCGTCCGAAGCAACGGTGACCACCGCCCCGCTCCGCTGTTCGCGCAACAGGGGCATGACGGCGCGGAACAGATTAAACGCGCCGCCAACGTTGACCGCGAAGGTATCCTTCCAGTCCTGAAGCGACAGCTCATCCGTTGCGCCCATGCGCAAAATCCCCGCCGCGTTGACCAGCACATCCAGCCGGGATTCATCGCTAAGTAAGCGCCGGGTCAGCACGCTAACCTGGTCTGCATCAGCAACGTTAAGGGTTTCAGTGGCGAACGGGTAAACGTCCAGCGGGAAAGCCAGATCGAAACCAACCACCGTCGCCCCGGCCTCGCTGAAGGCCAGCGCCGTATGGTAGCCAATGCCTTTGCCCGCGCCGGTTACCCAGACGCGTTTGCCGCTAAAGTCGATGTTCACGCCTGCGGCTCCCTGGACAGCAGCGCCCACCAGGCGTCGATGCTCGGGTTCTTCGCCAGCATCACGAAGTCGATGTCGCCGTGAATTTTGCGCCAGCTTGCCGCCAGCGCCATCATGCGCACGGAGTCCAGGCCGTAATCAATCAGGTTTTCGTCATCTTCCGGGCTGTCGGACTCGTCGAGCAGCGGCAGGATCAGGGTACGAAGCTGCTCTTTATTTTGCGGGGCAGCTTCCGGCAGCAGATCGCGGGTCATCACCACGCGGCCTGAACGGCCCGCCGTGTATTTCAGCGCCATCATGTGCTCTTCGCGGCTGAAATCCGCCAGCGCGTCGGCCACCATAAACGGCTTGATATCACGCATGAAGGCGTCGGTGGCAGTGGTCATGCAGCCGATATGAGCGTACACGCCGCAGATAATCAGCTGGTTGCGACCGGTCTCTTTCAGGGACTGCTCCAGCGGCGAGCGGATAAACGCGCTGTAGCGCCACTTGGTCAGCACAGTGTCCCGCTCGTCCGGGGCAAGGGCGGCGACGACCTGCTGGCGATCCGGATGCTTGTTCAGGCCCGGCCCCCACATATCGTTGAGCAGCGCGCGGTCTTCATCGCTCTGATTATTCGGCTGCGCGGTGTAATAAACCGGAATGCCATTCTTTTTGCAGTAGGCGCGTAGCGCGGCGATGTTGTCGATTACCTGCTGGATCATCGGACAGCTGTCGCCCCAGAAATCGATAAAGTAGTCCTGCATATCGTGGATCAGCAGCGCGGCGCGGCCAGGCTCGAAGGCCCACTGTACTTTGCTTTCCGGGATCTCCGCTGCGGTCGGTAAGGCGTATGCGTTCAGTTTTGGGATAGCCATAATCTCTCCGTCAATCAGGAAGCCAGCGCCTTTTGGGCAATCAGCTGGCGTAAACGTTTTTTATCCACTTTGCCGACCGGGGTCAGGGGCAAAGCCTCAACAATTTCGATGCGGTCCGGCAGCTTGAAGTCCGCAATGCCGAGTTCCCGCAGGTAGCGGCGGATTTCCACGGCGCGGAACGGGCGGCTGCCGACGATAAACGCGCAGCTTTTCTCGCCCAGCAGACTGTCTTCCATCGACACCAGCGCGGCGTGGATAATGTCTTCATGACGCAGCAGCAGATTTTCAATCTCTTCGGCGGCGATCTTCTCTCCGCCGCGGTTGATCTGATCTTTTTCGCGGCCCTGTACGGTGATGTAGCCATCTTCGGCAATGGCGATCAGATCGCCAGAACAGTAGAAACCGTTGGCATCGAAGGCGCTGGCGTTGTGCTCCGGGCTGCGGTAATAGCCGCGGAAGGTGTACGGTCCGCGCGTCATCAGGCGGCCCACTTCGCCGTGCGGCAGCGGGTTGCCGTTTTCGTCGGCTACCCAGACCTCATCGTCCGGGCACATCGGCTTGCCCTGGGTGGTGAAGATATGTTCGCTGTCGTCGTCCAGACGGGTGTAGTTCACCAGCCCTTCCGCCATGCCAAACACCTGCTGAAGCTGGCAGCCGATTTCCGCAGGAATACGCGCCGCCAGCGCTTCGCTGAGCCGTGCCCCACCCACCTGCAGCAGCTTCAGCGATGCCAGCGCCTGGTTACTGCCCCACTCGCCAATGGCCTGTAGCCACAGGCTGACCGCAGGCGGCACCAGCGCGGTGACGTTGATCTGATGGCGTTCAATGAGCGGGAAGCAAAGCGTGGCGCTCGGATCGTTTGCGAGCACCACGCGCCCACCGCCGTAAAACACACCCAGCGAGCCAGGCGAACTTAGCGCGTAGTTGTGCGCGGCGGGAATGGCGCATAAAAAGCGGGTATCTGCATCGAAACGGCAGATTTCGACGCTGCGACGGATGCTGTAGTAATAATCGTTATGCGTGCGTGGAATCAGCTTCGGCGTACCGGTGCTGCCGCCCGAAAGCTGGAAGAAAGCGACTTCATCGGCGGCGCTTGAGGTGACAACAAAATTATCTTCCGGCTCGCTGATAAACGCCGTCAGGGAACGGTCGCGGTCATTTTCGTTAAGCAGCACCGCCATGCGCAGCGAAGGGTTCTGGCTGCACAATCCCTCAAGGAAATCATCGTGGGCAAACAGGCTATGCTTGCGGTCGGCAATCAGCAGCGCCGGTTCGATTTGCTTTGCGTAGGCCTCAAGCTCGGTTCGCTGATGGCTGAAAAGCGCATTAACTGGCGCAACGCCGATTTTCAGCAGCGCAAACAGCGTGATATACAGCTCCGCCACGTTGCCCAGCTGCACCAGCGCCGTTTCGCCCGTTTGCAGGCCCCGCCTTTGCAGCGCGCAGGCCAGGCGGGTTGCCGCCTGCTCCAGTTCGCGGTAGCTGTAACGACGTTCGCCGTCGATAAGCGCAATCGTGTCATTCTTTGCATGGCGGCTCAGGATGTCGGTCAGCGGCAGATCGGCCCAGTAGCCCTTTTCGCGATAGCGTGCGGCCAGATCCGCTGGCCAGCGGGTAAATTCAATCGCCATTTAATTAAGTCCAAATACGTTGAGCATGGTGGAAAGTTTGACGCCGGTTTCGCGCCATTCCGATTCCGGTGAGGAGGCAGGCACGATGCCCGCACCGGCAAACAGGCGAATTTGTTTCTTCGCCACCCGCGCGCAGCGGATTGTCACTACCCACTCGCCGTTGCCTTCGGCGTCGCACCAGCCAACGATGCCGCCAAACAGCTCGCGGTCGAACGGCTCCAGCTCGGCAATCAGCTTCTGCGCCACGTCGTGCGGGAAGCCGCTCAGGGCGGGAGTTGGGTGCAGCAGGCAGGCCAGCGACAGCGCGTTTTCCCGCTCGTCTTTCACCTGGCCATAAATCGGTGAGGCAAGGTGCCACAGCGTTGGGGTGGTGATCAGCTCCGGCGTTTCCGGCACCGACAAAGAGAGGCTGCGCGGCTGCAGCACGGTTCGCATGGCGTCCGTCACCAGACCGTGCTCGTGGCGGTCTTTGCCGGATTTCATCAGCGTTTCGCCAGTCTCGCGATCCCGCTCGAGGTTTGCGGTGCTGCGGCGTGCGGAACCAGCCAGCGGCAGCGTGCTGAAGTTTTTACCGCTTTTACGCAGCAGCAGCTCCGGGCTTGCACCGATCAGCGAACCGCCGTCCGGCAGGGGAACGTGGAAGTTGAAGCTGGCGGGATTCTGGGCAATCAGCCGTTCTAATAGCGCATCGATATCAACTGGCGCATCGGTTTCAATATCGATCAGGCGGGAAAGCACCACTTTGTCGATATGGGGCTGGCTGGTTGCCTCGGCGGCGTGCGCCACCATCGCCATAAACTTGTCCTGTTCAGGAATAGCTTTACGTGTGGTCACGCCGGGTTGTCCTGCGGGCTGGCTCTGTGCCGCCGACTGCTGCCGCTGGGCGCGGGAGAAGGTCTGCCAGCTCTGTGGAATGAACAGCGCGGAGGGCTGACGTGGGTCAAACGGGATCGCACCCACCGCTATCGGTTTATCGATACCCTGCTCTTTGGCCTTCGCAAAGGCTTCGCGCAGCTGCGTTTGCAGGACACCGTGCAGATCCGCTCCCTCTTCGGCGGGACATTCCAGACGCATAAAACGGCCCTGCGTTTGAAAACTTCGATAAGGAGACATAAAGAAAAAGCTATCCGCACAAGGGGTTAGCTGCTTGTTCTGTGGCTCCTCGGCCAGTAACGTATCCATGCGTCCTCCGTTAGAAAAATGATAAATGTCATTAATAATAATTATCATTTGTATTTCGGGCTGGTAACCTAAAGAGAAACGATCGTACTGTCAACAGTTGCGCCATTACTGAGCATTTTTGTCGGATGCCGCTGCGCTTATCTGACCTACGGTTCTTGACTTGTAGGGTGGATAAGCGCAGCGCCATCCACCGCCAGCCTTTAATTTCAACAGGATGCCCCCGAGTGAAAATCAGATTTACCGCACTGCTTCTTCTGTCCCTCAGCCATTTCGTTCACGCCGCCGACTGGCCGCGCCAGATCGCCGACAGCCGGGGAACGCATACCCTGGAGCAGGCGCCACAGCGCATCGTCTCCACAAGCGTAACGCTAACCGGTTCGCTGCTGGCGATAGATGCGCCCGTGATTGCCAGCGGCGCGACAACCCCAGGCAACCGCGTGGCGGATGACCAGGGCTACATGCGCCAGTGGGGCAAAATAGCGAAGCAGCGCAACGTGCAGCGCCTGTATATCGGCGAACCGAGCGCCGAAGCCGTCGCCGCGCAGATGCCCGACCTGATTCTTATCAGCGCTACCGGGGGCGATTCCGCGGTCGCGCTTTACGACCAGTTTTCTGCCATCGCCCCGACGCTGGTAATCAACTACGACGACAAGAGCTGGCAGCAGGTGCTCACCGACCTGGGCAAAATAACCGGTCACGAAAAGCAGGCCGCCGCGCGCATCGCAAACTTTGATAAACAGCTCAGCGAGGCCAAAACGAAAATTAATCTGCCGCCGCAGCCGGTCAGCGCGCTGGTTTACACCCCAGCCTCACGCTCCGCGAACCTGTGGACGCCGGAATCCGCTCAGGGCAAGCTTCTGGAGCAGCTCGGCTTTACGCTCGCCACGCTGCCCGCGGCGCTGCACACCAGCCAGAGCATGGGCAAGCGCCACGATATCATTCAGCTTGGCGGTGAAAACCTTGCCACGGGGCTGAACGGCGAGAGCCTGTTCCTGTTTGCCGGTAACGAGAAAGACGCCGCCGCTCTGGAAGCTAACCCGCTGCTGTCGCATCTGCCCGCGGTGCAGAACAAACATGTTTACCCGCTTGGCACCGAAACCTTCCGCCTGGATTACTACAGCGCGACCCAGGTGCTGGAGCACATGACCGCGCTATTTTCAAAAAATTAACGGTGGATGACGCTGGCGCTTATCCACCCTACCGGTCCGTAGGTCGGATAAGCGCAGCGTCATCCGACAAAACCATCCCATCCCAACCCGTAGGTCGGATAAGCGCCAGCGTCATCCGACAAAATCTACACCGCTTCCACCGGTGCGGCCTGCTGGTAACGGCGCAGCTGAACAAGCACCAGCGCCAGCACCACGCCAATCAAAGCCAGCACCAGGCCACCGGAGCTGGCTGCCGCAACGGGCGTCATCGCCACCGTCATCCCACCCAGGATCGCCGCACCTATCGCATCGCCCGTTACGTTCTGGGCCGTCCATAGACCGTTAATGCGCCCCAGCATGCCGTCCGGCGTCAGCGTCTGGATCAGGGTGTACTGCAGCAGGGAGCTGATGGCGCTCAGGTAGCCAAACAGGGCCAGACAGGCCAGCCCCAGCCCCCAGACCGGCATCAGGCTGAACACGCCCACGGCGATAAACGACACGATGCCGCTCGCCAGCATGATTGCGCCAGGGCGGGCATGGTGGGCAATCCGCCCGCTGGTCAGCGCACCAATCGCCGCCCCCAGCGGCACGGCGGCATACATCAGGCCAATCTGTCCGGCGCTCATCTGCCAGTGCCCGGCCAGCGCCGGATAGAGCACGCGCACCGCGCTTGCCATCGTCAGCAGCGCCCCGACCAACGCGATACCGCCGATAATCGGATGGCTAATCAGAAAGCGCAGCCCGTTGAGCAGAGACAAAAAAGGATTCTCCCGCGCCTGCGGCGGAGGCGGCAGCTGCGGCAGGCTAAGAAGCGGAATTAGCGTAACAAATGTGCCGATGGAGGCCAGCCCGTAGTTCCACACCACGCCGCCGGAAGCAAGCAGCAGCCCGCCGATCATCGGTGAAATCACCGATCCCAGGCGCACGGTCAACATGGTAATCGCCCCCGCCTGCATCAGGTTTTCACGCCCCACCAGCGCAGGGGTGGCGGCCAGCAGCGCGGTAACGCCAATCGCGCCGAAGAACCCGTCCCACACGCCGAGCAGATAAATTGCCGCAAGCGACGGCTCCGGCAGCGAGGCGTTGAGGGTCAGGCCGATAAAACCTATCCCGCAGGTAGAGCGGGCCAGCAGGATCAGGCGGCGGCGCTCGTGCCTGTCGGCCAGCACGCCCCCCATCATTAAACCAATAAACATCGCGCTGCCGGTCAGCGTCACGGCAAGGCCGACCTGCAGCGAGGAGTGGGTCAGCGTCTGGATTTGTACCGGTACGGCAACGCCGAGCAGGCCTAAAGAAACAATGGAGATAAAGCGGGCGAGGAACACCGCGCGAAACGCCGGGTGGGTCTTCAATAGGCTGAGGTTTAACAACAGAGAATTGCGGTTCATTACATGGCCTTAAAGCGATTTTTTATTTTCGGGGGGGAGGCGGCTCATGCTACCATAAAGAAATAAGAGTGATAATGATAATAACTATCATTAATATTGACGCGCGATCTGTTTTGTCTTAAGACGTGCAGATGTCACTAAATAAAAGATAAGGAAAATCAATTAATTGATTTTCGGCTGCTAACCACGAAGAGGGAAAAACCACGCTTTTACCCTCTTTGTAAGCAATCTCTATCATTTAATTTCACATAAGGTGATTTGCCAGGCGGGCTTATGTCGGTTTCAAGGTTATCAGCGCGGATCTCCGTCCTGCTGATTATCACATTTTTACTGTTGTTGATGGCGACGCTCAGCCTGCTGCTGGGCGCAAAATCGTTGCCGGTTGGGGTTGTGCTGGACGCCCTGGGCGGCCAGTGTCGAAGCGCGGACTGCACGATCGTGCTCGACGCACGCCTCCCCCGCACGCTGGCGGGCATTCTGGCCGGCGGCGCGCTTGGCCTTGCCGGGGCGCTGATGCAAACCCTCACCCGCAACCCCCTTGCCGACCCCGGCCTGCTTGGCGTCAACGCCGGAGCCAGCTTTGCTATCGTGCTGGGCGCGGCGGTCTGGGGCCTGTCGTCTCCCGTTGCCCTGCTCGGGCTGGCATTTTTTGGCGCGCTCTCTGCCGCGCTGGTAGTCGCGTTTACCGGCAGCGCCGGCGGCGGGCAGCTCAGCCCGGTTCGCCTGACGCTTGCGGGCGTGGCGCTTGCCGCGGTGCTGGAAGGCCTGAGCAGCGGCATCGCCCTGCTTAACCCCGAAGTATTTGACCAGCTGCGCTACTGGCAGGCTGGCTCACTCGACATCCGCACTTTAGAAACGCTGAAAATTATCTCTGGCCCGCTGCTGGTTGGCTGTGTCATCGCCCTGCTGATAAGCCGCTCGCTGAACAGCCTGAGCATGGGGCACGACACCGCTACGGCGCTGGGCAGCAAGGTTGCGCGTACCCAGCTGCTGGGTTTGCTCACCATTACTCTGCTGTGCGGGAGCGCCACCGCCGCGGTTGGCCCCATAGTTTTTATCGGCCTGATGATGCCGCATCTGGCGCGCTGGCTGGTGGGCGCCGATCACCGCTGGTCGCTTCCCGTTACGCTGCTTGCTACCCCTGCCCTGCTGCTGCTGGCCGATATTATTGGCCGCCTGCTGGTGCCGGGGGAACTGCGCGTTTCGGTGGTCAGCGCGTTTATCGGCGCGCCGATGCTGATCTACCTGGTGCGACGCCAGCGTAAGGGGGTGAGCCTGTGAACCGTTTGTCCCCTCGGCTGATAGCAATGTGCCTGCTGCTGGCTGCGCTGAGCGTGGGCCTGGGCATCTGGAGCCTGGGGAGCGGCGTGCTGCCACTCTCTGCGCAGCAGGTCGTCGAGGCGCTGCTGGGTTCTGCTCCGCGTAATATTTCGCTGGTGGTCGTAGAGTGGCGTCTGCCCCGCGTGCTGATGGCGCTGCTTATCGGCGGCGCGCTTGGCGTGAGCGGGGCTATTTTCCAGTCGCTGATGCGCAACCCGCTCGGCAGCCCGGACGTCATGGGCTTTAACGCCGGGGCGTGGAGCGGCGTGCTGATTGCAATGGTGCTGTTCGGCCAGCATCAGGCGGCCATTGCCGCCGCGGCGATGGCGGGCGGTATTATCACCGCGCTGGTGGTCTGGCTGTTTGCCTGGCGTAACGGCATTGAAACCTTCCGGCTGATTATCATCGGCATTGGCGTGCGCGCCATGCTGATGGCCTTTAACACCTGGCTTCTGCTCCACGCCTCTCTGGAAACCGCGCTTTCCGCCGGTCTGTGGAACGCCGGGTCGCTCAACGGGCTGACCTGGGCGAGGCTCTTCCCCGCCGTGCCGATCATTTTGCTGGCGCTGCTCGCGGGCGCATTGCTGGTCAGGCGTATGCGTCTGCTGGAGATGGGTGATGACAGCGCCTGCGCGCTGGGCGTCTCCGTCGAACGCTCCCGCCTGATGCTAATGCTGGCCGCCGTGATCCTCACCGCCGCCGCAACCGCCCTTGCCGGGCCCATTTCGTTTATCGCGCTGATCGCGCCGCACATTGCCCGCCGTCTGAGCGGCACGACCCGCTGGGGATTACTCCAGTCGGCGCTGTGCGGCGGCGCGCTGCTGCTTGCCGCCGATCTCTGCGCCCAACGGCTGTTTATGCCGTATCAGCTGCCGGTGGGCGTAGTGACGGTAAGCCTGGGCGGCATCTACCTTATTGCGCTGTTGATTCAGGAGTCCCGTAAGAAATGAGCCAGATGTCACTTCCGCCGCGCCTGCACGGCGACGAACTTACTCTCGGATACGGTACGCACGTGGTGGCCGAAGGGCTGACCGTCGCCATCCCCGACGGGAAGTTCACCGCCATTATCGGCCCCAACGGCTGTGGTAAGTCGACGCTGCTACGCACGCTAAGCCGCCTGATGAAACCCACGGCGGGCAACGTCTGGCTGGACGGTCAGGAGATCCACCGCTTCGCCACCAAAGAAGTGGCCAGACGCATCGGCCTGCTGGCGCAGAATGCCAGCGCGCCGGGGGATATCAGCGTGGCAGAGCTTGTTGCACGTGGCCGCTATCCTCATCAGCCAATGTTTACCCGCTGGCGCGAAGAGGATCAGCTTGCGGTGACCAGCGCCATGCGGGCCACCAATATTCAGGATCTGGCCGATCAGCCCGTGGACACGCTTTCCGGCGGGCAGCGCCAGCGGGCGTGGATAGCCATGGTGCTGGCGCAGGAAACGTCGATCATGCTGCTGGACGAGCCAACGACCTGGCTGGATATCAGCCACCAGATTGATTTGCTCGAGCTGCTGAGCGATCTGAATCGTGAGAAGGGGTATACGCTGGCGGCGGTGCTGCACGATTTGAATCAGGCCTGCCGCTACGCCACGCATTTAATTGCGCTGCGCGACGGGAAGATTGTCGCCGAAGGCGCGCCGAAAGAGATCGTCACGCCAGAATTGATCGAAGCGATATACGGCCTGCGCTGCATGATTATTGAAGATCCGGTGGCGCACACGCCGCTGGTAGTGCCGCTGGGAAAGAAGTGAACTGACTTCCCGCCGGGCAATGGCCGGCGGGTAACAGCTATTGAGCGTTTTTACTCTTCTGCCGGCTTAAGCGCCGCTGCTCGTTACGCCGTTCCCTGCGCTGACGCTCCTCTTCCAGCTTCCGCTCCTCTTCTTCAGCCAGCAGCCGCTGCCGCTCGCGGGACGGCAGCTCCTGAAAGGCTTTTTCCTGAGCTTCAATAGCGCGTTCAATCTCTACAAGCGCCGCCATCATCTGGTCGATAATCGCGATTGATTTCGGCACGCGCTTTTCCCAGCGTTCAGGCGTCGTCCTGCTTACGCCCGCCACGCGGCACAGGTGGGTAATATTCGTATCCGCCTTCTTCGCCCGCGCTTTGATCGCATCTACCCGGCGATAAAACTCTTCTGCAAATGTGTTTTCCATCGTTCTGCTCTCCGTACTGTCCCCCGGTTATTTCACCATATTTGCAGCATCGGCGTCATCCCACAATCTCTTATCGTCGCCGCATTATATGTCGCACTCATTATGCAGCAAAAAAGACGCATTGTATCAAATAGTTTACAATGGGTATTATCACATTTCGAATATTGACCAGCATCAATAAACCATAAATAATCTGAATATTTCATGTTCATCTTTCGTATGAAACAGAAAATGACAAATGTTAAATATGTTGATATACGCTAACTTACGCACCTTCTTGTGTATTGGCGCTGCTTTTGTGTGATCTATTTTATATGCACGCTCAACGACTTAATTCGTAACGCAAAGAAATGCAAAAAAATGTCTTGCTGCAAATATTACCTTACGAGTAATATTTGCTCGTTCCCACCAAGGAACAAGTGAGAATCATTTGAAATAAGGTTTCAAATTATGTCAGCACAAAAAAAGCTGGCGACCGAGACGGCAGGCGCCCCAACGCAGTGGGTGGTGTTTACCGGGAAGCTCCCGGCCCAGATGAAAAAGCAGCTTAAGATTGTGGCTGCGCAAACAGGGATCAAACAGCAGGAGATCGTAGCCGACGCTGTTAAGAGTTGGATGAAGCTGAAAGGATTCGATGTAGAAGATTTGAATTGTGCGCCCTGACTGCCAGGTCAGAGCACACGATGATGACCAAACCCACGACATATGCTCTGCCAGGAGCGTCATGAGTTAAAAACTAGCCTTGATCACCGAGATCCAAAATATATGAATCGCCGTAAAATTGCATTTGCTATCTTTGCTATTGTTGCCGCTAGTACCTCTGCGCACGCATCCTTAAACACCAGGGATAAGGCTGCTTTTGACGCTTATCTTTCTGCCCATCCTGGTATTCAACAGTACGATCACTGGAAAATTGATCAGTTAAATCAACTGAATTCGCTTACTGAAGTAAATAATCAATTATCCAGTTATACCTATTATGATCAGCACCTGGGGATAAACGTTAAGCCCGGTCAGGTACCAGCATATCAGCCGCCAACAACGTCTATTCCAATGACAACGATTACTCAGCCAGTGGGTACCACGACGCCTGTCGCTCCTGCGAATAATAGTGTTGTGACAATGACGACAATGACAGCTGCAAGCAAAGCTAATAATGTTGTCGATACAAATACGGGCAGCCACCCCCCGGCAGCAACTTCTGCTTTTGGCGCTCAATATCTGAATGCTAAAAATGGTACCGATGATGCTGGCCAGCAGGCTGCACAAAAAGCGCTGACAGCACAAAAATATACCGCTGCAAACAGCGCCAGCCAGACATCGACAACACCATCTACCTTTGGCGCTCAATATCTGAATGCTAAAAATGGCACCGATGATACTGGCCAACAGGCTGCTCAAAGGGCGTTAACCACGCAGAAATATGCTGCGGCAAACAGCGGTAGTCAGACTTCGACAACGCCATCCACCTATGGCAATCAATATCTGAATGCAAAAAATGAAGCCGATAATGGTATTCAGCAAGCCGCCCAAAGAACGTTAACCACGCAGAAATATGCTGCGGCAAACAGCGGCAGTCAGACTTCGACAACGCCATCCACCTATGGCAATCAATATCTGAATGCAAAAAATGAAGCCGATAATGGTATTCAGCAAGCCGCCCAAAGAGCGCTAACCACGCAGAAATATGCTGCTACTACGGCCGTCAGCCCACTGGTTGCCTCTACTCCAACCACCTCGGAGACAGCCCTTGATACCGCTAATCACGTCAATAGCAGGCTCAATGCCGAAACTGCTGCCAGAACGGACTCTGATAAAAAGCTTGAAAAAGATATAGATCGCGCCAAATCCACTGGTGAACAAGCCCAGCATCGAGCCGATGATGCCTTTGCTTCAGCGCGGAAAGCCGAAGCCACAGGCGAGCACGCTCAGCATCGAGCCGATGAAGCTTTTACCACAGCACAGAAAGCCGAAACCACTGGTGAATACGCCCAGTCCCGCGCGGATACGGCCTTTGCTCACGCTGAAGCTAACAAGCAGGCGCTGGCGGCAACCAACCATCGCTTAGCGGCGGACGATGCAGAGCTGGCTAACCACGAACAGCGTATTGGCACGCTTGAAAGCCAGACCACCAGCAACTTTGCGAAGCTGAAATCTCAGATGGATGACAACCGTAAACGTGCTTCTGCGGGGATTTCCGGCGTGGCGGCGATGGCGAATATTCCTCAGGTCACCAACACCCAGGACTTCTCCGTCGGTGCTGGCGTGGGTACCGCTGACAGCGAATCTGCGCTGGCGGTGGGCTTCTCTGCCCGTGCGACAGAAAACGTTGTGGTGAAAGCTTCCGTCTCCGACGACTCACAGCACAACTTCGTGGCTGGTGCAGGCGTAGCCTACGGCTGGTAAAACACAGGCCTGCCCCGGCGGGCCTGATAACAATAAAAACTCGAAATAGATCCTTTAGCCCCTCCCGTGGGGCTTTTTTATTGTCGGATGCTGTTCCTGATGGGAACGATAAATATCAGTAGAAGACGAGCAGGTCTTCTATGTAGAGCGCGCTTTTTACCGACATATCCAGCCGCCATTCCACCACGTCATCGTGCCCCGTCTCCTCGCGAAACTGTTCGAAAGTGACGTAAAACGGCACCACCTGCCTGCCCTGCCCCAGTTTCCTGTGCTCCTGAGCCTGAACGCGCATGTCGTTTAACAGGATTTCACGGCGGTGCAGCAGCGAGTGCATTTTTTTCATGATGGGTTCGGGCAGGGAGCTGCGCCCTGACTCATAGTAGCGCCAGGTGCGGGGCTCAACGTTTCCGATGTGTCTGGCCGCCTCGACAACGTCCAGAAAGAGCAGTTTTCTGCAGGCCAGGAGGGCAAAGTTATTCATGTTTTCCCGTTGATTCAGAAAGGTTACTTAAACCATGCGGCCAAAAGTAAGCGAGGAGTCGAATTATCAGGCCTGAAATTGTAACACCGCCTATACCCACACCCATTGCATTACTAGTAATAAAATTTTACGGCTAGTCGCACGATTGATGCTTCTTTTTCGGGGAGCACATAATAATTTTGCGGAACAAGTTTGGGCACGATTGCGGATGACGCTTCGCATTGCCGCCCTACGCTCAACCCGTAGGGCGTATAAGCCTGCGTCATCCGTCGCACATCACGACATAGCCAGCACCCGCTGCAATACCGGCCCTATATCAACGAACGCGTCCGGGGAAATGATATCCACATGCGCGCAGTCCAGGCGCTGGATATCCAGTTCAGCAATCCACGGCGACCAGGTTGTCTGCGGATCCATCCCTTCCGGCAACGTTCGTTCGGCAACAAACAGCGTTGCCTTACCGCTAAACGGCACGCTCTGCGCCGTGGTTAACAGCCGGACGGCATCGCCGTAGTTGCCTTCGATAGCCTCAAAGAGCGCGTCTGACGCCTGCCCCTGCTGGGCTGCGACAAAAGCTTCCCGTTCGCGGTTTATCTCGTCCAGCACGGCCGGATCGAGGTTATTCGCCCCTTTTTCGGCCCAGTTTTGTGTTTCCGGCGGCCAGGTATCCAGCAGGCCCAGGAATGCCACTACCTCCCCCGCCTCCGCAAGCCTTGCGGCAATTCCCTGCGCAAGCGTGCCGCCCAGCGAATAGCCCATCAGATAATACGGCCCGTGGGGCTGTAGCTCTCTGAGGGTTTGCAGGTGAGCTTCGCAAACTTCTGCCAGGTTTTGTGCCTGCTGCATGGGACCCGATGGCCGCGGAGACTGGATGCCCGTAATCGACCAGCGCGGATCCAGATAGCGTTGCAGCACGCTGAACTGCCAGGCAAAGCCCGACGCCGGGTGGAAACAGTAAAGCGTCGGCCCGCTGGATTTTCGCAATGGCAGTACGGGCTCAAACCCGGCGCGGTTCGCCTGCTCTTCGCTCTGTTCTTCAGCAAGCGTTTCGGCGAGCTGGCGCACCGTGGAAGCAACCATGATTTGCCCCACCGTCAGCGGCCTGTCGAGGGAACGACGAAGCTGCGCCGCCAGGCGCATCGCCAGCAGCGAATGGCCGCCCAGCGCAAAGAAGTCATCGTCGACGGAGTGAACGTCAGCGCCAAGCAGCCCGGCAAAGGCTTCGGCGACAGTTTTTTCCAGAGCCGTATCAGGCGCACGTCCAGCAGCGCGTTTTGCCAGCTCCGGCAGCGGCAGCGCCCTGCGATCCAGCTTGCCGTTGGCGCTGAGCGGGAAATCATCAAGCTGCACAAGCGCAACCGGCACCATATGCGCCGGAAGCGCGGCCGAAAGCTGTTCCCTTAGCCCCTCAAGCGGCAGCGGCCTCCCGGAAGCTGAAACCAGATAACCAATCAGCTGGCGGGCATCGCCGCCGCTAGCCGCCGCCTGATTGAGAACGCAGGCGTGCGTGACAGCCTGCGCCACATCTTCCAGCGCCTGCATTGCCCGGTCGATATCCCCCAGCTCAATGCGCTGGCCGCGAATTTTGAGCTGATCGTCGCTGCGTCCCAGATACTCCACCGCGCCGTTGTCCAGCCAGCGGGCAACGTCCCCCGTGCGGTACATGCGCTCGCCGGGCTCAAAAGGATCGGCGATAAAGCGGCTGGCGGTGAGATCCGGGCGGCCAAGGTAGCCCTGGGCCAGCTGGATACCGGTAAGATAAAGATCGCCAGCAATGCCCGGCGGCACAGGCCGCATTGCCCCATCGAGGATCCGCAGCCCGGTATTCCACACGGGCCAGCCAATCGGCACGCTGCTGCCGGTCACGCGGGCAAGATCTTCGCCATAAGCCGGGTACCAGCTCACGTCTACGGCGGCTTCCGTCGGGCCATAGAGGTTGTGCAAAGGCGCGTGGGTGAGCTGCTCCCATTCCCGGCACAGATCCGCTGGCAGCGCTTCACCGCTGCAGAACACGCGCCGCAGCGTGGCGCAGCTGACAATCGCTGCATCGCCGTCCAGGGCGGAGACAAAGGCCGCCAGCATTGAAGGCACAAAGTGCGTGGTCGTTACGCGATAGCGGGCAAAGAGCTGCTGCAGCGCCTGCGGATCGCGATGTGCTTCGGGCGGTGCCATGACGAGCTGCGCGCCGACAATGTACGGCCAGAAAAACTCCCAGACTGAAACATCGAAGCTGCACGGCGTTTTTTGCAGCACCACGTCTTCACCGTTCAGCGGATAGTGGTTCTGCATCCACAGCAGGCGGTTGACGATGGCCTGCTGCCCGACCATGACGCCTTTCGGGCGGCCGGTAGAACCGGAGGTGAAAATGACGTAGGCGGTGTGATCCGGTCGGGATAAATTCAGCTGCTGGGGCCGATGTGCAGCCGGAAACGTTCTTTCGTAGCAGTAAGTTTTCAGTCCTTCGATGGTGCTGAAGCGGGCCAGCTGCTCCGTGGAGGTGATAAGCAGGCGCGGCCCGGCGTCTTCGAGCATCATTTGCAGGCGGTCGTCAGGGTAGCCGGTATCCAGCGGCAGCCAGGCCGCCCCAACCTCAACAATCGCCTGTAGAGACAGCGACAAAAAGACCGAGCGAGGCAGCGCCACGGCAACCACATCCCCAGGCTTCACGCCCAGGGCGATTAATTCCCCCGCCAGCGCCAGCACCTGGCCACGCATTTCGCGATAGGTAAACTGACGCTGCGCGTCGGCCAGCGCCGGGGCGTCCGGTGTGCGCTGTGCCTGCTCCGCAATCAAAGCGCCGAGCGTGGTGGATGGAACCTCCGTTTGCGTGGCGTTAACGCTGTTCAGCAGCTGCGTTTCTGAATCGTGCAGCAGTTCCGCATCGGAACAGCGTAGCGCGGGATTAGCCGCAAACTGGCGCAAAAGCAGCGGCAGGCGCGCCAGATGCTGCTCCAGCGTCCGGGCCTCGTAGCGTTCAGCGTTCGCCAGCAGCTCAAGGGTAAACTCCCCCTGTTCACCGATGTAGAGCGCAATTTCCAGGTCGCGCACCGGGCCGGAGGCCAGCTGGTGCGTCACGCCTTCGGTGCCGTTGAAATCCAGGCGGTAGTCGAACATCTTCAGGTTCAGCACCGGGCCGTAAAGCGGCTCGCCGCTGGAGACCTGGCCCAGGTCGCGCTGGATTTGTTCGGCGTCGTAGCGCTGATGGCGGCGCAGGGTTTTCAGCTCTCTGGCAATCTCCTGCGCCAGCTCTGGCAAAGTTGCCGTCGGAACAATACGCACGCCAAACGGCAGCACGTTAAGCACCGGGCCGGTGGCGCACAGGGCGGCGGAACCAATGCGGCGCATAAAAATAAAGCCTGCGGAGTAGTCCATGCGCCCGCTCAGGCGGCCCAGCCAGAGTGCGACCAGCGCGAGCGCCATGTCGGCAGGGGTTAAACCGGCGCTGTTGACCAGCGCGTCAAAATCCGTCCGGTTAAAATCAAGCCTCTGGCGGATCAGATGCGTGGTCGACCCCTGCCCGGTCAGCGGCTGGGTAGAGAGTGTGGCAGGAGGCGGCAGCTGGCGGGCTTTTTCGCCCCAGAACGCCGCGTCACGCTGCCGGGTGCCCGATTGCTGGTAGCGCTGATACTCCTCAACAACATCGCTGAACGGAGTGAACGGGCCCGGCTCAGGCTGCTCGCCCCGGCAGTAAGCGGTGTAAATGTTGGCGATGCGGCGGGTAATTGCGGTGAAGCTGAAGCCATCGACCACCAGGTGATGGAAACGCTGATACCAGAACCAGCGCGTTTCGCTCAGGCGCAGCAGCGCATGGAAATATAACGGCTTACCGCTGGCGAGGCGTAAATCCCGATCCAGATCGTCACGCATAATAGCCAGCGCGGCAGCCTGCGGATCGGCTTCCTGACGCAGATCGCGGCAAAGCGGCGGCGTAAAGGTCGCCTCGGGATCAATCCACTGGCGGACCTCGCCGTCTTTTTCAGCAAAGCACATGCGCAGCGTATCCGCTTCCGCCATTCCCGCCACCACGGCTTTGCACAGCAGCGCTTCGTTTAGATAGCCTACCAGCTCCACATAGTGCGCCACGCTCCAGGCGTTAGGCTGCGGCGAAAGCTGATCCGCCATCCAGATGCCCGGCTGGGCGGCGACAAGCGGCAGCATTTCAGCCTGCTGTTCTACTGGGTTCATCAGGACTTCACTCACTTCCTGCCCCCCGCATCAGCAAAAGAGACGGGCTGCAGTTCACGCCAGTTTTCTTTAAGCCAGCGGGAGCACTCTTCCTGCCCCGCCGCCTCGCACACCATCTGCCATCCCGCAGGCAGCGCGCAGGTTTCCGGCCAGAGGCTGTACTGACTGGCGGCGTTCTGAAGGATAAAAAACCGCCCCTGCGGGGCGTCGAAAGGGTTACTGTACTCCATGCCTTACTCCTGTCTTTAAGCGCTCTGCCAGAGCCAGCTAAGCCCGTCAGGCAGGCCGCCGCGCCAGCAAAGCGCATCATGTCCGCCGTCAACCTGACGCCAGAAAACAGCCTGCTGTGTTTGTTGTAGTAAGGGATACAGGTTCTGATTGACCTGATAAATCAGCGGCTCGCGGAAGCCCGCCTCAAGATAAATGCGCAGCGGCTTAGGTTTTATCGTGCCGTCTGCCAGCTGCCTGATGAGCAGCCCGTCCTGCGCCTGCGGATCGCGTTTCGGCCACCAGTAAGAGCCGGACTGGCTGAGGACGCAGCCAAAGGTTTCGGGCCAGTTTAGCCCGGCATACATAGCCGACAGCCCCCCGAAACTCTGCCCCGCCACGACGGTGGTTTTCGGATCCTGGCACCAGAGGGTAGTTTCCCGCAGCTGCGGCAGAAGCTCTTCCTGCACGGCAAGCCAGAAATCAGGGTTGCAGGGCAGCTCTTTGCTGCGGTGTTGGATATCGATGACGTCAATAAGCACGTAGACGGCTTCTGGCAGCTCGCCCGCGTTGGTTTGCGCCTGTAGCGCGGGCCAGACCGGCAGGCTTTCCGCCCAAAATTGTCCATCAAGAAGAATTGCCAGCGGGCGCTGTTCAGGTTTGCTTTCACCCGTTGTGAATACCCAAACGCGACGCTGATTGCCCAGCCGTTTACTGTGCCAGGTGATGCATTGTGGGGTATGCCAAACCTTTGCCGGGTTGTCCCAGCCTGCCTGCACCGGTGAATCCGGCAGGTGGAGAGCGGAGACCGGGTGACCACGCCCGCCCTTCCAGCTGTCCGGGTTCAGCGGGTCGGCAATCGCCAGCGGCAGCAGCTTGCGCCAGCCTTCGCGCAGCGCGGTGCGGTCGGCGCGAATGCCCTCGAAGGCCGCCGCCGGGAAATCCTCTTCGCTAGCTGAGGGAATAAGGCAGTAGGTGCCGCGCCACTGCGAGCTGAGCTGCGTTTGCCACTGCCAGACGTCGGTGCCGGGCAGGCGCGCGAGGGACTGTGGCTGCGAGCGCTGGTGGTGGTCCGTTACGCCGGTGATGTAGATCCACACGCGTTTAATGTCAGAGGCATTTTCATCTCCGGCGGGATCGCGCCACCAGAAGGTGACCGAGCAGCTTCCCACCTCCTCGCGGGTCACGGTTGGTCCTCCCTCCCGCGATTTTTCCTGCCACCACGCTTCACTTCCGGGCTCTATTCTCGACACCATTTCATAACCCCATGTTATCAATGGAATATTACTCATAACACTGAAATATTCCGATAATAATATTGATAATTATTTGCATTTGCAATAGCGTATTCGCGCTCTGTGAGCTACGGCTTCTGAGCTAAAACAATAAGTTGCCGAATTGCAGGGATAATGCTGCTTTTTTGTTTCAGCATTAGCACGCGGTATCGGTTTCACTCACGGACATCCATGCTGCACTCCGGCCCTCTGGGCAAGGAAAACGCGGAGCTCAGCGGAAAAGCAGGCCACCATAATGAATAAGAAGATCCAGTATTCCCTTGCGATGCTCATCAACATGGGAATTTACAGCGCCGCGCTCCCCGCGCTTGCTGAAGAAAACACAGCCGACAATAAAGAAACTACAGAAACGCCCGTTCAGGAGGACACCGTCGTGGTGACCGCCGCCCAGCAAAACCTGCAGGCCCCGGGCGTGTCGACCATCACCGCTGACGAACTGAAAAAGCGTCCGCCCGCACGCGACATTTCTGAACTTGTCCGCACCATGCCGGGCGTGAACCTCACCGGCAACTCCACTAGCGGCCAGCGCGGCAACGGCCGCCAGATCGATATTCGCGGCATGGGCCCTGAAAACACCCTGATTTTGATCGACGGTAAGCCGGTGACCAGCCGTAACTCCGTGCGTCTTGGCTGGCGTGGCGAACGTGATACCCGTGGCGATGCGAGCTGGGTCCCGCCGGAAATGGTCGAGCGCATCGAAGTGATCCGTGGCCCGGCAGCAGCCCGCTATGGCAACGGCGCGGCGGGCGGCGTGGTGAATATCATCACCAAAAAAGGCGGTAACGAGTGGCACGGCACCTGGAACACCTATCTCAACGCCCCCGAGCACAAAGACGAAGGCTCCACCAAGCGCACCAACTTCAGCCTCAACGGCCCGCTGGGCGGGGATTTCAGCTTCCGCCTGTACGGTAACCTGGATAAAACTCAGGCCGACGCCTGGGACATCAACCAGGGGCACCAGTCCGAACGCACGGGGATTTATGCCGATACGCTGCCCGCCGGTCGTGAAGGCGTAATTAACAAGGACATTAACGGCGTGGTGCGCTGGGACTTCGCGCCGATGCAGTCCCTTGAGCTGGAGGCGGGATACAGCCGCCAGGGCAACCTCTATTCCGGCGACACCCAGAACACCAATACCAACCAAATAGTCAAAGACAACTACGGTAACGAGACCAACCGCCTCTACCGCCAGACCTACTCCCTGACCTGGAACGGCGGCTGGGATAACGGCCTGACCACCAGCAACTGGGTGCAGTACGAGCACACCCGCAACTCGCGCATGCAGGAAGGATTGGCGGGCGGCACCGAAGGGATTTTCGCCAGCGACAAGTTTAAGGATATCGACCTGAGCGACGTGCTGCTGCACAGCGAGGTGAATATCCCGATCGATTTCGTGGTGAACCAAAACCTGACGCTGGGCACCGAGTGGAACCAGCAGCGCATGAAGGATCAGACCTCCAACGGCCAGACCTTTATGGGCGGGACCATTCCGGGTTACGACAGCACCGGCCGCAGCCCGTACAGCCAGGCGGAGATCTTCTCTCTGTTTGCCGAAGACAACATGGAGCTGACCGACAGCACCATGCTGACGCCGGGCCTGCGCTTCGATCATCACAGCATCGTGGGTGACAACTGGAGCCCGTCCCTGAACCTTTCTCAGGGCCTTGGCGACGACTTCACCCTGAAAATGGGCATCGCCCGCGCCTATAAAGCGCCGAGCCTGTACCAGACCAACCCAAACTACATTCTCTACAGCAAGGGCCAGGGCTGCTACGCCAGCGGTACGGGTGTGGGTTGCTACATGATGGGTAACGAAGATCTGAAGGCGGAGACCAGCGTCAACAAAGAGATCGGCCTTGATTTCAAGCATGAAGGCTGGCTGGCCGGGGTGACCTGGTTCCGCAACGACTACAAAGACAAGATTGAAGCGGGCTACTCGCCGGTAGGTCAGACCTCCTCCGGCGCAACCAGAACGGATATCTATAAGTGGGACAACATCCCGAAGGCCGTTGTTGAAGGCCTTGAGGGTACACTGAACGTCCCGGTAAGCGACGCCGTTAGCTGGTCGAACAACCTGACATACATGCTGCAAAGTAAAAACAAGGAGACCGGAGAGCGCCTTTCCGTCATTCCTGAGTACACGCTGAACTCCACGCTGAGCTGGCAGATCCGTCAGGATATCTCCGTTCAGTCGACCTTTACCTGGTACGGCAAACAGCAGCCGAAGAAGTTCAACTACAAGGGCCAGCCGGCAACCGGTTCGGAAACCAACGAGGTTAGCCCATATAGCATCGTCGGCCTGAGCGGCACCTGGGACGCCACCAAAAACGTCAGCGTAACGACGGGCATCGACAACCTGTTCGATAAGCGCCACTGGCGCGCGGGTAATGCCCAGACCACCGGCGGCAACACGGGTTATATGTACGGCGCGGGTGCCGAAACCTATAACGAATCCGGCCGGACTTACTATGTGAGCCTGAACACGCACTTCTGAGTGCGTAACGCTGGCGCTTTTCCGTAGGGTGGAAAATCGCCAGCGTCTTCCACCGTTATAAGCGACCAACATGCTCTATCAGCTAACCCATTTCGACTTTCCTACTACCTCGCAGCGCGTCTACCGCGTGGATTTTGACGCCTCCACTTTTCATCCTGACGATCTGCTTTGCTTACCGCACCGCGAGAGGCTTTCCGGAGCCGTCACCAGTCGCCGGGCGGAACATCTGGCGGGAAGAATTGCCGCCTGCGAAGCGCTTAGTCTTCAAGGAATTAAAGGCTTCGTGCCCGGCATCGGGCTGCACCGCGCGCCATGCTGGCCACCGGGTTTTACCGGCAGCATCACCCACGCGGGTAACGTTGCGCTGGCAACGGTAATTCAAGAGCGCCAGGGGGAACTTTGCGGGGTGGGCATTGATACTGAGGTCATAATGAATGCTTATGACGCGCAGAATATAGCCGAGGGAGTGGCTAGCCCCGCCGAGCGGGAATTGCTGCACGTTTGCAGCCTCCCCTTCCCTGTGGCGCTGACATTATCGTTTTCCGCTAAAGAGAGTTTATTCAAAGCGCTGTACCGCCACGTCGGCCGCTATTTTGATTTTTTCGCTGCGGAAGTGATTAAGATTAATGAGCTACATGTTGTCCTGAAGCTTGTTTCTCCGCTTGGCCCCTTCTGCAAAGGGGACACCTTCCACGTGGCAGCGGATAGTGACGGGAAGCAATTAACCACGCTAATACGCCTCTAAAGAGAATAAAAATAAATCGCTTGCCGCCACGTCATAAGTGAATGTTATAGTCAAAAAACAACCACAAACACAATATAACAACCTTTGACGACAAGGAGTTCCCCTATGGCGAACACGGTTTCCCTCGAACAGTTTTTATCTTCCGTCCAGCAGCGTGACCCGCATCAACCCGAGTTTTCCCAGGCCGTACGCGAAGTGATGACAACGCTGTGGCCCTTCCTGGAACAAAATCCACAGTATCGACGCTCAGCCCTGCTGGAGCGTCTTGTCGAGCCGGAACGCGTGATTCAGTTTCGCGTTGCCTGGGTGGACGACAGCAATCAGGTACAGGTCAACCGTGCCTGGCGCGTGCAGTTCAGCTCGGCCATCGGGCCATTTAAGGGCGGCATGCGCTTCCACCCGTCGGTTAACCTCTCCATCCTCAAGTTCCTGGGCTTCGAGCAGACCTTCAAAAATGCCCTCACCACCCTGCCGATGGGCGGCGGCAAAGGCGGCAGCGACTTTAATCCGAAGGGGAAAAGCGAAGGCGAAATCATGCGTTTCTGCCAGGCGCTGATGACCGAGCTGTATCGTCACCTGGGGCCGGACACCGACGTTCCGGCAGGGGATATTGGCGTGGGCGGCCGCGAAGTGGGCTTTATGGCGGGGATGATGAAAAAGCTCTCCAACAATACCGCCTGCGTGTTTACCGGCAAAGGGCTGTCGTTTGGCGGCAGCCTGATCCGCCCGGAAGCCACCGGCTACGGCCTGATCTACTTTACGGATGCGATGCTGCAGCGCCACGGGCTGGGCTTTGAAGGCATGCGCGTGGCGGTGTCCGGCTCCGGTAACGTCGCGCAGTACGCCATTGAAAAAGCGATGTCGCTTGGCGCGCGGGTGATTACCGCCTCTGATTCAAACGGTACCGTCGTGGACGAAGCGGGCTTCACCCCAGAAAAACTTGCCCGCCTGTGCGAAATCAAAGCCAGCCGCGACGGCCGCGTAACGGACTATGCGCGTGAATTTGGCCTGACTTATCTGGAAGGCCAGCAGCCGTGGAGCGTACCGGTAGATATTGCCCTACCGTGCGCCACCCAGAATGAGCTGGATGCAGAAGCCGCCCGCGTGCTGATTGCCAACGGCGTGAAGGCGGTGGCGGAAGGGGCCAATATGCCAACGACCATCGAAGCGACGGACCTGTTCCTGGAGGCCGGGGTGCTGTTCGCGCCGGGTAAAGCAGCAAACGCCGGTGGCGTGGCGACGTCGGGCCTGGAGATGGCGCAGAACGCCGCGCGCTACGGCTGGAAAGCAGAGAAAGTGGATATTCGCCTGCATCATATCATGCTGGATATTCATGAAGCCTGCGTAAACTACGGCGGCGAAGGCAGGCAAACGCATTACGTGCGCGGGGCTAATATCGCCGGTTTCGTCAAAGTCGCCGATGCAATGCTTGGCCAGGGCGTTCTTTAATATTTAATGGCGCGCTGCTAATACAGCGCGCCGTAATAATTATTGTGCGAATGAATTTATTCACCAATAAATAACAACCCGACTTTAATTCCTTCATTAAATATGCGAGATAAATATACGATTAAAAGCTTTTTCTAAACGTAGCATCAACGCCAATCGGGAAACTCTTTTTTTGTTCGCTTGATAACCTTATTTTATGATTTCTCTCGTAGGGTAAATATCATACACCGACATACTCATTCACGGTCATTGTGTATTTAACCTGAATTATATTATCCGGAAAAATCATGAAAAAGCTCACCCTAATTACGCTGGCAGTTCTTTTGGCCGGCTGCAGTGCCCATAATTTAAATCCGCAGGCGCAGCGCGTCCGCGTCACGAATAATGAGCCGGGCAAAGAATGTAAATTTTTAGGCGATATTACCGGCAGTCAGGGTAACTTCTTCACCGGCGGCTGGACGTCGAACAGCAACCTCGAAACGGGTGCGCGCAACGACCTGAAAAACCAGGCCGCAAATATGGGCGGCAACGTAGTGTCCATCATCACCCAGCGCGCAGGCCAGACGGGCAGCATGTACGACGGTACGGGCAGCAGCGAGCAGACCAACGTGACGCTGACCGGCAACGTTTATCGCTGCCCGGAGGCATAAGGGTTTCTGCCCTCTCCCTGGGAGGGTAAACCTCGCTATAACCTTATAGTTTAGCCGTCTAAGCGTCTTGATTGCCAAATCTTAACGTCATGCTATAGTCCCAGGCATTACCTGCATCACGTTAAGGTCGCTTAAATGACTCAGAAGGCTTTGATTCCCAAGAGCAAACTCCCCGCTCTTGGTACCACCATTTTCACGCAAATGACCGCGCTGGCCGCTCAGCACCAGGCGATAAACCTCTCACAAGGCTTTCCTGACTTTGATGGCCCGGCGCTATTGCAGGAGCGCCTCGCCTTGCACGTTGCGAACGGTGCCAACCAGTACGCTCCGATGACGGGAGTACAAGCGCTGCGGGAGGCTATTGCGGATAAAACCGCTGAGCTGTACGACTACCGTCCTGACGCGAACACGGATATTACCGTCACCGCCGGAGCGACGGAGGCGCTGTACGCGGCCATTACCGCCCTCGTCCGCCCCGGCGATGAGGTGATCTGCTTTGACCCAAGCTATGACAGCTATGCCCCGGCGGTGGCGCTGTCCGGCGGGGTGCTGAAACGAATTGCCCTGCAACCGCCACAGTTTCGCGTTGACTGGCAGGCGTTTACCGCCCTGCTTAGTCCACGTACCCGCCTGGTTATCCTGAATACGCCCCACAATCCTTCCGCGACGGTCTGGCAGAAAAGCGATTTTGCCTCGCTCTGGCAGGCTATTGCACCACATGAAATCTATGTGCTGAGCGATGAAGTTTATGAGCACATCTGTTTTGCCGACGAGGGGCACGCCAGCGTGCTTGCTCATCCGCAGCTGCGCGAGCGGGCGGTAGCCGTCTCATCGTTTGGCAAAACGTTCCATATGACGGGCTGGAAAATAGGTTACGGCGTAGCCCCGGCGGCGCTGAGCGCGGAAATCCGCAAGGTGCATCAGTATCTGACCTTCGCCGTGAATACCCCCGCACAGCTCGCCATTGCAGATATGCTGCGCACTCAGCCGGAACACTATCGGGAACTCCCAGATTTTTACCGCACGCGGCGTGATCGGTTTATCCAGGCGCTGGCAAGCAGCCGCTTTGAGATCCTGCCGTGCGAAGGAACCTACTTCCTGCTGGCGGACTACAGCGCGATATCCGATCTGGACGATGTGAGTTTCTGTCAGTGGCTGACGAAAGAGGTGGGCGTAGCTGCGATTCCGCTGTCGGTGTTCTGCGCCGCCCCGTTCCCGCATAAATTGATCCGGCTCTGTTTCGCGAAGCAGGAAGCGACGCTGGATGCAGCGGCGGAGCGGTTGTGCCGTCTTTGATTGTGCGCCCTGACTTTCGCCTACGGGAGCCGTTTGCTCCCTCTCCCCTTTGAGGAGAGGGCTGGAGTGAGGGGTAATGATTAAGCAGCAGGCACGACTTTAATATCCTTCATGCCGATCCCCAGTTTACGCGGTTCATGGCCGAGAATATTGCCCTCGTTAGAGAGCTGCGGCTCCGGCGGGACGATTTCCAGCGTCGTGCTGCGTTCCGGGTTATCAAAGTGCAGCGTGGTGGTACTCAGCTCCGCGCCGAGCGTTATCGTTTGTTGCTGGCTACCCACTTTTACCGGCACCGGCTTGCCCACGTTCTGGCCGAAGGCTTTGGCGGTGATCACCAGATCGAACTTCTCCGGTAGCGGTTCGGCGTATTCAATTTTTACCTCCGGCGCCAGGTTGGCGTTCGACCAGCGTCCCCACGCCTCCGGCCTTGATATGCCAGTGAACTGCTTCACGTTTGACGGCGCACCCGGCACGCTGAAGATAAAGCTGTCGGCCTGATAGCGGATGGCGTTTTCATCCATTTTCAGCGTCGTCACGCTCTGGTTGAAGCGGTCTTTATCAAGCTTTTCATCCACAAATTTCACCGGCTGGGTATCCTGTTCCCCCGCCACCAGATGCACCGTTGGCCTGCCGCCCAGCTGCCCTTGCGAAACACATAGCCCGGTAGACAGCGCCAGCTTTGGCTCCCACAGGCGGGCCATCTTGAAGCAGCGGTCAACCCAGATAAACTTATCTTTCACCGAGAAGTCAGCCAGCTGATAGCGCAGCGGCGCGGAGTATTCGCTTTCCGGCAGCGGCTCGATTTTGCTGTCCGTAATGCGCAGCAGCAGCGGCATCTTGAAATGCGCGCCGGAGTAGCTGAAGGTGTTTTTCTTCTGGTCGATGGCGTATTCGGTGATAGTTTTCGGGAAGTTCCACAGGTCGATGACGTCCGGCTTCCAGGCAATGATTTTCTCTTTGATATTCAGGAACACCGACGAGAGCGACTCGCCGGACAGGCTGCTGCGCCCGAGGCCGAGATAGTTATCGCCGCCCAAAATATCCAGCACCGTTGCGCCGTTATCCATGGTGCTGCGTTTTACCGGGATCAGTTTCTGCTGTGGTTTATCGCCACGGATCACGAAGAACAGGTTATCCCGCTCGTGCTGGTTAAGATACTTCCAGGCGGTGTTGTTCATCGCCAGATGATCGGAGGAAACCACAATCACCGTGTTTTTAAAGTACGGCGAGGCCTTAATTTTCTCTATCAGCGCCGCAATATGCTCCTGGCTACAGGCCACCGCGCTGAAGGACTGGTTGACCTTGCCGTCGAACTCATAGCTACGGCGTTTGCAGGTTTTAGAGATAAACCCGTCCGGATGATGGGTATCTACCGTCAGCGTAAACAGCGAGAAGCGCTTGTTGGCTTTAGAAAGCTCGACGTATTTCTCAAAAACCTCATCCAGCACGGTATCGTCATAGTAGCCCCAGTTATTTTTATAGCTCGGGTCCGCCACCAGGCTCTTCAGCTCCTGCGCGCCGTACATGTTGTCGAAGCCGTGGGACTGTAAGAAGACGTCTTTGCCCGCAAAGCGCAGATCCGCCCCCTGCATGAAGTAGTTCTCGTATCCCGAGGCTTTGAGGATGTCACCCAGGCAGACGTTCTTCGGGAAGAAGCTCGACATAGATGCCGATGAGTTGCCTTCAAACGGCGCAAACAGCGGGATACCGCACTGGGAAGCGACCATCCCGGCGATGGTGTAGTCCGTGCCCGGCAGCTGCATGGTATGGCTGAAATCCAGCCCCGAATCTTTCAGGCTGGTTAACTCCGGGGCAAGATCGGGATAGAGCTCCGGCTGGAAATAGGTGCGTTCGAGGCTTTCGCCGTAGATATAAACCAGGTTCAGCTTAGGATTGTTAATAACGCCGTGAGGCACCTTGTAGTATGCGTCAAAGTCGGAGTCGCCCGTGCGGGTCTGGGATTTCACCAGCTCAACCACCTGGCGAAACGCCGATGAGGCATCCACCGAGGCCAGCGCCAGCACCATGGCCAGCAGGCTGTAGCCAAAATGGTGCGGATGATTTTTACGGCGGCGCAGTATCCAGGTCAGCATGCCAAAAATAAGCACCAGCCCGAGCGCAACGCCGACGCCGGGAAGAATATACTTGCCGATGCCCGCGCCCGTCAGGCTGCTGGTCAGGGTATAAAGCACCGCGTCGTTGATACCGTCGCCGGTGAAATAGTTACTGGCGACCAGCGTCACGTTAAGAATGATATAAAGAGTCAGAATCAGCAGAATAGAGCTAAACCACCAGATGTTTCTTCCGGCTTTTACGGCATACACAGCGATGGCTGCCATAAATAACGTAATTGAGAGCAATTCCGACAACGCCTGTTCCTCGATAAATTAGCTGCGCACGCGGCGCCCCGCCTGCCGCAGAGAGATTCTGCGCGCACAATCTAGCCCTGAACGATGAGCGTTGCAATTTATCTGTCACAAAACTGTGCTGTATTTCGGAATTGTGCGCACTGGCCTGATAATAGGAAAAATCTATTGCAACCATCGTTACTACAATTGCCGGTGAGATTGACCTTGTTAGCGCTTCGGTGCTGTAATCGCGCCGCTGCTATAATTTTTTAAAGTGAAATTGTAACGCGCAACTTGAAGAGGCCACCCGGCAACCGGGTGGCCTTTTTTCATACCTGAGTTTCGCTGTAAGGAAATGCTTATTGATTCGATAAAACCTACCCATTAGAGACAATCGTCTCTCTTCGGTATCTTTCTCCCATCGCAAAACGGAGGAAGTACAGATGTCTTTAATTAATACAAAAATCAAACCATTTAAAAACAGCGCGTTTAAAAACGGTGAGTTCATCGAAGTAACCGAGCAGGACGTAGAAGGCCGCTGGAGCGTTTTCTTCTTCTATCCGGCTGACTTTACCTTTGTCTGCCCAACCGAACTGGGCGACGTGGCGGACCATTACGAAGAGTTCCAGAAGCTGGGCGTGGATATCTACTCCGTGTCTACTGACACCCACTTCACCCACAAAGCGTGGCACGGCAGCTCTGACACTATCGCCAAAATCAAATACGCGATGATCGGCGACCCGACCGGGCTGCTTACCCGCAACTTTGAAAACATGCGTGAAGACGAAGGCCTGGCGGACCGCGGTACCTTTATCGTTGACCCACAGGGCATCATTCAGGCTATCGAAGTCACCGCCGAAGGCATTGGCCGCGACGCATCTGACCTGCTGCGTAAGGTGAAGGCTGCTCAGTACGTGGCTTCTCACCCAGGCGAAGTTTGCCCGGCTAAGTGGAAAGAAGGCGAAGCGACGCTGGCTCCATCCCTGGACCTGGTCGGTAAAATCTAACGGCTTCATATTTTCCCCGGCGGGTTAGCTCCCGCCTTTTTACCGGAAGGTAGTTAGCGTTTTCGCTTATCCACCCAACGGGTTTCGCTTTTTGCCACCAGGGAGATTACCCCATGCTCGACAACAATATGAAAACCCAGCTCAAGGCCTACCTTGAGAGATTAACCAAACCTGTTGAGTTAATTGCCACGCTGGATGACAGCGCAAAATCATCCGAAGTAAAGGAACTGCTGGCAGAGATCGCGGAATTATCTGACAAAGTCACCTTCAGCATTAATAACGATCTGCCGGTACGTAAACCGTCGTTTTTAATTACCAACCCAGGCTCCGACAAAGGTCCGCGCTTCGCCGGCTCCCCGCTCGGCCACGAATTTACCTCTCTGGTTCTTGCGCTGCTGCAGACCGGGGGACACCCGTCGAAAGAGTCTCAGGATCTGCTCGATCAGATCCGCGACATCGACGGCGATTTCCATTTTGAAACTTATTACTCGCTCTCCTGCCACAACTGCCCGGACGTGGTGCAGGCGCTGAACCTGATGAGCGTGCTTAACCCGCGTATCACCCATACGGCGATTGACGGCGGCGTTTACCAGCATGAAATCCAGGAGCGCAACGTGATGGGCGTGCCTGCGGTTTACCTGAACGGCAAGGAGTTCGGCCAGGGCCGCATGACGCTTGCTGAAATCGTCGGCAAAATTGACACCGGCGCTGAAAAACGCGCGGCAGAAGCGCTGAACAAGCGCGAAGCTTACGACGTGCTGATTGTCGGCAGCGGCCCTGCGGGCGCGGCGGCGGCGGTTTACTCTGCGCGTAAAGGCATTCGTACCGGGCTGATGGGCGAGCGCTTCGGCGGCCAGGTGCTGGATACGGTCGACATCGAAAACTATATTTCCGTGCCGAAAACGGAAGGCCAGAAGCTGGCGGGCGCCCTGAAGGCGCACGTGGACGACTACGATGTGGACGTCATCGACACCCAAAGCGCCAGCAGGCTGATCCCTGCGCAGGTCGAAGGTGGTTTACACCAGATCCAGACAGCTTCCGGCGCAACCCTCAGCGCGCGCAGCATCATCATTGCCACCGGTGCCAAATGGCGCAACATGAACGTGCCGGGAGAAGACCAGTACCGCACCAAAGGCGTGACCTACTGCCCGCACTGCGACGGCCCGCTGTTTAAAGGCAAGCGCGTTGCGGTGATCGGCGGCGGTAACTCAGGTGTGGAAGCGGCCATCGATCTGGCGGGCATTGTCGAGCACGTGACGCTGCTGGAATTTGCCCCAGAGATGAAGGCCGACCAGGTGTTGCAGAATAAAGTCCGCAGCCTGACCAACGTCGACATCATCCTTAATGCGCAAACGCTGGAAGTAAAAGGTGACGGCTCAAAGGTGACCGGTTTGCAGTATAAAGATCGCGTTTCAGACGGCGTTCACGATATCGCGCTGTCCGGCATTTTCGTGCAGATCGGCCTGCTGCCAAATACCAGCTGGCTGGAAGGCAGCGTTGAGCGCAACCGCATGGGTGAAATCATCATTGATGCGAAATGCGAAACCACCGTGAAAGGCGTGTTTGCGGCGGGCGACTGTACGACAGTGCCTTATAAGCAGATTATTATCGCGACCGGCGAAGGGGCAAAAGCATCGTTGAGCGCGTTTGATTATCTGATTCGTACGCCGATTTTGTAGGATAGCTGCGTCGGATGACGCTTCGCTTATCCGACCTACGGAACTGCGCTCTGATTCTGGGGATTTTGTAGGGTGGATAAGCGCCAGCGCCATCCACCATTGGAGACTGAACCACCGGCTGTGCAGGTGGTTTTTTATTGCCTTACTTTCTGCGCCAGGTCGTGCCCTGTGCACCGTCTTCCAGCACGATACCCATCTCGTTGAGACGGTCGCGCGCCTGGTCCGCCAGCGCCCAGTCTTTTGATTTACGGGCATCGTTACGCTGTTTGATCAGCGCTTCGATTTCGGCCACTTCCCCGTCATCGGCCTGCGCGCCGCTTTGCAGGAAGGCTTCCGGCTCCTGCTCCAGCAGGCCGAGAACCGCAGAGAGCTTGCGCAGCGCCGCGGCCAGGCCGTTCGCCGCCGCCATATCTTCCGTTTTCAGGCGGTTCACTTCGCGGGCCATATCGAACAGCGCCGAGTAGGCTTCCGGCGTGTTGAAGTCGTCGTCCATTGCTTCACGGAAACGGGCTTCAAACGCTTCGCCACCGGCTGGCTGCGCCGTGCTGTCCGTTCCGCGCAGGGCGGTATAGAGGCGCTCCAGTGAAGTACGAGCCTGTTTCAGGTTCTCTTCGCTGTAGTTGAGCTGGCTGCGGTAGTGGCCGGACATCAGGAAGTAGCGGATGGTTTCGGCATCGTAATACTTCAGCACGTCGCGCACGGTGAAGAAGTTGCCCAGCGATTTGGACATTTTCTCGCGGTCGACCATCACCATCCCGGAGTGCATCCAGGTGTTAACGTACTCGCCGCCGTGGGCGCAGGTGGACTGGGCGATTTCATTTTCATGGTGCGGGAACATCAGATCCGAGCCGCCGCCGTGAATATCGAAATGACTCCCCAGCTCTTTGCAGTTCATCGCCGAACATTCGATGTGCCAGCCCGGACGGCCTTCGCCCCACGGGGACGGCCAGCTCGGCTCGCCCGGCTTGGACATTTTCCACAGCACGAAGTCCATCGGGTTACGCTTCACGTTCGCTTCAACCTCAACGCGTGCGCCCGCCTGGAGCTGGTCCAGATCCTGACGGGAGAGTTTGCCGTAATCCGCATCGGTGGTGACAGAGAACATTACGTCGCCGTTGGCCGCCACATAGGCATGATTGCGCGCGATAAGCTGCTCAACGATTTCGATAATTTCAGGAATGTGTTTAGTGGCGCGCGGCTCGCTGTCCGGACGCAGGATGTTCAGCACGTCGAAATCAGCGTGCATTTCGGTGACCATGCGGTCGACCAGCGCCACGAAATCTTCGCCGTTTTCATGGGCGCGCTTGATAATTTTGTCATCGATATCGGTGATATTGCGTACATACTTCAGCTTATAGCCGAGGAAACGCAGGTAGCGCGCCACCACGTCGAATGCCACAAAGGTGCGGCCGTGGCCAATATGACAGAGGTCGTAAACGGTGATACCACACACGTACATGCCGACTTCCCCGGCATGAATGGGTTTGAATTCCTCTTTCTGGCGACTCAGGGTATTAAATATTTTTAACATCAGGGGATTCCATATCTGCGTGTGTAGTCGAAATTTGACTATATGTTACCTCAAAATTCCACCGGTAAGCAGCACGCTTTGCAAGGTGATGATCATGTTGAGTTATGCTATAACAACCACCTTGTGTGGCGGCACCGTCTGCCGGAACACTGTCTGACAAAATATAGGATGCACAGCATGGTTACTTTTCACACTAATCACGGTGATATCGTCATCAAAACCTTCGACGATAAGGCACCGATCACCGTTAAAAACTTCATGGATTACTGTCGCGAAGGCTACTACGACAACACCATTTTCCACCGTGTGATCAACGGCTTTATGATCCAGGGCGGCGGTTTTGAGCCTGGCATGAAGCAGAAAGAAACCAAAGACACCATTCAGAACGAAGCGAACAACGGCCTGAAAAACACCCGTGGTACGCTGGCAATGGCCCGTACCCAGGCGCCACACTCCGCAAGCTCTCAGTTCTTTATCAACGTGGCTGATAACGACTTCCTGAACTTCAGCAGCGAAAGCATGCAGGGTTGGGGTTACTGCGTATTTGCAGAAGTGGTAGAAGGCATGGACGTGGTTGATAAAATCAAAGGCGTTTCCACCGGCCGCAGCGGCATGCACCAGGACGTTCCTAAAGAAGACGTTATCGTAACCAGCGTCACCGTCAGCGAGTAATTCGCTCACGATGATTCTGTTTATTGCAGATTTACATCTCTGCTCAGAAGAACCGGCGATAACCGCCGGTTTTCTGCGTTTTCTGGCCGGTACGGCGCGGGAAGCCCAGGCGCTGTACATCCTCGGTGACCTCTTCGAAGCCTGGATTGGCGACGACGATCCGGAGCCGCTTCATCAGGAAATTGCCTTAGCTATCAAAGCATTGATTGACTCCGGCGTGCCCTGCTACTTCATTCATGGCAACAGAGATTTTCTTCTGGGCAGGCGCTTCGCCCGCCAAAGCGGCATGACGCTGTTACCTGAAGAAAAAGTTCTGGACCTGTATGGCCGCAAAATGCTGATCCTGCACGGTGACACGCTTTGTACGGACGACCACGGCTATCAGGCGTTTCGCAAAAAAGTACATCAGCCCTGGCTGCAATGGCTGTTCCTGGCCCTGCCGCTGTTTATCCGAAAACGCGTTGCCGCCCGGATGCGCGCCGGGAGCAAATCCGCCAACAGCACTAAGTCCATGGCCATCATGGATGTGAACCAGCATGCCGTTGTTGACGCCCTCACCCGCCACCGCGTGCAGTGGATGATCCACGGCCATACCCATCGCCCCGAAATCCACACGCTTCAGGCAAACGGGGAAGCCGCGTTTCGCTGCGTGCTGGGTGCCTGGCATACGCATGGCTCGATGATCAAAGTTACCGCCGAAGACGTCGAACTGATCCCTTTCGATTTTTAAGCAAAACCCCCGCTTTTCGCCGTTTTGTTAACCACGCAACCGTTTTCCTGGCCTTGTGTTCATGATATTCTCTCAATCCTTCTGACCGACCGTACGAGCCGTTCGGTGATGTTTGCACACCCACAGGAGTTTTGAGACGCATGTCCTCCAACCAGACCCCGGCGCGTGTCGCCATTGTCATGGGTTCCAAAAGTGACTGGGCCACCATGCAGTTTGCCGCAGAAATCCTCACCGCCCTGGATGTTCCACACCATTTAGAAGTCGTCTCCGCGCACCGCACGCCGGACAAGCTGTTCAGCTTTGCCGAGCAGGCTGAAAGCAACGGCTTTGAGGTGATCATTGCGGGCGCGGGCGGGGCTGCGCATCTTCCCGGCATGCTGGCGGCAAAAACGCTGGTGCCGGTGCTGGGCGTACCGGTGCAAAGCGCGGCGTTGAGCGGCGTCGACAGTCTCTACTCCATCGTACAGATGCCTCGCGGCATTCCGGTTGGCACCCTCGCCATTGGCAAAGCGGGCGCGGCTAATGCGGCCCTGCTGGCGGCGCAGATTCTGGCGCTGCACGACAAGGCCCTGCACCAGCGCCTGACCGACTGGCGCAGCGCGCAGACTGACGAAGTGCTGGAAAACCCGGATCCACGGAGCGACGCATGAAACGTGTCTGCGTATTAGGCAACGGCCAGCTGGGCAGAATGCTGCGCCAGGCGGGCGAGCCGCTGGGCATTGCGGTTTATCCGGTTGGTCTGGACGCCGAGCCGGAAGCGGTGCCTTTCGCCCAGAGCGTGATCACCGCAGAGATCGAACGCTGGCCCGAGACGGCGCTAACCCGTGAACTGGCGCGGCATAACGCTTTTGTTAACCGCGATGTGTTTCCGGTAATCGCCGACCGCCTCACGCAAAAGCAGCTGTTCGATAAGCTGGAGCTGGCAACCGCGCCGTGGCAGCTTCTTTCCAGCCGCGACCAGTGGTCTGGCGTATTCAAAGATCTGGGCGAGCTGGCGATTGTAAAGCGTCGCGTGGGCGGCTACGACGGGCGCGGCCAGTGGCGTTTACGCGACTTTGAAACGGATCAGCTGCCGGACGACTGCTACGGCGAATGCATTGTTGAGCAGGGCATTAATTTCTCCGGTGAGGTTTCGCTGGTCGGCGCGCGCGGCCACGACGGCAGCACGGTGTTTTATCCGCTGACTCACAACCTGCATCAGGACGGCATTCTGCGTACCAGCGTGGCCTTCCCTCACGCCAATGCGGAGCAGCAGAGCCAGGCCGAAGCCATGCTCAGCGCCATCATGCACGAACTGAAGTATGTCGGCGTGATGGCGATGGAGTGCTTTATTACGCCTGCCGGGCTGCTCATCAACGAGCTGGCCCCGCGCGTGCACAATAGCGGCCACTGGACGCAGAACGGCGCGTCCATCAGCCAGTTTGAGCTGCACCTGCGCGCCATTGTCGATCTGCCGCTGCCGCTGCCCGTGGTCAACGCACCGTCGGTGATGATTAACCTCATCGGCACGGATCTGAACTACGCCTGGCTGAAGCTGCCGCTGGTGCATCTGCACTGGTACGACAAAGACGTGCGCGCCGGTCGCAAAGTGGGCCACCTCAACCTGAACGACAGCGATACCGACAGGCTCAGCGCCTCGCTGGAAGCGCTTGTGCCGCTGCTTCCGGCGGATTACGCAAGCGGCATTGCCTGGGCACAGAACAAGCTGAGCAGGTAAATTTACACTTTTACAGGGCGCCACAGCCGCCCTGTCGCATTTTCCCCTCTTTCTTTTCTATGCTCACAGGCGCACAATCCCCGACGTTTCGCCCCATTCGCTTTAAGGTCAATGCATGCACAACGCCCGTCCCAATACCCAACATTACGAACATCTGCTGCGCAGCGATACTCCGCTTATCGACGTGCGCGCGCCGGTTGAATTTGCCCAGGGGGCGATGCCCGCCGCGCTGAATTTACCGCTGATGTCTGATGATGAGCGTGTTGCCGTGGGCACCTGCTACAAACAGCGCGGCCAGCAGGCAGCGGTCGAGCTGGGCCACAGCCTGGTGAAAGGTGAAATCCGCGAAGCCCGCCTGCAAATGTGGCTGGAGCAGTGCCGACAAAACCCGGACGGTTATCTTTGCTGTGCCAGAGGCGGCATGCGTTCCCATCTGGTTCAGCAGTGGCTTAAAGAAGCAGGCGTTGATTATCCGCTGGTAGAAGGCGGCTACAAGGCGCTGCGCCACTTTGCCATGCAGGCCATTGAAGAGCGCTCCCGCTGGCCGATGGTGCTGGTAAGCGGAAACACAGGCTGCGGCAAGACGATCCTGATCCGTTCTTTGCCCGCCGGGGTCGATCTTGAAGGGCTTGCCCACCACCGCGGCTCGTCGTTTGGCCGCACCATTGTCGAACAGCCTTCGCAGACCTGCTTTGAAAACAACCTCGCCGTTACCCTTATCAAGAAAAGCAACGCTGAGCCTGTGCCGCTGGTGATTGAGGATGAAGGGCGCATGATTGGCTCCCGCCACATCCCCGAAGCCTTCAGGGAGCAGATGACCCAGGCGAAGATTGTAGTGATAGAAGATCCGTTTGAGGTCCGTCTGGAAAGGCTGAAAAACGAGTATTTCCAGCAGATGAGCGAAGCGTTTTTATCGGTCAACGATGAGGAGACCGCGTGGAAAGAGTACGGAGAATATCTGCACCACGGGCTGTTCGCCATCCGCCGCCGTCTGGGACTTGAGCGCTATTCCCAGTTCACGGGATACCTTGATACCGCGCTGGAAGCGCAGCGGAAAACAGGTTCCTGCGACGGGCATCTGGCCTGGCTGTCTCCGCTGCTGGAAGAGTATTACGACCCGATGTACCGCTACCAGCTAAGCAAAAAAGCCGGACAGATCGTCTTCCGCGGGGATTACCAGCAGGTCGAGGGCTGGCTGAGGGAGAGAACCTGATTCGGCTTGTTTCCTGGGCATGAAAGCTTCATTCTTAAGTTCGGATAAACAGCCACGATCGCCAGGTAATGGCGACGACTATCGCTCTGTTTTCTTAATCAAAAAGTCAATCAGCGCTTTAACTCGCTTTGCCCTGCCAGTGCTTTTTAAATAGTAGAGATAGACCGGTGGATAGGTTTTCCAGTAAGGCATCATGACCGGAATAAACTGCTCTTTGTCGGGCTGCAAGTCATACACCGGCTCGAACATCCTTCCTATTCCCAGCCCGCTGCGTATGGCATCGGCCATAACATCAATATCATTACTGATGAGCTGTCCGGGCATTTCAACGGTCAGTTGCTCACCTTGATTTTCCAGCATTAGTGGGAGGATGCGGTTATTGGTGATAAAGCGATAACCGATGAGCTGATGCTGGTGCAGGTCCGTTGGCAGTTCGGGCGTACCATGTTCTGCAAGATAACCTGCCGATGCATACAAACCTTCACGAAACGGTTTCATCAGCTGGCGAGCAACAACGCTTTCTTCCAGGATATCGCCAAAACGAATGCCCAAATCAAAACGTTCATCAATCATGTTCACGGTGCCGTCATAAACGGAAATCTCAAGCTGTATTTTGGGATAGCTTTGGCAAAACTCCGCCATAAAGGGCTTCAGTATAAGCAGGTAGGCAAAGCGAGAAAGCGTAATCCTCACAAGTCCTGACGGTTCCTGATTCAGATCTTTTATGCTTTCTACCGCACTTTCCAGCGACTCAACGGCCAGAGACGTCTGTTGCAACAGCTGTTCCCCGGCATCTGTCAGTTCAATACGCCTCGTGGTGCGCACAAAAAGCGGGTGGCCAATGTGCTGCTCCAGAAGTTTTAATGCTTTGCTCACGGAAGGTGGCGTTATCTCAAGCTGCCTCGCCGCCGAGGTAATACTGCCTTCACGGGCGATGCTCTGGAAAATACGAATTTGGTTGTAAATGACATTGTTCATGGTGTCACCCCAGGAGGAAAAGAGCGCTAGATTATTAGCTATTAGCTAAGAGTGCATGTTCCATTGCTGCCCTAAAAAACAGAATCAGGGTTGTTTATACTCATATCCAGTTGAACAAGCCACTGTTAAGGAAGTCAAAAATGCAAAATGTGCTGATTATTTCAGGTCATCCTAATCTTAATGAGTCCATTGGCAATGCCACGATCCTGGGCGAAGTCGCAAAAGCGCTACCCGAGGCCGAAATTCGCTTTCTTGATGCGCTGTACCCGAACTTCGAAATCAACGTGGCGCAGGAGCAGGAAGCCTTACTCAACGCCGATGTGATCGTCTGGCAGTTCCCTTTCTCCTGGTATTCAGTACCTGGGTTGATGAAGTTATGGATTGATAAGGTCTTTGTCCATGGCTTTGCACATGGCTCAACCGCAAAGTTAGGTGGCAAAAAGCTGATTATTTCCTTTACTGCCGGAGCACCCGAGAGCCTGTATACCCCTGAGGGGTTGTTCGGTCACGACATACAGCATTACATGGCGCAGTTTGCAACCACAGCAGCGCTGTGCAATCTGGAATTGCAGCCCCCCGTTCATACCTTTGGTATCAGCTATGCGGGGCGCGATGAAGCGATAATTCGTGAACAAAAAATCATGGCAAAAGATCATGCTGAACGCCTGATTACCACAATTAAAAAAAATGCTGCGGCTTTGAAAATTGCCGTGTAGAAAAGGGGAAAAAATGTATCTCATAAATATATCGGTAAATGACGACATTGCTCCTGAGCAACATGAAGCGCTTTTCTCGCGTCATTCCAGCTGGTTTCAGCACTATTTCAACACCGGTAAGTTTATACTTATCGGCCCCTATACGGACCGTGAAAGAGCAGGCGTAGTTATTGCTCAGGTTGAAAGCCGTGAAGAACTGGAGGCGATCCTGAGAGAAGATGCTTATTATCCAAGCCTTGCTCAATATGAGATTCGTGAATTTATCCCGAAAATGATAGGGAACTGGCAATAAAAGTCACCGCTATTTCTATCAAAAGGGGGTCTGGAGATGAGTATGCAATATATAAACCTGGGGCGAAGCGGCCTGAAAGTCTCGCGACTGTGTCTGGGATGCATGAGTTACGGCGAACCGGAACGCCTTCCTCAGGCCTGGTCGCTTGATGAAAATGCTTCGCGACCGCTGATTCGTCAGGCACTAGAGGTCGGGATTAATTTTTTTGATACGGCAAATATTTATTCTGGTGGAAGCTCTGAAGAAATTGTTGGCCGTGCGCTGCGTGATATGGCGTATCGGGATGAAATCGTCGTCGCCACTAAGGCCTTTTTCCCATGGCGTAATTCGCCAAATACTGGTTTTTTATCGCGTAAATCATTATTTCAGGCTATCGATGACAGCCTGATCCGGCTCGGTATGGATTATGTGGATCTGTATCAAATTCACCGTTTCGATCACGGTACGCCCGTTGAGGAAACGATGGAAGCACTTCACGATCTCGTGAAAGCCGGTAAAGTTCGTTATATCGGTGCATCCTCAATGGAAGCCTGGCGTTTTGCGAAAATGCAGCATGTTGCCGAGCGAAACGGCTGGACGCGCTTCGTCTCTATGCAACCGCAATACAATTTATTGTACCGCGAAGAAGAGCGGGAAATGCTGCCGCTATGTGAGGATCAGGGTGTGGGTGTAATTCCCTGGAGCCCGATGGCGCGCGGTCGGCTGACGCGAGACTGGAATGAAACCACCCCCCGAACGCAGAACGACGCTTTTGCGCTGAAAATGTACGAAAATGCTGCGCAGCAGGACCAGAAAGTGGTTGAGGTTGTGGCGCAGATTGCCGCCGGGCGAGGCGTTCCACGTGCGCATGTAGCGCTTGCATGGCTCCTGTCTAAATCTGCGATTACTGCCCCGATAATCGGTGCAACAAAATCGGAGCATCTCTCCACCGCAGTGGATGCGCTTAGCCTGACATTATCCAAGGAAGAAATTGCAGCGCTGGAGGCTCCGTACGTCCCTCATGTTGTTGATGGCATCGTACCGCCACTGCCCGAAAACCCTCCGGGGCTTTCCCCCCTGCGAGTAAAGTAGAGTGGTCGAATGCGACGAATAGAGTCGATGGAGATGGCGCGGTTGACGCGCCTTTTCAGGACTATTCACTCAACATCTTATCCTGATGAAAAGAGAGGTCGTCTGTGAAAACCGGAATTTCTTTATCAGTTTCATTAGCTTTAAGCTGTTCTGCCGTTGCGCAGGCGCAGAAAGTCTCAGGCCCACCCGTATTCAATATTTTCGAACTAACCATTAAGCACGATAAAAAAATTGCCTACGAAAGCCTGGCTGAGAAGACTATTAGTACTTCGGTAACGGGTGAGTCCGGAACCCTGGCAATGTATTCAGCTAAAAATAAAATGAACCCATCAGCAGTTTATATGTTTGAAATTTATGCTGACAGTAGCGCTTACGACAAACATCTCGGCTCTATGAGCTATAAAGAATTTTTGCGCAATTCACCTGATATTCTGCAAACGAGTCTGAAACGTAAAATTCTTGTCGTGCCGCAACTATTAGTCGATAAAAAAATAGTTCAAAGCAGCAAGACGATAAATAACCTCGTCATTGTTGATGTTAAACCAGCGTATGGGCAGGCTTTTCGCCAAATTGTTTTACCTGAAATGGCACAGTCGATAAAAAAAGAGGTGGGTGTGCTGGCAATGTATGCCGCTACCGATAAAACCAACCCAGACCGCTGGTATTTCTATGAAATATACGCCAGCGCAGAGGCTTATCAGGCCCACCGTTTGACTCCCCATTTTAAAGAATATATTGAGCAGACGGCAGAAATGACGACGTATAAAGAAGCCGTTGCTATAGAGCCCGGCATACTCATGAATAAAGGCGGCCTGGATTATGGAATTGAGTGAGTTTCGACCCGCCCGGCAAGGGGGGGCGAACTCAGTGAACGCCAGGCAAAGCTTCGCCCTCAATCTTTTTTAGCTCGCCCGCCGTGCGAATAAAGCGCGGGCTTTTAAATCTTCGCTGACCAACGCGATCATCTCGTAGAGGATCCCATTCATCCGTTCTTTTTGTTCCGGGTGCTCCTGATGATTCAGCAGGACGAGGATTAACGCCTCGCTGTATTCGCAGAGGGTTTCGGGAATTGCAGTTTCTGGCGGGTAAATCTGCTTTACCCGCCCTGGCTTGATTAGAAGTCGTAGCGCAGACGCACCAGGTTCATGTCGCCCAGATCGTCGGTGCTGGAGGTGAACTCGTGTTCGTAATCCACGCGGAAGCCGTAGTCCAGCTGGAAGCTGACGCCCAGGCCTTTATCGATACGCTGCTTCCCCCTTTTCTGGATAAATCAGGCTACAAACTGCCGGAACAATGCTTTGCCTTTGAGCAGGCGGATGCCCAACCAGCCGCCGCACAGGGAAAGTAACACCGCGCCGGTAACGGGGAGGATAGCCCACAGCCGCCAGTCCGGCTCCCACGGGAAGTCGAACACCTTCGTTTGCAGCATGCCCAGCGCCGTCTCGGCACCGATGGCCGCCACCAGCCCGGAAACAAACCCCAGCACAGCAAACTCGCACCACAGCGTGGTTCGCAGCAGGCGCTTGCCGGCGCCCAGCGTGCGGTAGACCACCAGCTCCTGATGACGCTGGCGCATCCCCACCTGCACCTGGGCCAGCAGCAGCAGGACGCCGCAGGCGGTAACCAGCACAACCATGACCTCCAGCGCGCGGCTCACCTGCTCCAGCACCTGCCCAACCTGGCGCAGAATAGCCCCGATATCCAGCAGGCTGACCGTCGGGAATTCGCGGTTGAGCTGCGTTAACAGTGTGTTATTCCCCTCCCAGCGGAAGCTGGTGAGCCAGCTTTGCGGCTGGTTGTCCAGCGCGCCCGGCGGGAAGATAAAGTAGAAGTTAGGCCGCAGGCTTTCCCAGTCCACTTTGCGCAGGCTGGAGACTCTGGCCGAGAAGTCCTGGGTGTCGCCCATAAAGGTGACCGTATCCCCCAGTTTGATATTCAGGCGTTTTGCCACGCCCTCGTCCATTGAAACCTCGCCCGCTTTCGGCGGCCACTGCCCCGCCAGAATCGGATTGTGCTCCGGCTTCTGGCTTTGCCACGTCAGGTTAAGCTCGCGGTTCAGCGCTTCGTCCGGGTTGCCTTCGGTAGATTTGCCGTTAATAGCCGACAAGCGCACTCGCACAATAGGGTAGAAGGTTTCCGGGATCACCTGATGCTCGGCGAGGAAGGTTTTCACCGGCTGCACCTGATCGGTGGCGATGTTCAGCAGGAAGTAGTTCGGGCTTTCCGGCGGCATCTGCTGCTGCCAGCGGTCGAGCAGGTCGCCGCGCAGGACCAGCAGCAGGGCCAGCAGCATGAACGACAGCGAGAACGCGGCAAGCTGGCTTAACGTCGCCCACGGCTGGCGCAGCAGACGGTTCACCGCCAGGCGCAGCGCGAGGTTTTTCACCGTCAGCTTTTTGAGGATTTTCAGCACGCCCCAGCCGACGATGCCGCACAGCGCCGCCAGCACGACCGTTCCCGCCAGCACCGCCCATAGCAGGGTGCTTCCGCCCATCAGCAGCGCTAACAGCAGCACCACGACGACAGTAATGATCGGCAGATACACCCTGAGCGGCCAGACGCTGGCAACCGCGTCACGACGCAGCACGCGCAGGGGCTGGGTAGCCAGCAGCAGGCGATAAGGCCGCAGGCCGACCAGCAGTGAAATCACCACCATCGACCCCACGGCCCAGACCCACGGCCACAGGCTGGCAGGAGGAAGCGCCGCTGGCAGAACGGGCTTTAACAGCCTGATCAGCACCGCCTCAAACACCATTCCCGCCGCGCCGCCGGTGACTGCCGAAAGCAGAAGCACCATCAGCCACTGGCCGATGATTAACTTGCGCAGCGCCGCGCGCCCGGCCCCCAGCGTTTTCAGAATGGCAACCAGATCGTAGCGGCTGCGGCAGTAGTGGTTCATGGCCACCGCCACGGCGGCCACGGCTAACAGCAGGGTCAGCAGGGCAGAAAGCAGCAGGAACTGTTGAGAACGCTCAAGGGATTTACCCAGCGCCCCCTCGTCCTGCTCCAGCCCGTACCAGCGCTGCTCCGGTGTCAGCTTTGGTAGCAGGAAGTTTTCAAAGGATTCGATTTGCTGCGGCGTACCGCCAAACTTATAGCGCCAGGTGATGCGGCTGCCGGGCTGCACCGCGCCGGTTTTTGCTACGTCCGCCAGGTTCATCATCAGGCGTGGGGCCATCTGGAACGGATTAAAACCAGAATCCGGCTCCTGCACCACTTCCCCCGCAATGCGCAGCGTGGCATCCCCCACGTCAATATTGTCGCCCACCTTCAGGTTCAGCAGGGCCATCAGGCGCGGGGCCAGCAGCACGCTGCCCGGCTCGGGTTTCAGGCCGACAGGTTTCGTTTCCAGCTCGCCGTACATCGGGTAAACGCCGTCCACCGCTTTCACGCTTGCCAGCTGCGGCGTATCCCCCGCGAAGGTCATGGTGGCGAAAGTGAGTTGCTTACCCACTATCAGGCCGTCCTGCTTCGCCTGGTTCAGCCATGCTTCCGGCACCTCGCGAGCGCTGCGCAGCGCCCGGTCCCCCGCCATGAAGTCGCGGCTTTGCTGGTTAAGCCCCTGCTCCATGCGATCGCTGATGTTGCCCAGCGCCAGCACGCAGGCCACCGCAAGGCTCAGCGCCAGCCAGACGATAAGCAGCGAGGGCGAGCGCCACTCGCGCCAGAACCAGCGGGCTATCATGCTTCCTCCCACAGCTGCCCTTCACGCAGGCGCAGGCGGCGGTCGCAGCGGGCCGCCAGCTGTTCATCGTGGGTGACAAGAATAAGCGTGGTGGCGAAATCGCGGTTCAGAGAGAAAAGAAGATCGGCGATGCGGTCGCCGGTCTGGCGGTCCAGGTTGCCGGTTGGCTCGTCGGCAAACAGCACGCCGGGCCTGCCGTTAAACGCGCGGGCCAGCGCTACACGCTGCTGCTCGCCGCCGGAAAGCTGCGCCGGAAGGTGATCCAGGCGTTTGCCCAGGCCGAGCTGTTCGAGCAGGGCTTTGGCCTGGCTGCGGCTTGCGGAGTCGTTTTCCCCGCGCAGCAGCGCAGGCAGCTCAACGTTCTCCAGCGCGTTTAGCGTCGGGACCAGCATAAAAGACTGGAACACGAAGCCGACGTTTTTGGCCCGCAGCGCTGCCCTCGCCTCTTCGTCCATGGTATGCAGCGGCTGGCCGCAGAGATGCACTTCGCCCTCGCTGCCGTCGTCAAGACCTGCCAGAATCGCAAGCAATGTAGACTTGCCCGAGCCGGATTCACCGATCAGCGCGATGGTCTGCGCCGGTTTGACAACCAGCTCAACTCCGGTAAGGATGGAAAGCTGGTGATCCCCCTGACCTACGGACTTACTAAGATGATGAACTTCAACAATGTTTTCCGCTGGCATTTGCCCTTCCTGTTTCTGGCTTTGATGACCTTCCGCGCCGCTTATGCGGACACGTTGTTGATTCTGGGTGACAGCCTGAGCGCCGGATACCGCATGTCGGCAACCGCCGCCTGGCCTGCCCTGCTGGATTCGAAATGGCACCAGCAGGATACAAAAGTAGTTAACGCCAGCATCAGCGGTGACACCGCGCCGCAGGGGCTGGCACGCCTGCCTGCGTTGCTGAAACAGCACCAGCCGCGCTGGGTCTTAATTGAACTTGGTGGTAACGACGGCCTGCGCGGTTTTCAGCCTCAGGCCATCGAGAAAAGTTTGCGGCAGATTATCACCGACGTGAAGGCCGCTGACGCACAGCCTCTGCTGATGCAAATTCGCCTGCCCGCTAACTATGGCCGCCGGTATAATGAAGCCTTCGGCGCGATTTATCCGCAGCTTGCCAAAGAGTTTACTATTCCTCTGCTGCCGTTTTTTATGGAGGAAATCTACCTGAAACCGCAATGGATGCAGGATGACGGCATTCACCCTAACCGTGATGCCCAGCCGTTTATCGCCGACTGGATGGCGACCCGTCTGGCTCCTTTAGTTAACCACGACTCATGAATGTACGGGGCACCTCTCGGGTAAAGTTATGCAAAAATCTATTTTAATTACAGGTTGTTCCAGCGGGATTGGTCTCGCTTCCGCTAAAGCATTGCAGGCGGAGGGTTTCCGCATCCTGGCCGCCTGCCGGAAACCGGAAGACGTGGAGCGCATGAACCAGGCCGGATTTACCGGCGTGCTGCTCGATCTGGACGACCCGGAAAGCGTGACGCGCGCGGCAGCAGAGGTTATTGCCCTGACGGGCAATCGCCTGTACGGCCTGTTTAACAACGGCGGCTACGGCGTATACGGGCCGCTGCCGACGCTCTCCCGCGAGCAGCTTGAAGCGCAGTTCTCCACCAACTTTTTTGGCGCGCACCAGCTCACCATGCTGCTGCTGCCGGCCATGCTGCCGCACCGTGAAGGGCGCATCGTAATGACCAGCTCGGTGATGGGGCTGATTGCTACGCCGGGGCGTGGTGCTTACGCCGCCAGTAAATATGCGCTGGAGGCCTGGTCCGACACGCTGCGCATGGAGCTACACCACAGCGGCATTAAGGTCAGTTTGATCGAACCCGGCCCGATTCGCACACAATTTACCGAGAACGTTAACCAGACGCTGGCCGATAAACCCGTGGAAAACCCAGGCATCGCCGCGCGTTTTACCCTTGGCCCGGAAGCGGTAGTGGAAAAAGTGCGCCATGCTTTTGAGAGCAATAAACCGAAGTTACGCTACCCGGTGACGCTGGTCGCCCACGCGATGTCATGGCTACGCCGCCTGCTGCCGGGCCGCGCGCTGGATAAAATTTTACGTGGTTGAGTTGAAGCGCCGCTCCTCGCCCCCATGTAAAAACAAATCGTTATAAGGAATTGATTCATGTCAGCCGAATACATTATCGACATTACCGAAGCGAACCTGCACCAGACCCTGGAGCAATCCGTCGCCACGCCAGTGCTGTTCTACTTCTGGTCCGCCCGCAGCCAGCATTGTGAAGAGCTGACGCCGGTGCTGGACAGGCTGGCCGCGCAGTATCAGGGCCAGTTTATTCTCGCCAAAGTAGACTGCGACGCAGAGCAGATGGTGGCGTCCCAGTTCGGGCTACGCAGCATTCCAACCGTTTATCTGTTCCAGAACGGTCAGCCGGTAGACGGCTTCCAGGGGCCGCAGCCGGAAGAGGCTATTCGCGCCCTGCTGGAAAAAGTGCTGCCGCGTGAAGAAGAGTTAAAGGCCCAGGAGGCCATGCTGCTGGTGCAGGAAGGCAAGCACGCCGAAGCGCTGCCGCTGCTGAAGGATGCGTGGCAGATCTCAAATCAGAACAGTGAGATTGGCCTGCTGCTGGCGGAAGTGCAGATTGCCCTGAACCGCAGCGACGACGCCGAAGCCGTGCTGAAAACCATTCCGCTGCAGGATCAGGATACCCGCTACCAGGGGCTGGTCGCGCAGATCGACTTGCTTAAGCAGGCGGCGGATACGCCGGAGATCCAGCAGCTTCAGCAGCAGGTCGATGGGGACCCTGAAAACGCACTGCTCGCAAGCCAGCTGGCGCTGCAGTTGCATCAGGTCGGCCGTAATGAGGAAGCTCTGGAGCTGCTGTACACCCATCTGAAGAAAGATTTGGGTGCCGCCGACGGTAACGTGCGCAAAATGCTGATGGAAATTCTGGCCGCACTCGGCACCGGCGACGCGCTGGCCTCTAAGTACCGCCGCCAGATGTACTCACTGCTTTACTGATAACGAAAAACAAAAGGCCGACGTTAATTTCGTCGGCCTTTTTTTATTCTTAATGATACACCCGTATTCTGCCGTCCACCCCGTGCGGGCTTAACAACGCCTGCCACAGCTGAATATTGCGCGCCCGGAAAGTCCCGCCCCATCCGCAGCCGATAGCCAGCAGCTTCATTCCTGAGCCTGATTGACAGATTACCCTGCAACTCTCCTGCCGCCTGAAACTATTCCACATACCGGGGTGGAAGTCGCTGAATGTTTATCCGTCTGCGAGTAAACTAGAGTGAAAACAACCAGGAGGTTTTTAATGTTAATCGTCATTCCAGTACTTATTCTCGTCGCGCTGATTATCGTGGGTGCCGGGGTAAAAATCGTGCCTCAGGGCTACCAGTGGACGGTCGAGCGCTTTGGCCGCTATACGAAAACGCTGATGCCGGGCCTGAGCCTCGTGGTGCCGTTTATGGACCGCGTTGGCCGCAAAATCAATATGATGGAGCAGGTGTTAGATATCCCATCTCAGGAGGTCATCTCCAAAGATAACGCCAACGTGGCTATCGACGCCGTCTGCTTTATTCAGGTCGTGGACGCGCCGCGCGCGGCCTACGAGGTGAGCAATCTAGAGCTGGCGATTATCAACCTGACCATGACCAACATCCGTACCGTGCTGGGTTCGATGGAGCTGGATGAAATGCTCTCCCAGCGCGACAACATCAACACCCGCCTGCTGCACATCGTCGATGAAGCGACCAACCCGTGGGGTATTAAGATCACCCGCGTTGAGATCCGCGACGTACGTCCGCCGACTGAGCTTATCGATGCGATGAATGCGCAGATGAAGGCCGAGCGAACCAAGCGCGCCTATATTCTGGAAGCAGAAGGGATCCGCCAGGCGCAGATCGTCAAGGCGGAGGGTGAGAAGCAGTCGAAGATCCTGAAGGCCGAAGGCGAGCGCCAGTCCGCCTTCTTACAGGCAGAGGCCCGTGAGCGTAGCGCCGAAGCGGAAGCCCGCGCCACGCAAATGGTGTCAGAGGCCATCGCCAAAGGGGATATCCAGGCGGTGAACTACTTCGTCGCACAGAAATATACCGACGCGCTGCAGCAGATCGGTTCGGCGAACAACAGCAAAGTGGTGCTGATGCCGCTGGATGCCACCAGCCTGATGGGCTCCATTGCCGGGATCAGCGAACTTATCGCGCAAAGCGGTAACGAGCGTAAAAAATGATCGCCCTGCTGTTTGCCCACGCGCATATCTTCTGGCTGACGCTGGGGGGGCTGCTGTTGGCAGCCGAAATGCTGGGTGCCAGCGGTTATCTGCTGTGGAGCGGCGTGGCGGCAGTGGTCACTGGCCTGCTGGTGTGGGTCTTGCCGTTAGGCTGGGAGTGGCAGGGCGTGTGCTTTGCCGTGCTGACGCTGGTCGCCGCCTTCCTCTGGTGGCGCTGGCTCGCTACGCGCAAGCAGCAGGAGCCGGGTGAAGTGCTGAACCAGCGCGGACACCAGCTGATTGGCCATCATCTGCGCCTGGAGACGGCGCTGGTAAATGGCCGGGGGCACATCCGCGTCGCCGACAGCTCCTGGCCCGTGATGGCAGACAGCGATCTGCCTGCGGGCAGCGAGGTGGTGGTGGTCGCCGTCGAGGGGATTACCCTTAAGGTACAGCCGCGTTAATCCGCCTTCTGGCGATGGCAGCAGCCGGACAGGTTGTCGATAATCGGGCAGTCGGCGCCGTCATCGCCGGGGCAGGCCTCAGCCAGCGTCAGGAGCTGCTGGCGCATCGCCTGCAGTTCATCGATGTGATTTTCAATCTCCGCCACCTTTTGCAGCGTTCTGGCCTTCACATCGGAACTGTGCCGCGCAGGATCGTTAAACAGATTCACCAGCTCGCGGCACTCTTCGAGGTTAAACCCCACCTGGCGGGACTGGCGTAACAGCGTCAGCTCATCAACATGCTTCTGCGTGTAGGTCCGGTAGCCATTTTCGGCGCGAAACGGCGGCGTCACCAGCCCTTTCTCCTCGTAAAAACGAATCGCCTTGCTGGTCAAACCGGTCTTTTTCGCCACGTCGCTGATATTCATGATTCCTCCTTGACCTTCCCCTGACTGGAAGGTTTAAGCTTACCATACTCGCAAAAATAAGGAGTCTGATGATGTCTCAAGTTATCGATCTAACCCTGGATGGCCTGTCCTGCGGCCACTGTGTCAAACGCGTCAAAGCGAGCCTCGAGCAGCGTCCCGATGTGGAACAGGCGGAAGTCACGCAAACCCACGCCCGCGTGACCGGCAGTGCAAAACCGGAAGCTCTGGTTGAAACCGTGAAGCAGGCGGGATACGAAGCCGAGGTTGCAAGCCACCCAAAGGCTGAGCCGCTGACAGAAGAGTCATCAACCCCGTCGGAAGCACTGACAGCGGTCTCCCCTACGCTTCCGGCAGCCAGCGATGATGACAGCCAGCAGCTGTTGATCAACGGCATGAGCTGCGCCAGCTGCGTCTCCCGCGTTCAGACTGCTTTGCAGAAAGTTCCGGGGGTCAGCCAGGCACGGGTAAACCTTGCCGAGCGCAGCGCCCTGATTATGGGCACTGCCTCTGCAGAATCCTTAATTAAGGCAGTGGAGAGCGCCGGTTACGGTGCCGAAGCGATTGAAGACGACGCCGAGCGCCGCGAACGGCAGCAGGAAACAGCCAATGCCGCCACGAAGCGCTTCCGCTGGCAGGCTATTCTTGCGCTGGCGGTGGGCGTCCCCGTGATGATCTGGGGAATGCTCGGCGACAATATGATGCTCACCGAGGATAACCGCTCCATCTGGATGACCATTGGTGTCATTACCCTGGTGGTGATGATTGTTGCCGGGGGCCACTTCTACCGCAGTGCCTGGCGCAGCCTGATGAACCGTACTGCCACCATGGATACTCTCGTGGCACTGGGTACCGGGGCTGCATGGCTTTACTCGATAACCGTCAACATCTGGCCGCAGCACTTCCCGATGGAGGCGCGCCATCTCTATTACGAAGCCAGCTCGATGATCATCGGCCTGATAAACCTCGGCCATATGCTTGAACAGCGCGCCCGCCAGCGCTCTTCGAAGGCGCTGGAACGTCTGCTGGATTTAACGCCGCCAACCGCCCGAGTGGTGACGGAAGAAGGCGAGAAATCTCTGCCTCTTGCTGAAGTTACGGCGGGAATGACGCTGCGCCTGACCACCGGCGACCGTGTTCCCGTTGACGGCGAAATCAGCCAGGGCGAAGCCTGGTTTGATGAAGCGATGCTGACCGGCGAGCCGGTTCCGCAGCAGAAAACGGACGGTGACAGCATTCATGCCGGGACGGTCGTGCAGGACGGCAGCGTGCTGTTCCGCGCCACGGCAACCGGCAGCCACACCACGCTGTCCCGTATTATCCGCATGGTGCGCCAGGCGCAAAGCAGCAAGCCGGAAATTGGCCAGTTGGCGGATAAAATCTCCGCCGTATTTGTACCCGTAGTGGTGCTGATTGCCCTGTTCAGCGCCGCTGTCTGGTATTTCGTCGGTCCCGCTCCGCAGATTGTTTATACGCTGGTAATCGCCACTACCGTGCTGATTATCGCCTGTCCTTGTGCGCTGGGGCTGGCAACGCCAATGTCGATTATTTCCGGCGTAGGCCGCGCCGCCGAATTTGGCGTGCTGGTGCGCGATGCCGATGCGCTTCAGCGGGCCAGCACCCTGGACACCATCGTCTTTGATAAGACGGGTACGCTAACTGAGGGCAAGCCACAGGTTGTGGCGGTGCTGACCGGCGACGAAATGTCCGAAAGCGAAGCCGTTCGCCTGGCCGCCGCGCTGGAGCAAGGTTCGAGCCACCCGCTGGCCCGTGCGATCCTGGACAAGGCAGAATCGGCAGCGTTACCGCAGGTTAACGGCTTCCGCACCCTGCGCGGGCTGGGCGTCAGCGGCGAAGCGGAAGGCCATAGTCTGCTGCTGGGCAACAAGGCGCTGCTTGACGAACAGAAGATTGACACCGCAGCCTGGGAGGAAGAAATAGAAGCGCAGGCCAGCAAAGGGGCTACGCCGGTTCTGCTGGCCGTCGATGGAAAATTTGCCGCCCTGTTTACCATTCGCGATCCGCTGCGCGCTGACAGCGTGAGCGCCCTTCAGCGCCTGCACCGCAACGGCTACCGCCTGGTGATGCTGACCGGGGATAACCAGACCACGGCTAACGCCATCGCCAAAGAAGCGGGCATCGACGAAGTCATTGCGGGAGTCCTGCCGGATGGTAAAGCCGAAGCGATTAAAAAGCTCCAGCAGGAGGGTCGTCAGGTGGCGATGGTGGGCGACGGTATTAACGACGCTCCGGCCCTGGCCCAGGCGGAAGTGGGCATTGCCATGGGCGGCGGCAGCGATGTGGCTATCGAAACCGCAGCCATTACGCTGATGCGCCACAGCCTGGTTGGGGTGGCCGACGCGCTGGCGATTTCCAAAGCAACTCTGCGCAACATGAAGCAGAACCTGATGGGGGCCTTCGTCTATAACACGCTGGGTATTCCGATTGCCGCTGGCGTGCTTTACCCGCTGACCGGCACGCTGCTTAACCCGGTGGTGGCTGGCGCGGCAATGGCGCTCTCGTCCATTACCGTGGTGAGCAACGCGAATCGGTTATTGCGGTTTAAGCCGAAGGATTAATTGCCGGATGACGCTTCGCTTATCCGGCCTACGGGCCGGGTAAATTTGCACCTTTCCCCCCGCAGCGGTAGCATGACTTTTTAGCCAGGGAATCTGCTCTATGGGTCTGCTATCGCGAATTAGCGCATTCTTTTCAAGCCTTTCTGCCACACGCTATCCCTGGCCCGCACTTGATATCGTTCTGCCTGGCAATCGTCATCTTCATCTTGTGGGCAGTATTCATATGGGCACAAGCGATATGGCACCGCTGTCTGAACGCCTGATCGCTAAGCTCCGTGATGCTGACGCGCTGATTGTCGAAGCCGACATTACCGAAGGCGCATCGCCTTTCTCCCATGATATCGAAGAAATCCCGCTTGAAGAGCGCCTGTCGCCCGCTGACTGGCAGCAGGTCGTCAGCCTGGCAAACGAGATGGGGGTTTCTCTTGGCGCGATTGACACTCAGCCCGCCTGGCAGATTGCTCTGGTGCTTCAGGCCCATCAGGCCCAGCGCCTGGGGCTTCGCCCGGATTTTGGCATTGATTTTCAACTGCTCGAAGCCGCAAAAGCAATGTCGGTGCCGGTGGTGGAACTGGAGGGCGCACAAAGCCAGATGGACATCCTCATGCAGCTACCGGACGGCGGTATGCCGCTGCTGAGCGACACGCTGACCCACTGGCACACCAACGCGCGCCTGCTGCAGATGATGATCGGCTGGTGGCTGGAATCCCCTCCGCAGCAGGAAAACATTCACCTACCAAATACCTTTAGCGATGAACTATACGATGTTCTGATGCATCGACGTAACCGGCAGTGGCTGGATTTTCTGCAGAAGCTGCCCGCCGGGCATTACGTGGTGGCGGTGGGCGCACTGCATTTATACGGGGAAGGTAATTTACCTGAGCTCTTGAAAAACAAGTAAAAAAATGGCCAATATTGCTATTGGCCCGTCAAAGAGGAATAAGTTTATTATTGTTGTTATTTCAGCCGATTTAACGACCGAAGCCTGAATTGTCGCTCAATGTGGCGATGAACGCTATCACTATTAAGCAGCAATAGACTATCAATAAAAGATATCATCTGTATTACAACTCTGTGCGATTTTGAGACAACTTTTGCAGGAAACATGACATGACTCCCGCCGTTAAGCTCCTCGAGAAGAATAAAATCCCCTTCCGTCTCCACACCTACGATCACGATCCCAGTGAAACGAACTTTGGCGACGAGGTGGTCCGCAAGCTGGGCCTGAACGCCGAGCAGGTCTATAAAACGCTGCTGGTGGCCATTAATGGCGACATGAAACAGCTGGCGGTAGCGGTGACGCCGGTTTCCGGGCAGCTGGATCTGAAAAAGGTTGCCAAAGCGCTGGGCGCGAAGAAGGTTGATATGGCCGACCCAATGGTTGCCCAACGCGTGACCGGCTACCTGGTCGGTGGGATCAGTCCTTTAGGACAAAAAAAGCACCTGCAGACGGTGATCGACGCTCCCGCCCAGGCATTTGCGACAATCTATATTTCCGGCGGCAGGCGCGGGCTGGATATCGAACTGGCCGCCAGCGATCTGGCCACGACGCTGGGCGCGACCTTTGCGGATATCGCCCGTCGGGATTAAAAACCTGGCGGGCGATGGCGCTTATTACTGCCAGCTCACCTCACCTTTCGGTTCGTAAGTATTCACATCCAGCGGTGAGCTTTGTTCGATGTACTGCTTCAGCACCTCCGCATCCACAAAGCCGGTATTCACGTAGCCGGGCTTTTTGTCGATGGCCGGGTAGCCGTCGCCGCCGGTGGCGTTAAAGCTCAGCGTTGCCATGCGGTAGGTTTTGGCCGGGTCAACGGGTGCGCCTTTGATTTTTAAATCCTGCAGCCCGTTAGCCGTGGCCACAAAGCTAACGTTGGCAAACTGCGGATAGGCGCCTGAATCTGGGGTTTTCTTCGCCACTTCCGTCAGGTAATCCGTCACTTCCTTGCCCGACATATCCACGTACGCCACGGTGTTACCGAACGGCTGCACCTTAAGCACGTCTTTATAGGTGATATCGCCCGCTTCGATAGAGTCACGAATGCCGCCGCCGCTCATCACTGCAAAATCTGCGCCGGTGCGCGCCATTTGCGCGCCGAGGATCACGCGCGCCAGGTTAGTCTGCACGAAGCGGACTTTGCTGCGGTCCCCTTCCAGATGCCCGTTAACGCTGCCGACCTTCACTTTTAACTGCGACTGCCCTTTACGCTGGAACGGCGTCAGCAGCGAAAGCATTCTCTGATTCTCAGAAATTTGCGGCGTGTAAAGTACGCGCTCACTTTCGCCGTTGTCGTAGGTGATCTTCTTCTTCAGGTTGATGGGAATCAGCTGATAACGCACCAGCTTCATCTCGCCGTTGCGGAACTCAAAATCAGCACGGCCAACGTACTTGCCCCATTCATGGGCCTGCACAATCCAGGTGCCGTTCTGCTTGTCCGGCGCGCAGGGCGTACCCGGCACGTAATCCGCATCTTTTTTGTTCTCCGACGCCATGCAGACCGGATTTTGTGAGTGACCACCCACAATCATGGTCAACGCGCCCGTGGGCAGGCTGCGCGCCATCTCCACATCGCCCGGCGCGTTTGAGCCGTGATTGCCGTTATCGTAGTGGCCCATGTGGGTCGTCGCGATAATCACATCCGGCTTTTCGTTGGCCTGCAGATCCTGAATCACCAGTTTGGCTTCATCCGCAGGCTTGCGGAATTCGATATCAGTGAAGAATTCAGGATTCCCTATTTTCGCCGTATCATCGGTGGTCAGGCCGATAACGGCAATTTTGATCCCCTGCGGCTGGAAGATGGCCCAGGGTTTGAAGAGTCGCTCCCCGGTGCTTTTCTGATAGATATTCGCGGACAGGAAGGGGAATTTAGCCCATTTCTCCTGCTGGCGCAGAACGGTAAGAGGGTTATCAAATTCATGATTACCGACTGCCATCGCATCGTAACCAATGAGATTCATGCCGCGAAAATCAGGCTCGGCGTCCTGCAGATCGGATTCAGGCACGCCGGTATTGATGTCGCCGCCGGAAAGCAGCAGTACGCTGCCGCCCTCTTCAGCAACTTCCTTCCGCACGCTGTCCACCAGCGTTTTCTGCGCGGCCAGGCCGTATTCCCCGTGCTCGTTGCGCCAGAAGTGACCGTGATGATCGTTGGTATGCAGGATGGTTATTTTGTAGGTCTTATCTTTTTCCCACGCCAGCGCAGATGCGCTCGTCAGACTTAATGCCACCAGTAACGCCGTGGCTACCCCTTTAATTGCGAAACGCATTGAAATTCTCCATTTTCTTAAACCTGAACCATTATCAGAATGTTAGCAGGATAGACAAATAAGTTTTATTAATTGCGACTTTCCTCAAATCTCGCCTGCAGGTATGTTAGCAGGGTAACAATAACCTACGGATACGCCCGCTATCCGTTTAAAAATAATAATCAGATTCTCACAGGTATTTATGGCAACCTCCGAACAGACGCTCACGCCGTCGGATGCGAAAAAGGCGCGCACTTCCTTTGGTATTTTAGGGGCTATCAGCCTCTCGCATCTGCTTAACGATATGATTCAGTCGCTGATTCTCGCGCTCTACCCCCTGCTGCAGGCTGAATTCTCGCTAAGCTTCGTGCAGATCGGCATGATCACCCTCACCTTCCAGCTTGCTTCATCGCTTCTGCAGCCCGTGGTGGGCTACTACACCGATAAATACCCGATGCCGTGGTCGCTGCCGATTGGCATGTGCTTCACGTTATGCGGCCTGATCCTGCTGGCGCTGGCAGGCAGCTTCCCTATGGTGCTGCTGGCGGCGGCGCTGGTGGGTACAGGTTCTTCTATTTTCCACCCAGAGTCCTCACGCGTAGCGCGTATGGCTTCCGGCGGTCGCCACGGCCTGGCGCAGTCCCTGTTCCAGGTGGGCGGCAACTTCGGCAGTTCGCTGGGGCCACTGCTGGCCGCGCTAATTATCGCGCCATACGGCAAAGGTAACGTTGCCTGGTTCGTGCTGGCCGCGCTGCTGGCGATTGTGGTGCTGCTGCAGATTAGTCGCTGGTACGCCGCGCAGCATCTGATGTCCAAAGGTAAAGCAAAAGTCCCGGTGGTCAACCCGCTGCCGCGTAATAAAGTGATTCTGGCCGTCTCGATTCTACTGATGCTGATCTTTTCGAAATACTTCTATATGGCAAGCATCAGCAGCTACTACACCTTCTATCTGATGCATAAGTTTGGTCTGTCCATCCAGAGCGCCCAGTTCCACCTGTTTGCATTTCTGTTTGCCGTTGCCGCAGGGACGGTGATCGGCGGGCCGCTGGGCGACAAAATTGGCCGTAAATACGTGATTTGGGGTTCCATCCTCGGCGTCGCGCCCTTTACCCTGATTTTGCCTTACGCCACGCTTTACTGGACCGGCATTCTGACGGTAATTATTGGGTTTATTCTCGCCTCGGCTTTCTCGGCGATTCTGGTCTACGCCCAGGAGCTGATGCCTGGCCGTATCGGTATGGTTTCCGGGCTGTTTTTCGGCTTCGCCTTCGGGATGGGCGGCCTTGGCGCCGCCGTATTAGGCCTGGTGGCAGACCATACGAGCATCGAGCTGGTCTACAAAATCTGCGCCTTCCTACCATTGCTGGGCATTTTGACCGTATTCCTGCCTGATAACCGCCACAAAGCTTAGCTTTTCCCGGCCAAAGCCTTGCTTTGGCCGGCCCTCCTTTCCAGACATTCAAAGACATTCCTCACCATAAGTGGCTGAAATAGTGCTCAGCCTGCTTTATTTGTCGAAATGCGCCTTTTAGGTAACCTTCATTAATTATTCATCCACGCCGATAATGAATTTGTCATAAACTGTTACAGTGACCAATGGATCTTCAGCCTGATTTTTGGACCTTACGCTAACGAAAGGAGACGGAATGCATCACGCGACACCGCTTATCACCACCATTGTCGGCGGCCTTGTGCTCGCTTTTTTACTGGGGATGCTCGCCAACAAGCTGCGTATCTCCCCCCTGGTGGGCTATCTATTAGCTGGGGTGTTAGCGGGTCCGTTTACCCCGGGCTTTGTGGCAGATACCAAGCTTGCTCCTGAACTGGCGGAGCTAGGCGTTATTCTGCTGATGTTTGGCGTGGGGCTGCACTTTTCCCTGAAGGATTTAATGGCGGTAAAGAATATCGCCATTCCCGGCGCGATAGCACAGATTGCCGTCGCTACGCTGCTGGGCATGGCGCTTTCGTCGCTGATGGGCTGGTCGCTGATGACCGGCATCGTCTTTGGGCTGTGCCTCTCCACCGCCAGCACCGTAGTACTGCTGCGGGCGCTTGAGGAGCGGCAGCTTATCGACAGCCAGCGCGGGCAAATCGCCATCGGCTGGCTGATCGTTGAAGATTTAGTGATGGTGTTAACCCTGGTGCTGCTGCCAGCGGTCGCGGGCATGATGGAGAAAGGCGACGTCGGGCTGGCTACGCTCTCCCTGGATATGGGGATCACCATCGGCAAGGTCGTGGCGTTTATCGCCATCATGCTGGTTGTGGGCCGCCGCCTGGTACCGTGGATTCTGGCTCGCAGTGCCGCCACCGGCTCCCGCGAACTGTTTACGCTTTCCGTGCTGGCCCTGGCGCTGGGCATCGCGTTTGGCGCGGTCGAACTGTTTGACGTTTCCTTTGCGCTTGGCGCCTTTTTCGCCGGTATGGTGCTGAACGAATCTGAGCTAAGCCACCGCGCGGCGCACGATACTCTGCCCTTGCGCGACGCCTTCGCCGTGCTGTTCTTCGTCTCCGTCGGCATGCTGTTTGACCCACTGATCCTGATTCAGGAGCCGCTGGCCGTGCTCGGCACGCTGGCCATTATCATCTTTGGTAAGTCTGTGGCGGCCTTCGGCCTGGTGCGCATGTTTGGTCATTCCCAGCGTACGGCCCTGACCATCGCCACCAGTCTGGCGCAAATCGGTGAGTTTGCGTTTATCCTGGCGGGCCTGGGCATGGCGCTGAACCTGCTGCCGCAAAACGGCCAGAATCTGGTGCTGGCCGGGGCGATTCTGTCGATTATGCTCAATCCGATTCTGTTTGCCGTGCTTGAGCGCTATCTCGAAAAAACCGAGACCCTCGACGAGCAGACGCTGGAAGAAGTTGTAGAAGACGAAAAGCAGATCCCAGTGGATATCTGCCATCATGCCCTGCTGGTTGGCTTTGGCCGTGTGGGAAGCCTGCTGGGCGAGAAGCTGATGGCACAGGGCATCCCGCTGGTGGTGGTCGAAACTTCCCGCAGCCGCGTGGACGAGCTGCGTGAACGCGGCATTCGTGCCGTGCTGGGCAACGCCGCTAACGAAGAGATAATGAATCTGGCGCATCTGGACTGCGCCCGCTGGCTGCTGCTGACCATCCCGAACGGCTACGAAGCCGGAGAGATTGTGGCGGCCGCCAGGGCAAAATGCCCGGACATTGAGATTATTGCCCGCGCGCATTACGACGATGAGGTGGATTACATCACCGAGCGCGGCGCAAATGAGGTCGTGATGGGCGAGCGGGAGATTGCTAATACGATGATGGGGCTGCTGGATAAACCTGCGGAGGTGCCGGATGGCGCTGACGTTTATCCGGCCTACAAATAATCTGCTGAACTGCCGGATGGCGCTGACGTTTATCCGGCCTACAAATAACCTACTGTACTGCCGGATGGCGCTGAACGCTTATCCGGCCTACAAATAAACCATTGAACGCTCATCCGGCCTGCGCCCTTGTAGGGTGGATAAGCGCCAGCGCCATCCACCCTTCGAGTATCAGCGATCCCAGTACGACTCTTCCAGGCTGTCCTCTCGTTCCGGCAGGCCGCGCGTCAGGCGCGGCGAGTGCTGGTTAAGCACCTGATAGCTTACGCGGTTGGCATATTTGCACACCTGAGCGAGCGACGAATAGGTCAGCCAGGTGAACTGGTGCTTACTGGAGTTTGGCACGTTGGATCGGTGGTAGTTATTGGCGGTGATGTCATGCAGCAGCGCCGCCAGCGCACCGTCACCCGCGCCGTTGGTGTTCATGATTTTCTCAGGCCCGCCCATGTATGGGGCAATGTGCGAGAAGATCCGCAGCGGATTTTCACAGTCTTTATGACGCATGGCGCGGCTGAATTCGTACTGGTTGAATTCGGCGATCGCGCCCGGCAGCAGCGGATGCTGGGTAATGCGTTTGGCGGATTCTTCGGTGAAACCAGCCATATACAGCCCGACCGGCCCTGCGGTACAGAGCACTAAGTCCACCCAGTCCAGCGCCTTATCTGCCGCCAGCAGCGGATCGCTTTCCCCCGTCAGCGCCTGCCCCTCTTCTTCGTTCATGGCCAGAATCGAGACGTGTTCTTTGAGGAACGCCTGCCACCACTCCGGGTTTTCGGCAATCACGTATTTGGTGCCCAGCGTCAGAACCACCGGCACGTTGTGTTTTTTGGCGAAGCTAATCGCCTGCATGGTGGCATCCGGCATGGGCTCGCCCGGCTGGCAGCGCACGAGGTACGAGGTCAGCACCAGCGCGGACGCTCCGGCAATCACTTCTTCCGGAATGCTCTCTGCGCGCAGCTGGTTCATGTGGCCGGGGCTGATGGCGAACGTCCGCTCGCCCTGCTCGTTAATCAGCGTAAAGCAGCGGCCAATGGCGCCGTCAACGCCCTGCAGGTAGTTCAGATCGGTACGGCTGGAGGTGTTGCATAGATAACGGTAGGCGTAACTGCCGATTTCAATATTGCTGCACATCACGCCCAGCAGGACCGAGCGGTCATCCGCGAGTACGGAATAATTATGCATGGTGTTACCGATGGTGCCACCGGCAAACTGATGGGTGATGAGTTTTTTTTGTACCAGCTCCTGATACAGCGCTTCCGCGACGTCGTCGGCAATCACCAAAGAATGGCCGAAGCTCAGGCCGTAGCGGTGAACAAACTCATCGTCCACTTTGGCTTCGATATCCACCAGCGTCTGGTCGATGCCGACAATCCAGGAGGTCCCGGTTTCGTTTTCAGGCTGGACCTGCTGCAGCAGCGGGTCGCGGTGGCTGACGGGGAAATAGTGTTTGGATTTACGCTTGCCGGGAAATTTCATGGGCTGTCACAGGAGGGTAGCTAATCAGGCCGTGAATGGTAGCACATTCACGGCCCGCGGCGCGATTAGCGATAGCGTTCGATAAGGCTCAGCATCATGGCGATATGGGCCGGATCGTCATTAAGCGCCGGGATGTATTCATACTTGCTGCCGCCCGCTTCGATAAAGATCTCACGGTTCTGCACCGCCATCTCCTCGAGCGTTTCAAGACAGTCCGCCGAGAAGCCCGGACACATCACCTGGATATGCTTAACGCCCTTCTCGGCCAGCATTTTCAGCGTTTCGTCGGTGTAAGGCATCAGCCACGGCTCGCGACCAAAGCGCGACTGGAAGGTCATCATCACTTTTTCCGGCGGCAGCTCCAGTGCGCTGAGCAGCTCGCGGGTGGTGTCCCTGCAGCGCTGGGGATAGTCGTCACCTTCGTTGGCGTACCGCTGCGGAATGCCATGATAGGAAAGCAGCAGGATCTCCGGCTCGCCGTGTTCTGCGAACGAACGTTTTACCGAGGCGGCAAGCGCGTTGATGTAGGACTCATCTTCCGCGTAATCGCGAATCAGCGAGATGGACGGCATGGAACGATAGCTTGCAAAAATACGCCCCAGTTCGTCCCAGACGGCAGCAACCGTTGAGCAGGAGAACTGCGGATAAAGCGGCAGCACGACGATATGCTCCACATGATGGGAGAGCAGCTCGTCAACGGCACTTTTCAAAGAAGGGTTACCGTAGCTCATACCCAGCGCAACCGGAATATCCGGCAGCTGTGCGGCAAGTGCCTGCTGCTGACGGCGGCTGTAGACCATCAGCGGGGAGCCTTCCTCCATCCACACGGACTGATAAAGTTTGGCTACTCGCGGGGCGCGTATGGGCAGGATCACGCCGCGCAGCAGCGGCCACCACAGCAGACGCGGGGTATCGACCACTCGCGTATCGCTTAAAAACTGGCGCAGGTAGCGTTTCACCGCCGCTGGAGTTGGGGCATCAGGCGTACCGAGGTTTGCCAATAAAACGCCAATTTTTTCCTGACTCATGAACGCTCCTTATCAACACAGTGCCGATAATTGTAACGTAAAAGAGAGGAGGAGAAACCGATAACAGCGAAAGGGTAAATTTAAGGTAAAAAAATACCAGGGCAGGCCCTGGTATTGAGTGCTCAGGCTTAAGCTTAGCCGAGGATTTTAGCCAGCTCTGCGCTGACTTCGGTCACTTTACGGGTGCCGTCGATTTTCGCGTATTTGGTGTTACCCGCCGCCGCTTCTTTGCTGTAGTAGGAAATCAACGGAGCCGTCATCTGATGGTATTCCACCAGGCGCTTGCGCACGGTTTCTTCCTGATCGTCTTTACGTGTGGTCAGCTCTTCGCCGGTCACGTCGTCTTTGCCTTCCACTTTCGGTGGATTGAAGGTGACGTGGTAAACGCGGCCGGACGGCGCGTGTACGCGACGACCAACGATACGCTCAACGATCAGCTCGTCAGGGACTGCGAACTCCAGAACCACGTCCACGTTGATGCCCGCTTCTTTCATGGCGTCAGCCTGTGGAATGGTGCGCGGGAAGCCGTCAAGCAGGAATCCGTTGCGGCAATCTTCCTGGGTAATACGCTCTTTCACCAGCGCGATAACCAGCTCATCGGTCACCAGCTTGCCGGCGTCCATGATGTCTTTCGCTTGTTTACCCAGCTCTGAACCAGATTTTACCGCGGCACGTAACATATCACCGGTGGAGATTTGCGGAATACCGTATTTCTCCATGATGAACTGTGCCTGAGTCCCTTTACCTGCGCCCGGAGCGCCGAGCAGAATGATACGCATTGCGTAATTCCCCATACGTTTGGATTTTGTCTACTTAGATCTGAGGCGATGACCTTACCATTAAAGGCGGCTTAAGCTCAAGAAAGCCAGGCGGTGGCGAAGGTCAAAGAAAAGAAAGGTGGATGGCGCTAAACGCTTATCCACCCTACAACACCGGTTCATTCGTCGGTCGGGTAAGCGCAGCGCCACCCGACAATTACCCCGCTGTTACGACACCAGCAGCTGGTTCATACGACGGATGAACTGGTTTGGATCTTCCAGCGTGCCGCGTTCCGCCAGCAGCGCCTGGTCAAGCAGCAGCTCTACCCATTCGCCAAACTGCGCTTCGTCCTGGGTGTCCGCCGCGCGTTTCACCAGACCGTGATCCGGGTTCAGCTCGAAGATGTATTTCACCTCCGGCACTTCCTGACCGGCAGCGGCAAACAGTTTCGCCATCTGAGTGCTCATGTCGTTACTGTCGGTGGTGACGATGGCCGGAGTGTCAGTCAGACGGTGTGTCAGACGGACTTCTTTCACGCGGTCGCCCAGCAGGGTTTTGACGCGGTCCACAAACGGCTCCAGCGCTTTTTCAGCTTCTTTCGCTTCCGGCGTCTCTTCTTCGGCCAGCTTTTCCAGAGACTCGTCAGTTTTGCTGGCGGACTGGAATACCTTGCCGTCGAACTCGGTCAGGTAGCTCATCATCCACTCGTCGATGCGGTCGGAAAGCAGCAGCACTTCGATGCCTTTCTTACGCAGCAGCTCCAGATGCGGGCTGCTCTTCGCCGCTGCATAGCTGTCGGCAGTGATGTAGTAAATCTTCTCCTGCCCTTCTTTCATGCGGGCCACATACTCTTCCAGCGACACGGTTTGTGCGGAGGAGTCGGTATGGGTTGTCGCAAAGCGCAGCAGCTTCGCAATCGCTTCCTGGTTGGCGTTATCTTCCGCCGGGCCTTCTTTCAGCACGAGGCCGAAGTTCTTCCAGAAGGTCTGGTATTTTTCGCTGTCGTCTTTCGCCAGCTTGTCCAGCATCTGCAATGCACGTTTGGTCAGCGCGCTGCGCAGGTTCTGGGTGACGCGGCTGTCCTGCAGGATTTCGCGGGAGACGTTAAGCGGCAGATCGTTTGAGTCGATCAGGCCACGGATGAAACGCAGGTAGTTCGGCATGAACTGCTCGGCGTCGTCCATGATGAACACGCGCTGCACGTAAAGCTTCAGGCCGTGCTTATGATCGCGGTTCCACATGTCCCACGGCGCCTGCGACGGGATATACAGCAGGCTGGTGTATTCCTGTTTACCTTCCACGCGGTTGTGGCTCCAAGCCAGCGGGTCGGTAAAGTCGTGGGCGATGTGTTTGTAGAACTCGTTGTACTCTTCGTCTTTCACTTCAGACTTGCTGCGGGTCCACAGGGCCTGCGCCTTGTTGATTTTTTCCCAGCCGAGGATGGTTTCGCCCTCTTTCTCTTCGCGGGTTTCAATCTCTACCGGCAGCGCGATGTGGTCGGAGTATTTGCTGATGATAGAGCGTACGCGCCAGTCGTCGAGGAATTCATCTTCGCCTTCACGCAGGTGCAGAGTGATTTCGGTGCCACGGTCGGCTTTGGTAATATCCGCAACGGTATATTCGCCCGCGCCCTCAGATTCCCAGAACACACCTGCATCAGCAGGCGCGCCCGCCGCACGGGTACGCACGGTGACTTTGTCCGCCACGATGAACGCGGAGTAGAAGCCCACGCCGAACTGGCCGATCAGCTGGCTGTCTTTCGCCTGGTCGGAGCCCATTGAGTCGAGGAAGGCTTTAGTCCCGGATTTAGCAATGGTACCGAGGTGGTCGATAGCTTCATCGCGGGTCATACCGATACCGTTATCGGCGATGGTCAGCGTGCGTTTTTCTTTATCAAAAGAGACGCGGACGCGGAGTTCACCGTCACCCTCGTAGAGATCGGCCTGGGACAATGCGCGGAAGCGCAGCTTGTCTGCCGCATCAGAGGCGTTGGAGATCAGCTCACGCAGGAAGATTTCTTTATTTGAATACAGAGAATGGATCATCAGGTGCAGAAGCTGCTTCACTTCAGACTGGAAGCCACGGGTCTCTTGTCCTTTCATGGTCATTGATACCTCAACAAAATCAAACAGGGTGATGAAAACGTTGATTGTGAAATGGGGATAGCGGAGGAGATTTTCAAGCGGGAAGAAGAGGATCCTCCCGCGTTTGCTCAGAAAGTAATCTTGTGGCGACCGGCCAAAGAGTGGGACAGCGTGGTGCCGTCTACCATTTCCAGCTCGCCGCCGACCGGCACGCCGTGGGCAATGCGGCTGGCATCCACGCCGTACTGACCGCACAGTTCGCCGATATAGTTCGCCGTGGCTTCGCCTTCCACCGTCGGGTTAGTGGCGAGGATAATCTCTTTGATACTTTCGTTGGCTAAGCGCTCTTCCAGACGCTCCAGGCCAATGTCAGCCGGGCCGATACCGTCGAGCGGCGAAAGGTGCCCCATCAGGACGAAATAGCGGCCGGAGAACTGCCCGGTAGCTTCGATGGCGTGGATATCCGCCGGGGTTTCCACCACGCAAATCTGACCGTTTTCCTGCCGACGAGGATTGTTGCAGATGGCGCAAACTTCCTGTTCGGTGAAAGTACGGCAATCCGCACAGTGGCCAATTTCAGACATGGCGCGGGTCAGCGCCTGGGCAAGACGCATGCCGCCGCTGCGGTCGCGCTGCAGCAGGGCAAAAGCCATGCGCTGGGCGGACTTAGGGCCAACGCCCGGCAGGCAGCGCAGGGATTCCATAAGGGCAGTGAGTAAAGGACTGGTTTGCATCGCTCAGGCTTCTAAAAAAACAGTGGGGCATAGCCTAACATTAGCGCCGCGGGCGGGTATAGAAAAAGATATTCCCCCTGCGCGACGGCTCGCACAGGGGGATAAAATCAGCCGCGCTGTGAATCGAGCTGCTCCTGATTGGTCACCACGTCCTGCGCTTTCTGGTAGCTTTCCATCAACAGGCCGTACTCGATAAAGACGCCGCCCCACAGGTTTGCCCACTCCATCGCATCGTCACGGTTCCAGGTGTGCTGAATCTCCGCTACGACGGCTGCGGTATCCATTGGCACTACGCCTGCCTGGACTATACGCGCAAGGGTAACTTCCTGAGCCATTTTCGAGTAAGTGCCGGAGGCGTCAATCACGGCGAAGACTTTAAAACCTTCCGCCACCGCGCTTATCGCCGGGAAGGCCATGCAGACGCTGGTCACCGTACCCGCGATGATTAACGTTTTGCGCCCGGTTGCTTTCACCGCCGCGACGAAATCCGGGTTGTCCCAGGCGTTGATTTCGCCTTTGCGGGGAACGTACTGGGCGTGAGGGGCATACTGATGAATTTCCGGGATCAGCGGGCCGTTCGGGCCCTGTGGCACGGAGGCCGTCGTGATAACCGGAATGTTGGCAAGCGTCGCAATTTTTGCGAGGACGGTTGCGTGGGTGCGTAACGTTGGCATCGGCATATCGTGCACCAGCTGGAACAACCCGCTCTGGTGGTCAATAAGCAGCATTACCGCATCGTTAGCGTCGATAGTAGGGATCTGACCGTTAAAGTTTGCAGGCATCATAGTATTTATCCTTTCGTAAAAAGAAACGGCTATCGGGCGATAGCCGTTATGGGTTAAGCAATGGACTGGCCGAAGCGGCCCTGGTTGAAGTCATCAATAGCCTGGTTAATTTCTTCACGGCTGTTCATCACGAACGGACCGTGACCCACCACCGGCTCGTTGAGCGGCTCGCCGCTCAGCACCAGAACCACGGCATCATTGTTGGCTTCAATTGTTACGCCTTCGCCTTTGGCATCCAGCACCACCAGCTGTGCTTCACGCACCACTTCCTGGCCGTTAACCTGTACGGTGCCTTTCAGCACCACCAGCGCCGTGTTCCAGCCATCCGGCAGGGTTAGCTGCGTAACGCCGTGGGCGCTCAGATGCAGGTCGAGAATACGCATCGGCGAGAAGGTTCTTGCCGGGCCTTTCTGCCCGTCCATTTCACCGGCGATGATCCGTGCCACACCGGCACCGTCGGGCAACGTCACCACTGGAATATCCGCATCCGTAATGGACTGATAGCCAGCGGGCGCGTTTTTGTCCTTCGCAGGCAGGTTCACCCAAAGCTGCACCATTTCCAGGGTTCCGCCCTTCTCGCTGAACGCCGGAGAGTGGAACTCTTCGTGCAGAATGCCGCTGCCGGCGGTCATCCACTGTACATCGCCCGGACCGATGACCCCGCCGCTGCCGGTTGAATCCCGGTGTGCCACTTCGCCTTTATAGACGATGGTTACCGTCTCGAAGCCGCGATGCGGGTGCTGATCCACGCCGCGCTGCCCTTTGTTGCTCGGCTTGAAATCTGCCGGGCCTGCGTAATCCAGCAGCAGGAACGGGCTGAGCTGCTTCTCGAATTTGGCATAAGAGAACAGCGAACGAACCGGGAAGCCGTCGCCAACCCAATGGGAAGCCGGGGCGGAATAGACGCCAAGAATCGATTTCATTTTTTCTCTCCAGTGAATGCTGTATCTGATGGATAAAGCTTACTCACAAGACACCAGGTCCGGTAGACTGGAAAAATGGAATCAGCGTTCTATAAACAGGACAATAAGATGCAGGATTTAAACGATCTTTGGTATTTCGTGCAGGTGGTTGATCACGGTGGCTTTTCGCCCGCCAGCCGGGCCATTGGCATTCCGAAATCGCGCCTTAGCCGGCGCATTGCGCTGCTGGAAGAGAGGCTGGAAACGCGTTTAATCCAGCGATCGACCCGCAGCTTTACGGTCACCGAAGCGGGGCAGATTTTTTATCGCCACTGTAAAGCGATGATGATCGAGGCGGAGGCGGCTCAGGAGGCGATTGACACGCTGCGGTCGGAGCCACGCGGCCTGATTCGTCTGGCGTGCCCCATCACCCTGCTTCACGTCCACGTGGGCGAGATGCTGGCGCGCTTTATGGCGCGCTACCCGCAGGTGACCGTGCAGCTGGAAGAGACGAATCGTCAGGTGGATGTGCTGAATGAAAACGTGGATTTGGCCATTCGCGTACGCCCCCTGCCGCTCGAAGACAGCGAGCTGGTGATGCGCAAGCTTGCTGACAGAGGGATGTGCCTGGTGGCAAGCCCGGAGCTGCTGGCGCGACTCGGACAGCCTGATTCCCCGGCAGATTTGCAACACTGGCCGAGCCTCGCCTTAAGCAAGCCCCAGCAGGTTTACCGCTGGTGCCTGTATGGCCCAAATCAGCAGGAAGTCATTCTTCATCACACGCCAAGGTTTATTACCACAGATATGATCGCGCTGCGCAGCGCGGCGGTCGCCGGTGTGGGAATAGTGCAGCTGCCAAAGCTGATGTTAAACGAGCATATAGCGGCGGGTAAGCTGGTGCACCTGCTGCCGGACTGGCGGGCAAGGCGGGAGATTATTCACGTGGTGTTTCCTTCCCGGCGCGGTCAGTTACCGGCGGTCAGGGCGCTAATTGATTTTCTGGTGGAGAGCTACGCGGGGTTTGAAGAGGAGTAATTCAGGACGTTTTTTCGGATGACGCTGCGCTTATCCGACCTACGTAACCAACCGTAGGGCGGAAAGCAGTGCGTCATCCACTGGTCATCAGAACGGCATTTTGAAGCCTGGCGGCAACTGCATACCGCTGGAGACGCCGGCCATTTTCTCTTTCTGCGCTTCGCCGATACGACGGGCCGCATCGTTGAAGGCCGCAGCAACCAGGTCTTCAACCATCTCTTTGTCGTCTTCCATCAGGCTTGGGTCGATTTCCACGCGGCGGCAGTTGTGCGCACCGTTGATGGTCACCTTAACCAGACCCGCGCCGGATTCACCGGTGACTTCCATCTGAGCGATCTCTTCCTGAGCCTGGGCCATTTTTTCCTGCATCTGCTGGGCCTGTTTCATCAGGTTACCCAGACCACCGCCTTTTCCAAACATAATCTTCTCTCTTTCGCTCGGGCCGCCGACGCGCACAACGCGGTTAGCGGCTATCAGGGTTTACAACAGGCCGGACGCGCCGGACCTGTCAAATTGGACGAATGCTGTCTTCATCAAGCTCCGCGTCGAAGAAACGACGCAGCGTCTGGATGTTGTTATCCGCACTCATAGACTCTTTCGCCTGCGCCAGCTTCTCTTCGTAGATGGCCTGACGCCATTCCAGCGGCGTTCGCTGCGCCTGATTATCATCTTCAATAATAGTCAGTTCAACAGTTTCGCCAGCGTGGGCGCTCAGCGCGTCCGTCAGCGCCTTCTGCGCGGACGGGGAATTAAGATGACGCTGGCTGGCCCGCAGATGCAAGCACACCCGCGGGCCATCCTGCTCTTTCCAGGCGTTCAGCGCCAGCTGCTGCACCAGTTTCGGCAGCACCAGCTGGTTGATTTCAGCTGCCCAGGCGTCACGTTCAATGGCCTCCTGGGCGAGCTTTGCAGCAAGCTCAGGGGTCTTTTCATGTTCCAACGCTCGCTTGAGCGCCTTCGGCGTCGCTACGGGCTCAACAACTTCATCAGCGACGTTTTGCGACTTCCAGCGATACGCTTCAGGTTTAGCTTCCGGCTTCTCTTCAACTATAGCCGTGGCGCGGGATTGTACCCGCTCGGTAACCGATGCAAGGCGCTCCAGCGCGGTGTTTTTTGCCGGCCGCGCTGAATTTGGCGCCGCCGGCTCATTCTTTTTTGCTTTTTGGGCTCCCTGCTGGCGCATTAACTGTGTTCGCGCCTGCAGTATCTGGCTGGTGGCATCCGGCAGCGGGGCATCGCTTTGCACCGGTGGCGGCGCGGCCTGCTGTCTCGGAGGTGGAGACCCCGGATTAACAACCGGTATGCTCGCTACTGTACGAGGCTGTTCAGGCTCCGGCATCGGTTTGCGCGGATGGAACGCCAGCGCACGCAGCAGCGTCATTTCGATGCCCATGCGGCGGTCCGGCGCCCACGGCAGCTCTTTGCGGCCCATCAGCAGCGTCTGGTAATAGAGCTGAACTTCCGCAGGCGGAATAGTACGGGCCAGCTCACGCATGCGCTGTTCAATGGCCGCCATGTCGCTGCCCAGGGCCGTTGGCGAGAGTTGCACCATTGCCACGCGGTGCAGCAGACCGAGCATTTCAACTAATAAGGCTTCCCACTCCACGCCGCGGGCGGCGGCGTCATTGAGTAGCGCCATCACGCGTTCGCCGTCGGCACCCACCATCGCCTCAATCAGCGACAGCGCCTGGTCGTCGTCGAGCGTGCCCAGCATGGTGCTTACCGCAGTGGTGGTCACCTGCCCGTCACCGCTGGCAATCGCCTGATCGGTGAGGCTTAGCGCGTCTCGCAGGCTGCCGTCTGCGGCGCGTGCCAGCAGCTGCAGCGCTCGCGGTTCGCTGGTGATTTTCTCTTCCCCGAGCACATGCTCAAGCTGATGGCGGATCTGTTCGACGTCCAGCGCTTTGAGGTGGAACTGCAGGCAGCGGGAAAGAATGGTGACTGGGAGCTTCTGTGGATCCGTCGTCGCCAGCAGGAATTTGACGTGTGCAGGCGGCTCTTCCAGCGTTTTCAACAGCGCGTTAAAGCTGTGTCGGGAGAGCATGTGCACTTCATCGATAAGATAGACCTTGAAGCGGCCGCGCGCCGGTGCGTACTGAACGTTGTCCAGCAGGTCACGGGTATCTTCTACCTTGGTGCGTGAGGCGGCATCGATTTCTATCAGATCGACAAAGCGCCCCTGTTCGATTTCGCGGCAGTTATCACACACGCCGCAGGGCGTGGCGGTAATACCGGTTTCACAGTTCAGTCCTTTCGCCAGCAGTCGGGCAATGGAGGTTTTCCCCACGCCGCGCGTTCCGGAGAAAAGGTAAGCATGGTGGATACGGCCCAGCGACAAACCATTAGCCAGCGCGGTCAGCACGTGTTGCTGGCCGACAACATCAGCAAAAGTTTGTGGGCGCCATTTGCGGGCTAAGACCTGGTAGCTCATTCTCAGATTGGCTTCTTTGATCGCGGGAAAGGTGAATGTGAGGGGGTAATGCTAACATAAGCCCCACCCGGTGGGCGAGGCCTGTATGCTGCGGGATGCGGAGCCGTGAGATGGATAAGCGAAGGCACCATCCTCCGTTTTTTCAGGACTCAGTGACCCGGGAAAGGGACGAGGCAGTAGCTGTTAACGCCCATTTTCTCAAGGCGCTGCTCGCCGCCGATATCAAACAGGTTGATGATAAAGGCCGCGTCGGTCACGTCGCCACCCAGGCGGCGGATAAGCTTAACCGTTGCTTCGATGGTGCCGCCGGTTGCCAGCAGATCGTCCACCACCAGCACTTTATCGCCCGGCTGGATCGCATCGACGTGGATCTCGAGCTGATCGGCGCCGTATTCCAGCTCGTAGCTCTCAGCAATGGTTTCGCGTGGCAGTTTCCGCGGTTTGCGCACCGGTACAAAACCAACGCCAAGTGCTAACGCAACAGGTGCGCCAAACAAGAAACCACGTGCTTCGGTACCCACCACTTTAGTGATGCCGGCGTCTTTAAAGCGCGCTACCAGCAGTTCAATGCTGAGGGCGTATGCTTTCGGATCTTCCAGCAAGCTGGTAACGTCACGGAACAGGATCCCCGGCTTTGGGTAATCAGGGATACTTTTGATGCTATTTTTCAGATACTCAAGCTGCTGCGCGGTCGCGGTCATAATTAATGCCTGCTAAAAACATGAAACTCACCGAGCGCGTTGTAGGTTAAGATTGAACCGCAGCCCAAAATTTAACCAGCCGCACCCGTGCTCGAAAACGGTCGAATTTACTGGCTGGCGCGCACATTTGCAACTCCCGCAAGCGCGGTTCAGGGTTTTTGTTGCTTTTCGTCAACTACCGGCATGCGCCACATGAAGATGAGCAGCGCGCACAGCATCAGCAGCAAGAATAGCCGCACCCAAAGAATGTTGACCAGATAAAGAGAGACGCCAAAGGTTATCACGATAAATATCATGGCCTTGGGTTTTGCCCCCGGCGGCATAGCCCGATGCTTATGCCAGTGGCGCAGATAGCCGCCGAACCATGAGCGATAAAGCAGCCAGTGGTGAAACCTGGGCGACGAGCGGGCAAAGCACCAGGCCGCCAGCAGCAAAAACGGCGTGGTCGGCAGTAGGGGCAGCACCACGCCAAACGTCGCGAGGACTACCGCCAGCCAACCGATGATGATTAAAATAGTCCGTTGCATACCCATTCCTGGAATAAACTGGCGCGAACACCGCGCTGCCACTGGAGAGTCATTTTGTGAAAACCGCTTCGCTCTTACAAGCTCTTGATGCACGCGTCGCGGAACTGGCGGCAGCCATCGAGCCACTTTCTTTGCAGCGCGCCTCGCAGGCCCGCTTCGATAAACAGCTGTTCAATACTCACAGTACCCAGCTGAAAGATTATCTCGCGGAAGCTCAGGCCAACCTCGCTCAACTACAGCTTAGCGTGAAAACAGGCCGCACGGAGCAGGTTGCTTTCCTGGCAGAGAAGCTGGTCGCACAGCTTGCTGCGCTGCAGCGGGAGCTGGCAACGTGGAAATTACGCACCAGCGAACCGCAGAAGCCTGCGCCAGAGAATCTGTATGAAAAGCTGTCGACCCACCAGGATTATGAGCGTCGCCTGCAGGCGATGATCGGCGACCGAGAGAGCCAGCTGGGGATCCAGACGACGCTTGCCGGTCAGCAGCAGCTCCAGCGGGAGATTGCCGCTCAGGAAGGGCGTTTACAGCGCTGCCGACAGGCGATCGCGCGAATAGAGCGCGCCATTGAACGCCGCGAGCGCGGCCTCGCCAACTAAACTCTTTATCAGTTCGTCAATTTGGTCACTAAGGAAAAAGACTATGTCCCTGGATAACGCACCGGATGATGTGAAACTTGCCGTGGATTTGATCATGCTGCTTGAACAGCATGAGATCCCGGCGGCCACCGTGCTGAGCGCGCTGGAGATGGTCCGCCAGGACTTTCTGCGCAAGCAGCAGGAAGAGCCCTCTTCCCGCTGACGCATCTTTTACGCGGGGGTGATATCCCCGCCCGCAGGCTTAAGCGTATCGCGCTTTACTTCCGTAAACTCATCGCCCTTTTCATTACGCAAATGCACTTCCAGCTGGTTGAAGGCAATGTTGATGTTGTTTTCACGGCACAGCCTGTCGATATTGCGGTTTAGCTCATCCACGGTGTAGCTGCGATCGCGGATCTCACGCACGTACAGGCGCAGCTCGTGATCCAGGGTGCTCGCCCCGAAGGTGGTAAAGAAGACTGACGGTTCCGGATCGTGCATCACCTTCGGGTGATCGTGGGCGGCTTTGAGTAGGATCTCTTTTACCTTATCCAGATCGGAGCCGTAGGCCACGCCCAGGCGGATCACCACGCGGGTGATCGTATCGCTGAGCGACCAGTTGATCAGCCTTTCCGTAACGAAAGCTTTGTTCGGGATGATCACTTCCTTACGGTCAAAATCGGTAATCGTCGTCGCACGAATACGAATTTTGCTGACGCTGCCGGAGAAGGTTCCGATGGTGACCGTATCGCCGATACGCACCGGACGTTCGAAGAGGATGATCAGGCCAGAGACGAAGTTTCCGAAGATCTCCTGCAGGCCAAATCCAAGGCCGACTGATAACGCTGCCGCCAGCCACTGGAGTTTATCCCAGGAGACGCCCAGCGAGCCAAAGACGGTCATCGCACCAATCACGATGATGGTGTAATTCATGATCGTGGTAATGGCGTAGGAGGCCCCCTGACGCATTTTGAGCCGTGAAAGCACCAGCACTTCCAGCAGGCCAGAGCGCTATCGGTACGATGGACAGCACGGTCATGGTCACCAGGCGCATCGTATGCGACTCTTTGTCACGCCAGTTGTCGCGACACATCGGGATGACCAGCGCGGTAATCAGCAGCAGGTTCAGGAAAATCATGAACTGGCCGAGCACGTCGTCCATCAGGTGCAGCGGTGAGTGCTCACCCACGACTGACCAGTAGAGCAGGGGCAGCAGCGCCAGACTGATGCGCACAATCTGACGGCGATAATGACGCGTCAGCTGCTCCGGCATGTTGAAATGGGTAACGGCCATGCAGTTTGTCCCCAGCACCTGCCAGGTGAGGCCAAAGACCAGCCAGAACAGCGCCAGCTCTTTGGCAAAGCTCCACAGCAGATCGCTGTTGCTGGTCTGCATAAACAGCACAACCAGCCCCACGGCCAGAATGGCAAGCGTCGCAGGCAGGACTTTAAGCAGGTTAAACGCTATGGCTTTTGGGGCGTTGAGCTGGCTGTCGCTGCGCAGCTGGCCGACGTCCGCCGCCAGCTTCTCCAGCTTTTTGTCAATCCACCGGAAGCGCCAGCGGATAAGCCCGGCTATCAGCAGGAGCGGCAGCGCTGTAAATAGCGAAACGAAGAGCCCGTCGAGCACCTTCTTGAGGCTGAAATCAATTTTTATGCCTTTGAGCTGCGCGTGCAGCGCGCCGGGGAAGGCTTTGACCCACTCACAGTTCATCGGCTTGTTGCTGTTTACCCAGAAGATTTGCTGGGTAAGCTTGGCCTGCAGCGACGTGCTCACGCTGACCAGCTGCTGCTGGTAGATTTGCAGGTTGATGGCCATCATCAGCTGGTTGCCGAGCTGTTTGTTCAGCTGGTCCAGCAGTTCGCGACGCATGTCTACAACCTGCAGCAGCGCGTCGTGCACATCGTCGTTCACTTCGGCTTTATGTCCTTCTTCTATCTTGTCGACGAAAACATCGCTCTGGAAGAGCGCGTCGCGCTGCTGGTTAACGTCAAACTGCTCCAGGCGCAGGTCGGCGATGCGGTTGGTCATATCTTCGAGCTCATCCGCCGACGGTAGGGTCTGCTGCTGCTGATAGAGAATGCGCGACAGGAGCAGGCTCCCCTTCAGAACGGAGATTTGTTCGTTAATATTGCGTTCGGATTGCAGAGCGCGGTCGAGCCAGTTTTTCACGCGAATATTGCGCTGCACCAGATTATTGCCGTTCTCGGTTGCGGTGATTAAGCGCTGGCTGAGCTGATGATTGATTTCGAGTTCCTGACGCACCAGCGGGTTGTTCTGGATGCTCGTAGCCTCGTCTGGCGTTACCGCTTCCTGCACGTTTTTTTCGGTCAGTGTTAAACGCTTGCTATTAACCGCCTCCTGCAAAAGCTGCAAAGAGTGCTCGAGCTGGTTGATATGGGCAGTGGTGTAGTCCCGCTGCTTTTGCAGCGACACCAGTTGGCTGTTGTAAGCCGACAAATCGTTCTGCGCGGCCTGCAGATCGTCCAGCACGCTGGAGACGCGAGATTCCAGCTGCCGTAAAGAGAGCGAAGCCAGCATCGCACGCGTCTGAACATCGTCATTCTCGGTGCTGATCGAGTTAAGCGCATCCGTAGCCTGGCGCAGTTTTTCCGGCGCCTGTGCCACCTGCGTTTTCAGGGCCACGGTTTCCTGTTTGATACGCGTGATTTTATCGAGCGTCTCCAGGGTTTCGGTCAGATCTTTTTGCTGGAGCTTTTCATCCGGCGTCAGGTCTTTCTGCTTGTTGATAGCGTAGAGCTGGCTTTGAACGTCGGCACGAGTAGGTGGATCGCCATTGTTTTGCGCCAGTGCGGAATAAACCGGGAAAAGTGTGCCGCAAAGCAGGATCAGGACGACGAAAAGTCGCGATAAGAAAGTTTGCTGCTTAGTCATGGGTGTGTTGTTCGGGGAGGTGGTCGAAACAAGCCATCATAAGGAGTGGGGAGAACATCACGCCTTGCCTGTGCCGAATAGCGAACCTTAAGTTGGCAAGCCGGGCATACTCTAAAAATTAGCCGACGGAGCAGGCCGTCGCGCGCAGCGTGGGCGACATCTGGAACATTTCCAGCAGAATAGCGATATAATCCCTGGCCTGGCCATGCAGATCGAAGCTGTCCGGGGCGACAAGCCAGTTTTCAATCAGCCCTGTAATGTAGCTGCGCAGCAGGATCACAGCCGGGGTCAGGCGCAGGTCTTCGGGGAGCGATCCGGCATCAATACAGCGCTGCAGGCTCATTTCAATCCGCTCATTCGCTTCCATGTAAAGGGCGCGTCTTGCCTGCTGTAAAACCGCCATTTCGCCAACAAATTCGCATTTATGGAAGATAATCTCCGTCATCAGCCGACGTCTCTCTTCCTTTACCGTTGCCTGTAATATGTAAATTAGCAGCTCTCTGATAACGGAGAGTGGATCGTCAGGAAATTTTGCCCGATACTCAGTCTCAAGATCCCCAATACTGGACTCTGTTAGCGCCCAGATTTCATTAAATAAATCAGACTTATTTTTGAAATGCCAATAGATAGCTCCACGGGTTACCCCTGCCGCTTTGGCGATGTCCGCGAGTGATGTAGCAGAAACGCCCTGCTGCGAGAACAAGCGAATGGCTACATCGAGGATGTGTTGGCGGGTTTCCAGTGCCTGTTGTTTGGTTTTTCGTGCCATATGTCGCGGAATTTACTGGAGTCAGATTTACATACATTTGTGAATGTATGTACCATAGCACGACGATAATATAAACGCAGCAATGGGTTTGTGGACACTTGATCCATTGAACAACTTTGAAATCGGACACTCGAGGTTTACTTATGAACAAAAACAGAGGGTTTACGCCTCTGGCGGCCGTTCTGATGCTATCAGGCAGCTTAGCGCTTACAGGATGTAACGAAAAAGAGGCCCAACAGAGTGCGCCGCAGGCCCCTGAAGTGGGTGTGGTTACTCTGAAGAGCGCGCCATTACAGATAACGACAGAGCTTCCAGGCCGTACCAGTGCCTACCGTATTGCAGAAGTTCGCCCGCAGGTAAGCGGCATAATCCTAAAGCGTAACTTTGAGGAAGGTAGTGAAATCAAAGCGGGTGTCTCGCTTTATCAAATTGACCCTGCCACGTATCAGGCAGCCTACGACAGCGCTAAAGGCGACCTGGCAAAAGCCCAGGCTAGCGCCAATATCTCAAAAATTACGCTGGCTCGTTATCAGAAACTTTTGGGAACTAAATACATCAGTCAACAAGATTACGATACCGCTCTTGCCGATTCTCAACAGGCAAACGCTGCTGTCGTCGCTGCGAAGGCCGCTGTAGAAACAGCTCGCATCAACCTGGCTTACACCAAAGTCACCTCCCCTATCAGCGGCCGGATTGGTAAATCTTCCGTCACTGAAGGTGCGTTAGTCACCAGCGGGCAAACCACCGCGCTGTCTACCGTTCAACAGCTGGACCCGATTTATGTGGACGTTACCCAGTCCAGCAACGATTTCCTGCGCCTTAAGCAGGAGCTGGCCTCCGGCAAACTGAAACAGGAAAACGGCAAAGCCAAGGTTCAGTTAGTGACCAGCGACGGCTCAACCTACTCTCAGGAAGGCTCTCTGGAATTCTCCGACGTGACGGTTGACCAGACCACTGGCTCTATCACCCTGCGAGCCATCTTCCCTAACCCGGATAAAACTCTGCTGCCAGGCATGTTCGTACGAGCAAAACTGGAAGAAGGAACTAACCCGGACGCGCTGCTGGTTCCTCAGCAAGGCGTAACGCGTACCCCGCGTGGTGAAGCTTCAGCCATGGTTGTGGGCAAAGATAACAAAGTCGAAATGCGTCAGCTAACGGCCTCTCAGGCTATTGGTGACAAGTGGCTGGTAACAGATGGTTTGCATAATGGCGATCGCGTTATCATAACCGGTTTGCAGAAAATTAAACCCGGTGTTCAGGTGAAAGCGCAGGAAGTCGCAGCTGAAAATAACGCTCAACAGCAGCCAGCCGCAGGCGCTCAGTCCGAACAAACGAAGTCTTAACTTAAACAGGAGCCGTTAAGACATGGCTAAGTTTTTTATCGATCGCCCCATATTTGCCTGGGTTATCGCCATCATTATTATGTTGGCGGGTGGGCTTGCGATCATGAAATTGCCCATCGCGCAATATCCAACCATTGCGCCACCGGCCATTTCGATCACAGCCACCTACCCTGGTGCTGATGCGAAAACGGTACAGGATACTGTTACCCAGGTTATCGAACAGAACATGAACGGTATCGATAACCTGCTGTATATGTCCTCTACCAGTGATTCCTCTGGTACCGTCCAGATAACCATTACCTTCGATTCTGGTACCGATGCAGACATCGCGCAGGTTCAGGTGCAGAACAAACTGCAGCTGGCAATGCCGCTGTTACCGCAGGAAGTCCAGCAGCAAGGCGTTAGCGTTGAGAAATCCTCCAGTAGCTTCCTGATGGTTCTCGGTATGATCAATACCGATGGTTCCATGACCCAGGAAGATATCTCGGATTATGTTGGCGCAACCATTAAAGACCCGGTTAGCCGTACGTCTGGCGTGGGTGACGTTCAGCTGTTTGGTGCGCAGTACGCGATGCGTATCTGGATGGATCCGAACAAACTAAATAACTTCCAGCTGACGCCGGTAGACGTTATTACGGCTATTAAAGCGCAGAACGCCCAGGTTGCAGCCGGCCAGTTAGGGGGGACGCCACCGGTCAAGGGTCAGCAGCTTAACGCCTCTATCATTGCGCAGACCCGTCTGAAATCTGCCGATGAGTTCAGCAAAATTCTGCTAAAGGTGAACCAGGACGGCTCTCGCGTACTGTTGAAAGACGTGGCAAAAGTTGAGCTGGGCGGTGAGAACTACGACGTTATCGCTCGCTTTAACGGCAAGCCTGCGTCTGGTCTGGGTATTAAACTGGCAACAGGTGCTAACGCCCTGGATACCGCTAACGCGGTTCGTGCCACCGTTGAAAAACTTAAACCGTTCTTCCCGGCTGGTCTGGAAGTTGTTTATCCATACGACACCACGCCGTTCATTAAAATCTCCATCAAAGAGGTAGTGAAAACCCTCGTTGAAGCCATCGTGCTCGTATTTATCGTAATGTATCTGTTCCTGCAGAACTTCCGGGCCACGCTGATTCCAACGATTGCGGTACCGGTGGTACTGCTGGGGACCTTCGCCATCCTTGCCGCCTTTGGCTATTCGATAAACACCCTGACGATGTTCGGCATGGTGCTGGCGATAGGCCTGTTGGTAGATGACGCCATCGTGGTAGTAGAAAACGTTGAACGCGTGATGGTGGAAGAAGGATTGCCGCCAAAAGAAGCGACGCGTAAATCGATGGAGCAGATCCAGGGCGCCTTGGTGGGTATCGCCATGGTGCTGTCGGCGGTATTTATCCCGATGGCCTTCTTCGGCGGTTCAACGGGTGCCATCTATCGTCAGTTCTCTATTACCATCGTGTCGGCAATGGTGCTCTCCGTGCTGGTAGCAATGATCCTGACACCAGCCCTGTGCGCCACCATGCTCAAGCCGGTTGCGAAAGGTGAACACCACGAGAAGAAAGGCTTCTTCGGCTGGTTTAACAACATGTTCGACAAGAGCACGCATCACTATACCGACAGCGTCGGTAACATCCTGCGTAGCACCGGTCGTTATCTGTTGCTGTACCTGCTGATCGTCGTGGGCATGGCCTTCCTGTTCGTACGTCTGCCAAGCTCCTTCCTGCCAGATGAAGACCAGGGCGTATTCCTGACGATGGCCCAGCTTCCAGCTGGTGCGACTCAGGAACGTACGCAGAAGGTGCTCGACGAGGTAACGGATTACTATCTCAAGAATGAGAAAGACAACGTTAACTCGGTGTTTACCGTAAACGGCTTCGGCTTTGCGGGCCGTGGACAGAACACCGGTCTGGCGTTCGTTTCTCTGAAAGACTGGGATGAGCGTCCGGGTGAAGAGAACAAGGTTCCGGCAATTGCTGCCAGAGCCAGTGCGGCCTTCTCAAAAATCAAAGATGGTATGGTATTGGCATTTAACCTGCCGGCCATCGTTGAATTGGGTACCGCTACCGGCTTCGACTTCCAGCTGATTGACCAGGCGAACCTTGGTCATGAAAAACTGACCCAGGCGCGTAACCAGCTGTTTGGTGAGATAGCCCAACACCCCGATCTGTTAGTCGGCGTGCGTCCTAACGGCCTGGAAAATACTCCGCAGTTCAAAGTGGATATCGACCAGGAGAAAGCGCAGGCGCTGGGTGTCTCAATCAGCGATATCAACACCACGCTGGGTGCAGCATGGGGCGGCTCGTATGTGAACGACTTCATCGACCGTGGTCGCGTGAAGAAAGTGTATCTGATGGCCGATGCGCCATTCCGTATGCTGCCAAATGATATCAACAACTGGTACGTTCGCGGCTCTACCGGTCAGATGGTGCCATTCTCCGCGTTCTCTACCGCGCACTGGGAATACGGTTCACCGCGTCTGGAACGTTACAATGGTCTGCCATCCATGGAAATCCTGGGTCAGGCGGCTCCGGGTAAGAGTACCGGTGAAGCGATGAACCTGATGGAAGAGCTGGCGGGCAAACTGCCTACCGGGATCGGTTATGACTGGACGGGTATGTCCTATCAGGAACGTCTGTCTGGTAACCAGGCCCCTGCCCTGTATGCCATCTCGTTAATCGTCGTATTCCTGTGTCTGGCCGCACTGTACGAGAGCTGGTCAATTCCGTTCTCGGTCATGCTGGTTGTTCCGCTTGGGGTATTCGGCGCGCTGTTAGCCGCGACCTTCCGTGGGCTGACCAACGACGTTTACTTCCAGGTGGGCCTGCTGACAACCATTGGCCTGTCGGCGAAGAATGCGATACTTATCGTGGAATTCGCCAAGGACCTGATGGAGAAAGAAGGCAAAGGGCTGATCGAGGCAACGCTGGAAGCGGTACGTATGCGTTTGCGTCCTATTTTGATGACCTCACTGGCGTTTATCCTCGGCGTAATGCCGCTGGTCATCAGCTCCGGCGCGGGTAGTGGTGCACAGAACGCCGTTGGTACCGGAGTCATGGGCGGTATGATTACCGCAACTGTCCTCGCGATCTTCTTCGTGCCTGTGTTCTTCGTGGTGGTACGCCGCCGCTTCAGCCGCAAGTCTGAAGACCTGGAGCACACGCATCCGGTCGAGCATCATCACTAACCCTAGCTATACGTTATTCAAAGGCCGCGAAAGCGGCCTTTTTCTTTCCATTAGCCCTACAAGTAATGTGTTATATAAGACTTCCCTGACTCTTTCAGTGGCCTTTCCTAATTGCCTGATGAATGCTTTCAGTGCAAAAAAACTGTAGGCTCTTATTTAAAATTAGATTTTTCGCACCAGGACAACGACAGCAGACTTATAATAAGAAAATTCTCATCGCTTCGCTGTGCAGTAATAGTTTTAACATTTGCCCTTTTTTAATCAGCTAACGTACTGATATCAGGGTTAGTTCAGGACCATTAACAATTAAGACATTGCTTAGTGCAGCTAATTTCAGCGCCTTCGCCTGCCACCTGCAGCCGGACTCGCTGGTATTAAAGTCTGAATTGTAATTTTTAGTAATAGGCCGAGGAAATCTTCCACGAATTGATTTATAGTAATGGCTATGGATTAGTCGTTGTAATTGCTCCCACCTCTTCAAGGTGTGTCCCCCCAGTGCGTTTTGTTTATCAAATTTCATCGATAAAAGGGGCTGAATTATGGACGAATACTCACCAAAACGGCATGATATCGCACAGCTTAAATTCTTGTGCGAAAACCTGTATCATGATTGCCTTGCCAACCTTGGAGAGAGTAATCACGGTTGGGTCAATGATCCTACATCGGCCATTAACTTACAGCTTAATGAATTGATTGAGCACATTGCTGCCTTCGCGCTTAATTACAAGATTAAGTATGCTGACGACAGCAAATTGATTGAGCAAATTGACGAATACCTCGATGACACCTTCATGCTTTTTAGCAACTACGGCATCAACGCACAGGAACTGCAAAAATGGCGTAAGTCTGGTAATCGATTGTTCCGCTGTTTCGTCAGCGAGAGTCGCGCTAACCCCGTAAGCCTCTCCTTTTAAAAATATTACAAATACTTAAGGTGAATTCATGACAACAAAACCCTTAACGAAAACTGATTATTTGATGCGTCTGCGACGTTGTCAGACAATTGATACGTTAGAAAGAGTGATTGAAAAGAATAAATACGAATTATCAGATAACGAACTGGCGGTCTTTTATTCAGCAGCCGATCATCGTCTTGCTGAACTTACCATGAATAAACTTTACGATAAGATACCGCCTTCCGTATGGAAATTTATCCGTTAATACCTCGCAACACCTTTGTTCATTTTTAGTACACTGGCCGATAATTAGTCAGCCATGTTTATGTTGAGTAATACTCATCCTGATACTCGCTCCATTAACATGGTTTGTCCCCTTCCCCGTGAACTAACCCAGATGCTCGCTGCCAGTTGAGACAGTCAGGAGAATATGTGATCGCTCGCACGATATGGGAACGTTCCCTCTGCTGAGCTTGCATTTTCGTTTACGGTAGAGGTTTCCATCCCGACGAGACGAAACCGCAATGAGTGAAGAAAAGCGTAAAATGATTGCAGGCGAATACTACTCCCCTGCCGATGACCAGCTCAGAACTGACAGGCTAAAAGCCCGCCATCTCATCCACCGCTATAACCATACCGAACCCGATGAAACAGCGGTCCGTAAAGCGCTGCTGAAGGATCTGCTCGGCAGCGGCAACGATGCCTATATTGAACCGTCTTTCCGCTGCGACTACGGCTACAATATTTTTCTGGGCAACAACTTCTACGCTAATTTCGATTGCGTAATCCTGGACGTTTGCCCGGTGCATATCGGCGACAACTGCATGCTCGCCCCCGGTGTGCATATCTATACGGCCACCCACCCCCTGGATGCCGAAACGCGTAACAGCGGTGTCGAACTGGGAAAACCGGTTACCATTGGCCATAACGTCTGGATTGGTGGCCGGGCGGTAATTAACCCCGGCGTGACGCTTGGCGATAACGTGGTGGTGGGTTCCGGTGCGGTGGTGACTAAAGACGTCCCGGCAAACTGCGTAGTGGCCGGTAATCCGGCCCGGGTAATCAAAACGCTCTAAGGGAACATAGCCGCTAACTGTTATGGTTAATTTTGAGCAATCTGTTACTTTTTTGCAGACGGGCGGCTTCTTAAAATAGAGTCGTCACATTGGTGGCAGCGGACCTAACAGCAATAAGAAGGCTTCCCATGACCGAAATCCAGCGCCTGCTAAACGATACGATTGAACAGCTCAACGTCGTCGAGAAACGCGACAACCGCCCGCGCTTTAGCATCAGCTTTATTCGTAAGCATCCGGGATTGTTTATCGGCATGTGGATTGGCTGGCTGGCCACGCTTATCGTAATGATGCAGTCGGACACCCTTGCCGGGTCGGTCTGGCTGCTAAACGTGCTCTTTATCCTGCTGAACGGCTTTTTCTTCTTCGACGTAAACCCGCGCTACCACTACAGCGATATCGACGTGCTTGACCTGCGGGTCTGTTATAACGGCGAGTGGTACAACACGCGTAACGTGCCGCCGCAGTTAATAGAAAAGATCCTGCAATCTCCGAAGGTAGAAGATCAGAAGAAATCAGTGCTGCACACGATGTTGACCCGCAAAGGGGAACTGTCGTTCTACGATATCTTTTCTCTTTCTCGCGCCTGATAGCCCCGGCACAATTTAAGAGGAAACCTGGGGTGAGGTTCCCAGAGGGCGCCTCACCCCAGGTCGCCCCGGGTTTCTCAAACTACTTTCTTTTCTTCCTGCCCTGCACCGCTTTAAAACGCGGGTTACTTTTGCAAATCACGTACAGTCTGCCTTTACGCTTCACAATCTGGCAGTCCGGGTGGCGCTGCTTCGCGCTGCGCAGTGAGTTCAACACCTTCATGCCTTAAGCCTCCTTGCCGAAGAATCGTCCAAAACGCTGCTGGAAGCGTGCCGGGCTGCCCTCTTTGTCCAGGCTTCTCTGCTTGCCCGTGTAATGTGGGTGGGAAGCAGATGAAACCTCAACAGTGATATAGGGGAAGGTCTGCCCGTCGAGCTCTATTTCCCGGTCCGTCTTAATGGTTGAGCCAACTTTAAAGTACTCGTTGGCGCTGGTGTCATGGAACACCACGGTGCGGTAGAAAGGATGAATATCGCGTCTCATTTCGCTAACTCCGATACGTTATAACATAACAATAAAGTAAGGGCACGATGCCTGAAAAGCAAGAGGATTCGATGAAGGAAAAACGGGCACATGGCTATGTGCCCGAAAAGATTAGAGTTTAAAGCTGGCGACAACGAGTTCGAGCTGGCGGGTCTGTTCGGACATAGAGAGCGAAGCGGAAGAGACCTCCTGCACCAGCGCCGCGTTTTGCTGGGTGGTGCTGTCAAGCTGGTTGATGGCCTGGTTCACCTGCTGGATGCCGGTACTCTGCTCGCGGCTGGAAGACATGATCTCCCCCATTAGGGTAGCGACGTTGCGCACGCCCCCCATCAGCTCATCCATGGTGCTTCCCGCCTGGGTCACCAGATCGGTTCCATAATTTATATTGCTCACCGATGCCTCGATCAGCGTTTTAATCTCTCTTGCTGACTGTGCGGAACGCTGGGCCAGGTTACGCACCTCGGCAGCCACCACGGCAAAGCCCCGGCCCTGCTCTCCGGCTCTCGCCGCCTCTACCGCCGCATTCAACGCGAGGATATTGGTCTGGAAAGCAATGCTGTCAATCACGCTGATAATATCCACCACTTTGCCGGACGAATGCTGGATGGTATTCATAGTGCTGACGACCTGTTTTACCACTTCTCCGCCCTTCTCCGCCACGCTGGAAGCCTCATGAGCCAGTTTGTTGGCATGGGCTGCGTTGTCCGCATTCAGGCGTACCGTACTGGTCAGCTCTTCCATGGAAGCCGCGGTTTGCTCAATGGAGCTCGCCTGTTCTTCTGTACGGGCAGACAGATCCTAGTTGCCGGTGGCAATCTGGTGCGAAGCGGAAGTTATCGCATGCGCGCTCTCCCCGACCTGACGCAGCATATCTTGCAGGTAGCCGATCACCCCGTTGAAGCTGTTGATAATGGCGTTGAATTCCGGGCTGCTCGTTGGCTCAAGGCGTTGAGTCAGATCGGCGCCCCCCGCAGAAAGCCGGCTGATATTGTGATTTAAATCGGCAAGGCGATGCATAAAGCTGCGGATAAACAGTTCGCGGCTGCGGGCTGGCGAGAACAGTTCGATTTGGGCGCTGAACGCCCGGCAGTAGAACACGCTGAGGGTCAGCCAGCCTGGAAGCGCCTGCAGGGCTCGAATTTATGGCCGGAAGCGCTCCCGGAGCTTAAGCTTACGCTGCTGCAGGCCTTCGTCGAAGCGCTGGCCCTGCCCACGACAGCTTTGATGCGCTGTACGGCAGCAAACCGAATGAGCACATCAAGTTAATCCGCTATCCCGGCCAGCACGCCACCCACTGCGACCAGGGGGTAGGCGCGCATAAAGATTCCGATTTCCTGAGCTTCCTGCTTCAGGATCGGCAAAAAGGTTTACAGGTTGAGGTTACGCCCGGCAGCTGGGTGGACGCTCTGCCGCTCCCCCGCAGCTTTGTGGTCAATATTGGCGAACTGCTGGAACTTGCAGCCAACGGGTATTTGCGCGCCACCGTGCACCGCGTCGTTTCGCCACCGCCGGACGAAGAGCGCCTGCCCATCGCGTTCTTCCGCGACGCGCAGCTGGACGCCGTGGTGCCGGTGTACGCGCTCCCGCCGGTGCTGGCCCGTGAGACGCCCGGCCCGCTGGCTAATTTGCTGGTCGATCCTTATTCCCGCCTGCGCAGAGCCCTTCTGCCGGACCGCCAGGCAGAGCAGGCATTTTTACAACGTCACAGCGTGGAAGGCAGACTGTTATGCGAAGTAGCCTGAGCTGGGAAGATTTATGGACACTGCTGCTGGAAGGTTCGCTGGACACGCTATATATGTGATTGGCCTGCCGCTCGGCGTCCTGCTGTTTATCACGCGGCGGGATGGCGTTTTGCCCGCCCCGCGCACGAACGAGATTTTGGGCAGCGTGATTAACGTTGGCCGCTCGCTGCCGTTCATTGTATTGCTGATAGCGTTAATTCCCCTGACGCGCATCATCGTTGGCACCACCCTCGGCAGCACCGCCGCCGTGGTGCCGATAACCATCGGCGCGTTCCCGTTTTTTGCGCGCGTGGTTGAAAGCTCGCTGGACGAAGTGGACAAAGGCCGCATCGAAGCGATCTTATCGATGGGTGGTAACGCGTGGCACGTGATTGGCAAAGTCCTGCTTCCGGAAGCTCTTCCGGCGGTCATTGCGGGCATCACCTTAACGGTGGTTATGCTGATAGGTTTTTCGTCGATGGCGGGCGTAATTGGCGGCGGCCTGGGCGATTTAGCCATTCGCTACGGCTATCAGCGCTTTAGTAATCAGGTGACGGCAGGCACCATTATTAGCCTGGTAGTGCTGGTGCAGCTTGTGCAAAGCACCGCCGATAGCCGTTAGGATTTTTCGCGAACCAGCAGCGTGGTCAGAACAAACGACAGCACCAGCGCCTGGCGAATGGTGAAGCGAGAAACGCCATAAATCTCAGCAAGCTGCCTTTCAGACGGCAGCTTATTTAACGTCTTACCGCTGCGCTGGTAAACTTTGCTGAGCAGATCCTGGGTCACAAACTCACTTTTTTTCATGGCCTTCTCAATTCACGCTTTTCACGACTTTCCTTTGCGGTGGAACATATCATCCCCCCCTGGCTGGGCTAGACTTAGCCTGAATATTAAACACCATTAAAAACCAAGCCTTTTTGTTCGGACTACATAATCGATGGCAAACAGAAAACTGGTTGGCCTTGTCAATGGCGTGCTGATCCTGGCGGTGATGCTCCCTATTCTGCTGAGTATTTATCTCGCCCATTATAAGGCAAACCAGGTCTTTCATGCGGAGCTGGACGATTTCGCCGCCCGCGCGCTGGTTCGCACCAGCCGGGTTATCGCTCAGTCTACCGCCGCCGTCGAAGAGATAAACCAGGGCAACGATTCAACCTGCTCTCGTGCCCACGTGCAGGCTATGCGTCGCGTGGCGCTGAACTATCGTTATATTCAGGAAATCCTTTTCGAAAAAGACGGTCATATCCAGTGCTCCTCATTTCAGGAGTACAGCGACGGCGAGTATATTGGCGACCCGGATAAGGTCGGCAGAGAAGGATTCAGCGCCTGGTATACCAACAATACCGATTTGGGCTTCAGGCGCACGATGATCTACATCGGCAAGCCGCCGCACATAGCAGCCATCGATCCTGGTTCTTTTATCGACGTGATCCCCTACGGCGGCCAGACGATGAATATCGCCATGATCGGCCTGAACAGCAATCAGGTGATTGCCAGCAGCCTCCCCATTCTCCCGAACGCGTGGGCGACGCAGATAAAGAAGGGCGGACGGAGCTATGAATATCAGGGCTCAGCCTATTTTATTCGCCGCGAGGAGAATCTGGGCCTGGCTATGATTACCTGGGCGCCCCTGCGCCAGGGCTGGTATGAACAGCTGCTGGTCTGGCTGCCCATTGGCGTAGGGTTTAGCCTTGCTGCGGGACTGTTTATTACCCGCCTCTTGCGGCGGCTGCAGTCACCCCAGGCGCGTATTGCAGATGCCATTAAAAACGATGAATTTTCCGTGGAGTACCAGCCGATTGTGGCGCTACAGACCGGTGAATGCGTGGGGGCAGAAATTCTGCTGCGCTGGCAGATGCCCGACGGCAGCTCGCTGAGCCCTGACGTTTTCATCCCGCTGGCCGAAGAGACCGGCCTGATAACCACCATCACCGAACAGGTGATTGATAAGCTGTTTTCCGAAATGGGGAACTGGCTTCACACCCATCCGGGCCACCACATCTCCCTTAATCTTGCGCCCTGCGACGTGCGCAGCAACCGCGTTCTGACCATCATCCACCCCTATCTGGCCAGATATTTCATCAAGCCGCAGCAAATTGCCTTTGAGATAACCGAGCGTGGCTTCTCCGATCCTAAGCTCACGGCGCCCGTTATCGAGCAGTTCCGCCAGGCCGGTCACCCAATTTATATCGATGATTTCGGCACGGGTTACTCCAGCCTCAGCTATGTTCAGGACCTGAACGTCGACGTGCTGAAAATCGACAAGTCCTTCGTTGACGCGCTGGAGTACAAAAAAGTAACGCCGTACATTATCGAGATGGCAAAAATGCTCAGTATCGCGATGGTGGCCGAAGGCATTGAGACGGCGGGCCAGGCCGCGTGGCTGCGCCAGCAGGGCGTGCAGTTCGGCCAGGGGTGGCTCTACAGCAAGGCGCTGCCGAGAGAAGAGTTTATCGAGTGGGTAAGCCGCAATCACGCCCCTGCCGACGAGGCGTAAACGGCTTCACTTCACGCCCAGCCGCTTCGCCAGCCGGTGAAGGTTCGCAACGTCAAGACGAAGCTGGCGGGCAGTTGCCGCCCAGCTGCTGCCGTTAGCCTCCAGCGCCTGAACAATTACCCGGCGCTGAAATTCATCCGTTGCCTGGCGTAAGTTATCCACGACAGGGGTTAGATCTACCGCTGCGGCAGGCAACGCTTGCGGCATCACTTCCGCCAGTTGAAAATGCTGTGGTTCCAGCAGCAGTTCGCCTGCCGGACGCCCTGCCCGCGCAAGCACAATGGCGCGGTAAATAGCATGTTCCAGCTCTCGGATATTGCCCGGCCAGTCATAGCGATGAAGCAGCTCACGTGCGCCAGCGCTTAGTACAACCTGTTTCAGCCCCATTTTCGCCCGGCTTTGCTCACAGAAAAATCCCGCCAGCAGCGTGATGTCGTCGCCCCGCTCGCGCAGAGCAGGCACATGCAGCGGAAAAACGCTCAGGCGATGAAAGAGATCGGCACGAAACTCCCCGGCGAGCACCTGCTGCTTAAGATCCCGGTTGGTTGCCGCCAGCACTCGCACGTTCACCCGCTGGCTGCTGTCATCGCCCACGCGCTGGATATCACCGTACTGTAAAACCCGCAGCAGCTTCGCCTGCAGCGTCAGCGGCAGCTCGCCAATCTCATCCAGAAAGAGCGTACCGTTATCCGCCATCTCAAACTTACCGGTACGATGGTGGATGGCACCGGTAAACGCGCCTTTAACGTGCCCGAACAGCTCGCTTTCCGCCACGCTCTCCGGCAGGGCCGCACAGTTCAGATAAACCAGCGGGTTTGCCGCCCGCGCCGAGCCGCTGTGGATAGCCCGCGCCACCAGCTCCTTCCCGACGCCCGTCTCCCCGGTGATCAGCACGTTCAGATCCGATCCTGCCACAATCTCGATCTCTTTTTTAAGCTGCTCAATGCCAGTCGATAAGCCGACCATCTCGCCGCCGTCGTTTTTTCTGGCCGCTGGCACGACGGCCGCCGCTGGCGTCTGGTTTTCCAGCTGTTCCATCAGCAAGGCGGTGTTCAGCGCCCCGGCGACCAGCGCCCCCACCAGCCGCAGCTCTTCATCACTAAAGCTGTCGAACTGCAGCGGGTTCATGCCGTCCACGGTGAGCGCGCCAATAAGATTCTGATCGGCAAACAGCGGCAGCCCGAGGCAGGCATGAACCTTCAGGTCGCTGTGCTGGGGGATTAGCCCGTCATACGGATCGGGCAGCTCGCTGTCCGCGGGGAAACGCACCACGTCCCCGGCTCGGGCAATGGCTTCAAGCCGCGGATGCGCGTCGAGGGCAAAGCGCCGCCCCAGAACATCCTGCGCCAGGCCGTCAATCGCCAGCGGGCGAAACTGCCGATCCTCATAGCGCAGCAGCGCCGTGGCGTCGCTCCCCAGCAGCTGACGCAGCGTGCGAATCAGGCGGGCGAAGCGATCGGGGTGGGCAATCCCGCTTTGCAGGTCAATGGCGATGCTGGCAAGAGAGGTGATGGACAGGCTCATAGGCGGCTCCTTTAGCAAGAGCGTTTACCCTACGCCTGGACAGTCAAAATGACAACAGCATTGTCATTTTGACTATTAATTGCAGGGTCATAATGACCATTACATTAAACTAAACTTAAAAAATCATTTAATTATCAAAAAGATAAAAACTGGCACGCAACTTGTAATAAGAACCTCACGCAGCCCGCTTTCGGGTGATGAAAATTAATCAAACTACGAGGTTCCTATGGCCATTCAGGTTAAAAACAACATTCATTGGGTTGGGCAACGTGACTGGGAAGTACGCGATTTTCACGGTACCGAATATAAAACGCTGAAGGGCAGCAGCTACAACAGCTACCTGATCCGTGAAGAAGAAACCGTGCTTATCGATACCGTCGATCACAAATTTAGCCGTGAATTTGTGCAAAACCTGGCAGGCGAAATTGATTTGAATACGCTCGACTACATCATTATCAACCACGCCGAAGAGGATCACGCGGGCGCGCTGACGGAACTGATGTCCCGCATTCCGAATACGCCAATTTACTGTACCGCTAACGGCGTGGACTCCATCAACGGCCACCACCACCATCCGGAATGGAATTTTCATATCGTCAAAACCGGCGACAGCCTGGACATCGGCAACGGCAAGCAGCTGATCTTTGTGGAAACGCCGATGCTCCACTGGCCCGACAGCATGATGACCTATATGACCGGCGACGCGGTCCTGTTCAGCAACGACGCCTTCGGCCAGCACTACTGCGACGAGCATCTGTTTAACGATGAGGTCGATCAAACAGAGCTGTTCGAGCAGTGCCAGCGCTACTACGCCAACATCCTCACGCCGTTCAGCCGCCTGGTGACGCCGAAAATCACCGAGATCCTCGGCTTCAACCTGCCGGTGGAGATGATTGCCACCTCCCACGGCGTGGTATGGCGCGATAACCCAACGCAGATCGTCGAGCTTTATCTGAAATGGGCCGCCGACTATCAGGAAGATCGCATCACGATTTTCTACGACACCATGTCCAACAACACGCGCATGATGGCTGACGCCATCGCGCAGGGGATCGCTGAAGCCGATCCGCGCGTGGCGGTGAAGATCTTTAACGTCGCCCGCCATGACAAAAATGAAATCCTGACCAACGTGTTCCGCTCCAAAGGGGTGCTGGCCGGGACGTCCACCATGAATAACGTGATGATGCCGAAAATTGCGGGCCTGGTTGAAGAGCTGACGGGCCTGCGCTTTCGCAATAAGCGCGCCAGCGCCTTCGGCTCCCACGGCTGGAGCGGCGGCGCGGTAGACCGTCTTTCCACGCGCTTACAGGACGCCGGGTTTGAAATGTCGCTGAGCCTGAAGGCGAAATGGCGTCCGGATATCGACGCGCTGGCGCTGTGCCGTGAACACGGGCGTGAAATTGCCCGTCAGTGGGCTACCACTCCCCTGCCTGCCCAGGCTGCTGTCGCTGAGCAGAACACCGTCGAAGAAGCCAAAACCTGCGCCAATCTCGGCCCGCGCATGCAGTGCAGCGTTTGCCAGTGGATCTATGACCCAGCGACCGGTGAACCGATGCAGGACGTCCAGCCCGGCACGGCCTGGCGCGACGTGCCGGACACCTTCCTCTGCCCGGAATGCTCGCTGGGGAAAGACGTTTTTGACGAACTGGCAACGGAGGCAAAATGAGCGCGGGCATCGTCATTATCGGCTCGGGCTTTGCGGCCCGCCAGCTGGTCAAGAACATCCGTAAGTACGACGGGGAAATCCCCATCCGCATGATTGCGGCGGACAGCATGGACGAATACAACAAGCCCGACCTGAGCCACGTTATCAGCCTTGGCCAGCGGGCCGGGGAGATGAGCAGGCAGCGCGCCGGGGAGTTTGCCGAACAGTACAATCTCAGGCTCCATCCCCACAGCTGGGTTTCGCAGATTGATACTTCTACCCGCACGGTAACCTGCGGCGAACAGGCGTGGCCGTACGACAGGCTGGTGCTGGCGACAGGGGCCAGCGCCCTGCTCCCGCCTGTTCCGGGCCGCGAACTGCTGCTGACGCTAAACAGCCAGCAGGAATATCGGGCGAACGAATCCGTGCTGCGCGACGCCCGGCGGGTGATAATTCTGGGCGGCGGACTGATCGGCAGCGAACTGGCAATGGATTTTTGCCGGGCGGGCAAGCAGGTCACGGTGGTGGACAATGCCGCCAGCCTGCTGGCTTCGCTTATCCCGGCAGAGGTGGCCGGTCGACTGCAACAGCGGCTGAATCAGATGGGCGTTGAGCTGCTGCTGAATCAGCGCCTGGCCTCACTGTCCAGAACCGAAGAGGGAATGGAGGCGGAGCTGGAGAGCGGACGAACCGTAAAAGCTGATGCCGTTATCGCGGCCATTGGCCTGCGTCCAGATCTGGGCCTGGCACAGCGTGCCGGGTTGAAGGTAAATCGCGGTATACAGGTCGATCGGCAGTTAAGGACGTCAGATGCGCATATCTATGCAATAGGCGATTGCGCGGAGATTGACGGTAAAGTTCTGCCCTTCCTGCAGCCAATCCAGTTCAGCGCGATGACGCTGGCGAAAAATTTGCTGGGTGCCGCGGAAGCTGTGAAGCTACCGGCTATGCTGGTCAAGGTCAAAACGCCAGAGATGCCCTTGCATCTGGCAGGAGAAACGCAGCGCGCCGATCTGTGCTGGCAGCTGAACGTCGAGCCGCAGGGGCTCATCGCGAAAGGCTTCGATGAAGACAGCCGGCTGCGGGCATTTATTGTCAGCGAAGCCCATATGAAACAGGCGTTTGGGCTGCTGCGGGAGCTTGAAATTTAGTTCCGGGACCCTCTCCCTGAAAGGGATGTCGCTTATTCAGATATTTGAAACAGTTACTGGCGAGATCGAGAAGGTTCCGTTCACTTTGCGTCAGGTGGTATATGTTGCTGCCGAACCGGTGAACGACCAGAGGGTGTTAGCCGTCACACCCTCTGGGCTCCCGACTCCCGGCAATAAATCGCCACCTGCGGCGGTAAACCTCCATTTTTGGCTCCCTGTCCGGGTCGGTTGCGATTCGTTCCCGACGATCACAACCTCCAGCCGTTCCCGACGGCTGGACCCGGCCATGAAGCCAAAAATGGAGGCGATTTAAGCCGGACCCAACACCCTCGCTTTAACTTTCATGAATGACTTATCTCCGGTGTCGCTGTAGGTTTCAAAGCGATGCTATTTCTGATGTTATTTCTGGCTTAAAGCGACACCCTGTTCCCGGCTTAAATCGCTCCGGTTTTTGCCCTTCAGGCAGGGTCACGTTGTCGGGAACAATGTGAGAGAGCGATCGTCGGGAACGAATCGCGAACGACCCTGCATGTTGGGTAAAAACCAGAGTTTACCGCTTCAGCGGCGATTTATTTGCCGGGCGCCGGGGTCGCCAGGGGATTGGCGTAAATCCCCTGGCACGTTCACCGTTCGCAACGGTAGCAGGGATAGCAAGACGTACGGGGGAACGGAATACCCGCAGGTTATCAGATCCCCCCTGACGTATGACCGGGGTAGGTTGTGACTAAGAGACAACTCCCCCATGGCGAGAGGGTTTGAGTGCGGGAAATCACTCATCCAGCAGCGGCATAAAGCCGCCGTAGATCATTCGCTTGCCATCAAAGGGCATCGATTCGCCAAACTCCTTCATGCGCGGATCGGACATCATTTTCGCGTTGGCCGCGTCGCGAACCTCTTTTGAGGGATATTCAATCCAGCTGAAGACCACCTCTTCGTCATCCGTGGCCTTCACCGCCATGCGAAAATCGGTAAGCTTGCCGTCGGGCACGTCATCTGCCCAACACTCAACGATGCGCAGCGCACCAAACTCCTTAAACAACGGTGCCGCCCTGGACGCCAGCTCTCGATAGGCGTCCTTATTGGCGGCGGGAACCGCTACGACAAAACCATCAACATAATGCATTGTGACCTCCACTGAGTGGGGAATACGGGCAGATAATTTCCATCCGTTATGATTACGCCAGATAAGTGTAGTAGCTGAAGGAGGCGACGGCTAACAGGCTGGCGATAATAATTACTTAATGAATATCTACTCTTTTATTGGACTCGCCTAAAAATTGACAGAATTTGCCTGCTGGGGGAGAATATTTTCCCATTGTTTATTTCTTACTCATTCAGTTTCGACAATACCAGGTGCTAAGACCATGAAAATATTATTCTACGATGACAATGAATTCTATAAGCATGGATTGCAATTATACCTCAATGAAGTCGTTTCAAAAGAATATAATTTAGACTTAAATATTACAACAATGCGCCCTGAAGAGGTTTCTGACGTTAACCAGGATGTGGCGCACGCGTTCGCCGATGCCGATATCATCTTTAATGCGACTGACATTTACAGCCCTTTGTATCCCAGGCTGATTGTCAAAAAATTGAAAGTCCAACCCCTATTGATAAACATAGCAAAAAATCGCAGAACCACGCGCACCAGGACGATACTTGACTGCGTTAAAAATACTATTTCAATAGACCGAAAAATAAAATTTAATACAATCGGTTCCCTGATTGTCTCTGCGCCATTAATCAGCAGCCGATCCATGTGCAATAAAGAACATCAGGATTGTAAAAAATGTTTTTCTGAAAGACTTTCTGCGCCGCAAAAATTCATAGCGTCTTCTTTGCATCTTGGTCATAGCATTCAAAAAATTTCAGCCACGATGAATATTAAATACAGCTCAGTGAATGCTCATAAAAGAGCGATTATGCATAATTTCGATCTCCTGACGAACCGCGAACTCTCTCTGTTTTTGAAATATTATCATGAGATGACGACAGCCGAATAAGTAAAACAACGCCTTAGCGCCGGTTCAAAGTCTTAACAACATTTCATATTGCGTGACGGGATCATGCTGATAGCCGCAGCTAAGATACAGTGGGGCGAATTGCTCAGGCACAGAACAGGCCGTGGACAGCCCCGGAAAACGCTCCTGCAGCAGCGTCAGTATTTTTTTCGCTTTACCCTGGCCGCGCGCAGCGGGGGCAACGTACAGCATACGTAGTTTAGGCTGCTTCGCATGAGGTATGACCATCGCATAGGCCGCCTCGTCCAGCCCCCACGCTTTACCCGGCAATTTATAGAGGGTTTCCGCAGCGCTAAGCCAGGGCAAACGCAATCGGCTGTCTGCAAGCATTTTCTTTGCCATCAGCAGCGGGTCGATTTCCACCAGATCGCCCGTCGCCTGGAATGTTCCCGACCCCGTCCCGTGAAAGCCAACCAGCGTCTGCTGCCGCACAAAGCCCATGCGTTCGTAAAGCGCGATGCCGCTGTCGTTACCGACGATCACTTCCAGCCAGAAATTTTTGTCACCGCGCTGGCGCGCGGCATCGATGAGCTGTCCGATAAACTGCTTGCCGTAACCCTGCCCCCGAAGCTCAGGGCGAATAGCAAAAGCCGCAAGGCGGCAAGTCTGACCGCGCCGGGTAATCAGCGCGAGAGCCTTTGGATCGCCGTCCTGCAGCCAGACAACGCTGTCGTTGAGGATGATATCTTCTGAAGCAAAACGCGTGGTGAAGGTTTCCCCATCAATTGTGAACGGCACCAGATAGCCTTTAAAGCAGTGGGAAAGGATTTCTGCCAGCTGATAGCTGTTCCAGTTCGCTGCCGCTTTACTCATCACCGGGCTGTGCATCATGCACCTCTTAAAATAGACAGAATTGCTTTTAGAGATAAACATAGCCCGAGAAACCCGCAGCGAGAATCTTTTTCAGTCAGAGCTGCGAGTTATGAGACGCCCTCAGGCTCCACCCGCGGATCCTTTCCTCCAGGGATAATACGAAACCACGGCAGGCACAGCTGTATCAGCGGGCCGATGGCAAGCGCATAAAGTACGGTGCCCACGCCTAGCGTGCCGCCCATCATCCAGCCGGAAATTAGCACGGTCACTTCTATTGCCGTGCGCACGCTGCGCACCGACCAGCCGGTGCGGGCATTAATACCGGTCATCAGGCCATCTCGCGGGCCGGAACCAAATCCTGCTCCGATGTACATTCCCGTAGCAATGGCGTTTACGGCTACTGCAGACAACAACAGTATGCTCCGGGCAAAGAGCGACTCCAGCGGCGACATCATTGCCAGCGCGACATCTGCCGCCAGGCCAAGCACAATGACATTGCTTATAGTGCCCAGCCCTGGCCGTTGACGAAGGGGGATCCACAGCAGCAGTACCAGCGCGCCAACCAAAATCATCACCATGCCGATATTAAGAGAGAAAATTTTCGCCACGCCGAGGTGGAATACATTCCACGGATCCGCGCCCAAATCGGCCCGCACGAACATAGCCGTTGAAACACCGTAAAGCACCAGCCCGATATACAGCTGTAATAGCCGACGCATCATCATCTTATCCACTCCGCCTGAACCTGTGGCTTTACTTTCCGGCAAAGCGGACTGAATATTAAGGTCCAGTTATCATAAAGTGGACTGCTATGGCACAGCGCAGAACCGGCACGACGTCACTCATCAAATTATTGGGCCACTGGCATCAGCCCCTGCCCCGCATGCCCGTATACCGCCAGCTGGCAGATGGCTTACGCCTGCTGATCCTCGACGGCAGGCTGCCGCTGGAATGCCGCCTGCCCGGCGAACGTGAGCTGGCAACCAGCCTTGGCGTCAGCCGAACAACGGTGGCGACGGCTCTGGCCCAGCTGCGCGACGAGGGCTACTTAGCCAGCCGCCAGGGATCCGGCTCGGTGACCATGCTCCCGGAAAGCGGGAACAGCGTTTCTCCATTGCCGGGGTTAGCACCGATACTCGACCTTTCCGTCGCCGCGCTCCCCGCAGGCCCGGAGATCCATCATGCCTATTCAAATGCGCTTATCGCCCTGCCCGAACATATGGGCTCCAGCGGCTACGATCAGCAGGGTTTAGTCGAGCTGCGTGAAGTGATTGCCCGTGGTTATGCCGCCAGAGGCTTAGCTACCTCCGCGGATCAGATCATGCTGGTGAACGGTGCCTTAAGTGGCTTTGGCCTGATTCTGCGTCTGTTAACAGGACCGGGTGACCGTGTTGTTATCGATCATCCTACCTACCCGATGGCGCTGGAAGCGATCAAAGGCGCCTCCTGCCGCCCGGTATCAGTCAGCCTGCCGGATCGGGGGTGGGATACGGACGGCCTTGCCGCCACCCTCGCACAGACTTCTCCCCGCCTGGCCTATCTAATCCCAGATTTTCATAACCCTACCGGGCGCTGTATGGATACCGCTACGCGGGCAGCGGTGGCAGAGATTGCCGCCCGCACCCGTACGACGATCGTGGTAGACGAAACGATGGTTGATTTATGGTTCGATGCGCCACCGCCCCCGCCCCTGGCCGCATTCGATTCTTCGGACAATGTCATCACGCTTGGCTCGGCAGGAAAAAGCTTTTGGGGCGGATTACGCCTGGGCTGGATCCGCGCGTCAGCCAGAACCCTCGCCTCGCTTGCCCAGGTCAGAAACTCCCTGGATCTGGGCACGCCCGTTCTGGAACAGCTGGCCGCCATCCATCTGTTCAACGAGGCCGAAAGTTTTTTACCCCAGCGCAGGGCGATGCTGCGTCGCAATCAGCAAAACTGTAGCGAAGTGATAAGCGACCTGTTCCCCGACTGGCGTATACCCACCCCCCCTCAAGGCGGTCTCTCGCTGTGGATCGAGCTTCCCCGACCGCTGGCGACGCTGTTCGCAGCCAGCTGCGAATCCGTCGGTATACGCATTGGAGCAGGCCCGCGCTTTGGCACCGAGGGCGCGTTCGAAAGATTTTTGAGGATGCCGTATACGCTTGAACCCACGCTGATGCGCAACGCCCTGGAACGGCTGCAACCCGGCTGGCAATATCTGAGTCGGGAACGAGCAAATAGTTCGCGTGGGATGCTGGTGTAAGATTTGAATCCTGATATTAATAGCCGCGGAATACTAATTTATTCCGCAGCCAAAGATAATAATGTGAAAAGAGCAGCTCTTTGCGCAAACAAAGATTCTGTTTGCGCAATATTTCCAGCGTTCTTCGACAGAACCGAGCGGTAAAGAAATCAGTCGGGCAAATTGTTAATCTTCAGCTGATAGCCGCCGCGCTCATATTCAATATAATTGTTACGTTTCAGGGTGGTGATAACGTTAAGAATACTGCTGCGTGATAAACCGGTGCGCTCCTGGATGTAGTTCAAAATATTCACCTTATATTTTCTTTCCGCGGGCAGCTGGTCTAATTCGAGAAGATAATTATGCACCACCGGAGGCGTACGCTGATTGACTATCTGCAGGTCTCGATGGAGCATACCGGCGGTGTGCCAGGAACACAGTTTTGCAACTTCCTGCCAGAGCTGCAGCCGGTCTATCTCAGGCACAACCTGCGCCACGTCTACGCATATCAGCGTGCAGTCCGTTTCGGCACGCAGCAGATTGCACTGCATGGGGGTAAACATTTCCGTGAAACCAAATATGTGTGGCTGATTAGTCGTACCCAGCAGTAAGCCGTCCGCAATCCGCATGACGGACATCTCACCGCGTAGCAGCAGATACAAATAAGACGTTTCTTTTGTCCGCCAACCTATTCTTCTGCGCGCGCTGACGGTTACTTTCTCTCCCAATGGCCTCAGCGCGTCGATAAGTTTAATAATTTCCTCATGGGGGCGTGCCGGTGAAGTTAACACCATCTTCAATTCCTCTTTAACGCTAAAAATAATGCCAAATAAAAAACCACCCTGAGTATATATTGAAGACCTGTTAATTTCAGCCAGTGACATTTACCATCCGATGATCATTAATGATAATTTTGCATAAAGCAGCGTATTTTTCATACAATCAGCAAGAATAGTCTGAAGAGTCATTTATCGAGTAATAATCACATGGGGAATTTAATTAATATGCAGGAGTGAAAAAAAATAATTAAGAATATTTTCAAGAGAGGTATAAAAATTTAAACGCAGACGTTATTTTTGTGCGAAGAAAGGGTAACAACGGAGCCAGCACGAGCAGAATTGGGTGGGGGCCCTGCCAGCTACATCCCGGCACACACGTCACCTGCTGCGGCTGCTTCCTTCCGGATCTGACCGAGTTCACAAGTTAGTGTTGCGGGAGAACCAACAGGGCCCCCATTGAGAGCGTCAGTTCCCTGACGCGCAGGCGCATTATCCATGTTGACCCCGGCAATTGCAAGCCGCCCGCGGTCAGGTGTTGGTTTCTTGCGCAATCGACGTTTTACTTTGCCCGTGGCCCGTCAATGATTATGCTAGCGATGCCGTAATAAGGAGTTAGCGATGGATAATCACGATTCTTTCCCGCAGCGGGTTTACCAGATCATAGCCGCCATTCCCGAAGGCCGTGTCACCACCTACGGAGACGTTGCTCTGCTCGCGGGCTCTCCCCGTGCGGCACGTCAGGTGGGAGGTGTACTGAAGCGTTTACCGGAGGGAAGCAGGCTCCCCTGGCATCGGGTGGTTAATCGCCATGGCATCATTTCCCTGACCGGGCCGGATTTACAGCGTCAGCGTCAGGCCCTGCTCTCTGAGCGGGTTATGGTTTCCGGGGATGGGCATATCGATATGCAGCGTTACCGCTGGAACTATTAAGTAAAACGCCCCTTGCGGGGCGCTTAATGTCAGTACGTGGTTGGGGCTGGAACCGCTGAAGATGGGGTTACCTGCGTCGGCGACGTTGATGGCACGGTTGTTACCGCCCCGCCCCCAGTCTGCACAGGGACCGCCGTTTGCTGTACGGGAACCAGCGTCAGATCCGCTTTTGTCCCGCCCTGATTAATCACCGGCTGAATGGTATCGGTGATAAATACCAGCTTATCGTTCACGGTAATGGCCGCGCTCAGGATGATGCGCGCGTTCGGCTGAATGTCCGCCGGGTTAAACGGCAGCACAAAGCTAAACGGTGCCTGCTTCCCTTCGGTACGGGTGACTTTTTGCGCCAGAACCTTGGACGGTGCATCCGCAAGGGATGCGTCAGACAGCGTCACCGTCAGCACCGCATCCGGTGGCAGCGCAACTTTTTGGCGGATCCAGGCTGTACCGGTCACGCTTGGCTGTGCAATCGTCGATTGAGCATTAGCTCCCGCTGACGTTGTCGAGGCGGCAGGTGCCGGGGTTGGAATATCCGCAGACTTCTGCGCACATCCTGCCAGTGCAACCGCAACGGCTAAACCACTTAACATTGGCACAAGTTTCATTGATTTGTTCTCCTTATTATCAATGCGTTTGCGGGCGCGGTGTCCCACAAGTAATGAGCGGTGAAAACATGCTTATCAGGCTAAGTGTGGCACATATAACTGAATTTTGCCTGGAACGGCGGATCTCATCAGGTCGGGCCACTACGGGATTAATGTCGCTGACCTGTTATAATCAGGCTAGTTACCGGCCCGTTATCACTATTTCGAGGAAGTTCTATGAGTCAGGCGCTCAGCAATTTATTGGCATTACTCAATCTGGAAAAGATTGAAGAAGGGTTATTTCGCGGCCAGAGCGAGGACTTAGGTTTACGCCAGGTGTTCGGCGGCCAGGTGGTCGGTCAGGCGCTGTATGCTGCCAAAGAGACCGTGCCGGCAGAACGGCTGGTACACTCATTTCACAGCTACTTCCTGCGCCCCGGCGATAGCCAGAAGCCTATCGTTTATGACGTAGAAACCCTACGCGACGGCAACAGCTTCAGCGCCCGCCGCGTGGCGGCCGTCCAAAACGGCAAGCCGATTTTCTATATGACAGCCTCTTTCCAGGCACCCGAGCCGGGCTTTGAGCATCAGAAAGCCATGCCTCAGGCCCCTTTGCCTGACGCCCTGAAAACGGAAACGGATATTGCCCGCTCGCTGGAAAAATTCCTCCCGCCGCAGGTCAGAGAGAAATTCCTCTGTGAGAAACCGCTGGAGATCCGCCCGGTAGAGTTCCACAACCCGCTGAAGGGACATCAGGCTGAACCTGGCCGTCAGGTCTGGCTGCGCGCCAACGGCAGGATGCCGGACGATTTACGCGTCCACCAGTATCTGCTGGGCTACGCCTCAGATTTTAATTTCCTGCCAACCGCGCTTCAGCCCCACGGCATCGGTTTCCTCGAGCCGGGCATGCAGGTTGCCACCATCGACCATTCCATGTGGTTCCACCGCCCGTTTGATATGAACGAATGGCTGCTGTACAGCGTGGAGAGCACGTCCGCATCCAGCGCCCGCGGTTTTGTGCGCGGTGAGTTCTATACCCAGGATGGAGTGCTGGTTGCATCGACGGTGCAGGAAGGGGTGATGCGCAAGCGGAGTTAAGAACGTGTCGGATGACGCTGCGCTTATCCGACCTACGATTTTAAATGCAAAAAGGCGGAACATATGTTCCGCCTTTTTTATTCTGACCATTACGCGTTGTAAGCGTTCTCGCCGTGGCTGTTGACGTCCAGGCCTTCGCGCTCCTGCTCTTCCGGTACGCGCAGTCCGACGGTCAGGTCGGCCACCTTGAAGCCGATGAAAGCAACAACGGCGGACCAGACGATGGTCAGACCGATGCTCTCCAGCTGCACCAGCACCTGATGGCCCATGCTTACGCCTTCCGCGTAGCCTACGCCGCCCAAAGTCGTTGAGGCGAAGATGCCGGTCATGATGCAGCCTACGATGCCGCAGACGCCGTGGACGCCGAACACGTCGCAGGGGTCATCTACTCGCAGCCATTTTTTCAGCAGCGTTACGCCCCACAGACCAGCCAGACCCGCCACGATACCCACAATCAGCGCACCGCCGACGCCTACATAACCACACGCCGGCGTGATACCAACCAGGCCAGCGATAGCACCGGAACAGGCACCCAGCAGAGAAGGTTTACCACGCAGCGCCCACTCGCCGAACACCCAGCCGAGGACTGCCGCAGCCGTCGCCACAACCGTGTTAACGAATGCCAGAGCGGCGATTTCGTTAGCCGCGCTTGCGGAGCCTGCGTTAAAGCCAAACCAGCCGAAGTAGAGGATCGCGGTGCCGGTAAAGACCATCGGCAGGTTGTGAGGCTTGAATGCCTCTTTGCCGTAGCCTACGCGCTTGCCAACCAGGTAAGCGCCTACAAGGCCCGCCACCGCTGCGTTGATGTGAACAACCGTACCGCCCGCAAAGTCCATCGCGCCGTGGGATGCCAGCAGACCGCCGCCCCATACCATATGTGCGATCGGCACGTAGGAGAGCGTCAGCCAGACCAGCACAAAGATCAGCACCGCAGAGAACTTAATACGTTCGGCCAGCGCGCCGACAATCAGCCCGACGGTAATACAGGCAAAAGAGCCCTGGAACGCGACGTGAATGTACTGATAGAACGATCCCATCAGCGCTTTCAGCTCGATATTCTTGAGCATCACCCAGTCTAAGTTACCAAAGAAGCTGCCGCCGGTTCCGAAGGCCAGCGAATAGCCGTAAACCACCCACAGCACGCAGACCATCGCAAAAGTCACCGTCACCTGCGTCAGCATGGAAAGCACGTTTTTAGAGCGAATCAGGCCGCCGTAAAACAGCGCCAGCCCCGGTACGGTCATAAACAGCACCAGCGCGGTGCAAATCATCATAAAGGCGTTGTCTGCTTTATCAGCAACGGCCGGAGCGGCGAAAGCCAGGGATGGCGCAAGCGCCAGGGCTACGACGCCTAACGCAGAGGCAAATTTCTTCATTTTTTCTGTCCCTTTCACGATTGGGGAGGCGTTACAGCGCAGCTTCGTCGGCTTCGCCGGTACGAATACGGATCACGCGTTGCAGCTCGGCAACGAAAATTTTGCCATCACCGATTTTCCCGGTGTAGGCGGCTTTGCTGATGACATCGATCACTTCGTCGAGCTGGTCATCGGCAATGGCGACATCAATTTTCACTTTTGGCAGAAAGTTAACGCTGTACTCCGCACCGCGGTAAAGCTCGGCATGCCCCTTCTGACGCCCGAACCCTTTTACTTCGGTTACGGTCAGCCCCTGGATGCCGATTACAGACAGCGCCTCGCGAACGTCTTCGAGTTTAAATGGTTTGATTACCACGGTAACCAGCTTCATAGATTCCCCTCCAGTCAGACAATGGGTTGATGCTCAGCAGCACTGGAAGAGGTAAAGCAAGCCCCGTGCCAGAAATGAAATTCGGGCGCGATTCACAGGGCCAGGCAGGCGCTTTGCGGGGTGTTTCTGCGGTCGGAAGGCAGGAGGCAGATTCAGAATGTTCCTGGCAAGAAAAAACGCACCATGCTGGTGCAGGGTGCGTTTCATTTTTGCACCAGCGGCGATAGCCACTGGATTTATGCGTGATTGTGGTGCATCAGGCGGTGAGCGACTCCTCGCGGGTAGCCGCCGCAAGTTCTTCACCGACAAGCTGGAGCTGATACATCTGCCAGTAGCGCCCTTCCGCCGCCAGAAGTTCGCTGTGGGTGCCCCGCTCCACCGCCTGCCCGCGATGCAGAACCAGAATGGTATCCGCGTCGGTAATGGTCGACAGACGGTGGGCAATCACCACAAGCGTAGTGTGCTCGCGGATGGCGGCTAACGCCTGCTGAATAGCCTGCTCGGTACCGGAGTCGATATTCGCCGTTGCCTCATCCAGAATCAGGATCTGCGGAGCCTCCACCAGCACGCGGGCCATGGCCAGCAGCTGCTTCTGCCCCACCGAGAGATTGTTGCCCTGCTCCCCCAGACGCGTGTGTATACCGTCAACCATCGTGCGGGCCAGATCCGCAAGCTGCACGGTTTCTAGCGCCTGCCATACGGCCTCTTCGCTGATGTCGCGCCCGAGCGTGACGTTAACAAAGAACGAATCCGCCATCACCACCGGATCCTGCTGTACCATCGCCACGCCGCGACGAAGCGTGCCGTGGCTCAGCGTATCGAGCGGGCGACCATCCAGACGAATTTCACCGCGTGTCAGCGGGTAATAGCCCATCAGCAGGTTCGCGAGGGTGCTTTTGCCGCTGCCGGTATGCCCCACCAGCGCCACGAAGCTGCGCGACGGCACGTCCAGATTGATATCCTGAAGCACCAGCCGATCGCCACGGTAGGCAAAGGAGACGTTATCCACCTCGATGCGGCCGCTTTGCAGCGGCTGCTCGTCATGGCCGTAATCCTGGCGCTTGCCGTCCATCAGCTCAAACACCCGCTCACCGGCCACCACCGCCTGCTGCAGCATCGACTGCTGGGTAGTCAGTTCGATCAGCGGCTCGTTAAGACGGCCTAAATAGTTGATGAAGGCGTAAAGCACGCCGACTTCGATGGTGCCCACCGAGGTGAAGCCGAACAGCATCAGCAGCCCGCACAGCACCAGCGCAGAGAACAGGCTCAGAAGCGGCCTCAGCAGGAAGCCGTCCAGACGCAGGGTCTGCATGCGCGCCAGATAATGCGAGCGGCTCGCCTCCCCCATGCGTTCGCCAAAACGCGCCTGCTGGCGGAACTGCTGGATCACGCTCATGCCGTTGATGACTTCGTTGAAGCCGTCGTTGATGTCCGCCAGGTAGCTGCGCACGCGGCGGACAATAGGCGTGCTGTAGCGCTGGTAAATCACCATCACAATCAGCACCGCCGGGAAGATAGTCACCGCTACCAGCGCCATGCGCCAGTCGAGGCTGAACATCGCCACCAGCATCGCGCCAATCAGCGCCGCGCTGCGCAGTACCGTTGCGACAACCGTGACGTAAAGGTCGCGAATCACTTCCGTATCGTTAGTAACGCGTGAAATCAGCTGCCCGACCGGCTGGGTATCAAACGCGCTCAGCGGCTGGCGCAGCGCCGCGTCCATGACGTCCATCCGCAGCTGCTGCACCACGCCGACCGCGGCTTGGTTAAACAGCAGCGCCTGCCAGTAGTGCAGGCCCGCAGCGGTAACAGAAAGCAGCAGATAAGCCGTTGCCAGCCCGGCCACCAGTGCAACCGGCAGCCTGTTTTCGGAAACGATGTTGTCGATAAAGTAGCTGACCAGAATCGGCCCGGTCACTTCCGCCGCAGCGGCAATCCACAGCATCACCACCGCGCCCGCCAGCGGCTTGCGCCACGGAGAGCCGTACGCCAGCAGGCGTTTAATGGTCGGCCACTGCTTCGTTAATTTACGCACGGGCGACCTCCTCATCGGCCTGTACCGGCGCATCGTCCAGCGCCGCCTCAAGCTGCTGATAACGATACATATCGCGATACCAGCCGGGCTGCGACGCCAGCGCATCGTGGCTACCGCGCTGGGCGATATGCCCGTGCTGCATCACCAGGATCTCGCTCGCTTCGGTCAACGCGGATAAACGGTGCGCGCTGATAATCACCGTGCGGTTCTCGCCCCACTGGCGCAGGTTGTGAAGAATGTCATGCTCCGTGCGCCCGTCCACCGCCGAAAGCGCATCGTCCAGAATCAGGATTTCCGCATCCAGCAGCAGCGCGCGGGCAATGGAGATACGCTGTTTCTGCCCGCCGGAGAGCATCACGCCGCGCTCGCCGACTTCGGTTTCGTAACCCTGCGGCAGGCGCAGGATATCCTCATGAACGCTCGCAAGCCTTGCAACGTGCTCAATCTCTTCCTGAGTTGCGTTTGGCTTGCCGAGGGCAATATTGCTGGCCACCGTGTCGGAGAAGAGGAACGGCGTCTGGTTCACCACCGCAAGGCGGCTGCGCCAGGCGTCGAGCTTCATTTGCACGAGGGGAACGTCGTGGAAGCGAATGTCCCCCTGGTCGATATCAAAGTGGCGCTGAATCAGCGACAGGATGGTGCTTTTACCCGCCCCGGTTGGGCCACACAGGCCCAGCATGCCGCCCGGCTTAAGGGTAAACGAGACGTTCTCAAGCGTAGGCTTAGCGGTTTGCGGATAGTGGAACGCACGAATATTAACCTGCACCGTGCCGCGGCCTTCCGGCGCCAGTTTCTCACCGTCCGTCACAGATGGCGCCTCCGCCAGCATGCTGCGGATACGGCTGTACGCCGCGCTGCCGCGCTCGACGATATTAAACATCCACGCCAGCGCCAGCATGGGCCAGATCATCAGCCCCAGATACATCACGAAGCTGGTGAGCTGCCCGAGCGTCAGCGTGCCCTGCATCACCATCCAGCTGCCGCCGCCCACCGCCAGCAGGTTAGCCGTGCCGATGGCGATATAAATCGTCGGATCAAAGCGGGCATCCACCCGCGCTACCCGCATGTTCTTCTTGCCCGCATCCTGCGCTTCGGCGGCAAACAGCGCCGACTGCCGGTCTTCCAGGCCAAAAGCTTTGATCATGCGGATACTGGTCAGGCTCTCCTGGGTGCGGTCGTTAAGCGTTGAGAACGCCGCCTGCGCCAGCTTGAAGCGCTGGTGAAGCTGATCGCCGTAGCGTTTGATGACAATAGCCATCACCGGCATAGGTAATAAGGAAAGCAGAGTCAGCTCCCAGCTGATTTGCGTGGACATCACAATCAGCACCGCGAGGCCCATGACCAGCGAATCGACCAGCGTGAGCACGCCCTCGCCCGCCGCGAAGACCACGCGATCGACATCGTTCGTTGCGCGCGCCATAAGATCGCCCGTGCGGTGGCGCAGGTAAAATTCCGGATGCTGGCGGCTGAGCTGGCGGTAATAATCCTCGCGCAGTTCCACGGCAAGCTGATAGGACGCCCCGAACAGCAGCACGCGCCACACATAGCGCAGCATGTAGACGACGATGGCAATGGCAATCATCACCCCAAGCCACATCAGCACCTGCTGGCCCGAAAGGCTTTGCGAGGTCACGCCGTCCACAATCACCCCTACCAGCTTCGGCGGCACGAGCTGCAGAACAGCAATGATGATAAGCAGGGCCACCGCCCCGAGATAGCGTCGCCACTCCCGGGTGAAGTACCAGCTTAATTGAGCAAATAATCGCACGCGATATTCCTGAGTAACTGGATAATTAACTAATAAGAAGCGCCTTAAAGCAGGGTTATATGCTGCTTATCGGCAAAGCTGTCGTGTATTTTATCTGTTCCATGGCGAAACTCGAAGTCACATCAGTTAAACCGGGGATACCGTTGACCAGCCGCTTGTAAAAGTCGTCGTAACGTTTCATGTCCGCTACCTGGACACGCATCAGGTAGTCATACTCCCCGGCCATGCGCCAGAAGCCAAGCACCTCGGGCATATCAGCTACCACGGCGACAAACTTGCAGTACCAGTCACTGCTGTGCTGCTGGGTTTTGATCAGAACGAAAGCGGTCAGGCCAAGGCCGAGCTTTTCGGGGTCCAGCAGCGCGACTTTTCCCCGCACGATGCCGTCGTCCTCAAGTTTTTTCAGGCGCTTCCAGCAGGGCGTGGTGGTCAGATTAACGGCATCCGCCAGCGCCTGCAAAGAGAGGGTGCAGTCTTCCTGCAGCAAGGAAAGCAGCTTACGGTCAATTTTATCTAACATGGGGGTCTTCAGGAGAAAGGTTTTCTCTAATGAAAGCGCTGAACAGGTTAAATGGCAACTTTTTTATCCCGATTTTGCTTTACGCTAGGCACAAAAAGACAAACGGATCCTAACCATGACCAGTAGCTGGGTAAACCACGCCATCAGTGAAATTAACGCCGATTATCAGCGCTCGGCAGACACGCATCTCATCCGCCTGGCTTCGCCTGCTTTTCCGGGTATTCAGCTGTATCTGAAAGATGAAAGTACTCATCCGACGGGCAGCCTTAAGCATCGTCTGGCGCGCTCGCTGTTTCTGTACGGCTTGTGTAACGGCTGGATCAACAAAGGCACGACCATCATTGAAGCATCCTCGGGATCGACCGCCGTCTCTGAGGCCTATTTCGCGCGCCTGCTTGGCCTGCCGTTTATCGCCGTCATGCCCGCCTGCACCGCAAAACGTAAAATCGAACAGATCGAGTTTTACGGCGGCCGCTGCCACTTCGTGGAGAGCGCCTGCGAAATCTATGCTGCCTCTGAAATGCTGGCCCGCGAGCTGAACGGCCACTATATGGACCAGTTCACTTTCGCCGAGCGCGCAACAGACTGGCGCGGCAACAACAATATTGCCGACAGCATTTTCCGCCAGATGGACCATGAGCCGCACCCGGTACCAGATTACATTGTCATGAGTGCGGGTACGGGCGGCACTTCCGCGACAATTGGTCGCTATCTTCGCTATCAGGGCCACCCGACAAAACTGCTGGTGGTTGACCCGTTAAACTCCGTTTTTCTGGACTACTGGCACCAGCGCGACTGCAGCCTGAGCAGTAAAATCGGTAGCAAAATCGAAGGCATTGGCCGCCCGCGCTGCGAACCGTCGTTTATTCCGGACGTTATCGATGAAATGATGCGCGTGCCGGACGCAGCCAGCGTTGCTACCATGCAGTGGCTGGAAACAGTTCTGGGCCGCAAAGTAGGCGCTTCGACCGGTACGAATATGTGGGGCGCATTGCATATGGCCGCACGTATGCGCACGGAAGGCCGGACGGGTTCGATTGTGACGCTGTTGTGCGACAGCGGCGAGCGCTACCTGGAAACCTATTACAACGAAGGGTGGGTTAAGGCGAACATCGGGGATTTACAGCCGTGGCGAGCTGAGCTACAGAATCTTATGAAGTAAAAAAGTGGCCGGGTACTCGCCCGGCCTGCTGAAATACCTTGTCATTCGGGGGAATAAGTCAGGTTTGGTGTATCCAGCCAATGCGTCAAATAGTGCGAAACCGCCTGGTTACTGCAGTGTCCAATAACCGGCAGATGAGGTAATTCATTTTTCAGCTGCGTCATCGCGTTGCCCATGACCAGACCTTGTCCTACTAAAGAAAGCATTTCCCGGTCATTCATCGCGTCGCCAAACGCCATACACTCCTCAAGCGTCATGCCAAGATGCTCGCTTAGTTTGCCCAGCGCCGAGCCTTTGTTGCAACCAACAGGCAGCACTTCCAGACAATCTGTCGCCGAGAAGCAGAGAAACGCTTTGTCGCCTAGCGCCTCGCTAAGCTGAATTTTCAGGCGGCTGAGGTCTTCGTGATCGCCGCAGAAGCAAATTTTGGTGACCTCGTCCATTGACAGGCGCTTAAAGTCGGTGAGCCTGTATCTGAAGCCGCTGTAGACATGGGCGTGAAGCAGTTCCGGGATTTCGTGTTCCGTCAGCCAGCCGGTGTCGTTGAACACGTGCATGCTGGCTTTTGTATCCCAGGGCTGATGAATGACGATCCCGGCGGCGTCCGGCGTCAGATCCTGCCGGTGCAGAAGCTCGCCTTCTATGCTGTGAATACGCGTTCCGTTGCCGGTAATTAAAAAGGCATCAAGATCGATAGAGCCAAGGACATGACGCATCTCCAGTACGTGGCGGCCAGTGGCAAAGGCCAGCGTCATCTGCCTTTCATTACGCAGCCGCCTCAGCGTGCGCAGGGTCTGTTCACCAAGGTGATGGTCCGGCATCAGTAGTGTGCCATCCATATCAAATGCCGCCAGACGTGCCATACAAACTCCTGAGACTTGCCTTACAAACATGGCTGCCAGTATTGCCTGGCATATACGGAACTAATAGTGAATACTTTAAAAAAATTGTTCCGGGTTTAACAATGCGCCTGCTTAATCGACTTAATCAGTACCAACGGCTGTGGCAGCCCACGGCGGGTGAGCCCGTGCAGGCGACCGTAGCCGAGCTGGCGGGACGCTGCTTTTGCAGCGAGCGCCACGTTCGTACGCTGCTTAACCAGCTGGAGGCAGCAGGCTGGCTTACGTGGCGGGCGCGGTCCGGGCGCGGCAAGCGGGGAGAGCTGACTTTCCTGGTTACGCCAGAAAGCCTGCGATCCAGCATGATGGAAGAAGTGCTGCATAAAGGGCAGCACCAGAACGCGCTCGATCTGGCGCAGATCGCCCCAGAACAGCTTCGCCACCTGCTTCAGCCGTTTCTGGGCGGCCAGTGGCAAAACGACACCCCTACATTGCGTATTCCGTACTATCGTCCCCTCGAATCCCTGCAGCCGGGCTTTATGCCAGGGCGCGCAGAACAGCACCTGGCCGGGCAGGTTTTTTCCGGTCTCACCCGCTTTGTTACCCACAGCACCCTGCCCCAGCCCGATCTTGCTCATCACTGGCAGGTTTCCGACGACGGCCTGAGCTGGCATTTCTTTATTCGGTCGACGCTGCACTGGCACAGCGGCGAGGCGGTACAAACCTCGCAGCTGCAGCAGCGCCTGCTGATGCTGTTAACACTGCCCGCCATGCGCCGCCTGTTTATCAGCGTTAAGACGATCGAGCAGCCCCACGCGCAGTGTCTGCAGTTTGTGCTGCATCGTCCGGATTACTGGCTGCCGTGGCGGCTGGCGAGCTACTGCAGCCGCCTCTCCCATCCCGACGACGCCCTGCTGGGCTGCGGCGCGTTCCGCATTGCGAGCTTTCAGGAGAATCTCGTACGCATTGAAAGCCACGAGAGTTATCACCTGAACCACCCGCTGCTGAAGGCGATTGAATACTGGATCACGCCCGCGCTTTTTGACACGGCGCTGGGAACAAGCTGTCGCCATCCGGTGCAGATCGCCATTGGCCAGCAGGACGATCTGGTTCACCTGCGCCCGGTCAGCAACAGCATCAGCCTGGGGTTTTGCTATCTGGCCATCAAGCAGAACGGCAGCCTGACCCCGCAGCAGGCGAGAATGCTGATGCAGATTGTGCGCAAGCACGAGGTGATTGCCACGCTGCCGGTGGAAGAGTCCTTGATCACCCCAAGCACCGAGATGATCCCCGGCTGGACCATCCCGGAATGGCAAACCCTCGAAAACGTAGCGCTGCCGCCGAAGCTGACGCTGATCTACCATCTGCCGGTGGAGCTGCACGCCATGGCACGGCAGATAAAACAGCATCTGGCGGCGCTGGGCTGCGAACTGACGCTGATTTTCCACGATGCCAAAAACTGGGCGGACTGTGCGGCGCTGGATGATGCGGATATTCTGATGGGCGACAGGCTGATTGGCGAAGCGCCGGAATACACCCTCGAACAGTGGCTACGCAGCGATATTCTCTGGCCGCGCCTGCTGACCGGGGCGCAGTATGCGCGACTTCAGGCTACGCTTGACGGGGTGCAAATCCATCCCGATAACGCAACGCGCTATGCCGGCCTGAAAGATGTCTTTAGCTCGCTGATGAAAGAGGCGATTGTGACGCCGCTGTTTAACTACCGCTACCAGATAAGCGCCCCGCCCGGGGTCAACGGCATTGAACTCAACGCATGGGGTTGGTTCGATTTTACTCAGGCCTGGCTCCCTCCGCCTTCGATGAACTGACGCATCAGCAAAGAAACTGGTTAGCCACGTTTCAGGGCGTTACCATAGGCGAAACGTAACATTCATTTGGTCATTACAGGATTAGTCATGAAACGTGCAGTTGTCGTTTTCAGCGGTGGACAAGACTCCACAACCTGCCTGATTCAGGCGCTACAGCAGTATGATGAAGTTCACTGCGTGACGTTCGACTACGGTCAGCGCCACCGCGCGGAGATCGACGTCGCCCGTGAACTGGCGCTGAAACTGGGCGCCCGCGCGCATAAGGTGCTGGACGTGACGCTACTGAATGAACTGGCCGTCAGCAGCCTGACGCGCGACAGCATTCCCGTCCCCAATTACGACCCGTCGGAAAACGGCATTCCCAGCACCTTCGTGCCGGGCCGTAATATTCTGTTTCTGACCCTGACGGCAATTTATGCGTATCAGGTAGAAGCAGAGGCAGTGATTACCGGCGTATGCGAGACCGATTTCTCCGGCTACCCTGACTGCCGGGATGAATTTGTTAAAGCGTTGAATCATGCGGTCAGCCTGGGTATGGCACGCGATATCCGTTTTGAAACGCCGTTGATGTGGCTGGATAAAGCGGAGACCTGGGCGCTGGCGGACTACTGGCAGCAGCTGGATCTGGTTCGCAAGGAAACCCTGACCTGCTACAACGGTATCAAGGGCGACGGCTGCGGAGAATGCGCCGCCTGCCACCTACGCGCCAACGGCCTGAATCATTACCTGGCAGATAAGCCGATGGTGATGGCCGCCATGAAAAAGAAAACCGGTTTGCAATAATCTCCCCGGGCGTGGTGCTCGCCACGCCCTGCCGGTCACTCCATCATCTGCTCAAGCTTTTCGCGTAGTTCACCTTCAATGGGCAGCGACTTCTGCGTTTTCAGATCGATGCAGACAAAGGTCAGCAGCGCGTCGGCCACGGCTTGGCCTTCTGGCTCCAGAGTGACGAGTTGGCTCAGCACGCCGCTTTTGCCGTTTAGCTGCTGCAGGCTGCTGGTAATGGTCAGCACGTCCCCCAGCACTGCCGGACGGCGGTAGCTGATATTGATATTCACCACGATAAAGGCGATGTTGCGTTCGTTCATCCACTGAAAGCCCGCCGTGCTCTCCAGCCCTTCCCAGCGGGCCTCCTCAAGAAACTCCAGATAGCGGGCGTTATTCACGTGCTGGTAGACATCCATGTGGTAACCACGAACTTTAATTTGTGTTTGCATAGCGCGATAACCTTTTCATTTTATTAGGCAGGCAAGATGATCAGGTCACACAAACTGGTATGACCTGTCATTCAGCGTAGCAAATTTTTACGACTACGCTAGCCTGTACGCACTAACCGTTAAAGTTTTATACGCCCACGGTTACGCTCCACCAGCGCGCTGCCGATCCCCGGCACCTCCTGCAGCTGATCGGCCTCTTTAAAAGGACCGTACTCTTCCCGGTAGCTGACAATCGCCTGCGCCTTTTTCAGCCCCACGCCGTTCAGCGCCTGGGCGAGCTGTTCCGCGCTGGCGGTATTAATACTTACTACTCCGTCGTCCGGATCGGCTGCTTTAGCTTCGCTCGCTTTGTCTTGGTGTGGTTTCGGGCTGCTCTTCTCCGCCACGGCGGTAGTTTGCACAACCGCGTTACTCTTGGCTGGTGCCGCATGGGCAGGGGTAGAGGCTCCGGCACAGGCCAGAACCAGGGTAAAACACAACGCTTTCACTGCTGATTTCATGCTATTTCCTCCATGTGTTTGATAGCGAAGCCACCATAGCGGGAGAAAAAAGCCTGAACAATTGACGGTTTTAAAATGTGGAAAAGGCCGCGAAAGCGGCCTTTGATTTTTGCATTCTGTTGCAGTTATCTGCGAGAGACGCCGAAGATTATTGCTGCTGGACGACCACGTCGCCCATTTTGATCTTCGCTTCTTTGCGCAGGTTGGTCATCAGCGCTTCAAACGCAATTTGGGCATTATTCTGCGTGATGCCCTGAACCATGGCTTTTTTCTGATCGGCTGGCATGGTGCCTGCTTTCACTTCATCCAGCGCCAGCAGCACCACATTGCCCTGCATGTCGTTAGCCACACCGTAGCTCGGCTTGCCCTTTGCCGGCAGAGGTAAGGTAAAGGCAGCCTGGCTAACAGGATCCTGGCCGGTACGAGTCAGCGTTTTCGCTTCGCCAAAGCTCAGACCTGCGGCTTTCAGCGCGTCCTGACCTTTCCCCTGCTTCAGTTCGTTCAGCAGTTTGTCGGCGTCAAGCTTCGCCTGCTGCTCAGCTTTCTGGCGTTTAACCTGGGCGATAACCTGGTCACGCACTTCTGCCAGCGGCTTAATCGCTTCAGGCTTGTGCTCCGTCACACGCAGAACAAAAGCACGGTCGCCGTCCACGGTGATGATGTCGGAGTTGCTACCCGGCGTACCATTCTGACCGACCAAAGTACCGTTGAAAATGGCTTCTGATACAGGTTTGAAGTTCAGCTCAGCAGGAATGTTGTCGTGACCGAACCAGCCTGTTTCAACTGCTTTAACGCCTGCAACCTGCTCTGCACCTGCCAGAGATTCGTTATCGTTGCTTGCCGCATCGCTCACTTTCTGCTGCAGCGCATAGTAGGCATCGAGCGCTTTTTCCTGCTTCACTTTGTCAGCAATCGCGTCATGGACTTCAGAAAGCGGCTTGGTTTTCGCGGGTTGAGCATCATCCAGACGCACGACCAGGAAGCCTACGGATGATTTGATCACGCCAGACAGCTGGCCTTTCTCTTTTAGAGCGGCATTTTTCAGCTCGTCAGGCGTGGTGCCCGGCTCAAGCCAGCCCATATCGCCGCCGTTACGGGCAGAGATAATGTCAGCTGACTTCGCTTTTGCCAGAGCGGCGAAATCGCCACCTTTGTTCAGCTCGTCCAGAACCGCTTTCGCTTCCGCTTCTGTCTTGGTCTGAATCACGCTGTAGCGGCTACGCTGCGGCTGGGTGTACTCATCCAGATGCTGGTCATAATAGGACTTCACCTCGGCATCCGTTGCGGTTTCCGGCATTGATGCAGCATCCAGCTTGATATAGCTGACCTTGAACTGCTCAGGCGCCATAAAGCGGTTTTTGTTTTGCTCGTAGCTGGCGTTGACTTCCTGCTCGGAAGCCGTCTGCTTCGCAGCCAGCGCAGTCACATCAATGGTTGCTTCACGGACCAGACGCTCCTGAGACACCAGGGTCGCCAGTTCGTCGGTTTCACCATTGAGCATAAAGTCGGTGCCTACCAGCGCGCTAATGAGCTGCTGGGTGGTCAGTTGGTTACGCAGCGCCTGCGCATACTGATCGGCTGACATCCCCATATTGCCGATGATGGCGATATAACGGGCGTTATCGAATTTACCGTTATTCTGGAAGGCAGGCTCTTTGAAGATCGCCTGTTTGACTTGTTCGTCGCTGATGCCCAGTCCCAAATGTTTGGCATACTGGTCCATCAACGCTTCGTCGATCATGCGGGAGAGCACCTGTTGGCGCATCTGGTTCATGTAACCTTCGCTGGCAGCGAGCTCGGAGAACCGATCGCCCAATTGTTGCTGCTGGCGGTTACGCTCGCTGGCTACCGCATTTTCGAACTGCCCACGACCAATCTCCTGGCCATTAACTTTTGCGGCATAATTAGCGTTACCGCCAATCAGGTAGTTACCCACGCCAGTCAAAATGAATGACACGATAATCAGACCCAGAATGATCTTGAGCACGACGTGATTTGCCGCCGCGCGTAAATTGTCCATCATGGTGATACAACACTCCGCTGTAGTGTAATTGGTAAACCCTGCGCAGATGCCCGTGCATCCTTGCGAACGCGCTAAGCTCCGCCGCTGCGCATAAGAGGGCTATTGTGACAAGAATCCCGCCCCAAATCATCAAGCAAGCGTAAAATTAAGCCTGATTAAACAAAAAAGGCACATCGGATGATGCGCCCCTGACAAAGCTTTACGGTTCAGTTAACAGATAGTCGAACTTAATTGACCGCGTCTTTCAGCGCTTTACCCGCACGGAACCCTGGGACTTTCGCTGCAGCAATGGTGATCTCTTTACCGGTCTGAGGATTACGGCCTGTACGGGCTGCACGCTCTTTAACCGCGAAAGTACCAAAGCCAACCAGTGCTACGTCTTCTCCGGATTGCAGAGTTTCAGTAACAGAGGCGATAACAGCATCCAACGCACGTCCAGCAGCAGCTTTAGAAATATCAGCACCTGCGGCAATTTTGTCTATCAGTTGAGATTTATTCACTCTTCTCTTCCTCTCGTTATTATTTATATCGTACCCATACCCATCAAAGCACGACCGCGCAGCAGTTATATCAGGCCTGCCATGCCCGCACAACACTCGTTATACGAGGCAGACTTAGCCAGCTGTCTAACTTAGCGAGACAAAAAAAAGCTGGCAAGTGAGAATTCACTTACCAGCCCGGTTTTTCTTAACTGTATTTGCGTCAGGTCACTATTTTGCAGTTACAACCTGCATTCCGTAAGGTTCATTCTGCAAGGCAAGAGCCAGAACTTCCTCAATACGCTTCACAGGGTGAATATCCAGATCGGCAATCACGTTGTCCGGAATCTCTTCCAGATCGCGTTTGTTTTCATCCGGAATCAGCACCGTTTTAATGCCGCCACGGTGAGCCGCAAGCAGTTTTTCTTTCAGGCCACCAATAGGCAGAACCTGGCCACGAAGGGTGATTTCCCCCGTCATAGCGACATCTGCGCGTACCGGGTTACCTGTCAGACAAGAAACCAACGCCGTACACATAGCGATACCCGCGCTCGGGCCGTCTTTAGGCGTTGCGCCTTCCGGAACGTGAACGTGAATATCACGCTTCTCGTAGAAGTCGCCGTTGATGCCCAGTTTTTCTGCCCGCGCACGCACAACGGTCAGCGCTGCCTGGATAGACTCCTGCATAACCTCACCGAGTGACCCGGTATAAGTCAGCTTGCCTTTACCCGGCACGCAGGCGGTTTCGATGGTCAGCAGATCGCCGCCAACTTCCGTCCACGCAAGGCCTGTGACCTGTCCAACGCGGTTTTCGCTGTCTGCACGACCATAGTCAAAGCGCTGTACCCCAAGGAAGTCCTTCAGGTTATCGCCGTCAATGGTGATGTGCTTCAGCGTTTTATCCAGCAGCAGCTGTTTCACAGCTTTGCGGCACAGCTTGGAGATTTCACGCTCCAGGCTACGCACGCCCGCTTCACGGGTGTAGTAACGGATGATGCCGGAAATCGCGCTGTCTTCTACCGTAAGCTCGCCTTTTTTCAGGGCGTTACGCTCAATCTGCTTCGGCAGCAGGTGCTGTTTGGCGATGTTCAGCTTTTCGTCTTCGGTATAGCCGGACAGACGAATCACTTCCATACGGTCCAGCAGCGGCGCCGGAATGTTCATAGAGTTCGAGGTTGCAACAAACATCACGTCGCTGAGATCGTAATCCACTTCCAGGTAGTGATCGTTAAATGCCACGTTCTGTTCTGGATCAAGCACTTCCAGCAGCGCCGATGCCGGATCGCCACGCATGTCGGAAGACATTTTGTCGATCTCATCCAGCAGGAACAGCGGGTTTTTAACACCCACTTTTGCCATTTTCTGAATAAGCTTGCCCGGCATCGAACCAATATAGGTACGACGGTGGCCGCGAATTTCCGCTTCATCGCGTACGCCACCCAGCGCCATACGGATATATTTACGCCCTGTCGCTCTCGCGATGGACTGGCCGAGGGAGGTTTTACCCACGCCCGGAGGCCCGACCAGGCACAGAATTGGCCCTTTGAGCTTGTTTACACGGCTCTGCACGGCGAGGTATTCAAGGATACGATCCTTGACTCGCTCCAGACCGTAATGGTCGGTGTCCAGCACTTCCTGAGCCTGACGCAGGTCTTTTTTAACCTTGCTACGCGCGTTCCACGGTACCTGCACCATCCAATCAATATAGCCACGGACTACGGTTGCTTCCGCAGACATTGGCGACATCATTTTTAGCTTTTGCAGCTCCGCTTCGGTCTTTTCACGCGCTTCTTTCGGCATTTTAGCCGCGTCGATTTTTCGCTTCAGCGCTTCGTTTTCGTCCGGCGCGTCGTCCATTTCGCCGAGCTCTTTCTGAATGGCTTTCATTTGCTCGTTCAGGTAGTACTCGCGCTGGCTCTTTTCCATCTGCTTTTTAACGCGGTTGCGAATGCGTTTCTCAACCTGCAGCAGATCGATTTCGGACTCCATCATCGCCATCAGGTATTCAAGACGTTCGTTAATATCGGACATCTCGAGCACGGATTGCTTGTCCATTAGTTTCAATGGCATATGCGCGGCAATGGTGTCTGCCAGACGTGCTGGATCATCGATACTGTTGAGCGATGTCAGCACTTCCGGGGGGATTTTTTTGTTCAGTTTGATGTAGCCTTCAAACTGATTGATTGCTGTGCGTACCAGGACTTCCTGCTCGCGCTCTTCAATAGCCGGCGAGTCGAGGTATTCCGCCTGGGCGGCAAAGTGGTCGCCGTTGTCGGAAAGCGTGGTGATACGCGCGCGCTGTAAACCTTCGACCAGCACTTTTACCGTGCCGTCCGGCAGCTTCAGCATCTGCAAAATAGACGCAACGGTACCTACTGAGAACAGGTCGTTAACACCCGGCTCATCCGTCGAGGCCTCTTTTTGCGCCACCAGCATGATTTTTTTATCGTTGTCCATGGCCGCTTCCAGGCAGCGAATAGACTTTTCACGCCCAACAAACAGTGGAATGACCATGTGCGGATAAACCACCACATCGCGCAAAGGCAATACGGGGATTTCAATGCGTTCAGAACGCTCAGGATTCATAGAGCTCTCTCTTAGTTTAATTTCCGCCAGGTGATGGGGCGATGCCTCCGCTCTTATGGCATCGACCTGCAAGTAAGTCAGTATATGGGGATGTTTCCCGGGCATTCAATGCCGGAATCGCAGGAAAAATAAAAGGGGGATAAAAATCCCCCTTTTTATACTAACTGACTGGTTATTTTGGCGAATTATTCACCAGATGCCTGTTGCGCTTCCGGCTTACCGTAAATCAACAGCGGCTTGGTCTGGCCGTCGATAACGGACTCGTCGATCACCACTTTTTCGACGTCTTCCATAGAAGGAAGATCGTACATGGTATCGAGCAGCGCGCCTTCAACGATAGAGCGCAGACCACGAGCACCGGTTTTACGGGCCATCGCTTTCTTGGCGATAGCGTCCAGCGCTTCGTCGCGGAATTCCAGATCCACACCTTCCAGATTAAACAGCGCCTGGTACTGCTTGGTCAGGGCGTTCTTCGGCTCTTTCAGGATTTGGATCAGGGCTTCTTCGCTCAGTTCGCTTAGGGTGGCAACCACCGGCAGACGACCGATGAACTCAGGGATCAGACCAAATTTGATCAGATCTTCTGGCTCCACCTGGCCCAGCAGCTGGCCTTCGCTGGCTTTTTCAGACTTGCCTTTCACCGTTGCGCCAAAGCCAATGCCAGAACCGGTTTCAACGCGGTTCGCGATAACTTTGTCGAGGCCGGCGAATGCGCCACCGCAGATGAAGAGGATCTTGGAGGTATCCACCTGCAGGAACTCTTGCTGCGGATGTTTACGTCCGCCCTGTGGTGGAACCGCCGCGACGGTGCCTTCGATCAGTTTCAGCAACGCCTGCTGCACGCCTTCACCGGACACATCACGGGTGATGGACGGGTTGTCAGACTTGCGGGAGATTTTGTCGATCTCATCGATATAAACGATACCGCGCTGTGCTTTCTGCACGTCGTAGTCGCATTTCTGCAGCAGTTTCTGAATGATGTTTTCTACGTCTTCACCTACATAGCCCGCTTCGGTAAGCGTTGTGGCATCAGCCATGGTGAACGGAACATCCAGCAAACGCGCCAGGGTTTCAGCCAGCAGGGTTTTACCGCTACCGGTCGGCCCGATGAGCAGAATGTTACTTTTGCCCAGCTCAATGCCGTTGGTGCTGTCGCCGTTGCGCAGACGTTTGTAGTGGTTGTATACCGCCACCGCCAGGACTTTCTTAGCCTGTTCCTGACCGATGACGTAGTCATCGAGGTGGTGACGAATTTCGTGCGGCGTCGGCAACGCGCTACGTTCGCGATGCGGAGCCACTTCTTTGATCTCTTCGCGAATGATGTCGTTACACAGATCGACACACTCATCGCAGATATACACCGACGGCCCGGCAATAAGCTTGCGCACTTCATGCTGGCTTTTGCCGCAAAAAGAGCAGTACAGCAGTTTGCCTGAACCGTCTTTGCGCTTATCTGTCATAAAGCAAAACCTCTTTTCTGTTTCTTTGCATCGCTGGAAACGACGCAGGTGCCATTATTGCGGCACAGCCAATCGTAAGCGCCAGAGAGCCGCTACTTCAACTATAGTATACGGCCCGCTGTTTTCGGGCATTAGTTACGGTGAGTCAGAATCGAGTCAACTAAGCCATACTCTACCGCTTCGCTGGCAGCGAGGAAACGGTCACGCTCGGTGTCTCTCTCGATTTCTTCCAGAGATTTGCCGGTGTGTTGCGCCATAAGTTCGTTCATGCGGGCTTTAACTTTCAGAATTTCGCGGGCATGAATCTCGATGTCCGTCGCCTGTCCCTGATAGCCGCCCAGCGGTTGGTGGATCATAACGCGCGAATTCGGCAGGCAGAAACGCTTGCCTTTCGCACCGGCAGTCAGCAGGAATGCTCCCATGGAACAAGCCTGTCCCATACAGATCGTGCTGACGTCCGGCTTAATAAATTGCATTGTGTCGTAGATAGACATACCCGCCGTAATTACGCCACCCGGTGAGTTAATGTAGAGATAGATGTCTTTTTCCGGGTTTTCTGCTTCCAGAAACAGCATCTGCGCCACGATCAGGTTAGCCATATGATCTTCGACCTGTCCGGTCATAAAGATGACACGTTCCTTGAGCAGACGGGAATAGATATCGTATGAACGCTCACCACGCGATGTTTGTTCAACAACCATCGGCACCAGGGCCATATGGGGTGCTAATTGATCTCGTTCGCCACTGTATGACATTTCCGTCTCCTGGAGTAATTAAGCCTTCTAACCTACTGTACTGATTCTACTTCAGACGCGAAAAGAAGACTACGCTCCTCGCGCCCGTTACCTTTATGGACGGATTATCAGTCAGGGTCGTGTTATTGGAGCCATACCCAATTTATGGGGATGGTTTCGCCCTGTTTCAAGCATAACAACCTTTTCTTGTAACGCTAACCCTGAAACTTCGTTTATTCGTCCCAAAAATGCCATCCGACGGATAAAAAAAGCCCGCCACCTGGAGGTGACGGGCTTGACGCAGCAAATTTTTGGCGATGATACCGAAAATTGTGCTTACGCTTGCTGGTTCATCAGCTCGCTAAAGGAAGTCGCTTTCTCAGAAACTTTCGCTTTTGCCAGAACGGCTTCAACAGCCTGTTCTTCCAGAGCAACATTACGCATGTTGTCCATCAGCTCTTTGTTTTTGCCGTAGAATTCGATAACTTCTTTCGGATCTTCGTAGGCAGAAGCCATCTCTTCGATCAGGCCATTAACGCGAGCTTCGTCAGCTTTCAGTTCGTGGGTACGAATCACTTCGCCCAGCAGCAGGCCAACGACTACGCGGCGCTTAGCTTGCTCTTCGAACAGTTCACGAGGCAGTTCCAGCGCCTGCTGCTCGTTGCCACCGAAACGCTGAGCAGCCTGACGGCGCAGCACGTCGATTTCGCCGTCGATCAATGCCGCTGGCACGTCGATGTTGTTGGCGTTAACCAGACCGTCGATAGCCTGAGACTTGATGCGGTTACGCACCGCGCCTTTCAGCTCACGATCCATGTTTTTACGCACTTCTGTACGCAGGCCAGCAACGGAACCATCTTCAACGCCGAAACGTTTGATGAACTCTTCAGTAAATTCTGGCAGTTCGCGCTCTTCAACTTTCTTCAGAACGATGTCGAACTTCGCCGCTTTACCTTTCAGGTTTTCAGCGTGGTAATCTTCCGGGAAGGTCACTTCGATAGTGAACTCTTCGCCAGCTTTGTGGCCAACAACGCCATCTTCGAAGCCAGGGATCATACGACCCTGGCCCATTGCCAGTACGAAGTCAGACGCTTTGCCGCCTTCGAATACTTCGCCGTCAACGGAACCTGTGAAGTCGATGGTCACACGGTCTTCTGCAGTTGCCGCTGCATCAGAGTCTTTCCAGGTCGCCTGCTGCTTACGCAGGGTATCCAGCATGGTGTCAACGTCTTCGTCAGTCACTTCAACAACCGGTTTTTCAACTTCGATTGCTTCCAGACCCTGCAGCTCAACTTCCGGGTACACTTCGAACTCTACGGAGTAGGTGAAGTCTTCGCCCAGTTTGTATTCGCCTGGAATATAGTTAGGCGCGCCAGCTGGGTTGATTTTTTCTTTGATGATCGCGTCAACGAAGTTGCGGCTCATCAGCTCGCCCAGAACGTCCTGGCGAACAGACGCGCCGTAACGCTGAGCAACAACAGTCATCGGTACTTTGCCCTTGCGGAAGCCGTCAATACGAACTTTCTTTGCCACGTTGACCAGCTCGCTTTTTACAGCGTTTTCGATGCTGTCTGCAGCGATAGTAATCGTGAGACGGCGGCCAAGGCCCTGAGTGGTTTCAACTGAAACTTGCATCTTGTTACCTCAAAAAATCACAGTGCTCGGTCAACTCTGGAAGCCGTTTTATATTGCTTCACAGAACCGGGATGTCCTCTGTATCAGAATCACATTCCCTGTCGTCAGAATCGTCCCGAAGACATTCCGAAAAATAAGACGCAGCATTATAGCGGCATCGCTAAGGTGAGTCGAGAACGGCAACGCAACGTCGCTGCGGCCTTTTTCACATTTCACGGGAATTTATTGCCGGATCCCTGCAAAGACCAGGTGAAATCATGGGCAAAACAAAACGGCCCGCAGGCCGTTTTGGGAAACACGTTTAACAGATAGCAACATAAAGGAAAAGTTCCCTTAGTTGCAAACCTGAAAGCTTTTTTTCAGGCGATACTGCCAGCACCACGACACGGCGGGGAGGCAAAAATCGTATCCTGCAGCCCTTCCCACTCTTTAATGGTATAAGTGTGCAAGGCCAGAGCATGAACCGTGTGCGACAGCTCCTCGCTTAAGGTTCCGTAGATCAGGCGATGGCGATTTAAGAAACGCTCACCGACAAAACGATCGCTGACCAGCACAACTTTGAAATGGCTCTCTGAGCCAGCCGGGACATTGTGACGATAGCTTTCATCCACGACTTCCAGGAACACGGGTTCAAAGGCTGCCCTTAATTTTGTTTCTATTTGCTCGCGTACCATCATGAACTTTCTCCTCAACAACGCAGAGATGCCACTCATCCCTTTAGATCTTAGCCGCTTTTAACCGTTTTAATAACGTAACGCCAACATTAATTTAGCTTTCGTCCGATTTTATTACCCAACTTGCTGTAGCTTAATGCTATTGCGGTAAAGATTGGGGCCAAAACGGTTCAGTCGCAGCACTGGTGCTCACTAAAAGCGCAACGCGATGAATTTCCGTGCGTCAGGCACTTCCACTGGGCAAACGCGGTGTTATGATGACGTGTTTTTTCTGCCCGCCCTTTTAAGTACATTGAGATAGCGAACATGTTAAAAAAATTACTCTTCCCGCTGGTCGCCGTTTTTATGCTGGCCAGCTGTGCAACACCACCAACCACCATTGATGTGGCACCGACCATCAACCTGCCTCAGCAGGATCCAAGCCTGATGGGCGTCACCGTTAGCATCAACGGTGCAGACCAGCGCACCGACCAGGCACTGGCTAAAGTCACTCGCGACAACCAGCTGGTTACCCTGACTCCGTCCCGCGATCTGCGTTTTCTGTTACAGGAAGTGCTGGAAAAGCAAATGACCGCTCGTGGCTATATGATTGGGCCAAGCGCGCCGGTTGCGTTACAGATTATTGTCAACCAGCTGTACGCCGATGTCTCCCAGGGTAACGTGCGCTACAACATTGCCACTAAAGCAGACATCTCTATCGTTGCTACCGCACAGAACGGCAACAAGATGACCAAAAACTACCGTTCTAACTACAACGTCGAAGGGGCATTCCAGGCGACTAACAAGAATATCGCCAACGCGGTTAACTCCGTGCTGACCGATACCATTGCGGATATGGCCCAGGACACCAGCGTTCACGAATTTATCAAACAGAACGCGCGTTAATTTTTGCCTACAAGCCCGCATCTTGCGGGCTTAAGATCCGAGCCTCGCATGCCCAATCAGTATTTACGCAAACTTCTTGAGCCGAAATCAGCCATTCTTCTGATTCTTGGCTTTGCCTCCGGGCTTCCCCTCGCATTAACCTCCGGCACGCTGCAGGCCTGGATGACGGTCGAAAATATCGATCTGAAAACCATCGGCTTTTTCTCCCTTGTTGGCCAGGCCTATGTCTTTAAGTTTCTGTGGGCGCCGGTGATGGACAGGTATACGCCGCCGATGCTGGGGCGTCGTCGCGGCTGGCTATTAATTACGCAAATCCTGCTGCTCATTTCTATCGCGGCAATGGGCTTCCTTGAACCAGGGACGCAGCTTCGCTGGATGGCAGCGCTGGCGGTGATCATCGCTTTCTGCTCCGCCTCTCAGGACATCGTATTCGATGCCTGGAAGACGGATGTCCTGCCTGCCGAAGAACGTGGATCGGGCGCGGCAATCAGCGTACTTGGCTATCGTCTGGCGATGCTGGTTTCCGGTGGCCTTGCGCTCTGGCTGGCAGACCGCTTTCTTGGCTGGCAGGCGATGTACTGGCTGATGGCTGCACTTATGCTGCCGTGTATTGTCGCCACAATCCTGGCCCCAGAGCCTACCGACGCCATTCCTGTTCCCCGCAGCATCGAACAGGCAGTTGTAGCACCGCTGCGTGATTTCTTCGGGCGCAATAACGCCTGGCTGATCCTGCTGCTGATTGTGATGTACAAGCTGGGCGATGCGTTCGCCATGAGCCTCACTACCACGTTTCTGATTCGTGGGGTTGGTTTCGATGCGGGTCAAGTTGGCGTGGTGAATAAAACGCTGGGCCTGTTCGCCACGATTTTGGGCGCGCTGTACGGCGGCGTGTTAATGCAGCGCCTGAGCCTGTTCCGGGCGCTACTGATCTTTGGCATTTTACAGGGGCTGTCCAACGCTGGTTACTGGCTGCTGTCCATCTCCGATAAGCATATGTACAGCATGGCCACCGCCGTGTTCTTCGAAAACCTCTGCGGAGGCATGGGCACCGCTGCTTTCGTCGCGCTGCTAATGACTTTATGCAATAAGTCATTCTCTGCTACCCAGTTTGCGCTGCTTTCGGCTCTTTCCGCCGTAGGGCGCGTTTACGTTGGGCCAATCGCCGGCTGGTTTGTTGAGGCCCATGGCTGGCCTACGTTTTACCTTTTCTCCGTATTTGCCGCAGTCCCTGGTATTCTGCTGCTGCTGCTTTGTAAATCCACCCTCGAATACACTCAGCGCACCGAAAATTTTATGCCGCGCAGCGAGTTTGGTTCTGCCTATCGCCTGGCCTTGAAAGCGCTGACCTTCGGCTGCCTGCTGATTGGCGTCTGGCTGGTGATTCTTATCACTAACGCTCTGGGGCTGACTGACTGGGCAGTCAACCTTCAGCTCCTCGAATGGGGCGCGCTGTTTGCCATTGGCGGCGTGGTGATTGGCGCCGTGCTGGACTATCTGGCTTTACGTCGCACCGCCCTGCTCTGAAAAAGCAAAGGCGCAGCTAAATATAAAGCTGCGCCTTATTTATTTAGCACCGTTATTAATTTGCCGAAATAAGCAGCACTTAAATTTACAAATCATTTTTTCCTCGGCAGGTGGCAGATTTTTTATTATTCCGCAGCACGCTTATTTTAGCCTCTTGTACCTTAACGATTCAGCCCGGTGCGAAATTAATTTACTGATTTTACGCTTTAAAAATGATGCCAACTTGTTAATTTACTGTGTTTTGATTGGGGTGGTTATACCCATTACCCTGCTCCACAGCCGATTAGATAGGCTTTTGTTATAAATCAGGGTAATCCACACAAAGCATGCTACTTTAATAAATTGTTGCATTTCGTGTGACATTGACGGCAGAACCCGGTAACACCCACTGACACTACGCCATTCATGTTTACAGTAATGTAACCTTCCCGTAAAATGCCGGCACACTTTAAACGACAATAGAGCTCCCCCGGAATTGAGGTCGTTAAATGAGACTCAGGAAATACAATAAAAGTTTGGGATGGTTGTCATTAATCGCAGGCACTTTTTTACTCAGCGGCTGTGATTCTGCACTTCTCGATCCCAAAGGACAGATTGGACTGGAACAACGTTCCCTGATACTGACGGCCCTCGGCCTGATGTTGATCGTCGTTATCCCAGCTATCGCGATGGCTATCGGTTTTGCCTGGAAGTATCGGGCTTCAAACAAGGACGCCAAATACAGCCCAAACTGGTCGCACTCGAACAAGGTTGAAGCTGTAGTCTGGACGATTCCCATCCTTATCATCATCTTCCTTGCGGTACTGACCTGGAAAACTACGCACGCCCTTGAGCCCAGCAAACCGCTGGTTCATGAAGCGAAGCCGGTGACCATTGAAGTTATCGCCATGGACTGGAAATGGTTCTTCATCTATCCGGAGCAGGGTATCGCCACGGTTAATGAAATTGCCTTCCCGGCCAACACCCCAGTGGAATTCAAAATCACCTCTAACTCGGTGATGAACTCCTTCTTTATTCCGCGACTCGGTAGCCAGATCTACGCAATGGCAGGCATGCAGACCAAACTGCACCTGATTGCGGACGAAGCAGGCACCTACGACGGTATTTCGTCTAACTACAGCGGTAAAGGCTTCTCTGGCATGAAGTTCAAAGCAATTGCAACGCCAGACATGAACACCTTTAACCAATGGGTGGCTAAGGCCAAACAATCTCCGGAGGTCATGAACGATATGACGGCCTACGAGAAGCTGGCAACACCTAGCGAATACAACAAAGTCGAATACTTCTCCGCTGTTAAACCTGACTTGTTCAAAGATGTTATTGGCAAATTCATGGGACACGGGAAGAGCATGGACATGACCCTGCCTGAAGGTGAGCACGCAGCACATGAAGGCATGGAAGGCATGGACATGAGTCACGCGGAAACCTCTCACTAGGGGCCGAGGAATAAAAATGTTCGGAAAACTTACACTGGATGCAGTCCCATACCATGAACCCATTATCATGGTTACGGTTGCAGCAATTATCGTCGGGGGACTGGCGCTGGTTGCGGCTATCACTTACTTCGGTAAGTGGGAATATTTATGGAAAGAGTGGCTTACCTCGGTTGACCACAAACGCCTTGGCGTCATGTACGTTATCGTCGCCATCGTCATGCTGCTGCGTGGTTTTGCAGACGCAATCATGATGCGTAGCCAGCAGGTGCTGGCCTCAGCCGGGGAAGCAGGCTTCCTGCCGCCTCATCACTACGATCAGATCTTTACCGCCCACGGCGTAATCATGATCTTCTTCGTGGCGATGCCGTTTGTTATCGGCCTGATGAACATCGTCGTGCCGTTACAGATTGGTGCCCGTGACGTTGCCTTCCCCTTCCTGAACAACCTGAGCTTCTGGTTCACGGTTGTCGGTGTGGTGCTGGTTAACCTGTCTCTTGGGGTTGGCGAGTTCGCGCAGACCGGTTGGGTGGCCTATCCGCCGCTATCCGGTATTGAGTACAGTCCGGGGGTCGGCGTCGACTACTGGATATGGAGTCTCCAGCTCTCTGGTATCGGTACGACGCTGACGGGTATTAACTTCTTCGTTACTATCCTGAATATGCGTACCCCTGGCATGACCATGTTCAAAATGCCGGTCTTTACCTGGGCTTCGCTGTGTACCAACGTACTGATTATCGCTGCGTTCCCAATCTTTACCGTGACCGTCGCGCTGTTAACCCTTGACCGCTACCTTGGCACCCATTTCTTTACCAATGATATGGGTGGCAACATGATGATGTATATCAACCTCATCTGGGCATGGGGCCACCCGGAAGTGTATATCCTGGTGCTGCCGGTGTTTGGTGTGTTCTCGGAAGTGGTTGCTACGTTCTCCAAAAAACGCCTGTTCGGCTACACCTCTCTGGTGTGGGCGACTATCGCGATTACCGTTCTGTCGTTCATCGTCTGGCTGCACCACTTCTTCACCATGGGCAGCGGCGCGAACGTAAACGCCTTCTTTGGTATTGCCACCATGATTATCGCCATCCCTACCGGGGTGAAGATCTTCAACTGGCTGTTTACCATGTATCAGGGCCGCATCGTCTTTAACTCTGCGATGCTGTGGACCATCGGCTTCGTCGTCACCTTCTCCATCGGTGGCATGACCGGCGTTCTGCTGGCGGTACCAGGTGCGGACTTCGTGCTGCACAATAGCCTGTTCCTGATCGCTCACTTCCATAACGTTATTATCGGCGGTGTAGTGTTCGGTTGCTTCGCGGGTCTGACCTACTGGTGGCCGAAAGCGTTTGGCTTCACCCTGAACGAAAGCTGGGGCAAGCGCGCCTTCTGGTTCTGGATCATCGGCTTCTTCGTGGCGTTTATGCCGCTATACGTGCTGGGCTTCATGGGTATGACCCGCCGTCTGAGCCAGCAGATCGATCCACAGTTCCACACCCTGCTGGTTGTAGCAGCGGGCGGGGCGGCGCTGATTGCCTGCGGTATCCTGTGCCAGCTGATTCAGTTCTACGTCTCTATTCGCGACCGCGAGCAGAACCGTGACCTGACCGGGGATCCATGGGGTGGTCGTACGCTGGAGTGGGCAACCTCCTCCCCTCCTCCGTTCTACAACTTTGCCCATCTGCCACACGTTCACGAACGTGATGCATTCTGGGAAATGAAAGAGAAAGGCGAAGCGTACCAGCAGCCAACCAGCTATGAAGAGATTCATATGCCGCGTAACAGCGCTGCGGGCATTATTATTGCCGCATTCAGCGCCGTGTTCGGTTTCGCGATGATCTGGCACATCTGGTGGCTGGCGATTATCGGCTTTGCCGGCATGATCGTGACCTGGATTGCGAAAAGCTTCGACGAAGATGTGGATTACTACGTTCCGGTTGCGGAAGTCGAAAAACTGGAAAACCAGCATTTCGATGAAATTACCAAAGCAGGGCTGAAAAATGTCAACTGAGACTATCAATCACGCAAGCGCCCACGCCGCTGAGCATGGGCATCACGATGCAGGAACCAATAAGGTCTTTGGTTTCTGGATCTACCTGATGAGCGACTGCATTCTGTTCTGTTGCTTGTTTGCTACCTATGCCGTTCTGGTGAACGGCACCGCCGGTGGCCCGGCAGGGAAAGACATCTTCGAACTGCCGTTCGTACTGGTTGAGACGGCCCTGCTGTTATTCAGCTCCATCACCTATGGCATGGCGATTATCGCCATGAACAAAGGCAACAAGAGCCAGGTTATCTCCTGGCTGGCGCTGACCTTCCTGTTTGGTGCGGGCTTCGTCGGGATGGAAATCTATGAATTCCATCACCTGATCGTTGAGGGTTACGGCCCGGATCGTAGCGGCTTCCTGTCAGCGTTCTTCGCGCTGGTCGGCACCCACGGTCTGCACGTCACGTCCGGCCTGGTCTGGATGGCGTTCATGATGATTCATGTGGCGCGCCGCGGCCTGACCGGCACTAACCGTGCTCGTCTGATGTGTCTGAGCCTGTTCTGGCACTTCCTTGACGTTGTATGGATCTGTGTATTCTCAGTCGTTTATCTGATGGGGGCGATGTAATGAGTCATTCAACTGAACACGCGGGCGCCCACCACGGTAGCGTTAAGACCTATATGACCGGCTTTATCCTGTCTATCATTTTGACGGCAATCCCGTTCTGGATGGTCATGACGGGTACGGCTTCCCACGCCACGATTCTTGGCGTGATTCTGGTGACCGCAGTCGTACAGATTCTGGTTCACCTGGTTTGCTTCCTGCACTTGAATACCTCTTCAAGCGAGCGCTGGAACCTGGTTGCCTTTGTCTTTACCGCGCTGATTATTGCCATTCTGGTGATCGGCTCGATCTGGATTATGTGGAACCTCAACCAGAACATGATGGTTCACTAAGAGCGGCGTGTATGATTAAGCAATACCTGCAAGTAACGAAACCAGGAATTATTTTCGGTAATTTAATTTCTGTCATTGGAGGATTTTTACTGGCCTCAAAGGGCAGTATTGATTATCCCCTGTTTCTCTCCACCCTCGTTGGGGTGTCGCTGGTGGTGGCATCTGGTTGTGTTTATAACAACTACATCGACCGCGATATCGACCGTAAAATGGAGAGAACGAAGAATCGGGTGCTGGTCAAGGGCCTGATTTCACCGAAAATGTCGCTGGTGTACGCCACCTTGTTGGGTATTGCTGGCTTTATGATGCTGTGGTTTGGCGCGAATCCGTTAGCCATGTGGCTTGCCGTGATGGGCTTTGTGGTTTATGTCGGGGTCTATAGCCTCTATATGAAGCGTAAGTCCGTTTACGGCACGCTGATTGGCAGCCTGTCAGGTGCGGCACCGCCGGTGATTGGTTACTGTGCCGTCACCGGCCAGTTCGACACTGGCGCCCTGATCCTGCTGGCTATCTTTAGCCTGTGGCAGATGCCGCACTCCTATGCGATTGCCATCTTCCGCTTTAAAGATTATCAGGCCGCTAACATTCCGGTACTGCCGGTCGTGAAGGGCATTTCGGTTGCGAAGAACCATATCACGCTGTATATCATCGCTTTTGCCGTAGCCACGCTGATGCTGACCCTGGGTGGCTACGCCGGATACAAGTATCTGGTCGTTGCCGCTGCGGTAAGCGTGTGGTGGTTGGGCATGGCGCTGCGTGGATATAAAGTGGAAGACGATAAGGTCTGGGCGCGCAAACTGTTCGTCTTTTCTATCGTCGCCATTACATCTCTCAGCGTGATGATGTCGGTCGATTTTATGGCGGCAGACTCGCACAATCTGCTGACCTACGTCAGATAAGTTGTGAACCGCATAAAAGGGCACTTCGGTGCCCTTTATCATTGCTGACAAAGAAGGAAAAAGCGTGGTTTTTCCTTCTTTGTGTTAAGCAGGTGAAAATCAATACATTGATTTTCCTTGTTATTGATTCGGTGAGATCTTTGCGAAATTCATTCGTCTTTAGGTTTATCATCCGTCTGAAAGGGCACTTCGGTGCCCTTTTTTATTAGTATCATCAATAGTTCCACGCTGTAATATTTGTTACACAAGCAGATGTTTACCCTCCCCTCCCCACGCACTACACTAACACCGGTTTTTCATCTGAGGTGGTAATGAACGATTACAAAATGACGCCCGTCGAGCTACGAGCGACGTGGGGTTTAGGCACGGTGTTTTCACTGCGCATGCTCGGCATGTTTATGGTGCTGCCGGTTCTTACTACTTACGGGATGTCCCTGCAGGGCGCGAGCGAAGCGCTGATTGGCCTGGCAATTGGGATTTACGGCCTCGCCCAGGCGATATTCCAGATCCCCTTCGGCTTACTGTCGGACCGCATTGGCCGCAAGCCGCTGATTATCGGCGGCCTGATGATTTTCGTGCTCGGCAGCGTGATTGCCGCGCTGTCAGATTCAATCTGGGGCATTATCCTTGGCCGCGCGCTCCAGGGCTCGGGCGCGATTGCCGCCGCGGTTATGGCCCTGCTTTCTGACCTTACCCGCGAACAGAACCGCACCAAAGCGATGGCGTTTATTGGCGTCAGCTTCGGCGTCACCTTTGCCATTGCCATGGTGCTCGGCCCAATTATTACCCACAGCCTGGGTCTGAACGCGCTGTTCTGGATGATAGCCGTGCTGGCCACCGCCGGCATTCTCATCACGTTGTGGGCAGTGCCTAATACCGATACGCACGTGCTGAATCGTGAATCAGGCATGGTGAAAGGCTGCTTCAGTAAAGTCCTTGCCGAGCCTAAGCTGCTGAAGCTGAATTTTGGTATCATGTGCCTGCACATCATGCTGATGTCGACCTTCGTTGCCCTGCCCGGCCAGCTCGAACTGGCAGGCTTCCCCGCCGCGCAGCACTGGAAAATTTATCTCTGCACGATGCTGATCGCGTTTGCGTCCGTAGTACCGTTTATTATCTATGCCGAAGTTAAACGCCGCATGAAGCGCGTGTTTGTGGGCTGCGTGGTGGTACTCCTGATCGCTGAAATCGTGCTCTGGGGTTCCGGCCCGCATTTCTGGGAGCTGGTGATAGGCGTGCAGCTGTTCTTCCTTGCCTTTAACCTGATGGAAGCTATTTTGCCGTCGCTTATCAGTAAAGAGTCTCCCGCTGGCTTCAAAGGCACCGCAATGGGAATTTACTCCACCAGCCAGTTTATCGGCGTAGCCATTGGCGGCTCGCTGGGCGGCTGGCTGGACGGGATGTTTGATTCCCAGACGGTATTCCTGGCAGGCGCGCTGCTGGCCATGGTCTGGCTGCTGGTCAGCTCGACCATGTCAGAACCGCCGTATGTTGCCAGCCTGCGAATCGAGCTGCCGGAAGATGCGGCAAATGACGTTGAGCTTAAAGCAAGACTGCTGGCCCAGCCGGGCGTAAGCGACGCGAACATCATCCCGCAGGAGCGCAGCGCCTACGTGAAGATCGACAGTAAGATAACGAACAGATTTGAGATAGAACAGCTGGTGAAAGGGGCATAAAGCCCCTTTGAATGGGTCAGTCGCGGAAGTTTTTAAACTGGAACGGCTGTCCCAGATCGCCACCGCGGACCAGCGCCATTGCGCCCTGCAGGTCATCACGGGATTTCCCCGTAACGCGTAGCTCTTCGCCCTGAATCTGCACCTGAACTTTTGCTTTGCTGTCTTTTATCAGCTTCACAATTTTCTTGGCGATCGGCGCTTCGATGCCCTGCTTGAGCTTCGCTTCCACGCTCCAGGTTTTACCGCTGTGGGTAAACTCCTCCGGCACGTCAATTGACGCTCCTTCAATGCCGCGCTTGAGCAGCTTGGCACGCAGGATATCCAGCAGCTGATTAACCTGGAAGTCAGACTCGCTGGCGACCTTAATGGACTGATTTTTCTCATTCAGCTCAAAGGTTGCTGGCACGTTGCGGAAATCAAAACGGGTCGCGACTTCTCGCTCGGCGTTCTCAATCGCATTGCGAACTTCTTGCATATCAATTTCAGACACGATGTCAAAAGATGGCATGTTTTCTTCTCCCTCTCTTTTTGTTGCGTTGCATAATACCCGCTGGGCCGCGCAAAACAACCCGTTAAAACAGGAGAGAGCCCGATATAATATAGATTACGCAAAACATCCGCGCTGGCTGTGGATGGGGAGGCAACATGAAAATCACCGTACTGGGTTGCGGTGCGCTGGGCCAACTCTGGCTGGCGGCGCTGATAAAACAAGGAGATGAAGTGCAGGGATGGCTACGGGTTCCCCAACCTTTCTGCCCGGTCAATCTGGTGGATGTGGACGGCAGCACCTTTAACGAATCGCTGACCGCAAACGATCCGGATTTCCTTGCCAAGAGCGATCTGCTGCTGGTAACGCTTAAAGCCTGGCAGGTATCAGGTGCGGTAAAAACGCTGGCCGCGACGCTGCCAGAATCCAGCCCTGTCCTGCTGCTGCATAACGGTATGGGCACGCTGGAAGAACTTAAAACGCTTCGGCAGCCTGTTCTACTGGGGGTGACAACCCACGCGGCAAAACGTGATGGCAACGTCATCATTCACGTCGCTAAAGGCACCACGCACATCGGGCCGGGTAATGCTGCCGGGGGAGACTTCAGCCGTCTGGCCGAAACGTTGCATGCGGCCCTGCCTGACGTGGCCTGGCACGATAACATCCGGCCCGCCAGCTGGAAAAAGCTCACGGTCAACTGCGTGATAAACCCGCTAACGGCTTTGTACAACTGCCCCAACGGTGAATTAAAGCATCATCACGACGAGGTAGTGAGCATCTGCGATGAGGTGGCACAGGTTATGGCGCGCGAAGGCCATCACACCTCGGCTGAAAGCCTGCTCTACTACGTTGAACAGGTTATCGACAGCACCGCCGCGAATACCTCTTCGATGCTGCAGGACATCCGCGTGCAGCGGCACACTGAAATCGACTATATCACCGGGTATTTACTCCAGCGTGCGCGGGCCCACGGCCTGAGCCTGCCGGTAAATAGCCGACTCTACGAGCTGATAAAGCGTAAGGAGAACGAATATGAGCGCTCAAGCTCTGGTCTGCCTGGCACCTGGAACTGAAGAAACCGAAGCCGTCACCACCATCGACTTACTGGTCCGCGGCGGCATCAAAGTGACAACGGCAAGCGTTGCCAGCGACGGTAACCTCACCGTCACCTGTTCACGCGGCGTACAAATCGTCGCCGACGCACCGCTGGTGGAAATTGCCGATGGTGACTTCGACGTCATTGTTCTGCCCGGCGGCCTGAAAGGCGCGGAATGCTTCCGCGACAGCCCGCTGCTGGTGGAAACCGTGCGCCAGTTTCATCTCTCCGGCCGTATCGTCGCCGCCATCTGTGCAGCTGCCGGCACGGTGCTGGTGCCGCACGAGATCTTCCCGATTGGCAATATGACCGGCTTCCCCGGCCTGAAGGAGACGATCCCGGAAGAGCAGTGGCAGGACAAACGCGTGGTCTGGGATCCGCGGGTGAACCTGCTCACCAGCCAGGGGCCGGGTACGGCAATTGATTTTGCACTGAAGATTATCGACCTGCTGGTCGGGCGCGAGAAAGCGCATGAGGTGTCGCAGCAGCTGGTGATGGCTGCCGGGATCTATAGCTACCGGGATTATTAATTTTCAGGATGCGGTGGATGACGCTGGCGCTTATCCCCCTACCACCGATGTGGGGCAGGACGGAAAAGCGTAGCGTCATCCGCCAGGCTACGGGCGGTAAACCTTAACGTTGTTAAAGCCCTGTTCGCGCAGGTACAGCGCCTGCAGGCGGCTCATGACGCCGCGTTCGCACCACAGCAAATAGGTTTTGCTCTGGTCCAGATCGCCAAACTTCGAGCTCAGCTTGTAGAACGGCAGCGAAGCAACCTCGATCCCTTCCGGCTTAAACGGCTTCTCGTCCTGCTCGTCGATGGAGCGGATATCCAGCAGCACGTCGTTCGGCGCAAAAGCATCTACAGTTTCGACTTCCGTCACCACTTCTTTGCTCTGCGTGGCGATATCGCGGATGTCGATGTTAGTGGCTTCTTCCACTACGCGATCCAGAATCGAGAAGTCGAAGTTCTCTTCTTCCGCTTCAATCTTCGCCTTCACTGCCTTCACGGTCGGGCTTTTCGAGATCACGCCGCAGTATTCCGGCATGGTGCGGGCAAAATCAGCGGTGCCGATTTCACGGGCCAGATCGATGATGTGCTCTTTATCATGAGAGATAAGCGGGCGCAGGATCAGCGTGTCAGAAACGTTGTCGATAAGGCGCAGGTTGGTGAGAGTCTGGCTGGAAACCTGGCCCAGCGCTTCGCCTGTGACCAGCGCCTGCACGCCGTAGCGTTCTGCCACGCGGGAGGCCGCGCGCACAAACATACGCTTGAGCACCACGCCCATCTGACCATCCTCAACTTTCTCGAGGATTTCGCCAACTACCGGCTCAAAGTTAATCGCCACGAAGCGCACGCGATGGGAGCTGCCGAAGCGGTTCCACAGATAGTGAGCAACCTGCTTCACGCCGATTTCGTGAGCCGCACCGCCGAGGTTAAAGAAGCAGTAGTGCACGCGGCAGCCGCGACGCATCAGCATATAGCTGGACACGCCGGAGTCGAAACCGCCGGAAATCAGCGACAGCACGTCTTCCTGGGTACCAATAGGGAAACCACCGATGCCTTCATAGCGGCCTTTCACCAGCAGCAGGCGATCGTTTTCGATTTCCAGATTAACGGTGACGTCCGGGTGGGTCAGCTTCACGCGCGCGGATTCGATATGCTGGTTAAGACCGCCGCCAACATAGCGTTCCACTTCAATGGAGCTAAACTCATGCTTACCGCGACGCTTAACGCGCACGCAGAAGGATTTCCCTTCCAGCTTGTCGCGGTAGAGTTCCAGCGCCTGTTCAAAGATATTGTGCATATCGGTGAACGGCACATCCTCTACTTCAAGAATATGGTGGATGCCGGGAATGCGGGTCAGCGCTTCGCGAATGGCGATACGCTGGTTTTCATCTTTGGCGCGGACTTCGATATTGTCCCAGTGGCGGACGACCGCCAGATCTTCATCGTAGTGTTTTAGAACGTTACGAATGTTCCCCGTGAGCATCTTAATAAAGCGTATGCGCACAGATTGGCTCTTGATGGTGATTTCCGGGAACAATTTAATGATAAACTTCATGGCGCTCATGATTCGTTGGTGAGCCATACATGAGATGAATCATGCGGGCTGGAAGACTTAAAGACTTGCAAAGGCGCGATGCCCTGCATCCGAGGCGCGAAAGTATATCACTAACAGCTTGCCATAGCGTTACACAATTGAGTCCGCTACCATGGCGGGGTCGCACAATTATCAGAGTCAGACATTCACTATGCCGAAAAAAACTGAAGTCCCTGCCAGCTTTGAAACCGCGCTTGTGGAACTTGAGCAGATCGTCACCCGTCTTGAGGGCGGCGAGCTGCCGCTGGAAGAGGCGCTAAATGAATTCGAACGGGGTATTCAGCTTGCCCGTCAGGGCCAGGTGAAACTGCAGCAGGCTGAGCAGCGCGTGCAGATCCTGCTGAGCGACAGCGAAGATACGCCCCTCAAGCCTTTCACGCCGGACGCCGAGTAAATGGATTTCAATCATGACCTTCAGGCCCACGCCGAACGGGCCAACGCTGCGCTGCTGCGCTTTTTAGCCCCGCTGCCGTTTCAGAACAGTCCTCTGGTTAAAGCGATGCACTATGGTGCATTATTAGGGGGTAAACGCCTTCGTCCTTTCCTGGTTTATGCCACCGGGGAAATGTTCGGCGTAGCAGATGAAGCGCTGGATGCCCCTGCCGCGGCGGTGGAATGTATCCATGCCTATTCGTTGATGCACGACGACCTGCCCGCCATGGACGACGACGATCTGCGCCGTGGTCAGCCCACCTGCCATATCAAATTTGGCGAAGCGAGCGCAATTCTTGCCGGAGACGCCCTGCAAACGCTGGCGTTTTCTATACTCAGTGATGCCCCCATGCCCGGCGTCAATATCGCCGACCGTCTGGCGATGGTCAAAGAGCTGGCCGTTTCCAGCGGTGTGGCCGGGATGTGCGGTGGGCAGGCGCTGGACCTCGAAGCGGAAGGCAAACAGGCCACGCTTGAGGAGCTCGAACGTATTCACCGTCATAAAACCGGCGCGCTTATCCGCGCCGCCGTTCGCCTTGGTGCGTTAAGCGCAGGCGCTGCGGGCCATACCGCCCTGCCGCTGCTCGACCGCTACGCCGACTGTATTGGCCTTGCGTTCCAGGTGCAGGACGACATTCTTGATGTAATTGGCGATACCGCTACGCTGGGCAAGCGCCAGGGCGCTGATCAGCAGCTCGGTAAAAGCACCTACCCGGCGCTGCTGGGGCTGGAACACGCTAAAGCCAAAGCGTGGGACCTCTACCAGGAGTCGCTACGCGCGTTAGAAGGCCTGACCGCGCAGTCGTTAGACACAACGGCCCTGGAAGCGTTAGCGAGCTATATCATCCAACGTGATAAATAATAACGAGTTTCTGATGAGTTTTGATATTGCCAAATACCCGACCCTTGCGCTGGTTGATACCACACAGGAGCTTCGCACGCTGCCAAAAGAGAGCCTGCCGAAGCTGTGTGACGAGCTGCGCCGTTACCTGCTGGACAGCGTAAGCCGCTCCAGCGGGCACTTTGCCTCCGGGCTTGGCACGGTGGAGCTGACCGTTGCGCTGCACTATGTCTACAACACGCCGTTCGACCAGCTGATCTGGGACGTGGGTCACCAGGCTTATCCGCATAAGATCCTCACCGGACGTCGCGATAAAATTGGCACCATCCGCCAGAAAGGCGGCCTGCATCCATTCCCGTGGCGCGCCGAAAGTGAATACGACGTGCTGAGCGTCGGCCACTCCTCCACCTCCATCAGCGCCGGGATCGGTATCGCCGTCGCTGCGGGTAAAGAAGGAAAAGATCGCCGCACGGTCTGCGTGATCGGCGATGGTGCGATTACCGCAGGCATGGCATTTGAAGCCATGAACCATGCCGGGGATATCCGCCCGGACATGCTAGTGGTGCTCAACGATAACGAAATGTCGATTTCTGAAAACGTTGGCGCGCTGAATAACCATCTGGCCCAGCTGCTCTCCGGCAAGCTCTACTCCAGCCTGCGCGAAGGCGGCAAGAAAGTCTTCTCCGGCGTGCCGCCCATTAAAGAGCTGCTAAAGCGCACAGAAGAACATATCAAGGGCATGGTCGTGCCGGGCACGCTGTTTGAAGAGCTTGGCTTTAACTATATCGGGCCGGTAGACGGTCACGACGTGAATGGCCTGGTGAACACGCTGAAGAATATGCGCGGCCTGACCGGTCCGCAGTTCCTGCACGTGATGACCAAAAAAGGCCGGGGCTACGCGCCCGCGGAAAAAGACCCGATCAGCTTCCACGCCGTACCTAAATTTGACCATACCAGCGGCACCCTGCCGAAAAGCTCGGGCGGCCTGCCGAGCTACTCAAAAATCTTCGGCAACTGGCTGTGTGAAACCGCAGCAGCCGACGACAAGCTGATGGCCGTGACGCCTGCGATGCGCGAAGGCTCCGGCATGGTTGAGTTTTCCCGCCAGTACCCAGGCCAGTATTTCGATGTTGCCATTGCCGAGCAGCATGCGGTGACTTTCGCCGCTGGTCTTGCTATCGGCGGCTACAAGCCAGTTGTCGCCATTTACTCCACGTTCCTGCAGCGGGCTTATGACCAGGTCATTCACGACGTGGCTATCCAGAAGCTGCCGGTGCTGTTTGCCATCGACCGGGCAGGCATTGTGGGTGCCGATGGACAGACCCACCAGGGCGCGTTCGACCTCTCCTTCATGCGCTGCATCCCGGATATGGTCATCATGACCCCGAGCGATGAAAACGAATGCCGCCAGATGCTGCACACCGGATACCACTACAATGATGGCCCAAGCGCAGTGCGTTACCCGCGCGGTAACGGCACAGGAGCTGAGCTTCAGCCGCTGGAATGCCTGCCGATTGGCAAAGGCGTGAAGAAGCGTGCAGGCGAGAAGGTCGCCCTGCTGAACTTCGGTACGCTGCTGGAAGATGCGGCAAAGGTCGCGGAATCGCTTAACGCTACCCTTGTGGATATGCGCTTTGTGAAGCCGCTCGATGAATCACTGATTCTGGAACTGGCTGCCAGCCACGATTTGCTGGTGACCATCGAAGAGAACGCCATCCAGGGCGGCGCGGGCAGCGGCGTGAACGAAGTGCTGATGGCTAACCGTAAGCGGGTTCAGGTGCTGAACATCGGCCTGCCCGACTACTTTATCCCGCAGGGCACACAGGAAGAGGCCCGCGCGGCTATCGGCCTGGACGCCGAAGGTATCGAAGCGAAAATCCGCAGCTGGCTGCAGTAATCCCCTCCTCCGCTCCTGCTATGCTTTAGGTCATAACCTACAAACATAAGCAGGAGTGGAAGCATGCAATACAACACCTTAGGCAAAACCGACCTCCGGGTTTCCCGTCTTTGCCTCGGCTGCATGACCTTTGGCGAGCCGGACAGGGGAAATCACGCCTGGACGCTGCCGGAAGAGAGCAGCCGCCTTATCATCAAACACGCTATCGATAACGGCATTAATTTCTTTGATACCGCCAACAGCTATTCTGACGGTAGCAGCGAAGAGATTGTCGGGCGCGCGCTGAAAGATTTCGCCCGCCGGGAGGATGTCGTGCTGGCGACCAAGGTCTATTACCCGGTTGGCGATCTGCCGCAGGGGCTGTCCCGCAGTCAGATTCTGCGTTCCATTGACGACAGCCTTCAGCGCCTTGGCACCGACTATGTCGATCTGCTGCAAATCCACCGCTGGGACTACGACACGCCAATCGAAGAGACTCTCGAAGCCCTGAACGACGTGGTGAAAGCGGGCAAGGCGCGCTATATCGGTGCCTCTTCCATGCACAGCGCGCAGTTTGCCCAGGCGCTGGCCCTGCAGGATCGGCACGTCTGGGCGCGTTTCGTGACCATGCAGGATCACTACAACCTGATCTATCGCGAAGAAGAGCTGGATATGCTGCCGCTGTGCTACGAGCAAGGCGTGGCGGTTATACCCTGGAGCCCATTGGCGCGCGGCAAGTTGACCCGCCCGTGGGGCGATACCACCGCCCGATCCGTCTCCGATAAGGTCGGTAAAACGCTTTACGAGGAGAGCGAGGAAACAAGGCAGAACGACGCGGTGATTGCAGAGCGGCTGGCAAACGTAGCGGCGGAAAGAAATGCTTCCCGGGCGCAGATCGCGCTGGCGTGGCTACTGAGCAAACCGGGCATTGCCGCGCCGATTATTGGCGTGTCGCGTGAGCATCAGCTGGATGATTTACTGGGGGCGGTGGATATTACGCTAAAACCGGAAGAGATTGCCGAGCTGGAAACGCCTTATCAGCCTCATAAGGTCGCGGGATTTAAGTGATTTTAGTCGGATGACGCTGCGCTTATTCGACCTACGATCAGGTGAAAAAGCGCAGCGTCGTCCACCACTTAAATCAGCCCAATCGGCCAGTGGTGACCAATCACATAGATAATGCCCGCGGCGATCACCCCTGCGATGATATCGTCGACCATGATCCCCATCCCGCCGTGGACGTTGCGATCGAACCAGCGGATCGGCCACGGCTTCCAGATATCCAGAATACGGAAGATCACAAAGCCCGCAGCAACCCAGCGCCAGTCATTGATCGGCAGCGCCATCAGCGTTATCCACATGCCGAGGAACTCATCCCACACGATGCTGCCGTGGTCATGAACGCCCATATCGCGTGCGGTCTGGTGGCACAGGTAAACACCGATACAGATGCCGAGCATTATCACCATGGAGTAGAGCTGCCACGGCAAAAACGTCAACAGATACCAGAATGGGATCGCCGCAAGCGACCCCGCGGTACCCGGCATAATCGGACTCAAGCCACTGCCAAAACCGGTGGCTAACAGGTGCCACGGGTTGCGCAGGTTCAGACGGCTTTTCGCAACATCTTTAGAGCGAGGCAAAGTGGTCGTATCCTTTTAAATTCACGTCCGCAGACTTGCCGTCGACGAAGAACTGAAGCCCTTCTGACGCCGCGCCAATCTGACCGATGCAGGTAAACGGCACGCCTAAATTGCCGATAGCGACATCCAGCGCGCCGCGGTTAAGTTCCGGTACGGTGAAGCATAGCTCGTAATCTTCGCCGCCGGAGAGCGCCCAGCTCAGCGCCTGCTCTGCATCAACGTTTGCCAGCATAGCCTCTGAGTACGGGAAGGTATCCAGCGTGATGCGCGCACCGCAGTCGCTCGCTTTAAGGATATGACCGAGATCGGAAATCAGCCCATCGGAAAGATCGATGGCGCTGCTTGCCAGATCGCGCAGCGCCTGGCCGTGTAAGACACGAGGCTTAGGGCGTAAATGGCGCTTCACCAGATAGTCCGCCTGTTTTTCGTCTGCCACAGCAAGACGGTTTTGCAGAATCGCCAGCCCTGCCGCGCTGTCGCCCGGCGTGCCGGTGACGTAAATCCAGTCGCCAGGTCGGGCGCCGCTGCGCTTAAGTGCACGTCCGGTCGGCACCAGGCCGTGGATACCCAGCGTCATCGAGAGCGGTCCACGCGTCGTGTCGCCGCCGATCAGCTGCATATCGTAGTAATCGAGTTGTTCAAACAGGCTGTCGCTGAAGGCCTCGAGCCAGCTTTCATCGACTTCAGGAAGGGTAATAGCCAGCGTCAACCAGGCAGGATCGGCGCCCATAGCGGCCAGATCGCTTAAGTTAACAGCCAGTGCTTTGTAGCCCAGATCGCCAGGTTCGATATCCGCCAGGAAGTGAATCCCTGAGACGAGCGTATCGGTACTGATCGCCAGCTGCTGCTTTTCCGCAACGCTGAGAAGAGCACAATCGTCACCAATACCAGTGTCGACATCACGACGAGAACTTCTTACGCGATCAAAATAACGGGCAATCAGGGAAAACTCACCGCATGCCATGCGTTATGCCTCTAAAAGATGAAGGCCGGATTTACCGGCCTTAGTGGAGATTATTTTCTGTGGGGACGGATTTGCGGAGCGGCTTTATCGAGCACACCGTTGACGAACTTGTGGCTGTCTTCGGCACCGAAGGTTTTTGCCAGTTCGATGGCTTCGTTAATCGCCACCTTATAAGGCACGTCATCACGCTTAGACAGTTCAAACAGTGCGATACGCAGAACCGCTTTTTCTACCTGGCCCAGCTCTTCGAGCTGACGAGACAGGTAAGGCTTCATCAGCCCATCCAGATACGCGCTGTTAGTAGCCACCCCGCTCAGCAGTTCGCGGAAGTAGTTAACGTCAACGTCTTTGACGTCCTGTTCCGCCAGGAACTGGTATTCGACATCGGAGATGTCGTTGCGAGATAACTGCCAGGAGTAAAGCGCCTGAACGGCACACTCACGGGCACGGCGACGAGCAGCAGGTTTCACAGATTTCCCCTTACAAAAAATCAGGCCTTGATGGCTTTCAATACATTAATCATTTCAAGCGCGGTCAGCGCAGCTTCTGCACCTTTGTTACCGGCTTTGGTACCAGCACGTTCGATGGCTTGTTCAATACTTTCGGTGGTCAGCACGCCAAAGGCGACCGGAATACCGCTGTCCTGGGCTACGTGAGCCAGGCCGTTACTGGCACCGCCAGCAACATACTCAAAGTGGGCAGTCCCACCACGGATAACCGTACCCAGCGCAACCACGGCGTCGTAACGACCGGTTTTCGCCAGCGCGTCTGCGGCCAGCGGCAGTTCATAAGCACCCGGCACCCAGACTACGGTAATGTTGTCATCTTTAACCTGACCAATACGCTTCAGGGCGTCGATTGCGCCATCCAGCAGGCTGTCATTGATGAAGTTGTTAAAACGCGCGATGGTGATGGCGACGCGAGCGTCTGGAGTAGCAACGGCTGCTTCAATAATGTTCATATTCTTCCTTTACGGGTTCTGTTTGGCCCCGCAGGGGGGCGGATTTTATCATAATCTTTTGGCGTCTGCTTACGTTTCTGCCGCTAATAACGCGGGGTCAGATGCAAGCATAAATCCGGGCCAATCTGGCGGACTTTGCTGAACGCAAACTCAGGCACATCGGCTAATTTTTCGAGGCCCGGCAGCTGGCACAGACCGCGAGCATCGTTACCCAAAAGCTTAGGCGCAACGTAGACAATCAGTTCATCGACCAGGCCCGCCTGGAGGAGCGCGCCGCCTAGCGTAGCGCCCGCCTCTACCCACACGGAGTTTATCTGGCGCTTACCAAGCAGCATCATCATCACCACCAGATCCAGATGACCGTTGTGCTGAGGCACGATAAATTGCTCCACGCCGTCCGGCCAGGCTTGTTCGTCTGCCGCGCTGCGGGCAAGCCAGGTTTCACCCGGCTGGGCAATGATTTTGTGCTCTGGCGTCACGCGGTTCTCGCGGTCAAGGATAATTCGCGTCGGCTGACGAAGGTTCTCTTCGGTATAGACCGCCTGCGTCGCCTCATCAAGTTCCGGCCAGCGAACGGTCAAGGAAGGATTGTCTGCCAGCACGGTGGCGCTGCTGCTGAGAATCGCGGCGCTTTGCGCACGCAGGCGCTGCACATCACGGCGGGATTGCGGAGAAGTAATCCACTGGCTTTCGCCGCTGGCCATTGCGGTACGGCCATCCAGCGAGGCACCCAGCTTGAGCTGGATAAAGGGGAACCCCGTGCGCATGCGCTTAAGGAAGCCACGGTTTAACGCTTCGGCCTCGTTCATCATCAGACCATGGCTGACTTCAATTCCCGCCTGCTGCAGTCGGTATAAACCGCGCCCGGCAACCTGCGGATTAGGATCCTGCATCGCGGCCACGACTCGCGTTACGCCAGCAGTAATCAGGGCGTCGCAGCATGGCGGCGTGCGACCATGGTGGCTGCACGGTTCTAGCGTCACATAAGCCGTAGCGCCGCGAGCTTTGTCACCGGCCATGCGCAGCGCGTGAACCTCCGCGTGCGGTTCCCCGGCGCGAAAGTGAAAACCTTCGCCAACGATTACGCCATCTTTAGCAATCACGCAGCCAACATTCGGGTTGGGCATCGTGGTAAAGCGGCCACGTTTTGCCAGCTGCAACGCGCGCGCCATAAACTTTTCGTCAAGCGGCATCTTGCTCAGTCCTGTAAACGGGCGATTTCTTCGCCGAACTCTTTAATATCTTCAAAGCTGCGATAGACCGATGCAAAGCGGATATAGGCCACTTTATCGAGTTTCTTCAGCTGTTCCATCACCAGGTTGCCGATCATTTTGCTCGGCACTTCCCGCTCGCCGGTACCGCGCAGCTGCGATTTGATGTGGTTGACCGCCATTTCGACGTCGTCCGAGCTGACCGGACGTTTTTCCAGGGCCTTCAGGATTCCGCTGCGCAGTTTGTCTTCGTTAAACGGCTCGCGCACATCGTTACTCTTCACCACACGTGGCATCACCAGCTCCGCCACTTCAAAAGTGGTAAAGCGCTCATGGCAGACCAGGCACTGGCGACGGCGACGTACAGAGGAACCTTCGCCAACAAGACGGGAGTCGATCACTTTGGTGTCTACTGCGAAACAGAATGGGCAATGCATGGCGCGTCCTGAGGGATTAGTCAATTGGGCAATAGTTTACCGCGAAGTCGCAGGAGTACAAAGGTAACGACCCCGGCAGGCATGAAATATGACTTTTCATCCATGGAGAACTACGCTTAAATCGGGAATGATAAACAAGGAATTATTAATTATGACAAAGACTTACTTAAGAATTTTCCTGGTGGGCAGCCTGATGAGCCTGACCGCCTGCGCCCAGCAAACCGAAGTGCGCCAGATGAAACAGGAGGTCGGCTCGCTCACCCAGCTAATGAATAAGCTTGGCGATCAAACCGTAAAGCTGACGCAGCAGAACGCCCTGAACGCTAAATCCACCACCGGCGTCTATTTGCTGCCTGGCTCAAATACGCCTGCTCGCCTGAACAGCCAGCTGGGTAATCTGCGGATGTCTTTGAGCAACGTCGCGGCGGAGGCCAACGGAACGCGCGCCACGCTTAAAATTAAAGGCGAGTCCAACGATCCGCTGCCGGCGTTTAGCGGCAAAGTTGAATGGGGCCGGATTCAGGGCACCACGGATAACTATCAGGAAGTGAATGTACAGAACCAGCAGATTGAAGCACCTGCCAGCGTGCTGGCTCCGAGCGACGTGACGATCCCGCTGCTTCTGCCGGGCATCACGCCAGAGCAGCTGGGCTTTGTACGTATTCATGATATTCAGCCTCAGCAGTAGTGCAGATTTTGCCGGATGACGCTGCGCTTATCCGACCGGTGACACTCTTCAATTCGTAGGGTGGGTAAGCGCAGCGTCATCCAACAGAAAACGTCAAAACGCCAGATACTCTGTTACACCTTCCCCGCCGCACAACGTGATATTCATCACATTTAATTGTAACAATACGATGCCCAATAGCTTAATTTCCCGAGACAGGTACAATCGCGCCGTTTTTGATGTGTGCAAACGTGAACGCAATCGATTACGTATATGACGATAATGTGAAATTAAACATATTTTTGTGAGCATGGATTTCTATAATAGGCGCGCCAATTAAAAACCAGCTGAATGGTTGATGGCTTCGGGTGAATGAGTCACCTCTCCTCTCACGGGAACATATAAAACAGTGGCAAATAATATGAAAAAAATTATTCTGGCGGCCGGCACCGTTCTGGCACTTTCAAGCTCCTTCTCAGCAAGTGCGCAAGAGACGAAAAACAGCGAATATCTGTCTGACTGGTGGCACCAGAGCGTTAACGTGGTGGGCAGCTATCACACCCGTTTCGGACCACAGCTGACCAATGACGTGTATCTGGAATACGAAGCCTTTGCCAAGAAAGACTGGTTCGACTTCTACGGCTACATCGATATTCCAAAAACCTTTGGCTGGGGCAACGGCAACGACAAAGGTATCTGGGATGACGGTTCACGCATGTTCATGGAGATCGAACCGCGCTTCTCTATCGACAAACTGACCGGCACCAGCCTGGCGTTTGGCCCGTTTAAAGAGTGGTACATCGCCAACAACTATATCTACGATATGGGTGCTCACGGCGATGACGCCAGCAAGCAGAACACCTGGTACATGGGTCTGGGCACAGATATCGATACCGGTCTGCCGATGAGCCTGTCCCTGAACGTCTATGCCAAATATCAGTGGCAGAACTACGGCGCGTCCAACGAAAACCAGTGGGACGGCTATCGCTTCAAAGTGAAGTACTTCGTGCCGATTACTACCCTGTGGGGCGGTAACCTGAGCTACATCGGCTTCACCAACTTCGACTGGGGTTCCGATCTCGGCGATGACAACTTCATTGACAACAACGGGCATCACGCGCGTACCAGCAACTCCATCGCGTCCAGCCACATCCTTGCCCTGAACTACGATCACTGGCACTACTCCGTTGTCGCGCGTTACTGGCATAACGGCGGACAGTGGAACGATGACGCAAGCCTGAACTTCGGCAACGGTGATTTCAGCGTGCGCTCTACCGGCTGGGGTGGTTACCTGGTTGTGGGTTATAACTTCTAATCCGCTAAAAAGTGATAAGCCGGCTCATTTGAGCTGGCTTTTTTTATGCCTGACAACAAACGGTGGATGGCGCTTACGCTTATCCACCCTACAAAAAAACCTGTCGTAGGTCGGATAAGCGCAGCATCATCCGACACATCAACCGCCAACTGGGGAAAACGCTCGCGCTCATCCCCCTACGCTTTAACCTGGCGAAAAAAAACCGCAGCACAATGGCTGCGGTTTTTATCTGACTTAACAATCTTAAGGCAGAATGGACGGCTGGTCCGCGCCTTCTTTCTCGACTTTCTGCTGCAGCATGTGCTCACGCTTCATGCCCAGCTTCAGCGCCAGTGCGGACGCCACGTAGATTGAAGAGGCCGTACCGATAGCCACACCGATAAGCATGGTCAGGGAGAAGCCTTTCAGCATCGCGCCGCCGAAGAGATACAGCATCAGGATCACCACTAAGGTCGTCCCGGATGTAATCAACGTACGGTGCAGCGTCTGGGTCAACGACACGTTAAAGATTTCGTAAGGCGTGCCGCGGCGGATCTTGCGGAAGTTCTCACGAATACGGTCAGATACCACGATGCTGTCGTTAAGCGAGTAACCGATAACCGACATCAAAGAAGCAACGATGGTTAAGTCGACTTCGATGTGGAACAGCGACAGCACGCCCATGGTGATGATCACGTCGTGCGCCAGCGAGATAACCACACCGGCTGCCAGACGCCACTCGAAGCGGAACCCGACGTATACCAGAATGGAGATCAGCGCAACGAGCAGTGCCATTGCACCGTTCTGCGCCAGATCGGCACCCACGCTTGGCCCCACAAACTCGATACGCTTAACCGCAGCATCCTGACTGGTTGCCGCATTGATCACGCTAACGACCTTGCTGCCCAGCACCTGCCCGCCGGTTTCCCCTTGTGCAGGTGGCATGCGCACCATGATGTCACGGCTGCTGCCGAAGTTCTGGACCAGCGGCTCAGCAAAGCCCGCTTTCTCCAGCGCTTCGCGCATCTGGTCTAGATCCGCTGGTTTTTCCAGCGAGATTTCGATGACCGTACCACCGGTGAAATCCAGGCCCCAGTTGAAGCCCTTCACACCGATAATCACCACGGAGATGATCAGCAGGAATCCGGAGATGCCGAAAGCCCAGTAATCCCAGCGCATAAAGTCATAGACTCTACGACCGTGGTTTAATTGTTCAACAGTATATTCCTGTGCCACAACGCACTCCTCAGATAGACAGCTTGTTGATGCGTTTGCCGCCGTACAACAGGTTTACGATGGCACGGGTACCGACGATAGCGGTAAACATGGACGTCGCCACACCAATCCCGGTCGTGATCGCAAAGCCTTTAATTGCCCCGGTGCCAACGGCATACAGGATGATGACCTTGATTAGCGTCGTAACGTTGGCATCAAAGATGGAGCTGAACGCGCCCTGATAACCTTCGTTGATGGCCTGCTGTACCGACCGACCGTTACTAAGCTCTTCCTTAATACGTTCGTTTATCAGTACGTTAGCATCGACCGCTACCGCAAGGGTTAAGACAATACCCGCAATACCCGGCATGGTCAGCGTCGCCCCCGGCAGCAGGGACATGATGCCCACAATCAGCACGAGGTTAACCAGCAGCGCGGAGGTCGCAATCAGGCCAAACTTCTTGTAGAAGAAAAGCATGAAGATGATGGAGACCGCGAGGCCTGCCAGACACGCTTCCAGACCCTGCTTGATATTTTCCATACCCAGGGTCGGGCCAATGGTGCGTTCTTCAACAATCTGAATTGGCGCAATCAGTGCACCCGCACGCAGCAGCAGAGAGAGCTGGCGAGCTTCATTCGCGTTGCTTATCCCGGTGATACGGAAGCTGTTGCCCAGACGCGACTGAATGTTCGCCACGTTGATCACTTCTTCCTGTTTCACCAGCACCGCACGACCGGTGGCATCTTTCTTACCGCTGTCTTTGTACTCCACAAAAAGGGTCGCCATCGGCTTGCCGATGTTGTCCTTGGTGAAATTAGACATGATGTTACCGCCAGCGCCGTCCAGGGAGATATTAACCTGAGCCTGATTGTACTCATCGGTGCTTGAGGTGGAGTCGGTGATGTGGTCACCAGTGAGGATCACGCGCTTGTACATGACAATCGGCTGACCTTCACGGGTTTGTTTCACTTCCGAATCACCCGGCACGCGGCCAGACGCGGCGGCAGACTGGTCTACGTTGGTGTTAACCAGACGGAATTCCAGCGTCGCGGTAGCGCCAAGGATCTCTTTCGCACGCGCTGTATCCTGAATACCCGGCAGCTCTACGACGATGCGATCGGCACCCTGACGTTGAACCAGCGGTTCAGCTACACCCAGCTGGTTTACACGGTTACGCAGAATATTGATGTTCTGCTGAACGGCGTATTCACGCGCTTCGCTCAGACGAGCATCGGACATCACGGCGCGCAGCGAGTTATTGCCCTGGTTAGTGATAACCAGATCGCGGTGACGTGGGCCTAAGTAAGAGACGGCCGCATCACGAGCTGCGCTATCACGAAAGAGAATGTCGACACCATAGTTATCAGCTTTACGCACGTTGGTGTAGGCAATGCCTTTCTCACGCAGGTCGCTACGCAGACCTTCAGTGGTTTGTTCCTGCAGCTTGCTTAACGCGGTATCCATGTCGACTTCCATCAGGAAGTGCACGCCGCCGCGCAGGTCAAGACCGAGTTTCATCGGCTCTGCGGAGATCATGGTTAGCCAGCGAGGGGTCGCCGGTGCAAGGTTAAGCGCCACGACATATTTGTCGCCCAATACGCCCATCAGCGCTTCACGGGCGCGCAGCTGCGTATCGGTGGTGTCGAAGCGTGCAAGAATCGCCCCCTCTTCCAAAGCCACAGACTTAGGGGCGATTTTTTCTTCTTTTAAGGTGTTCTGGACCTGGATCAGCGTTTGCTCACTGGCGGCGATGCCGCGCGCGCCAGTGATCTGTACTGCCGGATCCTCACCATATAGGTTGGGAAGTGCGTATAGCAGGCCGACGACAATGACGACGACCAGCATGATGTACTTCCATAAAGGATAGCGGTTTAACACAGTAGTTCCCTTAGGGACATCGAATATTACAGCGCCTTCATGGTGCCTTTCGGCAGAACGGCAGCTACGAAATCACGCTTGATAACAACTTCAGTGGTGTCATTCAGTGCGATAGAAATATAGCCAGTGTCAGCTACTTTCGCTACGCGCCCAACCAGACCACCGGTCGTCAGCACTTCATCACCTTTGGCGATGGAGTCCATCAGTTTCTTGTGCTCTTTAGTACGCTTTTGCTGTGGACGCAGGATCATGAAATAGAAGATCAGGCCAAAGACCACCAGCATCAGAATCAAAGAGTACGGGCTACCCTGCGCTGGAGCACCGGTTGCAGCAACCGCATCAGAAATGAAAAAGCTCATGAAAATTCCCTCATTATTAAAATTAATCGACGTTCAAAGCTGGAACTGGCTTACCTGTCCGCTCGTAAAAATCAGTCACGAAGTGCTCTAATTTACCCTCTTCAATAGCCTTGCGTAAACCAGCCATCAGGCGCTGGTAGTAGCGAAGATTATGAATGGTATTGAGCCGCGCGCCGAGTATTTCGTTGCAACGGTCAAGATGATGCAAGTAGGCACGTGAATAATTGCGACACGTATAGCAATCACACTCAGCATCAAGCGGAGATGTATCGTCCTTGTGCTTCGCGTTACGGATTTTCACCACGCCATCTGTGACAAACAAATGACCGTTACGTGCGTTACGCGTTGGCATAACACAGTCAAACATATCGATACCGCGGCGGACGCCTTCGACCAGGTCTTCCGGTTTACCGACTCCCATAAGGTAACGTGGCTTGTCAGCAGGGATCTGTGGGCAAACATGTTCCAGAATGCGGTGCATGTCGTCCTTTGGTTCACCTACAGCCAGGCCGCCGACAGCGTAGCCATCAAAGCCTATCTCTACCAGACCTTTTACCGAGATATCTCGTAAATCTTCGTAAACACTACCCTGAATGATGCCAAAAAGCGCATTTTTATTGCCAAGGGAATCAAAGCGATCGCGGCTGCGCTGCGCCCAGCGCAGGGACATTTCCATAGAACGCTTCGCATAATCCCAGTCGGCCGGGTATGGCGTACACTCATCGAAAATCATCACGATATCGGAACCGAGATCGTACTGAATTTCCATGGATTTTTCTGGATCGAGGAAGATCGCGTCGCCGTTGATCGGGTTGCGGAAATGCACGCCCGCTTCGGTGATCTTACGGATATCCCCAAGGCTGAAGACCTGGAAGCCGCCGGAGTCAGTCAGAATCGGGCCTTTCCACTGCATAAAATCGTGCAGATCGCCGTGCAGCTTCATGATTTCCTGACCCGGGCGTAACCACAGGTGGAAAGTATTGCCGAGGATAATTTGCGCCCCGGTTTCCTGCACTTCTTCCGGCGTCATGCCCTTAACGGTGCCGTAGGTACCCACCGGCATAAACGCAGGGGTTTCTACCACGCCACGGTCAAACACCAGGCGACCACGGCGAGCGCGACCATCGGTAGTATCTAATTCAAATTTCACATTTCCTCCAGCATCAGAGAAACAGTCTGATGATTAAGACAAAAACGCCGCCCGGTTGACCGGACGGCGCGGAATTTCTTGCTAAGCGGCTGGGCGCTCATTAATAGCCTGAGGATTGTACGTGATATACATCGCATCACCGTAACTAAAAAAGCGATATTCGGAATTTACAGCCGCCTGATAGGCATTCATGGTGTGTTTATAGCCTGCAAAGGCGGACACCAGCATGATAAGCGTGGATTCAGGCAGGTGGAAGTTGGTCACCAGGGCATCGATGACGCTGTACTGGTAGCCTGGGTAGATAAAGATTTGAGTATCACCGAAGAACGGCTCAATCAGATCGTTTTTTGCGGCCTGCGCGGCGCTTTCCAGCGAACGAACGGACGTGGTGCCCACGGCGATCACCCGATTACCGCGTACTTTGCAGGCCAGCACGGCATCGACAACTTCCTGCGGCACTTCCGCATATTCGGAATGCATGATGTGGTCTTCAATGCTGTCCACGCGCACCGGCTGGAACGTGCCCGCACCAACGTGCAGCGTCACAAACGCCTGCTCGATGCCTTTATTACGCAGCGCTTCCAGCAGAGGCTCATCGAAATGCAGACCGGCTGTTGGGGCAGCAACCGCGCCCGGTTTCTGACTGTAAACGGTCTGATAAAGCTCGCGATCCGCATCTTCATCAGGACGATCGATATACGGCGGCAGCGGCATATGGCCAATACTGTTCAGAATATCCAGTACGCTGCGCTCGTCGTTAAATTCCACTTCGAACAGGGCATCGTGGCGCGCTACCATGGTGGCGTGTACGCTTTCATCATCGCCCAGCAGCAGTTCAGCGCCCGGCTTCGGGGCTTTAGAAGCGCGGATATGCGCGAGAATGCGCTTGTCGTCAAGCATGCGCTCGACCAGCACCTCAATCTTGCCGCCGCTGGCTTTACGACCAAACAGACGGGCGGGGATCACGCGGGTATTATTAAAGACCAGCAGATCGCCGGGGTTGAGCTTATCGAGCAGATCGGTGAAAGTGCCATGCGTTAACTCCCCTGTCGGCCCGTCGAGCGACAGCAAACGGCAGGCGCTGCGGCTTGCCTGCGGATAGTGGGCAATCAGGGACTCTGGCAGTTCGAAGGAGAAATCGGCAACACGCATGGCTTTAAAACTCAGACTTAAAAAGTGGCGGTACAGTCTAGTGCCAGGGGGCACTGCTGGCAACCAGTATGCCGCCATAAAGCTCAATACGGATAAAGAAAATTATGAATTTCCTCGCGCATCTACATCTGGCCAGCCTTGCGGAAAGTTCGCTGCTCGGCAACCTGCTGGCAGATTTTGTTCGCGGTAATCCCGATGACAGCTTTTCACCCGACATAGTGGCGGGCATTTATATGCATCGCCGGGTTGACGTGCTGACTGACCGGCTTCCTGAAGTGACGCTCGCCAAAGCGTGGTTTCGTCCTGAAACCCGTCGGGTAGCGCCGATTACCCTGGATGTCATGTGGGATCATTTCGTCTCGCGCCACTGGGCAAAGCTGACCCCAGACACCGAGCTGGTTGATTTTATCGCCCACGCTCGCTCGCATATCGTCCCGCACCTGGCCGACACCCCACCGCGCTTTATTAATCTTAATAACTATCTCTGGGATGAGCGCTGGATGGAGCGCTACAGCGACATGGCGTTTATCGCTAACGTTCTCAACGGCATGGCGTCGCGTAGACCAAGACTGGATGCTTTGCGAGCCTCCTGGCAGGACCTGGATGCCCACTATGAAGCGCTGGAAGCACTTTTCTGGCAGTTCTACCCGCGTATGATGGAACAGGCCGCACAAAAAAGTTTGTAAGCCGTCCCACGATGGCAATTAACTTCTTGCCCTTTTACAAAAAAGGGCTATTTTGGATGGCTGCTTTGGGAATTTTCGCTTTTTGATAGGCAAATCCTATCTGATTAATCGGCGCAGCGCGCTTGAGTTGCAGGGAGCGCAAACCCTATACTCCCCCCCGTTGCGTTAACACTCACTTTAACAAAATTAACAGGAGTACATATGGTCCTGGTTACTCGTCCAGCCCCTGACTTTACCGCAGCTGCCGTACTTGGCAGTGGCGAAATCGTTGAAAACTTCAACTTCAAAGCACACACCAACGGTAAACCAACCGTCGTGTTCTTCTGGCCAATGGACTTCACCTTCGTCTGCCCGTCTGAACTGATCGCGTTCGACAAGCGTTACGAAGAGTTCCAGAAGCGTGGCGTAGAAGTCGTTGGTGTTTCTTTTGACTCCGAATTCGTTCACAACGCATGGCGTAAAACCCCTGTTGAGAACGGCGGCATCGGTGAAGTGAAATACGCGATGGTTGCTGACGTTAAGCGTGAAATCCAGAAAGCTTACGGTATCGAACACCCGGAAGCGGGCGTTGCACTGCGTGGCTCCTTCCTGATCGACAAAGCCGGTATCGTGCGCCACCAGGTTGTTAACGACCTGCCGCTGGGCCGTAATATCGACGAAATGCTGCGCATGGTTGACGCGCTGCAGTTCCACGAAGAGCACGGCGAAGTGTGCCCGGCTCAGTGGGAGAAAGGCAAAGAAGGGATGAACGCGTCTCCGGACGGCGTTGCTAAATACCTGAGCGAAAACGTTGCTAAGCTGTAATCGTTAACGTTTTTGTACGAAAGGCCGCGAAAGCGGCCTTTTTTGTTTTACGCCCGCCAGAACACCCGTGACAGCAAAATCAGCACCGGATAGATTTCCAGTCGCCCCAGCAGCATCGCCGAGCAAAGCAGAAACTTCGCTCCGTCGCTTAGCGTGCCAAAACCCTGCGCAGTCTCGCCAAAACCCAGCCCCATATTGTTAATACAGGCCGCGACGGAAGCATAAGAGGTGAGCAGGTCATAGCCCATCAGATTCAGCGCCCAGATAAAGAAAAATGTACAGGCGGCGTAGAGGAAGAAGAAGCTGCCAACTGAACGCACAACGCGGTCATTAATTAGCGCCCCGCCCACTTTAATGCTGTACAGCGCTCTTGGATGTGCCAGCTGGTGCAGCTCATGGCGGCTTTGCTTAAAGAGGATCAGCACGCGCAGCGCCTTAATCCCCCCGCACGTGGAACCTACGCAGCCGCCGAAGAAGCTCGCGCTGAGCAGCAGCACGATGGTATGCGACGGCCAGCGGGCGTAATCCCCAGTAGAAAGGCCATTATCCGTAATCATCGAGCTGGTAAGGAAGAATGCGTGGACGAAAGAATCAGACAGGCTGTACATCCCCGCGCGGTAGACTTCAAGTGAAGCGATCAGCGCAATAATCGCCACAACCAGCAAAAAGAATTTCAGCTCGGCATTCTTACGAAATGGCTTCAGGCTCCACTTGCTCAGGGCAACGAAATAGAGGGTAAAATTTACCGCCGACAGCAGCGAGAAAATGCCAGCCACCATCTCTATTGCGTTGCTGTCGAAATAGCCAATGCTCTCGTTGCGGGTAGAAAAACCGCCCAAAGAAACCGTCGACAGCCCGTGGCAAAGCGCATCAAACCACTGCATTCCCGCCGCGCGGAAGCTCACGGTACACAGCAGGCCAAGCAGCAGATAGGTAAACCAGAGGCTTTTTGAGGTATCCGCCAGGCGCGGCGTTAAACGCTCTTCTTTGAACGGCCCGGGCATTTCCGACTGGTAAAGTTTCATGCCGCCAATGCCCAGCAGCGGCAGCACGGCCACCGCCAGAACGATAACGCCTAAACCGCCAATGAAGTTGAGCTGCGCCCGGTAGTAGAGCATGGAACGTGGAATATCGCTGACGTCATTAAGCACCGTAGCGCCGGTCGTAGTTATACCCGACACGCCTTCGAACAGCGCGTCCGCAAACGGCATATGTACATCAGCATTCAACCAGAAAGGCAGTGCGCTTATCAGGGAAAATAGCAGCCAGAACAGAACGATAATAACGAATCCGTCACGAGTTTTGAGCTGGATATTGCTGCACCGGGTCATCGCCCAGCTGGCACCGCCAAGGGAGGCGAACACCACAAAGGTGGTCAAAAACGCAAACATGCTGCGCTCTTTATTGACCAGCGCCACCAGCATCGGCGGCAGCATAGAGAGGCTGTACAAAAACACCAAAAATCCACACAGGTGGATAATGACAGTAAGCCGTGGCAAAACCTGTGTTTTCCGCCGATTCAATGCAAACCCCTTGACGCAACCGGTCATAACCCCCGGTTTTGCCGGGACAATGAGACAGACAGTAGAGTGAAGTGTACTTCACCCTATTTTTTATGGGGCGTAACTTTAACAAAACTACGAAACTGCGTCTTTTCTCATTCGGTCTGATAAAAGGCTAAAACTGTTAATAATAAATACAGTCGGGCCGGAGAATTTAATACCTCCGGCCCCGAAAAGGATAAACAGCGCCGAGCAGTGTCTTCCTTTCGATCTTACAAACTGCGCCACACGGCGAAAGAAACCGCTGGCAGCACCAGCGTCTTCAGGCTCAGTACCTCCTCGCCTTCCAGCTGAGTCCAGGCTTTCCCGCTGAGCAGCGGCGTCCAGGGCAGTGTCACCTCACGCTGCTCGCCACGGTTGATGGCTACCAGCACCCGTTCGTTCTGATAAACGCGCACGAAGACCACGACGTCACCTTCGGCGTAGACCACCTGGCACCCGCCCTGGCGCAGCGCCCGGCTCTGGCGGCGCAGCTTGCCTAATCGCTGATACAGCGCCAGCAGCTCAAGATCCTGATCGCCCTTGCGCCACGGGAAAGGCTTGCGGCAGAACGGATCGTTATGGCCGTCCAGCCCCACTTCATCGCCATAATAGACGCAGGGCACGCCCGGCCAGCAGTACAGCCAGACCACGGCCAGCGGCAGACGGGCAACGTCTTTGCCAAGGATCGACTTAAAGCGCGCCGTGTCGTGGCTGTCGAGCTGGTTAAACATGCGCAGCTGCTGCTGGTGCGAGAGGCTGGCACGATACTCGTCCATCCACGTCATGCAGGTTTGCGCATCGATATGCTGCGGATCGTAGGAGATATCCGTGTTGGCAAGGAAGCCCCAGACCGGGAACGTAAAGCCCCGGTAGTTCATCGCGGCGTCCTCCGCATCCACCTGAAGCCACTGGCGCGCATCGCCGAAATGTTCGCCGAGGATATAGGCGTCCGGCCTGGTTTCCTTCGCGGCTTTAGTGATGCCGGTGACGTGCAGCAGGTTGTTCTTCGCACCACCCTCCTCGCCCAGCATGTGCACCACGTCGAGCCGCCAGCCGTCCATGCCCCAGGGTTCCCGCAGCCAGTGGCGCACCACGCTGTCCTCGCCCTGATAAATTTCTTCGACCAGCGACTCCGAACGATAGTCGAGCTTCGGAAGGCTGGAATAGCCCAGCCAGTCCAGCGCACGCCCCTCCTCTGAGAAGCTATAGAAATCCCGCCACGGCGAGTGCGGGTTATTACACGCCCCGCTCTCGTCAGCCTGATGACGATCAAACCACGGATGCGTGTCACCGCTGTGGTTGAAAACGCCGTCCAGTACCAGGCGCATCCCCTGCTGCTGGGTGTTCTTGCGCAGCCGCAGTAAAGCACGATCGCCGCCGAACTGTGCGTCCACGTGGCGATAGTCCTGGGTGTCGTATTTATGCACGCTCGGCGCGGTGAACACCGGGTTGAGGTACAGCGCCGTGACGCCGAGCTTTTTCAGGTACGGCAGTTTTTCGCTGATGCCGTCCAGATCGCCGCCGTAGAACGTCGATCCCCCCGCCTCTCCCGTCAGCGGCTCATCCCAGTCGCGCAGGATGATCTCCCGCTTCGCTGCGTGGTGATAGTAAATCTGATCCTGCCCGGCCTGGCGCGGCTGGCTACGGGCAAAGCGGTCCGGAAAGATCTGGTAGAACACCTGATCCTGCACCCACTGCGGCCCCTCATCCGGCGCGTCAAAAGCAAATTGTTCAAGACGGGCAGGCGGGATAAGACTGAAGCCCTGCGGCGTGAACCAGCGCTGGTGGTCAAGCCACAGCAGCTTGAAGCTGTAGCGGCGGCGTGGCTGACCGCTGGTAAGTTCGATCGCGCCGTTCCAGGCAACGACCCCTTCACAGGGCGCGTTTTTCTGCCGCATCATGGTGACGGATGTCTCTTCGTTGTCTTTCTCACAGCGCAACACCACGCGCGACGGCTGCTCGTCTCCGGCAAGCCAGAGGGTGATATGCAGCTTGTCTATGCGTGTCCGAACAAATGGCGCAACCGGAAGGTGCCAGGCATTCAACATAGTAACTTCCCCGATTCGTAAAATTGACGCCACTTTGCCACAGCCGCAGGCCGGGTCACTCATCATTCTCATCTAATTCGGGGGAGGAAAGTGGGGGCGGAGAGGGTTAACGGTAGCCCGCAACAAAAACCCCGCCAGAGCGGCGGGGTTGGACGGGATTAGCTGTTTTCAGCAAGCGCAGCGGCCCGCCGCTGCTTAAAGATCCAGCCAATCAGCAGCAGCACAATCCAGCCGCAGCCTACGTATAGCGAAATGCGGGTATCCGGATGCCAGCCTATCAGCGCGATGATAAACACCAGGAACACCAGCCCGACAACCGTGGTCGCCACGCCGCCCGGCACCGGGAACTTCAGCTCTTTGGCTTCTTCTTTCGACAGCCTGCGGCGGAAGGCAATCTGCGAAAGCAGGATCATAATCCACACCCACACGGTGGCGAAGGTCGCCAGCGAAGCAATCACCAGGAAGACGTTCTCCGGCATGATGTAGTTGAGGTACACCGCCAGCAACATGGCCAGGCTCATCACCAGCACGGTGACGTAAGGAATGCCGTTGCGGGAGGTTTTAGCGAACACCTTCGGTGCGCTGCCCTGCTCCGCCATGCCGTGCAGCATGCGGCCTACGCCGAACACGTCGCTGTTAATCGCAGAAAGAGAAGCGGTGATAACTACAAAGTTCAGAATACCTGCCGCTATGGTAATGCCCATATGCTGGAAAGTGAGTACGAACGGACTGCCAGAGGTGCCAACCTGATCCCACGGGTAGATAGACATAATGACAAACAGCGTGCCCACATAGAACACCAGAATACGCAGCGGGACGGAGTTGATCGCGCGCGGAATCGACTTCTGCGGATCTTTCGCTTCGCCCGCGGTAATACCGATGATTTCGATGCCGCCGTAGGCGAACATCACCATCTGCAGCGACATGATCATACCAATCCAGCCGTTGCTGAAGAAACCGCCGTTGGTCCACAGGTTATGGATACCCGTCGCCTGGCCGCCGTTACCTATCCCCCACACGATAATACCAATACCGGCAGCAATCATGATGATGATGGTGGCAACTTTAAAGAACGAGAACCAGAATTCAAGCTCGCCGAACACTTTTACGCTCATCAGGTTGATGGAGCAGATGATCAGCACCACGCTGAGCACCCAGACCCAGTGCGGCACGGCGGGGAACCAGACGCCCATATAGATGCCGAACGCGGTGACGTCCGCGATGGCAACAATCAGAATTTCAAAGCAGTAGGTCCAGCCGGTTATATAGCCAGCCAGCGGCCCCAGGTTGTCCTGGGCGTAACGGGAAAAGGAACTTGCAGCGGGATTATGAACGGACATTTCGCCCAGCGCGCGCATAATGATATACGCCGCTACACCGCCGATAATATAGGCCAGCAGAACGCTCGGCCCCGCCATCTTGATCGCGTCAGCCGAACCATAAAACAGCCCCGTACCAATCGCCGACCCCAACGCCATAAAGCGTATGTGTCGGGTACTCAAGCCGCGCTTGAGCTTGTTCTTGTTTTCCATCGTCACAACCACTCTCAACAAATAAAAAACCACGGAGCGCAGCCCCGTGGTTAAACAACAAACAATGTTCTTAGTGGGCGCTGGAGGTCACTTGCCGTCCTGCTGCCCGGTCCCAGACCACCGCGATTATAACCATCGCCACGGTCGGCAATACCCACGCCAGACCCTGGTCCGACAGAGGCAGACGTGAGGTCCACGCCGGAAGTATATCACTGATGGCAGAAGCCTTGATGCCGTCAATGATACCAAACATTGTGCTGATGAGCATCGCCGGTGCGATAACGCGCGTCGAATTATGCCACCACGGACGGGTGAAGCTCAGCACAACAAGTGCGATACACGGTGGATAAATGGCGGTCAGCACCGGAATAGAAACCTGTATCAGGTGGCTCAGACCAAGATTAGACACCACCATCGAGAACAGGCCCAGGATAAATACCAGCGCACGGTAAGAGAGTGGCAGGTACTGGCTGAAGAACTCGGCGCAGGCGCAGGTCAGGCCCACAGCGGTAACCATACAGGCGAGGAAAATCAGCGCGGCCAGGAAAAGGCTGCCCGCACCACCGAAGGTGTGAGCCACGTAAGCGTGCAGAATAGCCGCGCCGTTGGCGTTCTGGTCAGCAACCAGCGTCGCGCTGTCGGAGCCCAGGCGGAACAGCGCCAGATAAATCAGCGTCAGGCCAACGCCGGCAATCAGGCCCGCCCAGATGGTGTAACGCGTCAGCAGACGGGATTCGGTCACGCCACGGGAACGCGCGGCGTTAACAATCACGATGCCGAACACCAGCGAGGCCAGGGTATCCATCGTCAGATAGCCGTTAACGAAACCGTTAGAGAACGCAGCATTCTGGTAGGCCGCAGTAGCGGTACTGATCCCGCCCGCAGGCCACAGAACGGCCCCCGCAGCCAGCACCAGCAGCGCAACGATTTTCACCGGTGCCAGCACGTGTCCGACCGTATCCAGTAGCTTGCCGGGATACAAAGAGATGCCGATAACCATCGCGAAATAAATCAAGCTGTAGATAAACAGCGGCAGCTCACCGGCCCCGGTCAGCGGCGCGATACCCACCTCAAAAGAGACGGTCGCGGTGCGCGGCGTGGCAAACAGTGGGCCAACGGCCAGATAGCAGATGGTTGCCAGTAGGACGCCAGCACGGCGGCCAATCGGCGAGCTCAGGCTATCGATGCCTCCGCCCACGCGGGCAATAGCCACAATGGTCAGCACCGGCAGGCCCACGGCGGTCACCAGGAAGCCAAACGACGCCATCCAGACGTGTTCACCAGCCTGTAAACCAACCATAGGAGGAAAGATAATGTTGCCCGCGCCAACGAACAGCGCAAAGGTCATAAAGCCCAGTGCGATGATGTCGCGAGATTTTAATTGATGGGTCATAAGATATTTGCAGCCTGTGGATGTGTGATGTTGAAAATATTCAAATTTCTTGCCTTCCATGATGGCAAAAAAGCGGTGTTAATCGGTATCGACAGCGGAAAATACTGATCCCGTACGTTGGCGAAGAATAGTTAATCGTATTACCACGCAATTTCAGTCGTACTGCTAACAGCGGGGCGCAATTAAATCGCTTATAGCGTTTGAAGACAAGAAGGGATCGGAAAAGTAGTTTGATATGCTTAAATTAAACATATAAGCAGTGAATAAATTCATTTAACAGAAAGTATCATGGCGCATCATGCGGTCAAATAATCGCCAAATGAGCGAGGGCGGTTAACGAAAGGCGTAAAAATAGCCTGTAAGCGGTAGATGGAAAGGCAAGTTGACGGATTTGGTTAATATTTGTGCGCTATCGGTGGGTGACGCTACCGCTTATCCACCCTACAACCCCCTGCGTAGGTCGGATAAGCATTAGCGCCATCCGACATTTCAACATTTCTACTCCGTCACAATCAGCCGTTCAGGCAGCACAAACGAAAAGCTCGTGCCGCGCCCTGGTTTACTTTCGATATCCAAACGCGTGTCGTGGTGGCTAAGCGCATGTTTCACAATCGCCAGCCCTAACCCGCTGCCGCCCGTTTGCCTTGAGCGGGCTTTATCCACCCGGTAGAAACGCTCGGTAAGACGCGGAATATGCTCCGCTGAAATCCCCGGTCCGTTGTCCATTACGCTGAACTTCGCGCCGAGCGGAGTTTTCTCCCAGCTGACGGTGATATGCGTGCCTTCCGGCGTATGGTTTACGGCGTTATAAACGAGGTTGGAAATCGCGCTGCGCAGCTGTTCCTCGTTGCCGAAGACCCGCAGCACCGGGTCGATATCAAACTGCAAAGTCTGCCTCTGCTGGCTCAGCGTCTGGGCTTCCCGTTCCACAACCCGCAGCATCAGCGGCACGTCAATTTTCTCGTTGAGCGCCATTGCCGGAGCGGCCTCGATACGTGAAAGCGTTAGCAGTTGCCTGACCAGACCTTCCATGCGCGACGTCTGCTCGCGCATTGTGCTCAGCGCCTTGTCCTTGAGCGGGCCTTCCAGCCCCTCGTCCTGCATCATTTCCAGATAGCCCTGCAGAACGGTCAGCGGCGTACGTAATTCATGGCTGACGTTGGCAAAGAAGTTGCGGCGAGCGCCTTCCAGCTGGTGCATCTGCGTGACGTCCCGCGCCACCATCAGCCACTGCTCGTCGCTGTAGGGCATAACCCGAAATTCAAGATGACGACCGTTATTAAGCACCAGCGTCAGCGGGCGGGAGAACTCTTTATTAGAGAGATAGCGGGTAAACTCCGGGTAGCGCAGCAGGTTAAGGATGTTCTGACCGTTATCGTCCGGCCAGCGCAGCCCCAGCAGCTGCTGTGCCAGGCCGTTACACCAGAAAATCGTCCCCTCTTCCGTGGTCAGCACCACCGCATCGGGCAGCGATTCCGCTCCGCTGCGAAAGCGCTTAATCAGGTTTCCCAGCTCTTTGCGGCGCTTTTTATTGCGCAGCTGCATCTGGTGCAAGCCATAGAGCAATGGCTCCCAGCTGCCGCGGCCCGGCGGGGGCGTCATGCTGCGGTCGACCCACAGCCACCACGACAGGCGAAGTAAATTCCAGAAATGCCAGGCCAGCAGCGCGGTCACCGCCGCCAGCAAAAACCAGGGGAGATGGCCGAAGATCAGCCCGAGAATCGCCGCCGGTATGCAGCAGAGCAGCAGCTCCAGCACCAGCCTTTTCCATGACAACCGTTCCAGCACGCGTCACACTCCTGAAGGAAACTAAAAACGGGTCGAAAAACGATAGCCCGTGCCGCGTACCGTTTGTACCATGCGGTCGTGTCCGGTCAATTCCAGCGCTTTACGTAAACGGCGGATATGCACATCAACCGTGCGATCTTCAACGTAAACGTTGGTGCCCCAGACGTGGTTCAGCAGCTGTTCACGGCTGTAAACGCGCTCCGGGTGCGTCATAAAGAAATGCAGCAGTTTGAATTCGGTCGGCCCCATATCCAGCGGGTTTTCGCCGGTCATCACGCGGTGTGAAGATGGGTCGAGGCTTAGTCCCTGCATTTCAATCACCTCTTCCACCGCCATGGGTGAAATACGGCGCATCACCGCTTTAATACGGGCGACCAGCTCTTTTGGGGAGAACGGCTTGGTGATGTAATCATCAGCGCCCACTTCAAGTCCGCGCACGCGATCTTCTTCTTCGCCGCGCGCGGTCAGCATCATCACAGGGATTTCGCGAGTTAAAGCCTCGCGTTTGAGGTGTTTGATAAACTGAATGCCCGACCCGCCGGGCAGCATCCAGTCTAATAAAATCAGGTCCGGGAACGGCTCGATAAGAAGATTCACCGCACTGTCATAATCTTCTGCTTCTACTGGCTGAAAACCGTTTTGTTCGAGCACGAAGCTCACCATCTCACGGATTGGAGCTTCATCTTCTACGACTAAAATACGCTTCGCCATGATTTGCCCTGTTTAAACAATGCCATTGCTAATTTGTGCGCCAGTATGCGTCAGATTTATGACAGATTTATGAAAAAAATGACCGCTGCATGACTCATTACGATGAATTATGACACGGGAAAATTACCGCCAAATAAACTATCGGCAGACTATGGTATAGTCAAAACATCTCAAATCGCTGCGAGAATAACCAATGCCACAGATGTTAATTGACCCGTCGGTCGTTCAGAAAACCTTTTCCATGCTAACTCTGGATGCCAGCAATCGAAATCTTCTTGTCAGTTTAACTCCTCAGGAAGAGATACATCTGCCAGGCCTTTCGCTCGCCCCGGGTTATCGGCTTATAAGAGTGAATAACCGCCTGCATCACGAAGTACCGCAGCAACACTTTGAGCTCGCGGTAGTGAACGATTTAACGCAAGAAGTGGTTTATTACAACCGCGTGATTTTCCAGCCGGACAGTTTTTTAAAGCATCGCCCTGTCACGCAGATCCTCGTCTGGCGAACCCAAAAACCTAAGCATCGTGGTGCGCTACGTGATGTGGCCGGGAAAATATTCACTCAGTATCTGCTGGAAAATTACGACGTTGTTGTTTCTGACCGTAGCCAGACAACTGACGGCATGTCCTTCTGGCACGCCCGTTTTTTTGATGCGCTTCACAGCGACATGTATTTGTACGGTTACGATATGCTGACCTGCGAATTACGGGAAATAGAAACTGAAATCGATGTTCAGACCCAGACTGACTGGCTGTGGTCAGATCAGGATAAACATCAGGATCGCCTTGCCATTGTCAGTAAATTTCCGCTCCCCGTTTCCCCGTAGCACACCCGTTCCTGAGGAATGTAAACAGACCAGCCCTCAGTTATAATCCCCCCACACTTTTTTTGCCACGGGACGGGTTATGCGCATTATCCACACATCGGACTGGCACCTCGGTCAGAATTTTTATACCAAAAGCCGCGGGCCGGAACATCAGGCTTTTCTCGACTGGCTGCTGAGCACCGCGGTTGAGCAGAGCGTGGATGCGATAATCGTCGCCGGAGATATTTTTGATACCGGCTCGCCGCCGAGCTACGCCCGTGAACTCTACAACCGTTTTGTCGTTCAGCTCCAGGCCACCGGCTGCCAGCTGGTGGTCCTTGCCGGTAACCACGACTCCGTTGCCACGCTCAATGAATCCCGGGAGCTGCTGGCCTGCCTGAACACTACCGTTATCGCCAGCGCCCGTCATGACAGCAGCGAACAAACGCTGATCCTTAAAAAGAAGGATGGCACGCCCGGCGCGATCCTCTGTCCGATCCCATTTTTGCGCCCGCGTGATATCCAGAGTAGCCAGGCGGGCATGAGCGGGCATGAAAAACAGCGCACGTTAATGGAAGCAATCACAGAACATTATCAGCAATGCCATTCCGCAGCCGTGATCGCCCGTGGCGACCAGAAGCTGCCGATTATCGCCACCGGGCACCTGACCACCGTCGGCGTCACCAAAACCGACGCGGTGCGCGACATCTACATTGGTACGCTGGACGCCTTCCCGGCGCAGAACTTCCCGCCCGCCGACTATATTGCCCTTGGCCACATACATCGCGCGCAGCTGATTGGCGGCACGGAGCACATTCGCTACAGCGGCTCGCCTATCCCGCTGAGTTTTGATGAAACCGGCAAAGCGAAAAGCGTTTATCTGGTGGAGTTTGCGGACGGTGCGCTGCATGAAGTCACCGCTCTGCCGGTCCCGGTCTGCCAGCCTCTGGCGGTAATCAAAGGCTCTCTTACCGAAATTGAACGGCAGCTGGAACAGTGGCGGGATGCGCCTGCCGAGCCGAAGGTCTGGCTGGATATCGAAATCGCCACCGATGAATACCTTCACGACTCCCAGCGCCATATCCAGCAGCTAACCGACCACCTGCCGGTAGAAGTTGTACTACTGCGCCGCAGCCGGGAACAGCGCGAGCGCGTGATTGCGAATCAGCATAAAGAAACCCTGAGCGAGCTGACCGTGGAAGAAGTTTTTGAACGCCGCCTGGCGCAGGAAGAGACGAGCGAAGAGCGAGGACAGCGCCTGCGAACGCTTTTTGCTCAGACAGTATCCAACCTGCATGACGCGGAGGAAACGGCATGAAAATCCTCAGCCTGCGCTTAAAAAACCTCAACTCCCTGAAAGGCGAGTGGAAAATCGATTTTACCCAGGAGCCGTTCGCCAGCAACGGGCTGTTTGCGATAACCGGCCCGACCGGCGCGGGAAAAACCACGCTGCTGGATGCGATCTGCCTCGCGCTTTACCACAAAACGCCGCGCCTCAGCACGGTTTCCCAGTCGCAGAACGACCTGATGACCCGGGATACCGCCGAGTGTCTGGCAGAAGTTGAATTCGAAGTTAAAGGCGTGGGCTACCGTGCGTTCTGGAGCCAGAACCGGGCGCGCAACTCGGCGGACGGCAATCTCCAGGTTCCGCGCGTGGAGCTGGCGGAAATCGAAACGGGCAAAATCGTTGCCGATAAAATCAAAGATAAACTCGATGCGATAGCAAAGCTCACCGGGCTGGATTACGACCGTTTTACCCGTTCGATGATGCTTTCGCAGGGGCAGTTTGCGGCGTTCCTGAACGCCGATGCGAACGACCGCGCCTCGCTGCTCGAAGAGCTGACCGGCACGGAGATTTACGGCACGGTCTCTGCCGCCGTGTTTGAAAACCATAAGCAAATCAAAAGCCGCCTGGAAAATCTCCACGCCCAGGCCGCGGGCGTGGCGCTGCTCAGCGAAGAACAGCAGCAGCAGCTCACAGAGAGTTTGCAGGCGCTCACTCTTGCCGAAAAAAACCTGCTGGATGAACAGCGTCAGCTCACGCAGTTCCAGCAGTGGCTGAGCCAGTTTGCGCAGCTGAACGGCGACCAGCAGCGGACTAAACAGGCGCTGGAGACGGCGAATAAAGCCTTACAGGAGGCAACGCCGCGCCTTGAAAAACTGACCCGCTCGCTGCCCGCTGAAAAACTCCGCCCGCACTGGCAGCGCCTGCAGGAGCGCCAGCAGGCGCAGCAGGTCGTCCTCGCACAGGCCGCGAATGTGAATGCTCGCTTACAGCACAGCACCACACGCCGCCAGCAAACCCGGCTGCTCGCCGCGCAAAACGCGCAAACGTTGCAGGCCGAAAGTCAGCAGGTGCAGGAGTGGCTGGCCGCGCACGATCGCTATCGCCTGTGGGGAGCAGAGATTGCAGGCTGGCGCATGGCCTTTGCGCAGCAGGCCAGAGATGAAAAGCAGATCGCACAGCTGCAGCAGGCGATGCAGGCCGGCCAGCAAAAACTCGCTGCCTTCCCTGAAGCTGGCTTAACCCTCAGTCGGGAAGAAGTGAGCGCTCATTTACAACAGCTCACCAGCCAGCGTGCGGACCGCCAGCAGCTTGCCGCGCTTCAGCCTCAGTTTGCCGCGCTGGAAAAGCGCCGCGCAGAGCAGAAGCGGGAGCTGGACGAGCTGGATAAGCAGATTGCCGAAAAAGACTCGGAGCTGACCAAAAAGCGTCAGCAGTACAAGGACAAACGCCAGCACGAAAGCGATCTGGAAAAACTGGTCGAGCAGGAAAGAATTATCCAGAGCCTGGAAGCAGAGCGCTCGCGTTTGCAGCCGGACTCGCCGTGCCCTTTATGTGGTTCCACTCAGCATCCCGCAGTTACCGCCTATCAGGCTATTCAGCCGGGTGAAAAGCAGCAGCGCCTCGCTGTTTTAAAACTCGAGGTTGAAAAGCTCAGGGAACAAGGTTTTGCCCTGAAGGGCCAGCTGGACAGCCAGCGGCAGCAGCGAGAAAAGCTGGTTGCAGCCCAGGCCACGCTGGCGGAAGAGAATACGGTGACTGCCGCCCGCTGGCAGCAGCGCTGCGCCGGGTTGCAAATATCCCTCACGCCGCAGGATGACATCGGTGGCTGGCTGGAAGAGCAGGAGCTGCGCGAACAGCAGCTTCGCCAGCTGCATGAACGTCTGGCGCTGGAAGAACAGCTGCAAAAAGACAGGCAGCATTACGATCGTGCGGCAGAGGAATTAGCCAGCCAGCGCGAGGGTTTGCGTGCGGCGCTGGAGCAGGTTGGCCTCACCCAGCCCGCAGCTGGCGAAGAGCAGGCCTGGCTGGCGGCGCGTCAACAGGAGTCGCAACTCTGGCAGCAGCACAGTGAGAAGCTTCCGCAGCTCCGGCTGCAGCTCGCCACGCTGGAAAACCTGCTGGCGACGGTAGCCGATGAGGGATCGGCGCCGCCCGAGCTGGCGGAAAGCGAACGGACCGAAGCGCTGAATAGCTGGCAGGCGCTGCACAATGAATGCAGTACCCTGGACGGGCAGCTCAGGCTGCTGCAGGAACAAAGTAAACGGGGCGAAGCCGATCTGCTCAGCGCCAGAGAGCAGTTTAACGCCGGGCTGGCCGCCAGCCCGTTCGGCGACGAAACAGATTTTCAGAACGCCCTGCTGGACGACACGCAGCGAACCGAACTGGAGCAGCTTAAATTGCAGCTTGAACGTCAGCAGCAGCAGCAGAGCGTTCTGTGCCAGCAGGCTGAAACCGCGCTGGCACAGCATCAGCTGGCCCGCCCGGAGCAGCTGGCAGCGGATGCGGAGTTGCCGCTGCTTCAACAGCAGATCGCGGAGCTGACTCAACGGCTGCGGGATAACACTACCCAGCAGGGGCAGATCCAGCAGCAGCTGCGTCATGATGCGGAAAACCGTGTTCGCCAGCAGGCGCTGATGACCGAGATAAAGGCGTGTGAAGAACAGGCCGAAGACTGGGGCTATCTCAACGCGCTGATCGGCTCTAAAGAAGGGGATAAATTCCGCAAGTTTGCCCAGGGGCTGACGCTGGATAACCTGGTATGGCTGGCGAATAACCAGCTCAACCGTCTTCACGGGCGCTATCTTTTACAGCGCAAAGACAGCGAGGCGCTGGAGCTGCAGGTTGTCGATACCTGGCAGGCGGACGCGGTGCGCGACACCCGCACCCTCTCCGGCGGTGAAAGCTTCCTGGTCAGCCTGGCCCTTGCGCTGGCGCTTTCGGATCTGGTCAGTCACAAAACCCGCATCGACTCGCTGTTCCTGGACGAAGGCTTCGGCACGCTGGATGCAGAGACGCTGGACACGGCACTGGACGCGCTGGATACGCTGAACGCCAGCGGCAAAACGATAGGCGTCATCAGCCACGTAGAGGCGATGAAAGAGCGTATCCCGGTGCAGATTCAAGTGAAGAAGATTAACGGCTTAGGGGTAAGCCGGTTAGCGAAGGCGTTTTCCGTAGGATGATCTGACAATGTCGGATGACGCTGCGCTCCCGACCTACGAACGCCTCGCATAGGGGCAGGAAGCTGTAGGGTGGATAAGCGGCAGCGTCATCCACCGCCGATCGCTTGTTACTTCTCTGTGGGCCACAGCCAGGCCGCGCCGCGTACGCCGCTGGAATCGCCGTGAACCGCTTTGCGGATCGGCGTTTCGAACTCGCCACCGAACACCCACGGCTTTACCAGCTGCGGCACCGTTTTATACAAGCGCTCCACGTTGCTCATCCCGCCGCCCAGCACGATAACGTCCGGGTCGAGGACATTCACAATATGCGCCAGCGATTTTGCCAGGCGCATTTCGTAGCGGCTGATAGCCAGCTCCGCCACCGGATCCTGCTGTTCAGCAAGATGCATAATCTCGTTGCCCTTAAGCTTTGTGCCGCTAAGACGCTGGTAATCGGTCGCGAAGCCGGTACCGGAAATAAAGGTTTCGATGCAGCCCTGCTTCCCGCAGTAGCACGGCACCTCTTCGCGATGGCGCAACTCATCTTCATCCATCCACGGCAGCGGGTTATGGCCCCACTCTCCCGCCGTACCGTTACCGCCGATCAGGCTGCGCCCGTTGATGGCAATGCCCGAGCCGCAGCCTGTGCCGATAATCACCGCAAACACAATGCCGGCCCCTGCCGCCGCGCCGTCTGTCGCTTCGGAAACGGCGAGACAGTTGGCGTCATTCGCCAGGCGGACTTCCCGCTTTAGAGCATCCGACAGGTCCTTATCGAACGGCTGGCCGTTAAGCCAGGTTGAGTTAGCGTTCTTCACCACGCGGGTATAAGGCGAGATCGATCCAGGGATCCCCAGGCCGACCGTACCGCGCTGCCCTGTGGCCTCCTCTGCCAGGCGCACCAGCTCAACAATGGTGGCGATGGTTTGCTGATAATCATCTTTTGGCGTCGGCAGGCGGTGGCGAAAAAGCTGCTCGCCCGCATCCCCCAGCGCAATCACTTCCGTTTTGGTGCCGCCTAAATCGATACCTATACGCACTGAAATTTCCTCATTTGATGAGCGTTATCAATAGAGTAGAAGTCGGGGGCCGTAAAGGCAATGAAACGTAGCGGCTGATTCGCTATCATGCCCGCTGCGTTTCACTGACCTGACCGGGAAAAAATCATGCTGTGGTTCAAAAATTTAATGGTTTACCGTTTAAGCCGCGACATCACGCTTAGCGCGGATGAGATGGAAAAACAGTTGGCCGCCTTCACGTTCAGCCCCTGCGGTAGCCAGGATATGGCAAAAACCGGCTGGGTGCCACCGATGGGCTCGCACAGTGATGCATTAACCCACGCCAATAACGGGCAGATTGTGATTTGCGCCCGTAAAGAAGAAAAAATTCTGCCGTCGCCGGTCATCAAGCAGGCGCTGGAAGCGAAAATCAGCAAGCTGGAAGCGGACCAGGGCCGCAAGCTGAAGAAAACAGAGAAAGATTCCCTGAAGGATGAAGTGCTGCACTCCCTGCTGCCGCGCGCGTTCAGCCGTTTCAGCCAGACCATGATGTGGATCGACACCGTCAACGGGCTGATCATGGTGGACTGCGCCAGCGCCAAGAAAGCGGAAGATACGCTCGCTCTGCTGCGTAAAAGCCTGGGTTCACTGCCCGTCGTGCCGCTGGCGCTGGAAACCCCTATCGAACTGACGCTGACCGAGTGGGTGCGTTCGGGCGATCTGCCAGCCGGTTTTGCGCTGATGGACGAAGCTGAGCTGAAAGCGATCCTCGAAGGCGGCGGCGTGATCCGCTGTAAGCAGCAGGATCTGGTGTGCGACGAAATCGCCACCCACATCGAAGCCGGGAAAGTGGTCACCAAACTGGCGCTGGACTGGCAGGAGCGTATCCAGCTGGTTGTCGCAGACGATGGTTCTATTAAGCGTCTTAAGTTCGCCGATACGCTGCGTGACCAGAATGAAGATATCGACCGCGAAGATTTTGGCGCTCGTTTTGACGCCGATTTTATTCTGATGACCGGCGAACTGGCCGCACTGATCAAAAATCTGGTAGAAGCGCTGGGCGGGGAAGCTCAGAAGTAAAACGAAGGTGGCGGGTAGCGCAATGCTGGCCCGCCATCATTATTTATTTATCAGCCAGATAACGGCACAGATAGGAAGTCGGCTCAGCAACCTGTAAATGGAATTCGCTGTGGCCCGGCACGTTAAACACCTCACCCGCCGCGAATGTTTTCCACTCAATTTCACCAGGCAGTAAAACGTGTAGCGCACCGCTGACGACGGTCATCTCTTCTGGCTCCGCAGTGCCGAAGGTGTATTCACCTTCCGCCATTACGCCCACGCTCGCGCGGCCCGTGCTGCTGCTGGTAAAACCAATGGATTTCACTTTGCCGGAGAAGTACTCATTACTTTGTAGCATAGACAGGCCCTTTTAAAATGATTCAAAAAAACAATATAGAGGGCAACCTGAGAGGCTGTCACGCAAATTGTTATTCCCCGTCAGGCAAGCAGCTCTGAGGCAAGTCGCGCTAACAGCACGTTCGATAATATTACCGGCACATCAAGAGCTTTTTGCAGCAGATCGCGATGCTTTTGATGGTAGCCCAGGCAGTCGAGTACCAGCACATCGGCACCTCCGGCCAGCAGCTTATTACCAGCTAAGATCAAATCATCCTCCGTACCGTGTACCGGATTCGCCAGCGAAAACAGCGGGGGTTTAGCCAGTAGCTGCCATTTTTTATGCTGAGAGGCCAGCAGCTCGGGAATGGGCAGAATAATCCCCACCTGATGCCCATCAACAATGGAATTAATCAGCGGTGGAATAATCCGTTCAGGCTCCAGCAGCATGCTGTTCTTCACATTCAGCCCGCTGAAGCGCTCCGAGCTCATCAGCAAAATAACATCGTAATCCTGCTTATCCAGCATCTTGAGAATACCCTGTAGCGCCAGCTCGATCTTCGGCTTGCTGATGTTAATAATTGTCTGATCGGCAAGCAGCGCGTGGAGTTCATCCTCCCCCGGATCGGTGCCATAATCGAGCAGCACTTCCTCACGGGACATCTTCCCCAACAGGGTGACATGTTTAATTTGATCGGCAGATATATGTTCGGTTAATAGCGGCAGAATTTCACTGACGGGAACTACACCGATGGTAAGAATGGCCAATGCTGGTTTCATGTTTCGTTCCGCCTTTCTCCTGTACCAGCCCCTTGTGCTGCGCTGATACCTTTCCCCTTTCAGATGCTGGCCGCAGGGTCGCTTAAGAAGTAATCACAAAGCGTAGCAGCATATCGCATGAGCATCGCCGGAATCCTTAACGAAACGTCAATGCTATTTCATATAACATTATCGTAATGTTTATTTAACTTATCGGGGGCGTAAAAAGTGTGATTAACCAGACGGGAGCAGACTTTTGGGAAATTTCTTGCGGGCACCCGGCATCCTTGCCTGGAATTGCTAGATTTTCTGCGGATCCTCATAGCGCCGTTTGGCATCCAGGGCTTCCTGCTCGGTTTCGTGCTCGCTGATTAGCGTGTCGGGATGGGGATGATCCGCCCGGAGCTGGTACCAGGTCACGGTTTCGGTCTGTGACCCTTTTTCAATTTCGACAATGCGCGCTTCGCGCGGATAGGGAGGTTGGCTCGCCATTGCTCTTCCTTATGTCATAGATGAGCACTAAGTATAGACGATTGGCTGACCCTGGAGAGTTGCAGCCCTGCCAGCACCGCATCCACCACCGCTTCAGGGGGGCGGGAAGCATCAATAACGTGGTGCGCTGCCTGACGGTAAAGCGCTTCACGGGCGGCCAGCACCTCGACGATTTCATCGGTAATTGGCTTGCCGGTAAGGGTTGGGCGCTGGCCCTCTTCCGGAAAAGCTTCAAGCCGGTCGGCCAGGATTTGCGCCGGAGCGCGAAGATAAATCACTACCCCATGCTCGCGCATAAACTGCCGGTTAGCCTCTGCCAGCACCATGCCGCCGCCGGTGGCGACAACGGTCTCCGGCGCGGTAACGCTTTTTAACGCCAGGCTTTCGCGCGCGCGGAAACCGTCCCAACCTTCCTGGGCTACGATGTCCGCCACGCTCATCTGCGTACTGGTGAGCAAATAGTTATCGGTATCGACAAAATTACGGCCCAACGCCTGCGCGAGTGCCGTGCCAACGGTAGTTTTACCGCAGCCGCGTGCGCCGACCAGAAAAATGGGTTGAGTCATCAAAGGAAAATCCTCAGCGGTTCGCCAGAGAGAGAAAAGAAAGTCGTCACGAATAGATCCAGCATACCAGCAAACTAGTACAAACGTTAAGTGTAAAATAATCGTTACGACAAAACATTAATATAACAAAAGGAACAGTGTGACTCCGCAGCCGGTTGCGCGCAAACCGTAAAGGAAAGCTACCAGCTTTTATGGGCGCCACCTTACTTGAAAGGCGACGTTAAAAACAACCCCAAAGAAGCTGGGATTCGGTTACACAATCGTGCACAGCTTTACCCGTCGTTTATTTTACAAGAGCAGATTCTGATCCAGACTGAATAGTGATAACTGATGATGACAGAGGGATGAACCATGCAATCTGCAGAGCAGCGTCTGATCGACGGGCTTTTTGAAAGGCTGAAAAAAGCAGACGACAAAAGCGCACCGCGCGAACCGGCGGCGGAGCAATTAATTCAGCAGCACCTGGCTCAGCAGCCCGGTGCCGCCTACTACATGGCACAGACCATCCTCATTCAGGAAGCGGCCATGAAGCAGCTCAACGCGCGTATTCATGGGCTTGAAGGACAAATCGCCCAGCTTCAACAGACGCCACGCCAGCAGCAGAGCAGCGGCGGTTTCCTGGCGGGGCTGTTCGGCGGCGGCGCAAACCGCGGTGCCGACCCTGTCCTCGGTTCACAGCAATACCAGCAGAACGCCATCCCCGGCACCTACAACGCTCCGCAGATGTCGGCTCCGGGCTATGCCGCACCGCGCGGCGGCACGGGCTTTATGGCCGGAGCGTTACAGACCGCAGCGGGTGTGGCAGGCGGGGTGATCATGGCAGATATGCTCACCAGCATGTTCCACCATACGCAGCCGGAGGAGCTGGTGAATATCATCAATGAGCCCACCCAGCCTGTGGACAACACGGCAGTGAATGCGGTCGAGGATTATAACAAGGCCGATGACAGCCAGTTTCTGAATCAGGACGCGGGCCTGCCGCAGGACGAGCGCAGCGACTTTGCCGACCCCGGCTTCGGCGGCTTTGGTAACGACGATTTTGGCAACGACGACGATAACCTGATTTAACCTTTGCCCGCGCGGCTTGCCGCCAGCAGCCACTTCTCCAGCTCGTTGGCGAACTGCTGGCGGTCGCGCTGGTTTAAGGTATCCGGCCCACCGGTCTGTACGCCGCTTGCGCGCAGGGTATCCATAAAATCGCGCATGGTCAGCCGCTCACGAATAGTGGCCGGGGTGTAGCGCTCACCTCGCGGGTTCAGCGCCACGGCGCCTTTTTCTATCACGTCTGCTGCCAGCGGAATATCTGCGGTGATCACCAGATCGCCGCTTTCGCAGCGGCGTACAATTTCGTTGTCCGCCACGTCAAAACCTGAGGCCACCTGCAGACTGCGAATAAAGCGGGACGGTGGCGTCTTCATCCCCTGATTGGCAACCAGCGTCACCATGATTTGCGCGCGATCCGCTGCGCGAAACAGCACTTCTTTTATGACTTTTGGACACGCGTCGGCGTCCACCCAAATCTGCATTACGAACTCTTCTCTTCGGCGGGAATAATGGCGATCTTGCCGTTCTTTTCCAGAATGGCAAACTTTATCTGTTCCATGCGCTCAAGCCCCTGGGTGATGCGGGCCGATGAGAGCACGTCGTCAAGAGTGATGCCTGCCTTGCGCATTCGCTTACTTAGCGGGCGGCCATGCTCCACCAGAATGATCGGCGATCCGTCGATAAACAGTTCCACCCTGGGAAACCACTCTTTGATTTTGCCAAACAGAATATCCATCGCGATCAGCGTGATAATGGTGATCGCCGCACCGGTAAAAGAAAAGTCGTTGCCCAGCAGCGCCTGCTGTGTTGCCTCGCTAATGATCAGCAGCAGGATAAAATCGAACGAGGTCATTTCAAGCAGCGTGCGCCGCCCGGCAATTTTCAGCACGATCATCAGCAGGATGTACATGCCGATCGCGCGCAATACGTTGTCCATTCCCAACTCCTATGGCAGTACCCACTGGCTGATGGTCACCGGCTCAGCCCCCTTCAGCCTGAAGGTTGATGTGAAGTATCCGGCAGACTGAGGCTGGGCCGTCAGCCACAGCGCCTGCTCTTTTCCTTCGTTAGCGGGCCACGTCAGCACCATTTCATGCTGGTTGGCATGGGTAATTAACGGCTGCGGCTGGAAGGTTTGAATCACGAAATTGTCCATAAAGTCCTGGCCGAGGGTCAGGATCGTGGGCTGGCCGGTAGACGAGCTTATGCGGATGGTAAAATTCTCGTCGCTCTGCGCCCGCATCACCCGTTGATGCTCTACCAGCAGGGTACCTGCCGGGTTACGGCTGGTGGTCTGGCTAAGCCAGCCATCTGAAAAGACACCCAGTAACGCAAGCAGGACCAACAGCATCAATCCGACACCGCCCCATTTTTCAATTTTCCACTCTTTAATCTGCCAACGCATATCCTCTTCCACCGGATATTTGCGGCTGCTGTACTCATCGGGTACCTGTTTTCCCATAGCCACCTCTCAACGTTTTCTTAAGCGTAGCCGAATCGCCTGAAAGCGCGTTAAGCTATAGACATCAGTTATCTATTCCCCACTTTGACCCCAGGAGCGACGCTTTGGATAAGAAAATTGGATTTATTGGCTGCGGCAACATGGGTAAAGCAATTCTCGGCGGCCTGATCGCCAGCGGGCAGGTTCTGCCGGGCAGCATCTGGGTATACACCCCGTCACCCGACAAGGTTGAGGCGCTGCGCCAGGAATTCGGTGTCAACGCCGCACAGAGTGCCCAGGAAGTCGCGCAGATTGCGGATATCGTCTTTGGCGCAGTAAAGCCAAATATGATGCTGAAGGTACTGGGCGAAGTGAACTCCAGCCTGAATAAAGAGACGGTAGTTATCTCGGTTGCCGCAGGCATCACCCTGGACTCGCTGGCAACCGCGCTGGGACACGATCGCAAAATTATCCGTGCTATGCCCAACACACCGGCGCTGGTGAACGCAGGCATGACCTCGATTACGCCAAACGCGCTGGTCAGCCCGGAAGATATCGCCGACGCGATAAATATTTTCCGCAGCTTCGGCCAGGCGGAAGTGGTCAGCGAAGCGATGATCCACCCGGTTGTCGGTGTGAGCGGCTCCTCACCGGCCTACGTATTTATGTTTATCGAAGCGATGGCGGATGCTGCCGTGCTGGGCGGGATGCCGCGCAAGCAGGCTTATCAATTTGCCGCGCAGGCGGTGATGGGCTCCGCGAAGATGGTACTGGAAACCGGCATGCATCCGGGCGAGCTGAAAGATATGGTTTGCTCGCCGGGCGGGACAACCATTGAAGCCGTGAAGGTGCTGGAAGAGAAAGGCTTCCGTTCCGCCGTCATGGAAGCGATGGCGAAATGTATGGCGAAATCCGAGCAGCTCGGTAAGTCGTAATTTTTGATTTGCGGTGGGTGGCGCTCGCGCTTATCCACCCTTGTATCTTGAACCGGTAGCTGGTTAGCTACCGGTTACACGAAACGGAGGAAGCTTGTATCCACCCTGAAGACGCCGATCTTTCTTTGTAGCTTAAGCCCTCCGTTTCACCTTTCACGTCACTCAAAATCCGAACGGTAACCAGAAGCTCTGACTTCGTATGTACAAGGCTGGAATGACGTGTTGGCTCAGGTGAAAGGAGACAAAATATGTTCACTCTCGGTGTTGATGTCAGTAAAAATAAAATCGATATCTGTCTGCTTGCTGCTGGTGTTAAAGGCAAGAAAAAGCACAAGGTTTTCACCAATGAACCCGGCGTGGCCCGTAGGGTCACGGACTGGCTCGACGCTCAGAAGTGCCCGTCTGATAGCGTCACCGTGGTACTGGAAGCGACCGGTATCTATCACGAGAACCTGGCATACGGTCTTCATGATGCCGGTGTTAAGGTCTGTATGGCCAATCCCCACCGCGTGCGCGAATTTGCCTGTGGGATGAATATCCTCACCAAAAACGACAGGGTTGATGCCTTCGTTCTGGCCTGTTACGGCGAGCTGAAACACCCGGAACCCTGGGTGCCTCCATCGCCTGAAGTTCGCAAGCTCAGGGCACTCCTGCGTCAGCGCGATGCGCTGAAAGAAGACGTTCAGCGGACGGCAAACCGGCTGGAAAAAGCCCACTCCACGGCCACGCCGCGGGAAGTTATCACCTCGCTCCAGCGGACTCACAGCTGGTTGAGCGACGAGCTGGAGCGGATAGAAAGGCTCATTACAGACCACACGGACAACGATCCGGGGCTGAAAGCAGATCTTGATCTGCTGAAATCGATTAAGGGTGTAAAGGATCAGGTAGGCCGGGAAATGCTGGCTATCCTGAAAGACGGCGCGTTCAGAAGTGCCTCGCAGGTGGCGGCGTATCTGGGCATCACACCGGTGGAAAAAACGTCGGGAAGCTCGGTGCGTGGGCGTCCTCACATGTCGAAAACAGGGCCGTCGGGGATAAGAGCGAAGCTGTATGTGGCGGCAATGAGCGCCAGCCGGTGGAATAAACCGGCGAAAGAGATATACGAAAGGCTGATAGCGAGAGGGAAGGCAAAGAAGGCGGCGCTGGGTGCAGTAATGCGCAAGCTGGTGCACATGTGCTTCGGGGTGCTGAAAACACGCCTGCCATGGGATGAAAATTATGCAGCTACCGCTTGACGTTCAAGACGGTAGCTACTACTCTCCGACAAATTAACACGCTTATGCGGCGGCTTCGATACGGCCCCGCCCGGCATTTTTTGCTTTATACAGTGCCACGTCTGCGGCCTTAAGCCAGCCACGGTAGTTGACCATTCGTTTGTCGAACTCCGCCACCCCCACGCTAATCTGCAGCACCACCAGAGGCGCACACGGCAACCGGAACTCATCCAGATGCTCACACACCCTCGTCATCGCCTGAACCGCATTTTCGAGCGGAGTACCTGACATGATGACCCCAAACTCGTCGCCGCCGAAGCGCCCAATCACATCGGTTGCGCGCAGAATGAGCTGCAGATGCTCGGTAATTGCCATGATGGCCTCGTCCCCCACGTCATGGCCGAAGGTATCGTTAATGCTCTTAAAGTGGTCGATGTCGATAAGTAATAGCGTGGCCTGCCGCTGGTAGCGCTGGCAGTTATCGTACTCGCCGTGCAGAAGATGCTCCCAGTGGCGACGGTTGTAAACGCCGGTCATCCCATCTCGCGTGCTAAGGTGCATCAGTCGGCGCTTGTGCTCCGCAAGTTTAATGGCCGTTTTGTAACTCACCAGGCCATAGTAAATGGGATAAATAATCAGCATCGGCAGGCAGATCCACACCTGGGAGGGCATGGTTTCCAGGTTTAGCGGCAACTGCGTTATCCCAAGCGTCAGCAGGCACGACAGCGCAATCATCGCCAACCCGCCGGCAAATAGCCTTAAGCCGCCGCAGCCGATGTTATTCATGCATATCATGGCAATAATCAGCGCGGCGGGCAGCGCATTCAGCCCCATCACCGCGATCCACATTCCCCCCATGCAGGAGTCCAGCATCAGGTTGCGCCTTTCTGCCCAGGCGGGATCGCGCGCCCGGTCGGCTATCTGCCAGGCAAGGTGCGGCCAGATAAAGCCGTTTGCCACCAGCAGCAGCCACCACCAGCCGGAAATCGGCTGTACCACCAGCACCGAAGCCACGCAGAAAAAACCGGTCGCCAGGCCTATTACTCTTGGAATATATACTCGTCGGGCAAATCGTCGCCCGGAGCGATGCCTGTCATCATCAAGCCAGGTCGGGCCGTCCATAATTCCCCCGGAAAACCATCTGCTGAAGCCACGTTCATTATTCATGATATTTAGGAATATTCTGAAACATTTGGCGTAATTATAGAGGGGGTATTCGGGAGGAAAGTATGATTTTTCGGGTGAGCCAGCGGAGTGGCTCACCCGTTGGAACTAAGCCGCCTATTTTTTAAGGCAGCTACTCATGAAGGTTTTTCTTGCGTCACCGGTCAGGGATTGCTTGCCCGCATCGGCGTTACAGGACTTCATTTTTTGCTGTTGCGGCGTAAGGCTTTTCTGCGCGGGAGCGGAATCTGCGTTCTTCAGGCAGCCGCTCATATAGCTCTTGCGCTCATCCCCCTTCAGGGTTTTCGCCGTCGCCTGCTGGTTACAGGTGGTCATTCGCTGCTGCTGCGGCGTCATGGCTTTATCTGCCGCCGTAGCCGACCCCACCACACCTGCCAGTAACACCATCACTAATGCAAATTTCATATGACATTCCTTTTTGTTTTATCGCGCTTTAATTCTGGCCCGCGCGGACGAAAAAGGCGAATGACTGACCAGAATTTAAGAAAACACCATGCGTTTTGTTACGGTAGTTCCAGCGCCGCCTTCATGGTATAAAACAGATCCGTCTGGTCAGTTAACCCAACAACGTTCGCCGCCCCCGGACCATAGGCCGCAATGCGCAGCTGGGTGCCCGTGTGCTCCTGGGACTCCCCTTCTGAGTTGCCATAGCTGATAACCATCACCGAGCCATCTTTGGTATTTAACGCCTGAGTCAGGCCCGGCGCTTTGGTATCCGGGGCAACAATCTGGCTTGAGTGCGCATGGTCTGCGGTCACAACGACCAGCGTATTGCCATCCCTGCGGGCAAAATCCAGCGCTTTTTGTACCGCTTCATCCAGATCCACCGTTTCACCAATCTGCCCGCAGGGGTTAGCGGCATGATCCTGTTTATCAATAGAGGCTCCCTCAACCTGCAGGAAGAAGCCTTTTTCATTGCCTTTGAGCAGCTCAATGGCTTTATCCGTCATCTGGGCAAGCGTTGGCACGCTGGCATCGCGCTGCGGATTGGGCGTGCAGGTAACGGCTGGTTTATCAATGTTGCCGTGATAGCTGGCCTTTGGCCCCTCCCAGCGCACCGGCATATTGCCCGGCGCAAACATGCCAATCAGCGGCTTTTGCTGGCTGGCTTCGCTGATGGCGGCAAGTCCGCTGGCATTATCAACCCACTGGTAGCCCCGCACCTGCGCCTGCTCACGAAGAGTTTTACCGCTCCACTCCCCTGCCTTCGCCGTCTCAGCGAATGTCTTCGCCCCGCCGCCTAATGTCACATCCGGGCGGGTATTAAGAAGCTGTTCGGTAATTGAACCTTTGCCACCCTTTTCCAGCGCGTTAGCCGCACATTTCTCGCTGGTTACCGTCGGGCCATAGCACTTACGTGAAGTGACATGAGACACGAGCGCGGCTGGCGTGGCGTCCTGAATTTCCGCAGTGGAGACGTTGCCGGTCGCCTTGCCGGCTGCTTTAGCAAGTTCAAGGATGGTCGAATGGTCTTTGCCGTTAACATCGACACCCAGCGCCCCGTTATAGGTTTTAACGCCAGTGCTCCATGCGGTGGCCGAGGCAGCAGAATCCGTGACGTAGTCAGGCTTATGGGTTTTCTTATCCAGCGAATAATGGGTGTACTGGCCAGTCAACGGCAGCGCATCAATGCCCTTAAAGAAGCCGCCCGCCCCTTCGGCATAATTACGCGCGGCGGTGATTTCCGAATCCCCCATGCCGTCACCGATAAGCAAAATGACATTTTTAGCAGGCTTATTAATTATTGACGCGCGCAGGGCTTCGGCCCGATCGCTATTAATACGTCGGGCGCCGCCAGGCTCGGTGATATCCCCGACTGCCGCGCGAGTTTCTAATGCAGGTGAAGCATTTTGTGCAAAAGCAAGCTGAGCGGTTAGCAGTAATGAGAATAACGTTATAATTTTTGTGCTCTGTTTCACTTTATTTTCTCCGTGTAAAAACTACAGGCATAAATAAAAAACAGAGCAACAATATAAATCTCTGATGACAGTTAAATGACAGCGGCGGGTTTCAGCTTCGTGGATGGGTGAGCAGCTTCTCTAAATATTGTTGCAGGAGCTGAGTATCACGGGTTGTAACAACCCCCTTTGGGCGAGCGTCATGCATAGCAGCCTCAATACTGGTAATTAAGGCGTTTTGCTCACTTTGTTCCATTCTGCGCAGCAGGGCCGTCACAACGATTTCCAGCGCTTCAATTTGTGCGACAAACTCCTTCGACTCTTCTTCTTTTTCAGCGAGTTTAACCAGTAGCTCAGCTATGAGATTTTTCATTGCCATTATCCCTAAAAGGTTGAAAGCAGACGGTAGCATTCCCTCTGGAAGTTGCCTAGTGGGCAGAAGTATTATTTTCATATGACACGTTAAGATTGTGCGAAAGCGCAAAAAAACATGCGAACAGTCGATATATAAAATATCGATGCGATCTCATTATCTCTGATCTCCTTTTCAGAAATAATGAAATGGCGGAGAAATTAATTAACTCTTCTCTTAATGTCTGATCGTTGGTCTCTCTGGCGTTTGCGGCGCAAAGCAAAGCCAAGCTGCACAATATTGATCAGTACCACCACGGCGGTGGCGGCAAATACCCAGCGGAAACCGGCCATGGCGGACACCCCCGCCCCCAGCAGCGGCCCTACCACGTTGCCAAGATACATAAACGACTGGTTATAACCAAATATGCGTCCTGTCACCTGGTCGCTGGAATACTTGACCAGCAGCGTCTGCACAGCGGGCAGCATTGCCCCGTCGGCAAAGCCCAGCAGGAAGCGCAGGACCGCAAGCTGAATTGGCGATGTCACAAAGGACATGGCAAAGAACAGCACCACGGCAATGATAAGCGTCGCCATCAGTACGCGAGCGGTACCAATCCGGTCGCCGAGCTTGCCTAATTTAGGGGCGGAAAAGAGCGCGGAGATCCCCGGCACCGCCGCTATAAAACCGCTGATAAAGGCGATATTGGTACTGTCCGGCGAGAGATGTTTAATAAACAGCGCCAGAATCGGGCCGATGGAGCCGTTGCAGAGCTGAATGACCAGCGTAGTAATAAACAGGCTCAGCATCAGCCAGGGATAGGGCAGCGTGGCAAAGACCGCTTTCCCGGACAGCCGCCCGGCCTTACTGATTTTCGGGCGCACGCCTTCTTTAATCAACAGCAGCGTCACGGTAAAACTGACCATCAGCAGCGCCGCCGTAACAAAAAATACCATCCGCAGGCCCAGCGTATCCGCCATATATCCACCCAGCAGCGGCCCCACTATGACGCCGCTGATTTGCGCGGTAGAGAGCGTACTGATTGCCCAGCCGCTGCGCTCACGAGGTACCTGCGAAGCGACCAGCGCCATAGCATTGGGAATGTAGCCAGAGGTCAGCCCCATCATCGCGCGTAGAATAAAGAGCTGCCAGACGTTGGTAGCAAAGGCCTGCAAAAGAATCGCCACGGCCATACCGAGGGAGGCACGCAGCAGCATCAGCTTACGGCCTTTGCGGTCTGCGAGGCTGCCCCACATCGGCGAAACGATGGCGGAAACCAGGAAGGTCACGCTGAACGTCAGCCCCGACCACATCGACAGCGCCTGGTGCGACGTGACCCCCAGCTGTTCTACGTAGAGCGGCAAAAACGGAAGAATTTGGCTGATGGCAAGGCCGGTAAAGAAGCAGCCGAACCAGACCGAGATAATGTTGACCTTCCAGGATTCCATACGATGCGCTTAATCAGTGGGGTGAATAAAGAAGCGAGATGCCGTTAAGTTTATCATACAAATTAATTTCATCGACACAGACCGTAGCCGCGCATGCCCAGATGGAAATGGTTGGCGTGCGCCGCGTTGTACTCCGGTCCCAGCGAGTTGCCGAAGAACGGGCAGGCAGCGTCAAAAGCCGTGTGCAAATACTCACTGCCCCTGCCCCTGCCGCTGGCCTGCCAGCCTTTCACCACGCTCACCTGCTGCTTATTGGCAAACCCGAAGCCGCTAATATCCAGCGCATCGGCCGTGGCATGCTCGCTGAGCCTTGCATCTTTACGATTGTAGATGTTACGGCAGGCATAGCTGCCAAGATGGTTCACGCGGGTTAGCGGACTGCCAAAAGTTGTTTTTGCGAGCGGGGCCGCACGCTGATGGATAAACATGGTGGCGCTGAGCGCCAGCGGGCAGCTCGCCAGAAAGCTGCTGCTCAATGAAATCTCCCCGAAGCTCTGCACCCTGACCACATCGGTAAGCGGGCAGGTGCCCTCGGTGTTCGGCACCGGTCGAAAGCGCAGCTGCTGCCGCTCCGCCGCCTGTTCCAGTAGCGCCAGGCAGGTTTGGGGATGATTCGCCATCTGGCGCAGCTTGTAGCGGGTGACCAGCGTCGGCGGGTCATCAATAGAAAGCGGAGCAAAAGGGTTGTACTGGGCGGGCAGTCGCTCATAAAGCCACAGCCCCGCCAGCGCCGTCACGGTGAAACCAATCAGCATTTTTACTCCTTTTGCCATTCCCCGGCCCTTTATTGATTACGGAATAATCAGTATAGAAGTCAGGACGTTTTCAGCCGCCACGAAGCACATGAATCCGCGTTATGAGCGTGGTATGTTGTCCCCCTTCGTAATGATTAAGGATGGGGTTGGGCATGGCTAAACTGCGGGTTGGTATCGTGTTTGGTGGCAGGTCGGCGGAACACGAGGTGTCGCTGCAGTCGGCAAAAAATATCGTCGACGCCATTGATAAGGCGAAGTTTGAGGTCGTGCTGCTCGGCATCGACAAACAGGGCCAGTGGCACGTTAACGACGCCTCCGGCTATCTGATCAACGCGCAGAACCCGGCGCTTATTGCCCTGAACCGCTCCGAGAAAAATGTTGCACTGGTTCCGGGCCAGAAGCGGGACCAGCTGATTGACTCCGGCTCCGCGCAGCAGCTCCCGCAGGTGGATGTGATTTTCCCTATCGTGCACGGCACGCTGGGCGAAGATGGCTCCCTGCAGGGCATGCTGCGCATGGCAAACCTGCCGTTTGTGGGCTCCGGCGTGCTGGGCTCTGCGGTAAGCATGGATAAAGACGTCACCAAACGCCTGCTGCGCGATGCGGGGCTGAACGTCGCGCCGTTTGTCACCCTCACCCGCGCCAGCCGCAGCAACATCAGCTTTGCCGAAATAGAGCAGAAGCTGGGCCTCCCTCTGTTTATCAAACCGGCGAACCAGGGATCTTCTGTAGGGGTGAGCAAGATCAACAACGCGCAACAGTATGAAGCTGCCGTGGCGCTGGCTTTCGAATTCGATCATAAGGTGGTGGTGGAAACCGGCATCAAAGGCCGCGAAATAGAATGTGCCGTGCTGGGCAACGATGACCCGCAGGCCAGCACCTGTGGCGAAGTGGTAGTCAGCAGCGACTTCTATTCTTACGACACCAAATACATTGACGATAAGGGCGCGCAGGTCGTTGTACCGGCGTCACTGCCCGCAGAGATTAACGATAAAATTCGTGGAATTGCCGTGCAGGCCTACCAGGCGCTGGAGTGCAGCGGCATGGCGCGTGTGGATGTCTTCCTGACGGAAGACGGCGAGGTGATTATTAACGAAATCAACACGCTGCCCGGCTTCACCAATATCAGTATGTATCCAAAACTCTGGCAGGCCAGCGGCCTGGATTATCAGTCGCTTATCACCCAGCTGATTGAGCTGGCGCTTGAGCGCCACCGGCAGGACGCCCAGTTGAAAAGCTCAATTAGCCACTAAATGCTACTCTTCAGCCGTCCCCGGCTCCTCTGGCTCCGGGCGACGGCGAATGATAAAGCTCGCCAGCCAGAAGCAGATTATCCAGGTGACAAGCCCCACCGCGTAGTTCTGCCAGCCTTCGGTTTTGAAACCGAGCAGACCAATCACCCCGTTTAAGATGAAAATCAGCCCGATCGCCACGGCGTAATAGTGCCAGTCACGCCGCATTTTTTGACTCAGTGTTTTCGCCTTCATGGTGTTATTCGCCCGCCGTCATTCAGTAGCGGCATTGTCGCATAGCCGCCACCGGGAAACCGCTCGTTTATAGACGTCAATCGTGATTATGTTACGAAAATTTCATTTAAGTTACAAAATTGTGATATTACGCAAAAATTGCGCATCCAGGAAGATTCCGGCGCTGAAATTACCAACAATCTGATATTGACAAACCTTATGACCTGCCACACTTGCTGTAATTATCGGGCGGAAACCTGATTGGCGGTATGGTTACATGGGAGGTCTCTATGACTGAAATTACCTTGTCGAAACACGTTGTCCTTACAACGATTACCGTTTCTTCATCCAGGACTGGTGGCGCTACCCTGAGCAATATCGCCTATGCGGTATTCATTCTGTTCTGCTTCTGGGTCGGTAGCCAGATCCTTAACTTACTGGTACATGCGCCCGGCGTACTTGAACACCTGGCTCAGGGCAACGACGCAACCCGCCCGCGTATCGAGATGGGCCTCGCCGTGAGCACCGTGTTTGGCCTGGTGCCGTTCCTGCTGGGCTGCGCGTTTCTCGGCCTGATAGCCCTGATGGTGAAGTATCACCACCGGCATGAGTATTAATGCCGGGTGACGCTGCGCCTTTCCGGCCTACGTTTCGATTTGTAAGAGGATAAGCACGGCGTCAACCACCGAGTTTTTTGTCGGATGGCGCTCCGCTTATCCGACCTGCGACAGCGTCATCCACCAATTTTTACCTCTTCATACAAGCCGCACGCCTCTCATCTACTCGTTTTGCAAACCATGCAGTCGTTAAATTACGGGTAATTTTCGGGCTTTCAAGCGTGATGCCCGGCAGCATTTCACGCGGTAACTTCTTGCCGGCTTTCTTTTCCGCCAGCGCGTAAACCTGCTCGTAGAGATCTGTTTTCTCGAAGTCGATGCTGTCGCCTTTTTGTAGCGCGCGGTGGATCTGGCTGTCGCTCATATCCAGCTTGCCCGCCAGCTTTCTTACCGCCAGCTCGGTACTGCCCGCTTTGTCGGTATTATAGAGAATAAGATCCCCGTCCAGCGCCAGCTTCGTTCCCGTAGCCTTGCTTACCGCATTCTGGAAGGCGGCGTTGCGGCTGGCGTACCACCCGGCGTTGAAGTCCGCGAAGCGGTATAAAGGCCGGGTGTAATTCGCAGGGTAATTCAGCAAATGATAGGTACCGAACCACATTCCGCCCCGGCGGGTGAAGACTTCCTGACGTACCGTGCCTTCCATCTTCCACGGATAGCCGCTGGTATGCTGCTCAGCAAAGGCAATGCTTACCTGCATTGGCCCGCCGGTGTGTACCGGGTTAAGGTTGCCGAACAGCTTCTGGCCCATCGGCACCATGCCGATGAAGTCATCGAAAATCGCGCTCAGCTGGCCTTCAGTTTTAACCTTGTCCAGCCTGTCGCTGTAGCTCTTGCCGTTCGGTGATTCAATCTTCAGTGCGGTGTGGACCAGGAACGCCGGGATATGCATTTTTTCGGCGCGACGGTCGATCTCTTTCCAGGCGATAGCGCTCAAATTCGGCACTGCCGGGTCTGCCACCAGGTTGGACTCCTGCTGCGCCACCGCCAGCACGGAGCAGATATTCTCCTCGCCTGGCGCGATATCCTGGCTCTTAAAGACGGTCGCTAACTCCTTCGCCCAGGCGCTGCGATCCTTCTGGCCCGGCGGCAGCTTTTGCTTCACCACCGTTTCCACATCCACCGGCTTTGCGGTTTCGGAAACGGGCGAGGCAGTTTTTGTGGTACAGCCCGAGAGGAGCAGAATAGACAACAAACTAAAGCCCATCGCGGCTCGCGGCGCTCTCAAAATTGTTACCGTCATGACATCCTTTTTTCTTCTTAATTATCAAACGCTCCCACCCTGCCATTTTTTCACTCTGTGCGGTAGTAAAAATCGCTGATTGACAAATAGATGCCTGGTCAGTAGTTTCACCTGCAATTACTGACCAGGCAATCATTATGAACGACCATCCGGGTATTATCAGCAGCAAGCTCCACCTCGGTTTGCTTATCCACCTCGCAAACCAGTTCAAAGACCAGCTCATTAACCAGTATTTTGCCGGTGCGGATATCACTGCCCCGCAGTTCAAGGTGCTTATCAGTATCCATAAAGGCTTTATCAGCCCCGTGGAAATCAGCAAAAATCTGGTGATGGACGCCGGTGCCATGAGCCGCATGGTTGACCGTATGGTGAAGCGAGAGCTGATTGCCCGCACCCCGAACCCGCAGGATAAACGTCAGGTCATTCTGGCCCTGACTGACAAAGGCCATGCCCTTTGCGACCGCTTTGAGAAAGAGGCACTGACCTCAATCATCGGCGATCTCACCGCCCGACTCACCCACGATGAATCCCGTTTACTGGTAGAGCTGATTACAAAAATGCTGCCGGACGAGATCACTGCCCCACATCGCTAAGTCTTCAATAAAGGTCATCACAAGATGGAAACCACACCTGCCCAACACGTTGAGCGCGGCAGCAAGCGCAAACGTAACTTTATTATTCTGTTTCTGATCCTGGTGCTTGCCGCCGGGGGAATTCTCGCGTGGTATCTGCTTTACGCCCGCTTCTATGAATCTACCGACGATGCCTATGTTAACGGCAACCAGGTGACGCTGACGCCGCAGATTGGCGGCACGGTCACCCAGGTCACAGTGGATGAAGGCGACTTCGTCCAAAAAGGCCAACCGTTAGTACTGCTGGATCCGAGCGATACCGAAATCGCTCTGCAACAGGCAGAAGCCAACCTGGCTAACACCGTTCGTCAGGTTCGCGGGCTTTACAGCACGGCGGATAACTACCGTGCTCAGGTCGCGGCCAAAAAAGTTGCCCTGCAAACTGCGCAGAATGACTACACCCGCCGTCAGAAAATTTTCTCTACTGGCGCAATCGCTGCGGAAGATCTTTCCCATTATCGTGATGCGGTAACCAGCGCCCAAAGCGATTTAGCCGCCGCGCAGGAAGCACTACGCACCAATACAGCAATGGTTGATGACACCGTTATCGACAGCCATCCGGAAATTAAAAGCGCCGTTGCCACCCTGCGCCAGCGCTTCCTGGACAACGCCCGCAGCACCATCGTTGCGCCGGTAAGCGGCTATGTGGCCAAACGCGCCGTGCAGCTTGGGATGCGTGTGGATTCCGGCACCACGCTGCTGGCTATCGTGCCGCTCAGCGAAGTCTGGGTGGACGCCAACTTCAAAGAGAGCCAGATGAGCACCATGCGTCTGGGTCAAAAAGTTACGCTCAACGCGGATCTTTACGGTGACGACGTGGAATATCACGGCACCATCGAAAGCCTGGGCATCGGTACCGGCAGCGCCTTCTCTTTACTGCCTGCCCAGAACGCCAGCGGCAACTGGATCAAGATTGTTCAGCGTCTGCCGGTACGCATCACGCTGGATCCGCATGACATGCAGAAACACCCACTGCGCGTTGGCCTGTCGATGAACGTCAGCGTGGATATCCGCGACGACGGCGGCCATCTGCTGCCGCAGCAAACCGTTAGCGCCCCTCGTTTCACCACGGATGTGTATCAAAACCCGCTGGCCGAGGCGGACAAACTGGTGGCTAAAATCCTTCATGACAACAGCAAAACGGTCGCCGCGGGCAGCCGTTAAGAGAGACGTTATGCAAGATAAGGCCTCGTTTACGCCGCCCAATATGTGGCTGGCGGTGCTCGCGCTGTCGCTGGCGACATTCATGCAGGTGCTGGACTCCACCATCGCAAACGTTGCGCTGCCGACTATCGCCGGGAACCTCGGCGTTAGTGCGGACCAGGGAACGTGGGTTATTACCTCCTTCGCGGTGTGCAACGCCATTGCCCTGCCGCTGACCGGCTGGTTTACCCGCCGGTTCGGGCAGCTGAAGCTTTTTATCGGTTCGGTGGTGATGTTCACCCTCACCTCGTTCCTGTGCGGCTTCGCCCACAGCATGACGGAGCTGATTATCTTCCGCGCCCTGCAGGGCTTCTTTGCCGGGCCGATGTTCCCGATGTGCCAGACGCTGCTGCTGGTGATCTTCCCCTCCAGCAAGCGCAGCATGGCGCTGGCACTGCTGTCGATGGTCACCGTGGTCGCCCCCATCGTCGGACCAATCACCGGCGGCTGGATCACCGATAACTATTCCTGGCCGTGGATCTTCTACATCAACGTGCCGATCGGCATTTTTGCCTCGATTGTAGTCTGGACGCAGCTTCGCTCGCGCGAAGAAACAACCACCCACTCGCCTATCGACTACATCGGTATCGGTTTACTGGTGCTCGGGGTTGGTATGCTGCAAATCGTGCTGGACAAGGGCAACGATCTGGACTGGTTTGCCTCAACGCACATCATCATCATGACGGTGATTTCCGCGATATCACTGGTGTCGTTTGTCATCTGGGAGCTGGGAGAGCGCCATCCGATTGTAAACCTGCGCCTGTTCAAGGATCGTAACTTTGCCATCGGCACGCTCTCGCTGACGCTGGGATACGCGGCGTTTTTTGCCATCAACATTATTCTGCCGCAGTGGCTGCAAACGCAGATGGGCTACACGGCGATCTGGGCCGGGCTTGCGGCAGCGCCAATGGGCGTGTTGCCGCTCATCATGACGCCGATAATTGGCCGCTACGCGACCAAGTTTGACCTGCGTATTCTGGCTTCGCTGTCATTCCTGACGATGGGCGCGTCCTGTCTTATCCGCGCGCAATTCAATACCAATGTGGATTTCCGCACCATCGCCGAGGTGCAGCTGTTTATGGGCATTGGCGTGGCGTTCTTCTTTATGCCGATCACCACCATCGTGCTGTCGAACCTGAACGGGGCGGAAGTGGCGGAAGGTTCTGGTCTGGCAACGTTCTTCCGCGTGCTGGGCGGCTCGTTCGCCTCGTCGCTGACCACGTGGATCTGGTCACGCCGGGAGATCTTCCACCATGCCAACCTGACGGAGAGCGTGTCACAGTACAACCCGGCGGCGGTGGATTATGTTGCGAAGATGGGAGGCGCTACGCAGCAGCATATGGCGTTTATCGATAAAACCATCGAGCAGCAGGCCTACATGATGTCGACCATCGATTATTTCTGGATTCTGGGCTGGGGATTTATGGCGCTAATCCTGGTTATCTGGTTTGCGCGTCCGCCGTTTGTCCGCTCCGGCGCGCCGGGCGCGCCTTCGGCGGGACATTAAAAATGCGGCCCCATGATGGGGCCGCATTTTTTATACCGATTCGCCTGCGGCTTCTACCGGAATGTCCTGCAACGTGCGTTCAAAGCTGCGCAGACGTTTGTAGATAGACATCAGCTCCACCAGCGTCGTCCAGGAGCTGATCAGATACTGGAACGAGCCGCGCACCTGGCCGAAGACGTTGGTGATCTGCGTCATCAGACCCAGGGTTATCGTCCCGGCCACAATCGACGGGAAGAGCAGGAACAGGCCAAAGACGTTATCCACCTGCAGATAAAGAATGCGGGCAATATTGAAATACATGTAGTGGAAATACAGGCGGAAGTAGTTCTGACGCACGCCGTTAAACAGCTCTTTAACCGTTGGCGGCGAGGCGCGGGTTGGGTCATCTTCGCCATACACCAGCTCTTTACGATAGGCCGCCTCAACGCGCTGGTTTTTAAACTCAAGTCCTGGCAGCTTGATCCCCACCACCGCCAACAGGCCGGTACCGAGCAGGGACCAGACAATCGCCGCAATCACCAGGCCGTAAGGGATGTGGCCGATAATTGGCAGCTCAGGAACGTGGGCTGAAAGGGTAACAAGCACCGGCAAGAAGGCAATCAGCGTCATGATGGCGTTGATAAAGCTCACGCCCATATCTTCCAGCGTCGAGGCGAAACGCATGGTGTCTTCCTGCACACGCTGGGCGGCACCTTCGATGTTGCGCAGCAGCTGCCAGTTCTCCATGTAGTATTCGTTCATCGCCGTCCGCCAGCGGAACACGTAGTGGCTGACGAAGAAGTTGTTCATCACGCCCACCATCACCGCAATCAGCGCAATCCCCAGGAAGACGCCAACCTCATGGTAAAACTGCCCGATGGTGACTTTATGCGGCGAGCTGAGCGCCGTCTGGATCAGGTCATAGAACGGCGCGTACCAGGCGTTGACCGCCACGCCCACTTCCACCAGAAACCAGGTGACGAAGATGATCAGGGAAGAGCCAAGAATGGACCAGTACTGCCAGCGGTGCGGGCTGTAGATAAACCAGAAAGCGGCAAACGCGCCGACGCAAACTGCGTAGTAGGCGTAGAAAATCAGGTAGCTGCGTGACCAGAACCGGGCGGCGCTGATCGGCACATCGCCCTTAGCGCCGGCGAGCTGCTGCAGCCAGTGGCCTCCCCCGACCTGCCAGAAGATAACGGCTAATATCGCCCAAAGAAAAGCCGACAGGAAAAACGCTGTCGGGCGTGGGAAAAACGACTTAAACATTACAACACTCCTGAACTTAATGTTCTTTTAGTTATTTTTGCGACATCGCTTATTTATAGCGGATCCGGGCACAGTAAAGCCTGGGGAATGTTGTATCAAGTAATGTGTAAACTTTTCAGATAGTCGTCCACGCAGTCAGGATATCCGCCGTCTCCTTCACGTCCAGCCGGTTGCCGGGAATAGTCAGGGTACGCCAGACGTCGTTGTAGTGGGCAATCAGTACTTCCGCAACCGCAGCCGGGCGGTTCGCCGTGGTGTGGGCATCCCCTGCTACCGTCATGGCATAGCCCTTGCTGACGCCGTTTTTTATCGTCGCATCCACGCAGTAATCCGTTGCGCAGCCGCAAACCACAAAGTCGGTTATGCCATGGCTTTGCAGAACGTCCTCAAGCGCTGTGCGATAGAAAGCATCGCAGGCCGTTTTGGTGACGTAGAGGGCGTTTGCTGGTCGGGTAAGTTCAGGAAGAAGATCGAATGCGTGGCTATCTGGCTCCAGCCACTCTTCGGTGTGCTGGATGAAAATCACCAGGTCTGCGGCATCGATGAGCTGGTTGATGCGGGAGGTACAATCTTCGCGGGAGGCACGAGGTGTATCAAACACCCCGTTTTGCATATCAATGACCATCAAAATGCGCGATGCGGGCATGGCTCTTCTCCTGTTGAAATTCCTCAGAAGCGTAGCATACCCGCCGCAGGATCAGGCGCTGTAGAGCTTGTCCTGACCGAAAGGACGCGTTTTAAATCTGCGATGTAGCCAGAGATACTGCTCCGGCGCGCGCATGATTTCGTGTTCGATCTTACGGTTCATGTAGGCGGCAGCGGCCTGTTCGTCATCCACCGGGTAGTCGACAAGCTCAGGTTCAATCACCAGCTGGTAGCCGGAGCCGTCCGGCTTGCGGATAAGCACCGTGGTCAGGATGGCCGGTTTTGCCAGGCGCGCTATGGTGTAAGTGCCGTTGGTGGTGGCGGCTTCCTGCACGGCGAAAAACGGCACGAAAGAGCTGCCCTTCGGGCCGTAGTCCTGGTCCGGGGCAAACCACACGGCTTCGCCGGACTTCAGCGCTTTGACCATGCCTTTAAGATTGCGACGGTCAATCATCGCCTTATTGGAGCGTGAACGACCGATGGTCTGCACGAACTCCATCGCTTTGTTATTATGCGGGCGGTACATCGCCATCATCGGCTGGCACAGGCCCATGACGCGGCCTCCCAGCTCAAGCGACATAAAATGAACGCCGATGACCATCACGCCACGGCCCTTTTCGCAGGCGGCATGCAGGTTTTCCAGTCCGCGCACGTCAAACCATTTACGCACACGCTCGTCAGGCCAGAACCAGGCCATGCCCGTTTCAATCAGGCCCATACCGAGGGAGGCAAAGTTTTGCTCGACGATGGAATCAACGTGCTGGTCGGAATACTGCGGGAAGCAGAGTTTAAGATTCTGGCGCGCAATGGAGACGCGGCGCTTTAAGAAGCGCATGGAAAATTTGCCGATAAAACGGCCCATTTTCAGAAGAACGGGATAAGGCAGCTGTACCCAGAGCCATAAAATGGCCAGGCCAAACCAGGTCAACCAGTAACGTGGATGAAGCAAGCCTTTGGAAAACAGCGGTTTTGTAGACATAGTTGAGCTTCTTTATGCGTGAATGGGGTGTATCGCATAAAGAATTAAATCATTAGCGGTACAGCGCAGGCTACATATTTAGACGCCAAGGGGCGAGGAAAGTTGCAGCAAAGTAATAAACTTACAAGATGATGATAGGCATTTTACGTTCAGTGTATGTATAGGAGATGTCAGTTTTTTTACTGCTCTTCGCTGGCCACGCGGCGCAGGTGTCCGTTATACACGGTTGAGAGTATGAAAAACAGACAGGCATCGTCTGAATTTGTTTTTACGCAGCTGGTGCAAAAAACAGCCAACCCCCCCGCTGAAACGCCGCGTTACGCTTTTTCTCATCACAAACCTCATTTTCCACGTTTGCGCAGAGCGCTTGAGTAGTATAAATACGATCAATACCGCCTCACTTTGCTAAATGGATTACTTGCGTTGAAAATTTGTCTCCCGCGCATCGCCGCGCTCGTTCTTGCTGCGCTGCCCGTCCTGGGGTTTGCGCAAACCTCGCCCGATCCTGTTTTTGCTTCTGAAATCGCGGAGCGCTACGCCAACCATATCTTCTACGGCAGCGGCGCTACCGGAATGGCGATGGTGGTGATCGACGGCAACCAGCGTGTATTCCACAGCTTTGGCGAAACCCGCCCCGGCAACAACGTGCGGCCCCAGCTCGATTCGGTAATCCGTATCGCCTCGCTGACCAAGCTGATGACCAGCGAGATGCTGGTGAAAATGCTCGACCAGGGCAAAGTGAAGCTGAACGATCCGCTAAGCAAATACGCGCCGCCCGGCGCACGGGTGCCGACCTTTAAAGGTGAGCCTATCAGGCTGGTGAACCTGGCCACGCATACCAGCGCCCTGCCCCGCGAACAACCCGGCGGCGCACCGCACCGCACCGTATTCACATGGCCCACGCAAAACCAGCGCTGGAACTGGCTCTCAACCGCCACGCTGAAGTATGCCCCGGGCAGTACGGCGGCTTACTCAAATCTGGCCTTTGACCTGCTGGCGGATGCCCTTAGCCGGGCCGCCGGAAAACCCTACGCCACGCTGTTTGACGAGCAGATTGCCCGTCCGCTGGGGATGAAGGACACCACGTTTACGCCTTCGCCGGACCAGTGCAAGCGCCTGATGGTGGCTGAGAAAGGTGCCAGCCCCTGCGATAACACGCTGGCGGCAGTGGGTAGCGGCGGCGTTTACTCCACGCCGGACGACATGATGCGCTGGATGCAGCAGTTCTTAAGCTCCGACTTCCACCAGCGCAACGGCCAGGCAGACCGCATGCAAACGCTGATCTACCAGCGCAAGCAGCTGCACAAAGTGATTGGTATGGACGTGCCGGGCAAGGCTGACGCGCTGGGCCTGGGCTGGGTCTATATGTCGCCGAAGAGTGGCCGTCCGGGGATCGTACAGAAAACCGGCGGCGGCGGCGGTTTCATCACCTACATGGCGATGGTGCCGCAAAGTAACGTCGGGGTATTTGTGGTAATTACCCGTTCGCCACTGACCCGCTTTGTGAACATGAGCGACGGCGTGAACGATCTGGTGTCTGAACTCAGCGGCTATGCGCCCGTGGTGACGCCAACATCCTGACAGCTTAAGCAGGCCCTGTGCGGCCTGCTTCTCTCTTTACGGGATAATCAAATCCCCGCGCAGCACGGAACTCCCCGCCACGCTTTCGCTTTTCTCATTCAGCCTGCTGACGATGCGCGCCGCCATGGCGTCCATTGAATACTCGATTGCCGGAATTGTCGGAATACCCGGCAGATGCAGTGTGCCCGCCAGGCTAAACACCATAATGTCCCCAGGCACGGATTTATTAAACGCCTGCAGCTGCGTGATAACCCGCTGCGCCTCCTGCTCGTCCGCCACCAGCAGAGCATTAAAATTTACCGTCGTGCTGTTGTTAAGCAGCACCTGCAACGCTACGGACGACGAGGTAGCATCCATAAAGATCAGGTTGCGGTTAAACGGCAGGAAGTTATTTTCCAGCGCCCGCTTGTAGCCCAGCAGCACCTGCTCCACAGGACAGCTGGTTTCAGGGGCAATAAGCGCAATCTGCCTGCGCCCCTGCTTGATCAGGTAGTTACAGGCTGTTTCCGCCGCAAAGGCATGGTCAAACTGGATGCTGTTGGCGGCATCAAACTCCAGACAATCCACCAGGATGACGTTTTCATAGGGGATATCCAGCGGGAAGCGCGCGCCGATAATCAGCACGTCATCGCACAGGCCGCAGGTCAGCTCTTCCAGCGCGTGCATGACTTCGGCTTTGCCGCTGGCAAAGCGCAGCAGCAGATGCTTCTGGTGCTGGCTCAGATGCTTTTCCAGCGCGTAAAGATACCCTGTCGTCTGGTTGATGTTCTCCTGGGCGCAGATCACCCCGATACAGCCGGTTGACTGGCTCAGCAAAGACTGTGCAATGACGTTTGGCCGGTAATTCAGCGTTTCCACCGCCTGCAATACGGCAGCACGGCTGGCTTCTTTTACCCCGCGTGAACCGCTCAACACGCGTGACACCGTGGCTTTAGATACCCCGGCCAGACGCGATACATCGTTGATTGTCGACATTTTCTCTCCCCTGAAGGCAGCACATCACCGCCTGCTATTCCTTACTGGCACTCGCCGCCCGTCCTGTTTCCGTAAAAGTATAATCGTTTCCGTTTTTCATGGAAACTTGTTTCCATATCAGTCCATGAAGCCTCCCTCAACCATAACAATTTGTGATGAACATCCAAGAAGATTCGCTTGCTAAGGCTACTTTTCAGAGGGTCGTCACATTTCTGCAACAGGCAAATGGAAAACGGTTTCCACAAAGTATCAAATCGCATCCGCAATAACTTTTTACATTTAGAGGATGAGTGATGATGATCAGGATTATGTTGTGTTGTTCCGCCGGGATGTCCACTAGCCTGCTGGTGCGCAAAATGGTCGCCGCCGCCGCCGAGCGCGGCCTGCCCGTGGAAATCGAAGCTTATGGCGTAGCCGATTTCGATAACCAGTTCCCGCGCTACCAGGTCGTGCTGCTTGGGCCGCAGGTAAAGTACATGCTCAACGGGCTGGCGGAAAAGGCGGCATCGAAAGGGATCCCGGTGCGGGCGATTGATACGATGGATTACGGCATGCAGCGCGGCGACAAGGTGCTCGACTACGCGCTTTCCCTTATCGAGACCGCAAATCAGAAGGTCAACATATGAGCTCTTTATATCAGTCAATGGTTGCCATTATCGAGCAGTCCATTACCCCGCTCGCAGGCCGCCTGGGCCAGCAGAAGTACGTGATTGCCATCCGCGACGGCTTTACCGCCGCCCTGCCGTTTATGATCATCGGCTCGTTCATGCTGGTCTTTATCTTCCCGCCCTTCTCGGCGGACACCACGCTCGGCTTTGCCCGCGCCTGGCTGGATTTCTCGCAGACCTGGCGCGAACAGCTCATGCTGCCGTTTAACCTCAGCATGGGCGTGATGACGTTCTTTATTTCTGTGGGTATCGGCGCGAGCCTCGGGCGGCAGTTTAACCTCGATCCGGTGATGTCCGGCCTGCTTGCGTTTATGGCCTTTCTGCTGGTCGCCGCGCCGTATGCGGACGGCAAGATCTCTACCCAGTATCTTTCCGGGCAGGGGATCTTTACCGCCCTGATCACCGCTATTTATTCCACGCGGATGTACGCCTGGCTTAAGCAGAACAACATTACTATACGCCTGCCGAAAGAGGTGCCGACCGGCGTTGCGCGCTCGTTTGAAATTCTGATCCCTGTGCTGGTTGTTATCGGTACGCTGCATCCGCTAAACCTGTTCATTGAAGCGCAAACCGGCATGATCCTGCCGCAGGCGATTATGCACCTGCTGGAGCCGCTGGTTTCCGCGTCCGACTCCCTGCCTGCGATTTTGCTTTCCGTTCTGCTGTGCCAGATCTTCTGGTTCGCCGGGATCCACGGCTCGCTGATCGTCACCGGTATCATGAACCCGTTCTGGATGGCGAACCTTTCTGCCAACCAGGCCGCGTTGGCGGCGGGTACCGTGTTGCCCCATGTCTATCTACAGGGTTTCTGGGATCACTACCTGCTTATCGGCGGCGTGGGTTCGACGCTCCCGCTGGCATTTCTGCTGCTGCGCAGCCGCGCCACCCACCTGCGAACCATCGGCAAAATGGGCGTGGTGCCGAGCCTCTTTAATATCAACGAACCTATTTTGTTCGGCGCGCCAATTATCATGAACCCGATGCTGTTTATTCCGTTCATCTTTGTGCCGATGATTAACGCCTGCCTCGCCTATGGCGCGACAAAATTAGGCTGGATTGCCCAGGTTGTTTCGCTGACCCCATGGACCACCCCTGCGCCAATTGGTGCCTCGTGGGCGGCGAACTGGGCGCTAAGCCCGGTCATAATGTGCGGCATCTGCATGGTGATGTCGGCAGTTATGTATTTACCCTTCCTGCGCGCCTATGAACGCTCGCTATTAAAAGCCGAAGAAGAAAAGTCTCAGATATTAACCCCGGCTACCGAACTCAATTAATTATCTCTGGAAGAAAAGATGATCGACTTAGAAGAAGCCGTCATGGAAATAATCATGAACGCCGGTCAGGCCCGCAGCCTCTGTTTTGAAGCGCTACACGCTGCCCGCAACGACCGCATTGACGAGGCGAAAAGCCTGCTGCGCGAAGCCGACGGTTACTCGCGCCAGGCGCACCTGATGCAAACGAAATTAATCGAACAAGATGCAGGCGAGGCGAAACAGCCGATGACATTAATTATGGTGCACGCTCAGGACCATTTAATGACGTCAATGCTGGCCCGCGAACTGTCGCAGGAAATTATTCACCTTTATCAGCGCTAAGCACACAGCTTATTTAATACGGAGAGATGCTTATTTAAATAGACTAATCGATACCTCTGGATTACAGCATAAAAAATAAACTCGTCCGGCTGCCGCGTAATAAATACGCCAGCCCGAGCGGGATAGTCATTGTCTGAAAATAGAAATAACTACAGTTGAGATGATTATGAAATTAATAACTAAGCTGCCGGTCGCCCTCGCAGTTCTCGCCGCCCTTTGCCCAATTTCTTCCTTTGCGCAGGAGTTCACGCAGGAGCAAATCGATCAAATCGTGGCAAAGGCCGTAGATAAAGCGCTGGCAGACCGCGAAGCGAAAATCGAGGCGGCGCGGGTCAAAAGAACCGATCCTCTTGTCACCCCGCAGGTGCCCGAGCCTGCCACGGCGGAGCTGGCCATTCCCTACGGCGTGAAGTTCACCGGCTACGCCCGCTACGGCGCGCACTTCCAGGCGGGAGACCAAAAATACGTGGGCGTCGACGGTTCCTATAACGGTACCTCTGCCATTGGTCGACTGGGTAACGAAGGTAACGGCGGCGAATTCCAGCTCACCAAAGCGTTCAAAAGCGAAGCGGGCGCCATCTGGGACGTGGGCGTGATGTTCGACCACTGGGGCGATGAGGTGAACCTCAAAAAAGCCTACGCCGGGGTGACTAACCTCTTTGCCTCCCAGCCGAACGCCTATTTCTGGGCCGGGCGCGACTTCCATCAGCGTCCGCAGCAGGGCATCAACGACTACTTCTGGATGAACCACGACGGCCAGGGTGCCGGGGTGAAAAACTTCGACCTGGGCTTTGCACAGCTCGACGTGGCGGGCGTCTCTTCGGTTGAGCAGTGTAATCCGGAAATGATCGAGGACGGCGATAACCCGTCACGCATCTCCTGTACCGGCAGCTCCGGCACCGGCGACAGCGGCAACTATGCGGCGACTTCTAAACTTCACGGCATCAAATTTGGGCCGATCGATTTCGAGCTGTACGCCAACTACGGCTTCGATTCCAAAGCCATCGACAGCGACGAACGCGCCAAAGCCTGGCAGGCGGCCGTGGTGCTCAGCCACACGGGCGACAACAGCCTGAACAAAATCATCGCCCGCTATTCCGACCACTCGGACAACAGCGTATATAACAAAACCAACGGCCTGCACACCGTCTACACCAGCTTCGAGGGCAGCTATAAGTTCACCCCGCAGGCCCAGATTGAATACCTGCTGGCGTTCCACGATTACGACAATGATGACCTGCCGTCCGACAACCGCCGCAACTACGGCGCGATCGTCCGTCCGATGTATTTCTGGAACGACATTCATTCGACCTGGCTGGAAGCGGGCTATCAGCGCGTGGATTATGAAAACGACGGCGATAACAAGGGCTGGAAGCTGACGCTGTCCCAGAACATCTCCATCGCGATGGGGCCGGAGTTCCGCCCGATGCTGCGCTTCTACGTCACCGGCGGCCAGGTTGAAAACAACCACACCACCCGCGTGGCGGGCGAAGAGAGCACCCAGCTTGATTCGTTTAACATAGGCGGCATGTGGGAAGCCTGGTTCTGATGCGGTAACGCCCGGCGGCAGGCGGGGGCCCCTCATCCCCTCCTGCCGCTTCATCTATCTGAAAAAGCTGGTTGTTTTAAATAATCTCTACCGGTTCGGCCCGCCCGGTTCTATGCTTAAGCGATGGATAAAATGGCTGAACTGAAAAAAACCAAGCGCATCGCGCTCTCTTTACTGCTGATTGCTGCGGCAGTCTTTGTCACAACCCTTTTCCTCCCGCCGAGCTTCTGGGTCAGCGGCCTGAAGGCGATTTCCGAAGCCGCGATGGTCGGCGCGCTGGCCGACTGGTTCGCCGTGGTGGCGCTGTTCCGCCGCGTGCCGATCCCGTTTATCGCCCGGCATACCGCGATTATTCCCCGCAACAAAGACCGCATCGGCGAAAACCTCGGCGTCTTTGTACAGGAGAAATTCCTCGATACCCAGTCGCTGATAGCCCTGATCCGCCGCCACGAACCGGCGCAGATGATTGGCGTCTGGTTCAGCAGGCCCGACAACGCGCAGCGCGTCGGCCAGCATCTGATGCAGATCTTGAACGGATTTCTGGATATGACCGACGACTCGCGCATTCAGAGCCTGCTGCGCCGGGCGGTGCACAAGGCGATCGATAAGGTTGACCTGAGCTACTCCAGCGCCCTGCTGCTCGAGAGCATGACGAAAAACAACCGCCATCAGGCTCTGTTGGACGCGATGATTGCCCAGCTGGTGACCTGGCTTGACCGCGAAAGCTCACGTGATTTTATTGCCCATCAGATTGTGCACTGGCTGGAAACAGAGCATCCGCGTAAAGCAAAAATCCTGCCGACGGAGTGGCTGGGCGAGCACAGCGCCGAGCTGGTGACCAGCGCGGTCAATAATCTGCTCGACGACATCACCCACGATCGGGGGCACCAGCTGCGCAAGGCCTTCGACCGCGCCACCTTTAAGTTCATCGACAGACTGAAGAGCGACCCGGAAATGGCCGCTAAAGCCGAGAATATCAAAACGTATCTGAAGGAGGACGAAGCCTTCAACCGCTACCTGAGCGAGATGTGGGGCGACCTGCGGAAATGGCTGAAGGAGGATATGCGCTCGGAGGACTCCCGCATCAAACAGCGCATTGCCGAGGCGGGCCAGTGGTTTGGGGAAACGCTGGTGAACGACAGCGCGCTGCGCGCGTCGCTTAACGAACATCTTGAGCAGGCCGTCGGCAAAGTCGCACCGGAGTTCGCCACCTTCCTGACCAGGCACATCAGCGATACGGTAAAAGGCTGGGACGCGAAAGATATGTCCGCGCAGATTGAGCTGAACATCGGCAAGGACTTACAATTTATACGCATCAACGGCACGCTGGTCGGCGGCACCGTCGGCCTGCTGCTGTTCCTGCTCTCGCAGCTGCCTTCGGTGATTCATTTTTGATAGCGAACGGCGGATGGCGTTACAATCATCTCGCCGCTTTCGTAGGTCGGATAAGCGCAGCGTCATCCGACAAAAACCAACGCTACTGCGCTAAATCCACCCGAACAATACTGTCCGGCCCTTTGGTGGTGTGGTCCTTATTAAAGCCCTGCTTCACCGTCACATACAGCGTTTGTCCGTCGGCAGAGAGCAGCAGGCTATTTGGATGCGGAGGCAGGTCGATGGATTTTTTCTGCGCATACGTCGTGGCATCCAGAATCAGCAGCCTGCCGGATTCGCGCTGGGTCAGGTACAGCTCGTTGCGCTTCGCGTTGAATTTCACCGCCAGGGTATCGCCCGTCGCCAGGTTCTTCAGCACTTCCCCGGTTTTGATATCCAGCACCAGCGTGGTTTTCGCCTTTGAGTTGTCGGTCACGAACAGGCGGCCCGTCGCCGGATCTTCTGCCAGGTTAAGCAGCAGCGCTGGTTTATCCCCGAGCGGCTTCCAGCGTTTTTCGATACGGTTAGTCCGCGGGTTGATCACCAGAATCTCACCGCCGCCGTTTGCGGCGTAGATCCGCTGCGTCTGCTCTGAGTAAAGCAGGCCAGTTACCCACTTCCCGGCGTTATTGATGCGCTTTTTCAGCTTCAGCGTCTTCGCATCCACCACCCAGATCACCGCAGGATCCGCTACGCCGCCTACGTACAGCAGCCCGTCATGAAGAATGATTTCACGCGCGCCGTACGGCAGACCTTTCTCGTTACGTTCGGTGAACAGCAGGCGTTTGAGCACCTTACCATCTTCAACGTTGACCGCGCTGATGCCGCCGTCCAGCGAGTTGGTCACAAACAGCGTCTTGCCGTCCGCATCCATTACCGCGCCGAAGTTTTTCAGGTCGGTGTACGATTCCCCCAGCGTTTTCAGCGTCACCGGATCCAGCTTGTAGATTACTCCGCCCTGCACGGTTTTAAACCCCTGCGCGGTAGCGACATACAGCGCGCCCGTCTGCTGGCTGAACGCCATTTCATACACGCCTTCAGAAAGCTCACGCTGCGTTAAAGCGCTTTTTTGCTCCGTCTGAGCAGCGGCTGCGGGCTGATCGGTTTTGGTTTGCTGAGCGGTACATCCCGTTAATGCCAGCGCAATGAGCGCCGCCAGCGCCGTTCTTTTTTTTATCACGATTAGGTTCCTGTTTCCGTCAGAAAGGCGGGTGGCGACCTGTGAGAACCTCCCCGGTGCCGGACAGGACACCTGCGAGCAAAACGCCACCCTTAAATGCAAATGAGAAACATAATCATTTCCTTGATGAATGTAAAACGCTATTGATTAATGAATGCTTCTCATAACGGCATTCAGTAACCAGGACTAATCCTTCCGCTACGCCGTCTATGCTTAATAGTTCGCTATAAAAACTAAGCGGTGCATTTTTCCTGGTTTAACTTTTAGATTACTGGAGGCCTGGTATGAGCAACCAAGGCGATGAGGCAAATAAAAGCGTGCGGCCTGAAGCTGGCGGCACGATGAGCAAAATTTTCTGCATAAGGGATTTTGACCTGCCTGAATACAACCTGACGAGGCGCGATCTGCTGAAAGCAGGCGCGGTCTCTGCGGCGGCGGCGGCGACCATGACGCACTCCAGCCCGCTGGGAGCCAGCGAGCTGAAAACGACCCCGCCACCGGCAATGACCCCCGTGACGCTGAAGGTCAACGGCAAAGAGCAGCGGCTGGAAGTCGATACCCGGACGACCCTGCTGGACGCGCTGCGGGAAAACCTGCATCTCACCGGCACCAAAAAAGGCTGTGACCACGGCCAGTGCGGGGCCTGTACGGTTATCGTCAACGGACGCCGTCTTAACTCCTGCCTGACCCTGGCGGTGATGCAGGACGGCGCCGAAGTCACCACTATCGAAGGCCTCGGCACGCCGGATAACCTGCATCCTATGCAAGCCGCGTTCATCAAACACGATGGCTACCAGTGCGGCTACTGCACCCCGGGACAAATTTGTTCGTCCGTGGCGGTGCTAAAAGAAATCGAAGACGGGATCCCAAGCCACGTCACCCTCGATCTTGTTTCCCCGGCCCAGCCGACTCAGGAGGAGATACGCGAACGCATGAGCGGCAACATCTGCCGTTGCGGGGCTTACTCCAACATTCTTGCGGCGATTGAAGACGTCTCCGGGGGGCAGAAATCATGAAGGCATTCACCTACGAACGCGTAAAAAACCCGGCGGAGGCGGCTGCCAGCGCCCAGGGCAAGCCCGGTGCTAAATTTATTGCGGGCGGCACCAACCTGCTCGATCTGATGAAGCTGGATATAGAAACCCCGCCCCACCTGATAGACGTTAACGGCCTTGCGCTGGATAAAATTGAGCCGACGGAAAACGGCGGCCTGCGGATCGGCGCGCTGGTACGCAACACCGATCTGGCAGCCGACGAGCGTGTACGACGCGACTACGCCGTGCTTTCACGCGCGCTGCTTGCGGGTGCTTCCGGCCAGCTGCGCAACCAGGCAACCACCGCCGGAAACCTCCTCCAGCGTACCCGCTGCCCCTATTTCTACGACACGAATCAACCCTGCAACAAACGCCTTCCCGGCAGCGGCTGCGCGGCCCTGGAGGGCTTCAGCCGTCAGCATGCCGTAGTAGGAACCAGTAAGGCCTGCATCGCCACCCACCCCAGCGATATGGCGGTTGCCATGCGGCTGTTGGACGCGGTGGTAGAGACCGTCAGCCCGGACGGCAGCGAGCGAAAGATCCCTGTCGCAGAGTTCTACCGCGCGCCGGGCAATACGCCCCATCTGGAGACCGTCCTCAAAGCAGGCGAGCTGATCGTCGCCGTTACGCTCCCCGCCCCGCTCGGCGGCACGCACATTTACCGTAAGGTCCGCGACCGATCATCCTACGCCTTTGCGCTGGTATCCGTCGCCGCAGTGGTGCAAAGCGATGGTACGGGCCGGGTTGCGCTCGGCGGCGTTGCGCACAAGCCCTGGCGCATGGAAGAGGCGGATGCCCTGCTTCCTCAAGGGGCGAAAGGGGTTTACGACAGGCTGTTTGCCGGAGCCACGCCAACGCCTGAAAACGAATTCAAGCTGATCCTGGCGAAGCGCACGCTCGCCTCGGTGCTGACGGAAGCGAGGGGATAAATCATGAAATTTGATAAGCCAGCGGGCGCGAACCCGATAGATCGGCTTAAGGTAGTCGGCCTGCCGCACGATCGCATTGACGGCCCGCTGAAAACCACCGGCACCGCCCGCTACGCCTACGAATGGCACGATGAAACGCCCGATGCGGCCTATGGCTATATCGTCGGATCCGCCGTGGCGAAAGGTAAAATCAGCTCGATGGAGCTTGAAGCCGCCCGCCAGGCGCCGGGCGTCATCACCATCGTCACCGCCGACAACGCCGGCAAGCTCGGCAAAGGGGATAAAAACCCTGCCCCGCTGCTGGGCGGCCCGGATATCACCCACTACCATCAGGCGGTTGCCGTTGTGGTCGCGGAAACGTTCGAACAGGCCCGCGCTGCGGCGGAGCTGATGAAGGTCGAGTATCGCCGTGAAAAAGGCCGCTACGATCTGGCCGATGAAAAACCTTCGATCAATAAGGCACCCGAAAGCGAACCGGATAAATCGACCGGGGACTTCGAAGGTGCTTTTGCCGCCTCCGCAGTGCAGCTGGACGCCACCTACACCACGCCGGACCAGAGCCACATGGCGATGGAACCGCACGCCTCTATGGCGCAGTGGCAGGGCAACAAGCTCACCGTCCATACCTCTAACCAGATGGTGGACTGGTGCCGGAGCGACCTGGCCACCACGCTAAACCTGCCGCCGGAAAACGTCCGCGTGCTGTCACCCTATATTGGCGGCGGATTTGGCGGCAAACTCTTCCTGCGCAGCGATATTCTGATGGCCGCGCTGGGCGCCCGCGCCGCAAAACGCCCGGTCAAAATCGCCCTGCAGCGCCCGCTCATTCCTAACAATACAACCCACCGTCCGGCGACTATTCAGCACATCCGCATCGGCACCGATAAAGACGGGCGTATCTCCGCCATCGCCCACGAAAGCTGGTCCGGTAACGTGGAGGGCGGCCCACCGGAGACGGCGGTGCAGCAAAGCCAGCTGCTTTATGCCGGGGCAAACCGTTTTACCGGGCTTCGGCTGGCAAAACTCGACCTGCCGGAAGGCAACGCCATGCGCGCGCCGGGCGAAGCACCGGGCCTGATGGCGCTGGAAATCGCCATCGATGAAATCGCAGAGAAGGCAGGCGTCGATCCGGTTGAGTTCCGCATTATCAACGACACCCAGGTTGACCCGGCCAACCCGAACAGGCCCTTCTCGCGCCGCCAGCTGGTTGAATGCCTGCGCACGGGGGCCGACCGTTTCGGCTGGAAAAATCGCAAGGCACAGCCCGCACAGGTCCGCGACGGACGCTGGTTGGTCGGCATGGGCGTTGCAGCAGGGTTCCGTAACAATCTGGTGATGAAATCCGGCGCGCGGGTGCATCTGGATACCGCAGGTCGCGTCACCGTGGAAACCGACATGACGGATATCGGCACCGGCAGCTATACCATCATCGCCCAGACCGCCGCCGAAATGCTGGGCGTGCCGCTGGAAGATGTGGTGGTTAAGCTTGGGGACTCCGACTTCCCGGTTTCGGCAGGCTCCGGCGGCCAGTGGGGGGCGAACAGCTCCACCGCCGGGGTTTACGCTGCATGCGTCAAACTGTGTGAAACGGTCGCCGTTAAGCTGGGGCTTGATCCGCAGAAGGCAGAGTTTACCGACGGGCAGGTGCGCGATGGGGAGAAAAGCGTGCCGCTGAAAGACGCAGCCGCTGGCGGGACGCTGACCGTTGAGGACAGCATCGAGTTCGCGGAGCTGGAAGAGAAATTCCAGCAGTCCACCTTCGCCGCTCACTTCGTCGAGGTGGGTGTGGACGTGGCGACCGGGGAAACCCGCGTGCGCCGCATGCTGGCAGTTTGTGCCGCTGGCCGAATTCTCAACCCAAAAACCGCCCGCAGCCAGGTGATCGGCGCGATGACCATGGGCGTTGGCGCGGCGCTGATGGAAGAGTTAGCCATCGACGAGCGGCTGGGGTACTTCGTCAACCACGATCTGGCCGCCTACGAGGTGCCGGTCCATGCGGATATCCCGGAACAGGAAGTGATCTTCCTCGACGATACCGACCCTGTGTCATCACCGATGAAGGCCAAAGGCGTGGGCGAGCTGGGGCTGTGCGGCGTGAGCGCGGCTATCGCCAACGCGGTATACAACGCGACGGGCGTGCGGGTGCGAGATTATCCCGTCACGCTCGATAAGCTGCTGAAGGGGCTGCCGGAGCTGGTTTAACAGTTTGTCGGTGGATGACGCTGCGCTTATCCCCCCTACGTTATCGCCGTCCTAGGTCGGATAAGCAGTAGGTTGGATAAGCGCAGCGTCATCCGACATTTTTTAACAACTGTTGCTCATAAGAACAAAGCAGAACGGCAAAAATGTCCGCGGCGCGAAGGCAAAGCGGATCGTTCTTAACTACGCTTTGACACTGTATTTAGCAATCGCTTACCGCTCTGAGCCAGCCTTCCACAGCCGTGGAATATCCAGCGTTACTCCATCCTTCCCACCCAGGGGGTTAGATCATGTCATTTGTCACCACGAAAGATAATGTCAGCATTTTCTTTAAAGATTGGGGCCCTAAGGACGCACAGCCGATTTTCTTTCACCATGGATGGCCGTTAAGCGCCGACGACTGGGACACGCAGATGCTGTTCTTCCTGTCGAAAGGATTTAGGGTGATCGCATCGGATCGACGTGGGCATGGCCGCTCAGGCCAGGTCAGCGAGGGGCACGACATGGATCATTATGCTGCAGACGCCTCCGCGGTGGCGGAACATCTGGATCTGAAAAATGCGGTGCATATCGGACATTCCACCGGTGGCGGACAGGTTGCGCGCTATGTGGCGAAGTACGGACAGCCGCAGGGGCGAGTGGCGAAAGCAGTGCTGATAAGCGCGGTGCCGCCGCTGATGGTGAAAGCGGAAAGCAATCCTGACGGCACGCCAATTGAGGTGTTTGATGGCTTCCGCCAGGCGCTGACCGCCAACCGGGCGCAGTTTTTCCTGGATGTCGCATCCGGGCCTTTTTACGGCTATAACCGTCCGGGGGCCGAGGCGTCACAGGGCATCATTGAAAACTGGTGGCGGCAGGGCATGACGGGCAGCGCCAAAGCGCACTATGAGGGCATCAAGGCATTCTCGGAAACCGATCAAACGGAAGATCTGAAGGCCATCTCCGTGCCGACGCTCATCCTGCACGGTGACGACGACCAGGTCGTGCCGTATAAAACGGCAGCGCTGCTGCAGGAAAAACTTATCCCCAACAATAAAATGAAGATCTACCCCGGCTACCCGCACGGGATGCCAACCACGCACGCCGACGTCATCAATAACGATATTCTTGAGTTTATTCGTAGCTAAGCCGGAGCGGGGCTTAACGCCCCGTTTTTCACTGCTAGATCAGCTTTAACAACAGGCGGATTGGCTTGATGTTCACGATAGCGTGCCAGATTTTATGCAGATCGATCACGTCCGCCAGGGACAGCAGCGCGAGGGTAATCATCAGCGTTGAGGCGGTAATGATCAGCATCAGGCGAACGATGTTTTTCTGCATCCTCACCTGCTGCTCGCTGCGACGCTCGTCTTTTTCGTAGTCGACGATGGTGGCAATCGACTTCGGCTGCACAAAATAGCGATCTTCCTTTTGCAGCAGATCCTCGGTGATCACCAACGACTTCAGCAGCAGCGTCACCTTGCGGCGAAACTCTTCATTGCGGATGTGCTTGTACCACAGTTTGCCGTACAGCAGCTCGATCACCTCTTCCACCGTCACGCCGGTATTCAGCTTCGACGGGCGCTGCTGTATATATTCGTTAACCAGCAGATTTAGCAGCGCGATGCGGTCGCGGCTTTTCAACTCTTTGCTGGCAAAAAACGCCGACACGAACTTGCCTTTGCCACGGCTAAAGAGCGTTTTGATATAGACGAAGCGGGTGTAATAGCTGAAATTAAAGCCCAGAATGCCGCCGAAGCTCACAGGCCCGTAACGACGATGGTGGATAATTTCCGCCTCCATCTCGTCAAGTTCACCAAGGGTAATGCGCCGTTCATCGGTGTATACATGGGCATCGTAATCCCAGCGGGCAATCAGCGCGGTATTATCCTGCCAGTCCACCAGCTGATAGCGCTGGTGCGCCACGTCCACCAGATGCACGGAATAATAGTTATAAGGATTTTCTGTGCGCGCATCCTTAGCGACAAGCATGGGAAGACGTTTTCTCCATAACGTCTGGCGCAGAGACGCCATTTTACCGTCGAGCATTCTTCTTCCACCCGTGAGTCTGAGAATTAAAGTTAAGCAGGGGATCTTAGTCGATGTAGCGGTGAAATATCGACCAGCGCACTATTTAATAATAAACAAGGCGACACAAAGGTAGGAAAACTATTTCGCCGGGCATCCCTGCCTGGCTGAAAGTCTGTTTACTCGAAGCAGACGTGCGGGTTGTCCGCCAGCGAAACATAGGTTTTGCTGTTTTTATCCAGCGTGCGGATTTCGCCGCTTTCTATGTCGTACACCCAGCCGTGCAGGCGCAGCGCGTTATTGCGCAGGCCAACCGCCACGGAAGGATGGGTTTTGATGTTATTCAGTTGGGCGATAACGTTCTCTTCTACCATCGCATTTACTTTCGCGGTTTCGTTATCCCAGCTCTTTTTCTCCACCACCGCCTTCGCCGCATCGGAGTAGCGCAGCCAGTGGTCCACGGCCGGCATCGAGTCCATGCACTGACAGGTGGCAATGGCCTTCATGGCACCACAGTTGGAGTGGCCGCAAATCACAATATCCGTTACGCCCAGCGCCACTACCGCATACTCGATGGTTGCCGAGACGCCGCCCGGCTCAGGGCCGAAGGAAGGCACGATGTTACCGGCGTTACGAATGACAAACAGCTGCCCCGGCTCCTGCTGGGTGACCAGCTCCGGCACCAGACGGCTGTCGGAACAGGAGATAAAAAGCGCCTTCGGATTCTGGCTGGAGGCTAAACTACGAAAGAGCTCTTTACGCTGCGGGAATATTTCTTTCTGGAAGTTGAGGAAGCCCTCAATGATATGTTGCATAGCACGGTCTCTTTTATTGTCTTCACCAGATTATGATAAAGATCACACTCAGTTAGTCTAGCTCCGGCAAAAGAAAATGATGAATTTCTGATGGATTATGGGCGTCACGAGGAGAGGTATCGATGAAAAAGATTGCGATTATCGGCGCAGGACCTACAGGGATCTATACGCTTTACTCGCTGTTCAGGCATGGCCAACCGCTTGCCGTCTCGGTCTTTGAACAGGCTGACGAGGCAGGCGTAGGCATGCCGTACAGCGATGAGGACAACTCCAGGCTGATGCTGGCCAACATCGCCAGCATTGAGATCCCCCCCATTTTCAGGACCTATCTGGACTGGCTTAAAGAGCAAAGCGCTGAGCATCTTGCCCGTTACGGCGTTGAACACGCCTCCCTGCACGACCGCAAATTCCTGCCGCGTATTCTGCTTGGCGAGTATTTCCGCGACCAGTTTCTTGAGCTGGTAAAACAGGCGAAGCAGCAGGGCTTTGAGATAACCGTCCGGGAGACATGCCGGGTAACCGACCTGGAGGCGACGACGGAAGGCGTGCGCGTCTGGGCGGAAGAGAAGCCGCTGCGGGAGGTCTACGATCTCGCCGTTATCGCTACCGGGCACGTCTGGCCCGACGAAAGCGAATCGACGCGCACCTTCTTCCCGAGCCCGTGGTCGGGGCTGATGGAGGCAAAAATCGGCGCCTGCAGGGTCGGCATTATGGGCACGTCACTCAGCGGCATCGACGCCGCGATGGCCGTTGCCGTCCAGCACGGAAGCTTCATCGAGGTGGACGCGCAGCAGGTGCGGTTCGAACTGGACAAAGAAAGCGAAGCGCTGGAAATCGTACTGATGTCCCGCTCCGGTATCCTGCCGGAAGCCGACTTCTACTGCCCTCTTCCGTACGAGCCGCTAAGCATCGTCACCGAAAGCGCTATCGAGCAAGAGATAGCCAAAGGATCGGAGGGTCTGCTGGATCGCGTGTTTAGCCTGATGACAGAAGAGCTGGAGCTGGCGGATCCCGCCTGGAGCGAACAAATCGCCCTGAGAACGCTGAACCCGCAAAGTTTTCACGACGCCCTGTTTGCCCCGCGCCATCAAAACGATCCGTTTGAGTGGGCGGAAGCCAACCTTGCGGAAGTTGAATGCAACAAGCGCGACAAGCGCACCGTGGCCTGGCGCTACACCATCCTGCGGCTGCACGAAGCCGTGCAGGAGATTGTTCCACATTTGAACGATGAGGACGGCAGACGCTTCCACGACAGCCTGGCACGGGTGTTTATCGATAACTATGCGGCGATCCCCTCAGAATCCGTCCGCCGCCTGCTGGCGCTGCACAAGGCCGGGATCATCAGCATTCAGGCGCTGGGGCCGGACTACGAGCTGGAAGTAAAAGAAGCGCAGACGGTGATCTACGCGCAGGGAAAAAGGCATGAGTTCAAAGTTTATATCGATGCCCGAGGCCAGAAAGCGCTGAAAACCAAAGACCTGCCGTTCCCGACGCTACGCGAGCAGCTGCTTAGCACCGGCGACGACATCCCGGACGTCAGCAAGGATTACACCCTGCTTGCGCCGGAAGCCGTGCGCGGCCGCATCGCCTTCGGCGCGCTGCCGTGGCTGATGCACGACCAGCCTTTCGTTCAGGGGCTGGTGGTCTGCGCAGAGATGGGTGAAGCAATGGCGAAGGCCATTTTTGAGATGAATTTACGGCCACGCAGGCGGCTGACGTTTATTGAGGATTAAGCCCCTGCCATTCTCGCGGAGCGCCTGCTGGCGTGGGTGCTCAGGTGAGAGTGGCGGGCTTGTTAACCTGTCATGTGTGGATAAGTTTCTACCATATCTTCAAAATCAAGATCTTACGTTCCAGTCGTCCGTGTATTGGACGTTACCGTCCACATAGCGCCATGTGATTTTCTCATACATCATGGAAACAGATTCCATATGGTTGATTTGAGAGTTGCCCGCCATTTTTGCGTTGGGCATTCCCGGATTCACTCCGGTAATTTTCACCCCTTCAAGAGTCATGATAAAGTAGGCTTCCTCCTGCCCTGCGTAGTTAATGCGATACCAGCGTATCTCTGCAGATTTAAGTGTCTGCCCTTTAGCCACTGCTTTATAAAGGTAAGGCGACGAACTATCGAATTCTTTCTCAATTAGCATTGGTGAATGCGAACGCGTCCCCGTGATTTTGCCGCTTGTACCATCAACCGGAATATTCAACCCATGGCTAAAACCAACAATTTCTATGCTTCCCTCCCGGTCGTTTACATCCACATTCCCTTTGATATCGGCACCGCCATCATCTTTTAGCCACATATAAGCTGGAATCGGCATTTTACAAGCTCCTTTTGATTGTCCATTTCCTGCTGATGAACCAATAGCAAATACCTGTTATCAACAGATTAAAACCTACAATTATCATTATCGTGGAAATGGATAATTTGGCATGCCCTGGGAATAAAGCCTGATACGGTAAGGCTCGGAATACAGCCCAAAACAAAAGAGTAAATGAAAATATTTTATAAAATCTTCTCAATATCGAAAAAAAACATTCTTTTAGATGATGAACAGGTGAAATGCGGCTCATCATCATATTGATAATGGCAATAACGGAACTAAACAATGGAACGCTAATGAGAATATTAATCATAAGACTTATATAGAGTCTTATGGATTCGTACGGCTCTGGATCTGGCTCACCTAAGATATAATTTCCGGTTTTTTCTGCCATGTTCAAAGTGATATATTCTCTCATAAAACGGTCAACCAGCCCGTCATAAGAGAATAACCAGGCAACCAACAACATTGTCATACAGAACAAGACTATCTTAATGATGAGATTATGGACATGTTTTGCCACTGACCCCCACCTCAATTGTGCCGTAAGACTTTAATTTTCGCATGCAGGGTACATCTACTTGCTTCGTTCGTAGCAATGCATTTCTCAATAGTGCAAAATCTGATTCATGTGGCAATGTAATACAACCTTCGGAAAGACTACCTGGATGCAAACGAAAGTTACCGCGTTTTATTGATTCAATCCAGGTATAATCATCTATATTCCAGTCGATTCGCCATAGCGCAAACCAGTCGCTATGTTTAAAGCTCGCGCCGTTTATGAAATGATTATATGTATCTTTCACACTGGTGTTCATCTTAGATCTGATCCCACCCTCAGGCCGATCAACAATCCAGTATTGACCTGCCGGAACAGGACCCATTTTGGGAATCATCCCGCAGGCCCCGCGATTACGATAGGCGCCATCACCGGAGAATGCTAAAAATGTGCCAATGCCGGGAAATATCAAAGGGGAATAATACGCGTCATTAATTATAAACTTTCCATGTAAAGACATAAGTTATCCAATAACTTTAGTTTCAGTACAAATGACATTACACCATATAAGGCGAAGATTCCAGCACGAACGTTAAATTGATTTGCAAGATGGACTGTTTATAAAACCATGGCTTATTCATGCAGTCAATAATAGTTATTTTTATCTTACATAAAGAAGCTAATAACATAGCCCCTTGTTGTATAAGGAGTTCCACGCATTTGAATATCGTTTAATTAAAAGCTACCAGCATTCGCCCCATTCATGAAACATATAACTCAGGAGAAAAACAAAATAAAATGATAAGAAAATTTCTGCGGGCTACCTCGCAGCGTTAAAAAACATTCTTCATTAAAAATGATATTTATCAATTAAAATCAATTTAATTATTCTGTTTGGGCACCTGCCAAATCAGGTGTCGGGAATGGGAATCAGAGAAAAAAATGGTGAATCTGTCATCTTTCATGGAGATTTTACGGATAAACAACGCCATATCCCCCTGTTCATAAGACCCCTTGATTTGTTGGTAAAGAGGGAGGCGCCGGGTTACGGCGCATCCCGCCTGGCTCAATCACGCCCGAACAGTATCGTCCCCAAAGCCGATCCACTTATAGGTGGTCAGCGCTTCAAGGCCCATCGGGCCGCGGGCGTGCAGCTTCTGGGTGCTGACCGCGACTTCTGCGCCCAGGCCGAACTGCCCGCCGTCCGTGAAGCGCGTTGAGGCGTTTACATATACAGCGGATGAATCGACTTCATTAACGAAGCGATTAGCGTTGCGCAGCGTGCGGGTCAGGATGGCGTCCGAATGCTGGGTGCCGTGGTCGCGGATGTGTTCGATGGCTTCATCCAGGTCCGCGACCATCTTCACGTTCAGGTGCAGCGACAGCCACTCGTCGTCATACTCTTCCGCTTTCACCAGCAGCACTTCCGCCGGGCCATTTTGCAGCAACGGCAGGGATTTCCCGTCCGCGTGTAGCGTGACGCCGGACTCCGCCATCTGCTTGCTGAGCGCGGGCAGGAAGGTGTCGGCAATGCCCTGATGAACCAGCAGCGTTTCCACGGTGTTGCAAGTGCTTGGGCGCTGGGTCTTGGCGTTAACGATGATTTTCAGGGCCGGTTCGATTTCCGCCGTGTCGTCCACCACGATATGGCACACGCCAATTCCGCCGGTAATCACCGGAATGGTGGACTGCTCGCGGCAGAGTTTATGCAGGCCCGCGCCGCCGCGCGGGATAAGCATATCGACGTAGCGATCCATCTTCAGCAGCTCGTTAACCAGCGCGCGATCCGGGCTTTCAATCGCCTGTACCGCAGCCGCTGGCAGACCGCATTCCACCAGCGCCTGCTGGATAACTTTCACGGTGGCGGCGTTGGTGCGCCACGTCTCTTTCCCACCGCGCAGGATCGCCGCGTTGCCGGTTTTCAGGCAGAGAGAGGCGACGTCTACGGTGACGTTCGGACGCGCCTCGTAGATGACACCAATCACGCCCAGCGGTACGCGGCGACGTTCCAGACGCAGGCCGCTGTCCAGCAGGCCGCCGTCGATCACCTGCCCTACCGGATCCGAGAGGTTGCAGACCTGGCGCACGTCGTCGGCGATGCCCTTCAGGCGTGCCGGTGTGAGCAGCAGGCGGTCGAGCATGGCTTCGCTCAGACCGTTGGTGCGGGCTTCCGCCACGTCCTGCTCGTTGGCGGTAATTATCTGTTCAGCCTGCGCTTCCAGGTAATCCGCGATGCGTTGCAGCACGCGGTTTTTCTCAAGGCTTGAGAGCAGCGCCATTTTGTAAGAGGCCGCCCTGGCGGCTTTGCCCATCTGTTCCAGCATTGCCCGCTCCTTAGTTAACGATCATGTCGTCACGATGCACCGCCACCGGACCATATTCATAGCCGAGGATCGCACCGATCTGTTGTGAATGGTGGCCCGCAACGCGACGCAGCGCATCGCTGTTATAACGACAGACGCCGTGGGCGATGTCGCGCCCTTCCAGGCTGCGGATACGGATGACTTCACCGCGGGAGAAGTTGCCCGTCACGCTCCTGATCCCCTTTGGCAGAAGCGAGCTGCCGCGCTCGAGGATGGCGGAGAGTGCGCCGTCATCCACGGTAATTTCACCCGCAGGCGGCGCGCCGAAGATCCAGCGTTTGCGGTTCTCTAATGGGGTTTGCTGCGCATGGAAGCGTGTGCCGACAGACATGCCCGCCATCACATCGCCAATCACGCCCGGCTTGCTGCCCGCAGCGATGATCACGTCGATGCCCGCACGGCAGGCGACGTCTGCGGCCTGCAGTTTGGTGCCCATGCCTCCGGTACCCAGGCCCGATACGCTGTCGCCCGCGATGGATCGCAGCGCGTCGTCGATGCCGTGAACTTCTTTAATAAGCTCGGCTTCCGGGTTATTGCGCGGGTCTGCGGTATACAGGCCCTGCTGGTCAGTCAGCAGCAGCAGTTTGTCCGCACCGGCCAGAATGGCGGCCAGCGCTGAAAGGTTATCGTTATCGCCGACTTTGATCTCTGCGGTAGCTACCGCGTCGTTTTCGTTGATGATCGGCACGATGTTGTTATCGAGCAGCGCGCGCAGGGTGTCACGGGCGTTGAGGAAGCGCTCGCGATCCTCCATATCGGCACGCGTCAGCAGCATCTGCCCGACGTGGATGCCGTAAATAGAAAAGAGCTGTTCCCACAGCTGGATCAGACGGCTCTGCCCTACCGCCGCCAGCAGCTGTTTAGAGGCGATGGTGGCGGGCAGCTCGGGGTAGCCCAGGTGCTCGCGTCCGGCGGCAATCGCCCCGGAGGTAACAATAACAATGCGGTGCCCGCTCGCGTGAAGCTGCGCGCACTGGCGCACCAGCTCAACGATGTGAGCGCGGTTCAGGCGGCGTGAGCCACCGGTTAATACGCTGGTGCCAAGTTTGACCACCAGCGTCTGGCTATCACTCATGATTCTCTGCCGTTTTAGCGAAAGGTGAAAATTAAAGACCAGCTGACGTTGTATCAGGACTGACGCGCCTTGCCAACAGCCTGAGAGGGAAATCACACAACTTCCCGAAAGGGATCGGCAAGCGTAGCGGTAGCCTTTGACACATTTATGACAAAGACACTTTATTACGATTATTTAAACTTTCTCTTAATCTGTCATAAATCTTTCATCTCAGGACGATAAAACTCTCTGCGTTTTTTAACGGGAATAACTCCCGATTAAATTTTAGCGCGTTCAACACACCTGGAACTGAAAATGAAAAAGACCACACTGGCATTAATGGTTATGGGCATTGTTACAGCAGCTTCTTCTCAGGCCGCCGAAGTTTTTAACAAGGATGGAAATAAACTTAACGTCTATGGCAAAGTTAAGGCGATGCATTATATCAGCGATGATGCATCGAAAGACGGTGACCAGACCTATGTGCGTTTCGGTTTTAAAGGTGAAACGCAGATTAACGACAAATTTACCGGCTACGGTCAGTGGGAAGCGGAATTCTCTGGCAATAAAGACGAAAGCAGCTCCACGACAAAAACACGCTATGCTTTTGCCGGTATTAAATACGCAAACTTTGGCTCATTCGATTATGGCCGTAGCCTGGGCGCGCTGTACGACGTGGAAGCCTGGACCGATATGTTCCCGGAATTTGGCGGCGACTCATCCGCACGCACCGATAACTTTATGACCAAACGTGCCTCCGGCCTCGCCACCTTCCGCAGCACCGACTTCTTCGGCGCGGTAGACGGCCTGAACATGACCCTTCAGTACCAGGGTAAGAACGAAAATCGCGACGTGGCGAAACAGAACGGCGACGGCTTCGGTACGGCGCTAACCTATGACTTCGGCGGCAGCGATTTCGAGATCGGCGGCGCTTACACCACCTCCGACCGCACTGATGCCCAGCAGGCGCAGCTGCGCGGCAACGGCGATAAGGCCGACTCGTGGGCAACGGGCGTGAAATATGACGCCAATAATCTTTATGTCGCATCCATGTATTCCGAAACGCGGAACATGACACCAATCTCCGGGGGCTTCGCAAATAAAACCCAAAGCTTCGAAGCCGTGGTGCAATATCAGTTTGATTTCGGTCTGCGCCCTTCCCTTGGCTATGTGCAGCAAAAAGGTAAAGAAATTGAGGGTATCGGCGATGCCGATCTGGTGAAATATATTGACGTGGGTGCAACCTATTATTTCAACAAAAATATGTCAGCCTTCGTGGATTATAAAATTAACCAGCTGGATGACGATAACCCGCTGGGCATCAATAACGATGATATTGTAGCTTTGGGTATGGTTTACCAGTTCTGATTTAAAAATAATCTGGCGGATGACGCTGCTCTTATCCAGCCTGGATAATAAAAAAGCCCTTTATTAAAAAGGGCTTTTTATTCTTAAGAACCTCACGCTGAAAGCTTAACGGGCTTTTCAGCAAAATCTTTGGCAGGCACCAGATCCAGGTTTAACGTTTTTAACAGATCCCGCAGGCGGACGTGGAAACCACGCAGCGTCACTTCGAGCCGGTCCTCTACTTCTTTGTCTTTCGAAGGCGTTGACGTCCATTTGCCCTCCTGATCGAACAGCCCAAAGTGGTAGGTATAGGTAAATTGCTTTTCCTGCGCTTCCAGCTCCATCCACCATCCCCAGAACTCACGTTTTTCCGGTGCGGGCTTAACGTTGACGCACACTGCCAGGCAGTCGAAGAAGAAACGGTTGTCTTCACACTGCTCCTCCCGGATATACGGGCCCAGGGCGGCAAACTTTTTGATCAATCTTCCTTTCGGGTGTCCACTCGGTAACGTCATTGCGATCTCCTGTTGTGAAGTCACTGTTTTACCAAACCGTTAAGATTTAGCAAATTTTTAACGCAATCTCTGTTTGATCCATCCCGTTATTTCTCTTAATCCATTGTCAAAATTCTTATACACGGGGCTGAAGGGGATCGACAGCAGTTTACCATCCGCAGATGACGAGGTGATTAAACGCGACTCCTCTTCAGGGCTGAACGGATCGTTAGCCCAGAAGCCCGACAGCATTGGCGTCGGGCAGCGTCGGCCAAGCAGCCCCTGAGTCTTAAGGGAGTAGCGATTTAGCTCAACGCTCAGCGCAGCATCCGTCGCATCAAACATGCCAAGGCGGCTGGCAAGAACGTCAATATACATTTCCGGCACCTGCGCCTGGCGTTCCGGGTCGCTCAGCAGGCTGTGCACCACCGGGCCGAGGCAGGCGACGGCTTTCAGGCGCGGTGCCTCCAGATAAGCAAGACGAACGGCGACGTTTGCGCCAAAGCGGAAACCGAACGCGGCCACACGTGTATGGTCCACCCATGGAATATTCGGCAGGGCCTTTAGTACATGCTGGTGCAGGAGGCTGGAGTCCTGGGTGAGCTTCCATTTTGAGGAATAGCCCACCGACGGCATATCAATCGTCAGCATGGCGATGCCCTGCGGGGCGAAATAATTTTCAAACAGGGAATAATAATCGCTTTGCAGCGCGTCCAGCCCGCCGCACATCAGCACGGTTGGCAGCGGCCCTTCTGCCCCCTTCGGCATATGCAGGAAGCCGGTGATCGAACCCCCGCCGCTGATGGCGAACTCCAGCTCTCGCAGGTCGCCCGACAGGCGCGGAGCGGCCTCTTCAAACGCGCGGTTAGCAAGGACTTGCGCCTGTTCTGCCAGGGCATCGCCTTTCAGGTGCGGGTAAGCCGCAATGCTGTAGAGGTTTGCTGCCTGAAGCCAGTGCTTACCAACTTTTTTCGGATCGGCTTCCTGATTGGCCTTCTGCTGCCACATCATCGCCTGCTTCGACCATTCGTAAATCCAGTTGCCGCCACGGTAGCCCACGACGGTATCGAACAGCTCGTCGTTGGTACGTTCTTCTTTGCAGCAGGCGATGCGGGCCTGAACGTCAAGAATTTCGCGCGGGTCAACGCCGCGCCAGATCCACATCAGGCGGTTGACCATGCGGTACCAGTGCGGAACGGTTTTGCCGTCCAGCGCGGACTGAATATTGGGGGCAGAATGATGTCGGGCGCGACGGATTAACGTCGAGGTTTCGGGGTGTTTAAAACGCGGTTTGAACAGCTCTTCGCTCAGATTAACCTGTGACATCGCTTTTGCCTCCATGAAAACGTCAGGAATGCAGCATTGTACTCTGTCGGGGGTTAAAAAACAGAAACGCCCGGCTAACCGGGCGTAAATCTATGCAAAGCTACCAATTAAAATAGACTATATCACTTGCGTTGCAGGTAGGCGGCAAGGGAGTGAATCCCCAGGAGCTTACTTGAGTAAGTGACTGGGGTGAGGGAGTGCAGCCACCCCCCCTGCAGCTCAAAGGATGACGGCTATTAACGACCGGCTAACGGCGGCACAAACACAACGCCCATATCCCACGGCTGTTCGATCCAGGTGTCCTGCGGGATATCAATCACATAGTCGTCAACCAGCGGCTGGCCTGCTGGTTTGGCAAAGATAGTGACGAAATGCGCTTTCGGGTACATTTCGCGGATCGCAACGGCGGTGCCGCCGGTATCAACCAAATCGTCAATGACGATGAAGCCTTCGCCGTCGCCTTCAGCACGCTTCAGCACGGTCAGCTCGCGCTGGTTGTCGTGGTCGTAGCTGGAGATACAGACGGTATCAACATGACGAATACCCAGTTCACGCGCCAGCAGTGCGCCTGGTACCAGACCGCCACGGCTAACGGCAATGATGCCTTTCCACTGTTCTGCAGGCAGCAGGCGGCTGGCCAGCTTGCGCGCGTGAATCTGCAACATGTCCCAGGTGACGACGTATTTTTCGCTCATGTGATGTATCCCGGCCTATTATTAACGGCTTAAAAATGTTCAAAGGGGTTTTGGTTGCGCGAGATTATAGAGATCTGACGCACTAAAAACCAGCGTTGCGGGCCGGGAGCAACTGTTTTTAAGTGGATTGGGTCGTCACGGCCTGAGAGTTAGTGGTATTCTCAGACCATCGCGCAAGCCCCGCTTGCAGTGAAACTGAGCCTGGTCCGGACCGTGACCAGCAAGCCAAAAATTCGAAACCTGGGAGACTTAACGTGTCTGAATTGTCTCAATTATCCCCGCAGCCGCTGTGGGATATTTTTGCCAAAATCTGTTCCATTCCGCACCCGTCTTATCATGAAGAGCAACTGGCGGAACACATTCTATCCTGGGCAAAAGAAAAAGGCCTGCACGTTGAGCGCGACCAGGTGGGCAACATCCTGATCCGCAAACCTGCCACCGCCGGTATGGAAAACCGTAAACCGGTTGTTCTGCAGGCGCACCTCGATATGGTGCCGCAGAAAAACAACGACACCGTGCACGACTTCACTAAAGATCCTATCCAGCCATATGTCGATGGCGAGTGGGTAAAAGCTCGCGGTACCACGCTGGGCGCGGATAACGGTATCGGTATGGCGTCCGCGCTGGCCGTACTGGCAGACGACACCGTCGCGCACGGCCCGCTGGAAGTGTTGCTGACCATGACCGAAGAAGCCGGTATGGACGGGGCTTTCGGCCTTCAGGCCGGCTGGCTACAGGCCGATATACTGATTAACACCGACTCAGAAGAAGAAGGTGAAATCTACATGGGCTGCGCGGGCGGGATTGATTTTATCTCCACCCTGCCGGTGCAACGCGAAGCGGTTCCGGCTGGCTTCGACACCTTCAAGCTGACCATCAAAGGCCTGAAAGGCGGCCACTCCGGCGCTGAAATCCATCTGGGTTTAGGCAACGCCAACAAGCTTCTGGCCCGCTTCCTGTTTACCCACGCGGCGGAGCTTGATGCGCGTCTGATCGACTTCAGCGGTGGCACCCTGCGTAACGCCATCCCACGTGAAGGCTCAGCCGTACTGGCCGTTCCTGCGGCTAAAGCAGCACAGCTGAAAGATCTGGCAGGTCAGTATCTGGCAGTTCTGCAAAACGAGCTGGGCGCGGTGGAGAAAAACACCACCGTTCTGGTCGAAGCAACCAGCACGGATAAAGCTGCCCTGACGGCAAACAGCCGTGACACCTTTATCAGGCTGCTGAACGCCACGCCAAACGGCGTGATCCGCAACTCTGATGCGGTAAAAGGCGTGGTTGAAACTTCCCTTAACGTGGGCGTGGTTACCCTGAGCGAAGAGAGCGCGGAAATCATCTGTCTGATCCGCTCCCTTATCGATACCGGTAAAGACTACGTGGTGAGCATGCTGGAATCTGTAGGCCAGCTGGCTGGCGCGCAGACCGTGGCTAAAGGCAGCTACCCAGGCTGGCAGCCGGATGCGGCTTCCCCGGTGATGGCGCTGGTTCGTGAAACCTACCAAAAGCTGTTCAACAAGACGCCGAACATCATGGTTATCCATGCGGGTCTCGAATGTGGTCTGTTCAAGAAGCCTTATCCGGAGATGGATATGGTGTCGATTGGGCCAACCATTACCGGGCCGCACTCCCCGGATGAGCAGGTGCATATCGCAAGCGTGGGCCAGTACTGGATCCTGCTGACCGAACTGCTGAAAGCGATTCCTGCAAAGTAAGCTTCTCCCTTCACCCCGGGCCTCTTACCTAAGGGCGAGGGAGCAATGAAAAGTCCCCTTTCCCTTTTAGGGTCAGGGGACTTTCATAACCCCAGCAATAACTGCCGCTCAAGCTGCGGATCCAGCAGCGTCACGTGCAATCCCACCAGCCTGACACCTCGCCCTCCCCGACGCTCATCCCAGGTTTTTCTGGCGGTGGCGATCAGGTCGTCTTTGTTCAGCTGCGGCCAGACGTGCTCCTGCGTCGTCTGCTGGAAGTCATTGAACTTGAGCTTGATGCCCTGCCGCGCAATCAGCAGGTCAGGCCTCTCCTTCTTAAGCCTTCTTTCCAGCTCCGGGTAGAGCTGCTCAATAATGGCCTCGCAGTCTGCCCATTCATGAATATCTTCCGCCAGGGTTCGCTCCACGCCTACGGATTTGCGCTGCCTGTCGCTGCTGATTTGCCGCTCGTCTATGCCCTGGCTGCGCTCCCAAATCACGCGGCCAAATTTACCGAAGCTTTTAAGCAAGGAGGCGAGATCGGTTTTCTGCACGTCAGCACAGGTGCGCAGCCCCAGGCTTTCAAGCTTGCCAGCGGTGACTTTGCCGACGCCGGGGATCTTCGCGAGCGATAAGGTTTCCAGAAAAGCAGGCACCTCTTCGGGCGTAATCACATACTGTCCGTTGGGTTTGTTGAGATCGGAAGCAATTTTGGCGAGGAACTTAACCGGCGCGATGCCAGCAGAGGCGGTGAGATCCAGCTCGTCAGAAATAGCCTGACGAATTTCCCGGGCCATTAACGTCGCCGAACCGTAGCAGTGCGGGCTGTCAGACACGTCCAGATAAGCCTCGTCCAGCGAGAGCGGTTCAATCAGCGCGGTATAGCGTGAGAAAATTTCCCTGATATGGTTCGAGGCTTCTTTATAGGCATCAAAACGCCCGGGCAGTAAAGTGAGATGTGGGCAGAGTTTAAGCGCCGTGGCCGTAGCCATTGCGCTGTGGACGCCGTATTTGCGCGCCGGATAGTTGGCTGTGCTGATCACGCCGCGGCGCTGGGTGCTGCCGCCTATCGCCAGCGGTACATCGCGCAGGGCTGGATTATCACGCATCTCAACGGCGGCAAAGAAGCAGTCCATATCGACATGAATGATTTTGCGCATACTCATCTGGCCCGGTTATTTAACTGGATAAGTATACAGTTAAAAGTGTGAGCATGGCAATTCGTTGGGGGATTGTCGGATGGCGCTTCGCTTATCCGATCTACGATAATTCATGGATCTCGAGGGAATTGCCGGATGACGCTGCGCTTATCAGGCCTACGGAAAACAAGCGTAGGTTAGATAAGCGCAGCGTCATCTGAAAAACTACAGTATTTGTCGGTCTTTGTATCTGGCCTGCCGTTCCGCCTGCGCCATGCGTTTTTTACGCGCGTCGCAGGGTTCCGGGCAGTTACACACCTTCTCCATACCGAGCGCTGCGATACCACCGCAGCTGCCCTGAATGGATTTTCGCTTCACGATAAAGCCCAGCGACATGCCAAATACAACCAGCAGGAATATCGCAAAGGTGGCGATAAATACGGTCAGCATAGGGGCTCCTGTCAGCCGCCAAAGTCGTCGAGCATGATGTTCTCATCCTCTACGCCCATGTCTTTGAGCATTTTGATCACCGCTGCGTTCATCATCGGCGGCCCGCACATGTAGAACTCACAGTCTTCCGGCGCCGGGTGGTTGCGCAGATAGTTTTCCAGCAATACGTTATGGATAAAGCCGGTGTAGCCCGTCCAGTTGTCTTCCGGCTGCGGATCCGACAGCGCCACGTTGAAGGTGAAGTTCGGATTGTCCCGCGCCAGCTGTTCAAACTCATCTTCATAGAACATCTCACGCAGCGAGCGCGCACCGTACCAGAAGCTGATTTTGCGCTTGCTGTTCAGGCGCTTAAGCTGGTCGAAGATATGGGAGCGCATCGGTGCCATACCCGCACCGCCGCCAATAAACACCATTTCCGCATCGGTGTCTTTGGCAAAGAACTCACCAAACGGCCCGGAAATCGTCACTTTATCACCCGCTTTCAGCGACCAGATATACGAAGACATGATCCCCGGCGGTGCGTCCGGCACGTTCGGTGGCGGCGTGGCGATACGGACGTTGAGCATGATAATGCCCTCTTCTTCCGGGTAGTTCGCCATGGAGTAAGCACGCACGCACGGTTCTTTGACCACCGACTTAAAGCGGAACAGATTAAATTTGTTCCAGTCGCCGCGGTACTCTTCCGGCACGTCGAAGTCAGCGTAGTTAACTTCGTGCGGCGGCGATTCAATCTGAATGTAGCCACCCGCGCGGAACGGCACCACGTCACCGTCAGGGATGCGCAGCTTCAGCTCTTTGATGAACGTCGCTTTGTTATCGTTGGAGATAACTTCGCATTCCCATTTTTTGACGCCGAAGATCTCTTCCGGCAGCTCAATTTTCATATCCTGCTTCACGGCGACCTGGCAGGCCAGACGGCAGCCCTCTTTGGCCTCGCGCTTGCTGATATGGGAAAGCTCGGTCGGCAGGATATCACCGCCGCCCTCTTTGATTTTAACCCGACACTGGCCGCAGGAGCCGCCACCGCCGCAGGCCGAAGAGATAAAGATCCCCTGGCTTGAAAGCGTGTTGAGCAGCTTGTCGCCTGCCGGGGCGTGGAACTGTTTGTCCGCATCGTTGTTGACTTCAATCAGCACATCGCCGGAGTTCACCAGCTTTGATTTAGCAAACAGGATCAGCAGCGCCAGCGCCAGCACGATCAGCGTGAACATCACCACGCCAAGAATAATTTCCATAACTTTCCGCCCTTACAGCTGCACGCCGGAGAATGACATGAAGCCCAGCGCCATCAGTCCGGTGGTGATAAAGGTGATCCCTAAGCCGCGCAGTCCTGCGGGCACGTTGGCGTACTTCATCTTCTCGCGAATACCCGCCATGGCGACAATCGCCAGCATCCAGCCGATGCCGGAGCCAAAGCCATAAACGATGGATTCGCTGAAATTGTAGTCACGCTGCACCATGAACGACACGCCGCCGAAGATGGCGCAGTTCACGGTAATGAGCGGCAGGAAGATGCCCAGCGCGTTGTAAAGTGCCGGGAAAAAGCGATCGAGGATCATCTCAAGAATTTGCACCAGCGCCGCAATAACGCCGATAAAGGTGATGAAGTTCAGGAAACTGAGATCCACCCCTTCTACCAGCGCACCGTCGCGCAGCACCAGGTTATATACCAGGTTGTTCGCCGGAACGGAGATACCCAGCACCACCGTTACGGCAATCCCGAGGCCAAACGCGGTAGAGACTTTCTTCGACACAGCAAGGAAGGTGCACATGCCGAGGAAGAAGGCGAGCGCCATGTTTTCAATAAACACCGCCCGCACGAACAGACTGATCATATGTTCCATGGTCTGTTAATCCTTTTCCTGTTGGGCCGGCTTCCAGGTGCGAAGCGCCCAAATCAACAAGCCAATAATAAAGAACGCGCTCGGCGCCAGCAGGAAGATGCCGTTTGGCTGATACCAGCCGCCGTTCTGCAAGGTTTGCAGGACGGTAACGCCAAACAGCTTGCCGCTGCCAATCAGCTCACGCAGGAAGCCCACCAGCAGCAGGATCACGCCGTAGCCCAGACCGTTGCCGATGCCGTCCATAAAGCTCGCCAGCGGCGGAGACTTCATGGCGTAGGCTTCTGCGCGGCCCATTACGATACAGTTGGTGATGATTAAGCCAACGAAAACCGACAGCTGCTTGGAGATCTCGTAGGCGTAGGCCCGCAGGATCTGATCGACCACGATCACCAGCGAGGCGATGATCGCCATTTGCACGATAATGCGCACGCTGTTAGGAATAAAGTTGCGGATCATTGAGATGAACATGCTGGAAAATGCCGTGACCAGCGTAACCGCAATCGTCATGACAAAGGCTGTTTCCAGCTTGGTGGTGACAGCCAGCGCCGAGCAAACCCCGAGGATTTGCAGCGCGATTGGGTTGTTATCCACCAGCGGGCTGACCAGAACCCGCTTAACTTCTTTCATGCCTGAGATATCAGCCATTGTTAAGCGCTCCTTCACGAACCTGTTTCAGGAACGGGCCGAAACCAAGCTCGCCCATCCAGAAATCGAATGTGTGTTGTACTCCGTTTGACGTCAGCGTCGCACCGGACAAGCCGTCAACGCCGTATTCGTCGCCCTGACGCGCACCGCCTTTCACAACGCGCAGCGCTGGCTGGCCGTTGTCATCCAGCAGCTTCTTGCCGATGAACTGGGCGCGCCAGTTTGGATTTTCGACTTCGCCGCCCAGACCCGGGGTTTCTCCCTGATCGTAGTAGGTTATGCCTTTAATAGTGCGCCCATCGGTGTTCAGTGCAACAAAGGCGTTCATCATCGACCACAGACCTTTCCCGTAGACCGGCAGCACGACTTCCTGCACTTTATTCTGTTCGTCTCGTACCAGGTAGATTTCCACGATGTTACTGCGGCGCTTGATACCGGCACGGTCTTCGCTTGCGGTCAGCTCCACGCTTTGCTGCGGGTCACGCAGGGCGGCAGCCTGATCGTAGTTTGCCGGGTCTTTGTCCAGCATTTCACCAGATTTCAGATCTAACAGGCGCGGCGTGATGCGAGACTCAAAGGTGGCTTTCACTTCTTCACCGGTCATTTTCGGCACCGCAAGACCTGCCACATCCAGAATATTACGCTGCTTGTCCAGCGCCTTTTGTTCCTGCTGGCGAGACTTGAGGCCAACGGCAGAACCCGCCACCACGATGGAACACACCAGGCAAAGCACCAGCACCACCAACAGCGTTCTGCCGATGCTATCGTTACTTTTTACGTCAGCCACGCGATTTCCTCCGCTTGATATTGGCCTGCACCACCACGTAGTCGAACAGCGGCGCAAAGAGGTTGGCGAACAGGATCGCCAGCATCATCCCTTCCGGATAGGCTGGGTTAACCACACGAATCAGCACGCACATCACGCCGATGAGCGCGCCGTACCACCATTTTCCTTTATTGGTAAAGGAGGCGGAAACCGGGTCGGTGGCCATAAACATCATGCCGAACGCGAAGCCACCCAGTACAAGGTGCCAGTACCACGGCATGGCAAACAGCGGGTTGGTGTCGGAGCCGATGAAGTTAAACAGGGTTGCTGTGGCAATCATGCCGATCATCACGCCGGCCACGATGCGCCAGGAGGCGACACGGCCAAACAGGATAATGGCGCCGCCGATCAGTATCATCAGCGTTGAAACTTCGCCTATAGACCCCGGAATATTGCCAAGGAAGGCATCCATCCAGGTCACCGGCTGCCCGGTCACGACGTTAACCAGCGCTTCACCGCCGCCGTGGGACCACTGGGAAAGCGGCGTCGCGCCGGAGAAGCCGTCTGCCGCCGTCCACACCAGGTCACCAGAAATCTGCGCAGGATAGGCGAAGAAGAGGAATGCACGACCGGCGAGCGCCGGGTTCAGGAAGTTACGCCCGGTACCGCCGAAGATCTCTTTGGCGATAACCACGCCGAAGCTGATGCCCAGTGCGGCCTGCCAGAGCGGCAGCGTTGGCGGCACCACCAGCGCAAACAGGATGGAGGTAACAAAGAAGCCTTCGTTAATCTCATGTTTGCGAATGATGGAGAACAGCACTTCCCAGAAGCCACCCACCAGGAAAACGGTAATATAAATCGGCAGGAAGAAGACCGCACCCAGCGTCATCATGCTCAGCCAGCCTGCATCCGGGGTAAAGCTGACCCCCAGCATCTGTGCCAGAGCATAGTGCCAGTCCGCAGAAATAACCTGCTGCAGCTGTTCCGGCCCGTAGAGCTTGTTCAGCGCCGGGATTGTTTGCATGCCGACGTTGTACATACCCCAGAACATGGCCGGGAAGACCGCGAACCACACCAGGATCATCATACGTTTCAGATCGATGGCATCACGAACGTGGGACGCGCCCGGCGTCACCAGACCCGGCGTGTAGAACACCGTGGCCGTTGCTTCATACAGCGGGTAGTACTTTTCTAATTTGCCGCCCTTTGTGAAGTGCGGCTCGATTTTTTCAAAGAGTTGCTTCAGGCCCATGAGTTATCCTTCCTGCTCAATGCGAGTTAAGACCTCGCGTAGCACCGGGCCATACTCGTACTTCCCGGGGCAAACATAGGTACAAAGCGCCAGATCTTCTTCATCCAGTTCCAGACAGCCCAGCGCCTGCGCGCTGTCCGTGTCACCTGCCAGCAGGTCACGCAGCAGCATGGTCGGCAGGATATCCAGCGGCATAACGCGCTCATAGTTGCCGATGGGCACCATTGCACGCTCGCCACCGTTGGTGTCGGTGGAGAAGTTGAACAGCTTACGTTTCAGGAAGTGACCAAGCGTGGTGCGCGTGATCGAGAATTTATCGGCCCCCGGCTTAACCCAGCCGAATAGCTCTTTCTCGCGTCCTTCTATCAGTACGGTCACCTGCAAATGGAATCGACCGAGCCAGGCTCGCGGGCCGCTGGCGTTAACGCCGCTCAGCACCGAACCGGAGATAACACGGTTTTCCCCTTCCAGCAGTTCATTACGGGTCAGCTCAACGGTAGAAGCCCCCAGACAGGTACGGATAAGACGGGGCTGCTTCACCTGCGGACCGGCCAGTGAAATGACTCGTTCGTTCCACAGTTCGCCTTCGATGAACAGCTTGCCGAGGGCAATGACATCCTGATAGTTCAGGTGCCAGACCTGCTTTTGCTGGCTTACCGGCTCGATGAAATGAATGTGAGTACCCGCCAACCCTGCTGGATGCGGCCCGGCGAATTCATTAAAGGTTACTTGACCCACAGGATGCCCACCCAGCTTGCCGCCACCGGCCTGGCAAACGTGGATTTTCCCGTCCGTGAGACGCGACAGCAGCGTCAGGCCCGCGTCGAACATCTGGCGATGGGCAAGGATGATGGGCTGTGGATCTGCTGCCAGCGGATTGGTGTCCATGGCAGTGACAAAAATAGCCGCAGGAACCGTGCCAGGCAGCGGCGTTTTGCTAAATGGACGAGTACGCATCGCCGTCCACAGGCCAGAAGAGAGCATCTGAGCCTGTACGACTTCCCGGGGCAGAGTTGCCAGTGATTCTGGTGCATGACGTTCAAAAGCAACAGCTTCCCCGCCCTGAACATCAATGACGACTGCCTGCAGTACACGGCGTTCGCCGCGATGGATCGCGCTGACGATGCCGCTGGCAGGCGCGGTAAACATCACACCTGGATTGCGTTTATCCTCAAACAGAGGCTGTCCCTTCAGGACGCGGTCACCTTCTTTCACCAGCATAGAGGGACGCATTCCAACGTACTCTTCGCCAAGTAAGGCAACCTGTGTAATCGCGGGTCCATCATGAATGTGCTGCTCGGGCAGGCCGGCGATGGGCAAATCCAGACCTTTTCTGATTTTTATCATAAGGTTATCACGTATAAAATAGGCTATTAAAAACCGACAAAAACGCTAGCCGACTACGAATGGGCTGAATCTGTGCTCAACCATGAAAACACGCCAGGCAGGTAAGAAAGCGGGGAAATGCATCCATTCGTAACGCTCGTCAGAGACTAAGTCGTCCCGGCCAGGCCAGGGCATCAGACTTATGGAAAGCGTCCTTTCTTATCCGCAGGTCATTATTTGGGGGGATTTTAGCATTATTGCCGCCCGGATTGGGGAGAATTAGGTAAAGTTCAGGCCCGCAATGCGAGCTATTACGCAAATCTAACAACTCTTTCACTTTATCAGCGAATTATTTACTATCCCTTTCTGAAAACCTACGACTTGTACTTGCGAATTTTGTTGATGGTGCTAATGTGACCGCACCGAATACGGATTAGTCTGATTCAGGGTCTTTTGTGCCGTCCTGGCATTTGGTTAGAGCTTTATCAAGGAATCACGCAGCATGCCCAAGATCGCACTCGTTATTGCGATGCTTTTGATGCCGTTAATGTCGTTTGCCAGCTTACTCAATGGCACGCCTTCATCGACGCCAATCAGCAAAGAATTTAAGCAGCAGTTAATGGGCTCGCCCGTTTATATTCAAATCTTTAAAGAAGAGCGCACGCTTGAGCTCTACGTAAAGATGGGCGAACAGTATCAACTGCTGGACAGCTATCGCATCTGTAACTATTCCGGTGGTCTGGGACCAAAGCAGCGCCAGGGCGACTTTAAGAGTCCGGAAGGCTTCTACAGCGTCGACCGCAGCCAGCTCAAGCCGGACAGCCGCTTCTATAAAGCCATTAATATTGGTTTCCCGAATGCGTATGACCGCTCACATGGTTATCAGGGGCAGTATCTGATGATCCACGGTGCCTGCGTGTCCGTTGGCTGCTACGCCATGACCGACAGCAATATCGATGAGATTTTCCAGTTTGTGACGGGTGCGCTGGTGTTTGGTCAGCCAAAAGTCCAGGTCAGCATTTATCCGTTCCGCATGACGGACGCGAACATGGAGCGCCACAAGTACTCTTATTACATCAACTTCTGGAAACAGCTGAAGCCGGGTTACGACTTCTTTACCGCCAATCACCAGCCGCCTGGCGTCTCGGTCATCAGCGGCAACTACGTGATCAGCAAACCGGTCACCCCAACGGCGCAACCGCAGCTCGCCTCAAACTATTCGCTCACCGAGACAAAATAGTACCGATTCCCCTGGCGCAATTTTGTGCCAGGTTTCGTTACCTGTCAGCGGCTGAGTCGCAATAACAGAGACCACATCGTTCGGCGTGGTCTCTTCCTGAAAGTCTATCTCCACATCCTGATCCAACAGTTTTGCCACGCCAAACGGTGCCCGACGGGTTATCCAGTAGAGGTTTGTGGAGCAGAACGCCATCACGTAGCGCCCATCCGACAGCAGCATATTGAACACGCCTTTTTCGCGCAGCTCCGCCGCCAGTTCGGTGATGTAACGGAAGACCGCCTGCATGTTGCCGGGCGTGCGGGGATAACGCTGCGTCAGCTTGTGCAGAAGCCAGCAAAACGCCTGTTCGCTGTCCGTTTCGCCAATCGGACGAAACGGCCCGGTGTCCAGCGTGCGGTGACCTTTGAGCTGTCCGTTATGGGCATAGGTCCAGTTACGGCCCCACAGCTCACGGGTAAAGGGATGGGTATTTTCCAGCGCGACTTTGCCACGGTTGGCCTGACGAATGTGTGCGACGACAGAGCAGGACTTAATGGGGTAATCCTGCACCAGTCTGGCAATGGGTGAGCTATAGCTCGGCTGGGGATCTTTGAACGTGCGGCAGCCTTTCCCTTCGTAGAAGGTAATCCCCCAACCATCTTTATGAGGACCAGTCCCGCCGCCGCGCTGCACCAGACCTGTAAAGCTAAAGCAGATATCCGTCGGCACGTTGGCGCTCATCCCAAGCAGTTCGCACATATTTAACTCCCCCAAATTACCGGCGGATGACGCTTCGCTTATCCGCCCTACGGCCACGATAGCGAAGCGTCAACGCCTTAAGCCTTAACCATCTCTTTTTCGATCAGCTGGATCAGGATGTGGATCACTTTGATGTGAATTTCCTGAATGCGGTCCGCGTAGCCAAAGTGCGGGACGCGAATTTCGATATCCGCCGTGCCCGCCATTTTGCCGCCGTCTTTGCCGGTCAGCGTAATCACCTTCATGCCTTTCTCACGCGCCGCTTCAATCGCCTTGATGACGTTTGCGGAGTTGCCGGAGGTAGAAATACCCAGCAGCACATCGCCTTCACGGCCAACCGCCTCGATATAGCGGGAAAAGATATAGTCATAACCGAAGTCGTTGCTCACGCAGGAGATGTGGCTGACGTCGGAAATGGCGATCGCCGGGTAGCCCGGGCGGTTTTCACGATAGCGGCCAGTCAGCTCTTCCGCGAAGTGCATTGCGTCGCAGTGGGAGCCGCCGTTACCGCAGGAAAGCACTTTACCCCCGGCCTTAAAGCTGTCCGCCAGCAGTACCGCAGCGCGCTGTACGGCGTGAATATTGGCGTCATCTTTCAGGAAGTTAGCCAGCGTTTCGGCAGCTTCATTCAATTCGTTACGAATAAGATCCTGGTACATGAGGATGTCCTTCAGTATTTATTGATTGAGTAAACCTCTGCAGTTTACCGGATAGCGCGAGAAGCGCCATAACCTCCTGCTTTTGGATTTCCGTGCGGCAACAATGTGAGCAAGGTTGTAATTATTTTGTAAACACATTGCTAAAAAATCACCCATACACTAAAACCAATACATCACAAGTGGTCAGACCTCCTACAAGCAAGGGAGCTTTCGTTATGTTGATTTTGAGTGTTGTTGCAACCGTTGTTCTCCTCGGTGTGCTGTTTTATCACCAGGTCAATCTGCTGCTGAGCAGCGCCCTCCTCCTCGCGTGGACGGCGGCCTTAGGGTTTGCCGGTATCTGGTCCTTCTGGGTACTGGTGCCGCTGGCCATTATTCTGATACCGCTGGTCTTTACCCCGCTGCGTAAATCGCTGATTTCTGCCCCGGTGTTCAAGGGCTTCCGTAAAGTGATGCCGCCGATGTCCCGCACTGAAAAAGAAGCGATCGACGCGGGCACCACCTGGTGGGAAGGCGATCTATTCCGCGGTAAGCCGGACTGGGAAAAGCTGCATAATTACCCGCAGCCTAAGCTGACAGCCGAAGAGCAGGCGTTTATTGACGGCCCGGTTGAAGAAGCCTGCCGCATGGCAAGCGACTTCCAGATCACCCACGAGCTGGCCGATCTGCCGCCGGAGCTGTGGGCGTACCTGAAAGAGCATCGCTTCTTTGCGATGATCATCAAGAAAGAGTACGGCGGGCTGGAGTTCTCGGCTTACGCCCAGGCCCGCGTGCTGCAGAAGCTTTCCGGCGTATCCGGGATCCTTGCGATCACCGTCGGCGTGCCTAACTCTTTAGGCCCGGGCGAGCTGCTCCAGCACTACGGTACCGAAGAGCAAAAAGATCATTATCTGCCACGTCTGGCACGTGGCCAGGAGATCCCTTGCTTCGCGCTGACCAGCCCGGAAGCGGGTTCCGATGCGGGCGCTATTCCTGATACCGGCGTCGTCTGCATGGGCGAATGGCAGGGGCAGCAGGTGCTGGGCATGCGCCTGACGTGGAACAAGCGTTATATTACGCTGGCACCTATCGCTACCGTTCTGGGGCTGGCCTTTAAGCTGTCCGACCCGGATCACCTGCTGGGCGACGACGAAGAGCCAGGCATTACCTGCGCGCTGATCCCAACCCATACGCCTGGCGTCGAGATCGGCAGACGTCACTTCCCGCTCAACGTGCCGTTCCAGAACGGCCCGACGCGCGGCAAAGATATCTTCGTGCCGATCGATTACATCATCGGCGGCCCGAAAATGGCCGGCCAGGGCTGGCGCATGCTGGTTGAGTGTCTGTCCGTGGGACGCGGCATCACCCTGCCGTCTAACGCGACCGGCGGCCTGAAATCTGTGGCGATGGCAACCGGCGCCTATGCCCACATCCGCCGACAGTTCAGGATCTCTATCGGTAAGATGGAAGGCATTGAAGAGCCGCTGGCGCGAATTGCGGGTAACACTTACGTCATGGATGCGGCTGCGTCACTCATTACCTACGGTATCGTGCTGGGTGAAAAACCTGCGGTGCTCTCCGCAATTGTGAAGTATCACTGTACCCACCGTGGTCAGCGTTCCATTCTCGATGCAATGGATATTCTCGGCGGGAAAGGCATCATGCTGGGTGACTCCAACTTCGTGGCCCGAGCCTACCAGGGCGCACCTATTGCCATTACGGTGGAAGGCGCGAACATTCTCACCCGCAGTATGATTATCTTCGGCCAGGGTGCGATTCGCTGCCACCCGTACGTGCTCGAAGAGATGGCGGCGGCGCAGACCAACGACGTTAATGCCTTCGACAAACTGCTGTTCAAACATATCGGCCACGTTGGCAGCAACAAAATGCGCAGTCTGTGGCTGGGCCTGACCAACGGCTTAACCAGCGCCACGCCAACCCGTGACGCCACCAAACGCTACTACCAGCATCTGAACCGCCTGAGCGCGAACCTTGCGCTGCTGTCAGACGTCTCCATGGCGGTGCTGGGCGGCAGCCTGAAGCGTCGGGAACGCATCTCCGCTCGTCTGGGTGACGTGCTGAGCCAGCTCTATCTGGCCTCGGCAGTCCTCAAACGCTACGAAGATGAAGGCCGCAACGAGGCGGATCTACCGCTGGTTCACTGGGGCGTGCAGGATGCGCTGTTCCAGGCAGAGCAGGCGATTGACGATCTGCTGCGCAACTTCCCGAACGGCTTTATCGCCGGCGCAATGCGCCTGGTTATCTTCCCGCTCGGCCGCCGGTACGATGCGCCGTCTGACAAGCTCGATCATAAGCTGGCGAAAATCATGCAGGTGCCTTCAGCGACCCGTTCCCGCATCGGTCGCGGTCAGTATCTGACGCCGAGCGAGCATAACCCGGCCGGTCTGCTGGAGCAGGCCCTGCTCGATGTGATGGCCGCCGAGCCAATCCATCTTCGCGTGTGCAAAGAGATGGGTCACAATCTGCCGTTCACCCGCCTGGACGAACAGGCGAAACAATGGCTGGCAGAGGGGAAAATCAACGCGGAAGAAGCGGCGATCCTCACCACCGCCGAAATCAGCCGCCTGCGCAGCATTAACGTAGATGAGTTCGAACCGGAGGAGTTGGCGACTAAGCCGGTAAAGCTGCCGGAGAAACACCGCAAGATTGAAGCGGCTTAATTAACCTGAAGTTTAAAAACCCCGTTCGCGGGGTTTTTTATTGCTAAAAGATCGTCAATGGTGGATGGCGCTGACGCTTATCCCCCCTACAAAACCTCACATCCTTTCTTTGCCATTAACAAAAACCCGCATTTCCCATGCTACAGTGAAGAGATACTGACTCTGATGGGATCACGATTGTGTCTGGCCTGAAAATTACCCTGCTACAACAGCCGCTGGTCTGGATGGACGGCGCCGCTAACCTGCGCCATTTCGACGTGCTGCTCGACGGCATCCATGGCCGCGACCTGATTATTTTGCCCGAGATGTTTACCACCGGTTTTGCGATGGAGGCGGCAAAACAGTCGCTGGCGGAAGAAGAGGTCATCGACTGGATGCAGTTCAAAGCCCAGCAGACGCAGGCGATGATCGCGGGCAGCGCCGCGCTGCAAACCGAGCGCGGCCCGGTAAACCGTTTTCTGCTTGTCCAACCGGATGGCAAGGTGCATTTCTACGATAAGCGCCACCTGTTCCGCATGGCCGATGAACACCATCATTATCAGGCGGGCGAAGAGCGGGTGATTGTGGAATGGCGCGGTTGGAGAATTCTGCCGATGGTCTGCTACGATCTGCGCTTCCCGGTCTGGTCGCGCAACCGCAACGATTACGATCTGGCACTGTACGTCGCCAACTGGCCCGCGCCACGCTCCCTGCACTGGCAGAGCCTGCTGGTAGCGCGTGCGATTGAAAACCAGGCGTACGTAGCAGGTTGTAACCGCGTAGGTACGGATGGTAACGGCCACCACTATCGCGGCGACAGCAAAATTATCAATCCACAGGGTGAGATTCTGGCGAGCGCCGACGCCCACCAGGCCACGCGTCTGGATGCGGATCTCTCACTGATCGCCTTGCAGGAGTACCGCGAGAAATTTCCAGCCTGGCAGGATGCGGACCCGTTTAGCTTATAGTCTGTTTCCCCTCCCCCAAAAAAGGGGAGAGGGGACTGGATCGATGATAACCCTCTCCTCAATAAACCAGCGCCTGCCCGTCCTTACGGCTCTCGGTCGCGGCGATGTAATGCCCTTCCGGCGCACGAACGATGATCTGCGCACCGCCAAAGTTATAGGCCTGGAGCGGATCTTCAACCACGATGGCGTGGCCTCGCTCACGCAGCGCAGCGATGGTATTACGGTCCATGGTTGATTCCACTACCACTTCCCTACCTTGCACCACTCGCCAACGCGGCGCATCAATAGCCGCCTGCGGGTTCTGCTTATGCAGCATGATGCGGATAGCCATCTGTAGATGCCCCTGAGCCTGCATCGGCCCCCCCATGACCCCAAACGACATCAGCGGTTGTCCGTCTTTATCCAGCGCGAACGCCGGGATAATGGTATGGAAAGGACGCTTGCTGCCCGCCACGCAGTTAGGGTGATTTTTGTCAGTCACGAAGCCCGCACCGCGGTTTTGCAGGCTGATACCGGTGCCTGGTACCACCACGCCCGAACCGAAGCCCATAAAGTTCGACTGAATAAACGACACCATCATGCCGCTGGCGTCGGCGGTAGAGAGGTAAACCGTGCCGCTCTGGGTCGGTGAGCCAAAGGTGAAGTCGCTCGCCTTGTCCGGGTCAATCAGCGCCGCCCGCAGCCTGAGATATTCGTCGCTTAACAGATGCTTTGCCGCGAACTCCATGTGATCTTCATCGGCAACGTAGCGGTCCAGGTCGGCCAACGCCAGCTTCATCGCTTCAATGGACAAGTGCAGCGTTTCTATTGAATCCGGACCGTAGCGGCCAATATCCCACTGCTCCAGGATGCCCAGCGCAATCAGCGTAGCGATGCCCTGCCCGTTTGGCGGCAGCTCCTGCACCGATCCGCCCGCAAACTCTTTCGACAGCAGCTCCACCCAGTCGGCTTTATGGCTGGCTAAATCTTCTTTCGTCAGATGCGCGCCGTGCTCTTGCGCAAAGGCGACAATTTTCTGTGCCAGCTCGCCGTGATAGAAAGCCTCACCGTTAGTGGCCGCGATTTTTTCCAGCGTGTCGGCCTGCGCCGGGTTACGGAAAATTTCACCGATTTTCGGCGCTCTTCCTTCCGGCGCAAAGCATTCGCTGAAGCCCGGCTGCTCTTTCAATTTTTTGTAGCCGCGCTCCCAGAGCTGGCCTATCAGTGGCGAAACGGGGAAACCGTTGCGGGCATATTCAATTGCCGGTTGGGCAAGCGTCGTCAGCGGTAAAGTGCCAAAACGTTCGGCCAGCGCTACCCAGCCGGAGACCGCACCCGGTACGGTTACCGCATCCCAGCCGGTTTCCGGCATCGTCGGGTAGTGCGCGAAATGGTCGTGGTGCCAGGCTGCCGGCGCGCGGCCCGTTGCGTTTAACGCATGGAGCTGTTTGCCGTCCCAGACTATCGCATAGGCATCGCTGCCGATGCCGCAGCCGGTCGGCTCAACGACCGTCAGGGCCATGGCACTGGCAATGGCCGCATCAACGGCATTCCCGCCCTGTAACAGCATGCGCAGACCAGCCTGGGCCGCCAGCGGCTGAGAGGTGGTGACGGCGTTGCGGCCCATCATGGCCGGACGGTGAGAGGGATAACCTACCTGAAAATCGAGTGAGTCTTTCATTACATCTCCTGCATGTCAGTCATTGCGCGGATCAAGCGCGTCGCGCAGCCCGTCACCTAATAAGTTGAAGCCTTGCACCGTCAGAAAAATAGCGACGCCGGGGAAGATAGACATCCACGGGGCCTGCTCCAGAAAACCTTTCGCGGTATTGAGCATCGCGCCCCAGGAGGGGTTTGGCGGCTGCTGGCCAAGGCCGAGGAACGAGAGGCTCGCCTCGGTGATAATGGCGGCAGCAATCGCAAGCGTAGACTGCACCAGAATCGGGGACATCACGTTGGGCAGCACGTAACGGATGATGATCCAGCGATCGGGCAGGCCGATCGCCCTTGCGCCGTCGATATACTCTTCATTACGGATAGCGATCACCTGGCCGCGAGTCAGACGCGCGAAGATCGGCATCGCCGACAGGCCAATGGCGATCATCGCATTGCTCAGGCTCGGACCTAAAAAGGCCCCCAGCGCGATGGCCATGATCAGGAACGGACAGGCCAGCAGCGCCTCGATGAAGCGCGAGATCACCCCATCCCACATTCCCTGAAAATAGCCGGCCACCAGCCCCAGCGGCACGCCGATAACCACGGCAATGAAGACCGATATGCAGCCCGCCAGCAGCGACGTACGCGCGCCCCAGACGATGCGTGAAAGAATGTCGCGCCCAAGCTCGTCCGTGCCAAACCAGTAGAGTTCAGAGGGCGGCTTGCGCACCGCCAGGAAGTTGGCCTTCACCGGGTCAAAGGGGGCAATCCAGGGCGCGAGCAGCGCTACCAGGACAAACACGACAACAATGACCGCACCAATCATCGCGCTTTTGTTAGCGAGGAATTTTTTCAGCACGCGATTTGGCGCTTTGGGCAGCGCGACCGCCACGCCCGTTGTGGATAATTCAGCCATGATCAGCTCCGCATTTTCGGGTTGATTAGGACGTAGAGCACGTCCGCCACCAGGTTCAACAGCAGGAAACCTATCGCCACCACCAGCACAACACCCTGTACCACGGCGTAATCGCGGTTAAAGACGGAGTCGACGATCATTTTGCCAAAGCCCGGGATGGTAAAGACCTGCTCGGTCAGCACCGCCCCGCCAAGCAGCTCGCCGAACAGCAGCGTGGTTAAGGTAATCACCGGCACCAGCGCATTACGAAACGCATGCTTCAGGATGACGCGTTTGGGCAGCAGCCCCTTGGCGCGAGCGGTACGAATGTAATCGGCTTTCAGCACGGCGATCATCGATGCCCTGGTATGGCGCATCAGCGTGGCCGCAAGCCCCGTCCCCAGTACTAAAGCAGGGAGCAGCAGGGTGCGCAGGTTCATCAGCGCATCCTCACTGAAGGGGACAAAGCCCGAGGCGGGCAGCCACTGAAGATTGACCGAAAAGACGAGGATCAGCAGGATGCCGAGCCAGAAGTGCGGCACCGAGATCCCCGAGATCGCCACGAAGTTAGTGCCGTGGTCGATCCAGCTATTTTTATGCACCGCCGCGACGATCCCCATGCTGATGCCCACCAGCAGCGCGATAATCATCGCCAGCAGCGACAGCTCGAGGGTCACCGGTAATTTGCTGGCAATCAGCGTGGTGACCGGTTCATGGGTACGTAAGGAGATCCCCAGGTCACCCTGTAGCGCGCTGGTCAGCCAGTGAAAATACTGCACCGGGATCGGATCGTTAAGGTGCAGCTCTTCACGCAGCTGGGCGATCACCGCCGGGTCGCGCTCCTCCCCCGCCATGGCGATCAGCGGATCGCCCGGCAGGAGTTTTTGCAGGCCGAACACCATGACGCTGACGATAAGCAGCGTCGGTATGGCCAACAGCAGGCGTTTGCAAATCAGTTCCAGCATGGTCTCTCCTCTCGCCCGTCGGTTAAGGTGCCAGCGTTAAACCCGCCAGACGCACGATGCCGTCCGGGTAAGGTTTAAAGCCCTGCACTTTTTTGTTCAGCCCAAAGATGCGCGGCTCAAAGTAGAGATAGGCAATCGGCGTATCGCTTTGCAGCTGCTTAACCACTTTGTCATACAGCGCCTGGCGCGTGGCCTGGTCGTTGCTCTGGCGGGCCTGGGTCAGCCATTCATCCACCTGCGGATTGCTGTAGCGCCCGTCGTTGAGGTTGCCTTTGCTGTTGATGAACGCAAACAGGCTGCCGTCCGGATCCGGGCGTCCTGACCAGCCGGAGAGGCTGAGCTGGTAGTCGCCGCTCTGCTGACGGTCGAGCAGCGTGGCAAACTCGGTCATTTGCAGGTTGAGAGTAAAGCCCGCTTCGGCGGTCATCGCCTGCAGCACCTGGCCCACCTGCTGAGAGGTCGGGTTGTTCGGCACCAGCAGGGAGACGTTCAGCGGCGCGGTAATGCCCGCTTCTTTCAGCAGCGCTTTTGCTTTGTCGACATCGCGAGGCGCAACGGGAAGTTTGACGTGGTAAGGGCTGACCGTGGACAGGCCCTGATTTGACGGTGCGTAAAGCCCTTCAAACACCACCTGATTTAAAGCGTCGCGATCGATAGCCAGCGAGAAAGCTTCACGTACACGGGCATCCTTGAACGGATCGTTTGCCGGTACCTTGCCGTTGTTAATGTTAAAAGTGATGCCCTGATAGCCAAGGCCGGTGACCTTCGCGAGGCTCAGCTTGCTGTCGACCTCCACGGTTTTCACATCGCTTGCGGCAATCCCTTCGGTGACGTCCAGATCCCCGGCTCGCAGGTTAGCCAGACGGACGGATGCGTCCGGGATTGGCAGGAAAATCACCTTATCGAAGTGATAGGCACCTTTGTTCCAGTAGTTATCAAAGCGCTTAAGTACGATGCGGTCTTGTGAGACGCGGCTTTCGAACTGATACGGCCCGGAGCAGACCGGATGGGCGGCAAAATCCGCCTTCGCCGCAGCTTTCGGCGCCAGCATCGCGCCGGCGCGGTCGGTCAGCTGGCTGAGCAGGGCCGCATCCGGCGATTTCAGGTGCAGCACAACCTGCGTTGGGCTTTTCACCTCTACAGATTCAACGGACGACAGATCGCTTTTACGCAGCGAACCCGGCATCGTCATAGCCCGGTCGAGGTTATATTTCACCGCTTCGGCATCAAACTTTTCGCCGTCGTGGAAGGTCACGCCTTCGCGCAGGTTCAGAGTCAGCGTTTTGCCTTCGTCACTCCACGTCCACTCTTTCGCCAGCCCCGGCACAACCTTGAGATTTTCGTCCACGTCCACCAGCCGATCGCATAGGGCTGCAAAGACAAAGCGGCCGTAATAGGTGCGGGCCTGATGCGGATCGAGCATGTCCGGGTCGGCCCCTAAGCCAATGCGCAGCACGCTTTCGGCATAGGTCTGGGCGCTGGCTCCCAGCAACAACACACTTCCCAGGGTAGTCACCACTGCATTTCGCAATTTCATTGTTATTTTTCACTCCAGAGGGGTCAGGATTGTTGGGATGCCGCATGTTCAAACAGCGCGCGGCGACGAACAAATGCGGCAGAAGGTGGTGCAATGTGAATGACGCTGCGGTCACGATTGATCTCCTGCCAACGGTGGCAGGCCACCTGGCGACCGCCATCCAGAACCTGAACGATCGGTTCGCGCTGCTGACATTCTTCTTTCGCGTGGGGACAGCGGGTGTGGAAACGGCAGCCTGTCGGCGGGTTTGACGGATCCGGTAAATCGCCCTGCAACAGCGGCGTCTGGCGCGCAACGCCAGGCTGCATCTGCGGCGCAGAGGCGATCAGCGCCTGGGTATAAGGGTGCAGCGGCGCATCAAAAATATCGTCGACATGGGCAAGCTCAACGATCTGCCCGAGATACATCACCGCCACGCGGTCGCTCATATGGCGAATCACCGCCAGACCGTGCGCCACGATAATCATCGTCAGTCCGAACTGGTCTTTCAGGCTTTCCAGCAGGTTAACCACCTGTGCCTGTACGGAAACATCCAGTGCCGACACAGGTTCATCTCCCAGCAGCAGCTTCGGCCCGGATGCCAGGGCGCGAGCGATACCAATACGCTGACGCTGACCGCCCGAAAACTCATGCGGATAGCGTCTGGCCCAGGCCGCCGGCAGGCCGACAGTTTTCAGCAGCTCGGCTACGCGATGGGTACGGTCTGACCTGCCCATGTTCTGGTGCAGCCATAAAGGTTCGCCGACGATCTGCTCCACTGTCATCCGCGGGTTAAGCGACGCAAAGGGATCCTGGAAGATAATTTGCAGCTCACGACGAAGCTGGTTCAGGCGCGCGGCGTTGACCTGCGTAATCTCCTCACCCTGGTAGTAAACCTGTCCCTGAGATGGCGCTAACAGGCGGAGCAGGAGCCGCCCGAGGGTTGACTTGCCCGAACCGGACTCGCCGACAATCGCCAGCGTTTCACCCGGCCAGACTTTCAGCGAGATGCGATCGACCGCCGTCACCTGGCTGCTGCGGGCAAACAGGCGTTTAGGCCCGGCAAAGGTCTTACTTAACTCCAGACATTCGAGGATCGGCGTCGTCATGCGATTTCTCCCAGCGCGATGTGTTGCTCCAGCGGCACGCGGAAGCACGCGACCTGATGGTGGCTTCCCATGTTTTGCAGAGCAGGCTTCTGTTTGTGACAGCGAGGTTCCGCGAACGGGCAGCGCGTAGCAAAGCGGCAGCCCTGCGGCATCGATTCAGGCAGCGGCACCGAGCCGGGTATCGTAGCGAGTGAGCCTTTGCGCGCGCCCAAAGAAGGAATCGATCCCATCAAGCCAATGGTGTAAGGGTGCTGCGGATCGGCAAAAATCGTCTCCACCGTGCCGCTTTCGACGACCTGGCCGGCGTACATCACCGCAACGTGCTGCGCGACTTCCGCTACCACGCCCAGATCGTGAGTGATCATCAGCACCGCCGTGCCGGTCTCTTCTTTCAGCGTGTTGAGCAGCGAGAGGATCTGCGCCTGAATCGTTACGTCCAGCGCGGTCGTCGGCTCATCGGCTATCAATAGCTGCGGATGGTTGATCAGCGCCATGGCAATCATCACACGCTGACGCATTCCACCGGAAAGCTGGTGCGGATAACTTTTCAGACGCATTTCCGGCGCGGGGATTTGTACCTTCTCCAGAATGGCAAGCGCGGCTAACATCGCCTCGCGGCGGTTCACCTTACGATGGCGCATAATCGCTTCGCTGAGCTGGTCGCCGAGGGTAAAAGCCGGATTCAGGGAGGTCATCGGCTCCTGAAAAATCATCGCCAGCTGGTTGCCGCGGATATCGGCATACTCCCGCGGCGACAGGCTGCGCAGGTCATAATGGTTGAACTGCATCTCACCGCTGACAATCTGCGCGCTGGCGGGCAGCAGGCCCATCAGCGCCAGTGAGGTAATGCTTTTACCGCAGCCTGACTCCCCCACCAGCGCCAGCGTTTCCCCCGCCTTCAGCGTCAGAGAGATGCCGTCCAGCACGCTGACGGGCGAGCCGCTAAATCTTACGTTCAGGTTGCGCAGACGCAGGACTGGTGCAGGCGCGTTCAGAGGAATCGTCGTCATAAGCTCGTGGTTTCCTGGTGGTTGATGGCCTGAATAAGCGCCTGCTGCAGGTCGAGAAGATGGTCGTGCATCGCGGCGGCGGCCTCAACGGGCTGCCGTGCAGCAATATGGGTAAGGATTTTCTGGTGGTGATCGTCATAGCGGGTGACGCGGGCCGGGGTGCGAGCCAGCTCTCGCAGGTGCTGCCAGCTTGGCTCACGGCGTACGGCGTCAATCGCATCAAAAAGGCCGAGCATCAGGCGGTTGCCGGCGGCCTCGGCAATAGCGCGGTGAAAGGCGCTGTCCCACAGCTCGTTGAGATCCGGATCGCTCGGGCTGACCTGCTCGATCCGCTCAATCAGCCGCTCCATCAGTGCTATCTGTTCACCCGTCGCGCGCAGGGCCGCCAGACGGGCCAGACCCGGTTCAAGCTGGAGTCGCGCCTCCATCACTTCGTGCAGGTTGGTCTGCTGCAGCAGACCCTGTAGCGCCAGTGGCTCGACGGGAGCCGCTGGGCCAATAAACGTGCCTTTTCCCTGCTTGCGCCAGATACGCCCCTCTTCCTCCAGCACGTCCAGCGCCCGGCGGATTTCACGACGCCCGACGCCCAGTCGTTCGCTAAGCTCGCGCTCGGTGGGCAGAGGAATGCCCGGCGTCGAGTCATGGGAGTGGATCAACGCCCGCAGCCTTTCCAGCGCGGAACTGGAATTTGCCAGAAACCGGGAGGTATTTGCCATTCAGATGCCTGCTATCGTTGCGTCATTAATTTTATTTATTGTTGTGCTGGTCAGCCTCAGCGCGTCGCGTAATGCTTACCTTGCTAATGACTTGCAAGAGTTGAACCAATTTCTGAATGGTTCGTAATAATTGTGAAATATAAAATTATCTGTTTGATAAACTTGAAAATTAATTACATTTTATTGGTTCGATCTTTCTCATGCCCTTTGACATGCGTACTGAAAACGCACAGAAACGGTGCATTAATCGCACCAATGCTGTGCATTTGTTAACTAATAAGATCAAAATGATGCAATTGTGTTTTTTATTTGTTAATTCCGCACGCAGCACTAAACAGCGTGCGGAATGAATGAGTAAGAAGGGGCTTAATCAGGAGGCTTCCGGCAGGCGGCGACGCGAAGGGAGTAGACGTGTGTTAAACAGGATATTCAGGATAAAAGCGACAAGACAGGTTGCGCTGATGCCGGAATGCAGCAGCGTGCGCACCCAGCCGGGGAACTGATCGTAGAAGGTTGGCATCACGATAGGGATCATGCCGAAGGCCAGCGCGGTTGCCACCACCACAAGATTCATATTCTCTTTGTAATCCACCTTCGCCAGCGTGCGGATACCGCTTGCCGCTACCGAGCCGAACAGCACGACGCCCGCGCCGCCGAGTACCGGCATCGGAATGCAGGCAATTACCCGCCCCAGCACCGGCAGTAGACCAAGCACGACCAGGATCGCTCCGCCGGCGCTCACTACAAAGCGGCTTTTGATGCCGGTAATCGCCACCAGCCCGATGTTCTGGGCAAAGGCGCTTTGCGGGAAGGAGTTAAATACTGGCGCGATGGCGCTGGTCAGCATGTCCGCACGCAGGCCATTAGCAATACGTCGTCCATTGACGTCCGTGCCGACGATCTCGCCTACCGCCATCAGTCCGGCGGTGGTCTCCGTCAGCAGCACCAGCACAATCAGGAACATCGATAGGATCGCCGCGCTGTCGAAGACGGGCGTGCCAAAGGCAAACATCGTCGGCATCGCCACCCAGCTGCCGTTCAGCACGCCGCTGAAATCTGCTTTGCCGGTTACTACCGCCACCAGCGTGCCCACGATCATGGCCGCCAGCACGGCAATCCGCGTAATGCTGCTCCAACCGATCCGGTTAAGAAGAAGGATCACGCCAAGCGTCAGCGCCGCCAGGCCAATGTTTGAAGGTGCGCCCCAGTCTGCAGCTTTCATGTTGCCCCCCATCGCCCAGCGCGCCGCCACAGGCATCAGCGAAAGGCCGATCACCGCGATCACGCAGCCGGTCACAACGGGCGGGAAAAAGCGGATGATCTGCGCAAAAAACGGCGTGATCAGTAAACCGAGTATTGAAGAAGCAATCACGGCTCCGAATACCACTGGCAAACCGCCGCCGCCGGTAACAATCGCCACCATTGTCGCCACCCCGGCAAACGACACGCCCTGTACCAGCGGCAGCCGCGAACCAAAAAACGGCACGCCGAGGGACTGCAACAATGTTGATAATCCACTGATAAACAGCGCGGCGGTGACAAGCAGGCCAATATCCGTAGCGCCGAGTCCGGCTGCGCTGCCGATGATTAACGGCGGGGCGATGATCCCACCGTACATCGTCAGCACATGCTGCAATCCCCAGGTGAAAGTTTTGACGATGGGGTAACGCTGGTCTTCCGGGCGCGCGCAGGCGCTATTATTCTCTTTCATGCTGCCCTTCCGTTTTTAGTGGGTTCAACTGCCGCGATAGGTAGACCACGACCAGGGGGAGATAAGGAACGGCAGATGGTAGTGGCCACCGCCCTCGGGAATAACAAAATCGATTTGCGCCGTGGGATATAGCGTCTCCCGCGAGGTCGCCGCAAAGTACTGGCCAATGTCTGCCGTCAGACGATAGCGCCCGGCTTCAAGCGGAACGGGCAGCAGATCTTTCAGCCGCCCGTCGGCATCGGTTTGCCCTTCGCCGATAATTTCCCAGCCGTCAGCGAACTGGTATTCCAGGTGAATAATTACGCCCCCGGCAGGTTTTCCCAGCGCGGTATCAAGAACATGGGTGCTTAGCTGGCTCATCGGGCGAACGCTCCTTCAAGTCGTAGCAACGTAATCTGGCGCAGTTGTTCCAGCGCCTCGGTTTCTTCCTGTTCCTGCGAATTTTTCAGGCGGCGATGAAGCTCAGCAAGGATCTCTTCCCCGCTGCGGCCCTTAGCGCGGATAAGAAATACGCGTCCGAATTTGGCTTCGTACTCTGCGTTGCCCTGGGCAAGCGCCAGACTGAGCGCGGTATTTTGCTGATCCACGGAGGATTGTTCGCCCCGGGACAGCACGGCCTCTTTGCCGCCGCCCCTGGCTTTTTCACCGATGCGGGGATGGGCGGAGAGGGCCTGCTCAAGATCCCGCCGATCCCAGCCTCCAGCCAGATTGGCAGCACGATCCAGCAGCTCGTTAAAGGCGTCATACGGTCTGCCCGCAACCACGCCATTTACCCATTCAGGGAGCGCAACGCACGGAGAAACCCGGCGTTGTGCGTCCTGCTCCTCTGCGCTGTTGAAATCTGCAAGCGGCGACTGGGCCAGATGCATAACCGCATGGGTGTATGCCCGTACCGCCTGAGCGACGTCGGCCTGGGTGACCGATTCGGCCGGATGATGGCTGATGCCCCGATCGCAGCGCACAAACAGCATCCCCACCGGCCAGCGTTCGGCAATAGCGATAGCGTCGTGCCCCGCCCCGCTCGGCAACGACAGGCTGCGGCCCTGCACGGCGCTGACGGCAGCCCCGAGCTGCGCCTGTAGCTCTTCGTCACAGGGGGTGGCCGGAATGGAATAGTAAGTTTCGGCGCTGAATACCAGGCCGCGACGAACGGCAATTTCTTCGCCTTCGCTTAATAACTGGCGGAGCAAATCGTCAAGATTGCCGTCCTGCGGGCTGCGAATATCCAGCGTCAGATGCACTTCACCGGGGATGACGTTGACCGCCCCAGGCGAACACTGCAGCGAACCGACTGTGGCAACCAGGTCCGGGTCTTGCTCACGCGTGATCTTTTCGATGAGGGACATCCACTCGGCGGCTCCGGCCAGCGCATCTTTGCGAATCGACATCGGCACCGTCCCCGCGTGCCCTGCTTCGCCGGTAAATTTGCAGTTCAGACGGCGCGCGCCGTTAATCGCGCTAACCACGCCAAGGGCAAGACCGTGCCGCTCGAGCACCGGGCCTTGTTCGATGTGTAATTCCAGATAGGCGCTGAATGCTTCCGGTTGGCGGGCGGCGTGCGCGATGCGCGAAGGGTCGAAACCCGCGTTGAGCAGCGCCTGCGCCACGCTGATGCCAGCGGCATCTTCACAGGCCAGCCAGCTTTCCGGCCATGTCCCGGTCAACCCTTTACTGCCCAGCAGCGTGACGCCAAAACGCGTACCTTCTTCATCGCCAAAGCCCACGATTTCAATCGCCTGCTCCAGCTGGATGGCGTTCTGATAAAGATAAGCGACGACTTCCAGCCCGCTCAGCACGCCGAGCATGCCGTCATAGCGTCCGGCGTTGCGCACGGTGTCCAGGTGCGAGCCAAGCAGCACAGCCTGCGCGCCCTCGTTCGCGCCTTCGTAGCGGCCGCAGATATTACCCACCGCATCCTGCCAGGTGGTCATGCCAACCTGCTCCATCCAGCTGGCGACCAGGTGGTTGGCGCGCAGATGTTCGGGTGACAGATAGACGCGCGTCAGGCCGTCCGGCGTTTCGCTAAGCGCAGCCAGCGTATCCGCTCGCTGCATGATGCGAAGCGCTGCCGCCTCTGCCGCAGCAGGCGTCATGGCAAGTTTTACCATCAGCGGCTCCCCTGCGCGTAGACATCCCACGCCGCCTGCATCGCCGCGCCCTGGGTCGTTTTGAAACCGAGCCGGTTAAGTACCGCCTCCAGCGCGGTCAGCGTTTGCAGCACGCAGTCTTTACGGGCGTTGTAGCCCATGGTGCCGATGCGCCAGATTTTGCCCTGCAGCGGGCCGAAGGAGGTGCCGATCTCAATATGGAAATCTTCCAGCAGCAGCTTGCGGACTTCCTCACCGTGCACGGCGGAGGGGATCACCACGCCCAGCACGTTGTTCATTTTGTGTTTCAGGTCGCCGAAGGTTTCCAGCCCCATTCCCTGAATACCCGCCACCATCGCTCTGCCGTGCAGCTCATGGCGGGCGATACCGCGATCTACCCCTTCTTCGAGGATCACGCGGGCGCATTCGCGAGCGGCAAACAGCATGCTTGTCGCTTCGGTGTGGTGATTAAGGCGCTCCGGCCCCCAGTAGTCCATCACCATACCGAGATCGAAATAGTTGGAGTAGATCATCTCGTCGTCGCCATCTTCGTGTGCAGCGGTGCGGATCCCTTCCTCCACGCACTTGCGGCGGCGGATAACCTCTTCCATCTTCGGGCTGATTGTGACCGGCGAGCTGCCGGACGGGCCGCCGAGGCATTTTTGTAAGCCCGCAGAGACGGCGTCCAGCCCCCAGGCGTCGGTTTCCAGCGCGTTACCGCCGAAGGAAGCCGTGGCATCGGTGTAAAACAGCACGTCGTGGCGGCGGCAGATATCCCCCAGCTCTGCCAGCGGCTGCAGCATAGTGGTTGAGGTGTCGCCCTGCACCGTCAGCAGCAGGCGCGGTCCAATCTTTTTGATCGCGTCTTCAATTTGGTCGGCGGTGAAGACTTCTCCCCACGGCACTTCAATGGTATGCACTTCGGCGCGGCAGCGGCGGGCAATTTCACAAAGCAGATGGCCGAAACGACCGAACACCGGCACCAGCACTTTGTCGCCGGGACGGATAGCCGACAGCAGAATCGCCTCGATGCCAGCCCGGGACGTGCCGTCCACCAGCATGGTCCAGCGGTTCTGCGTGCGGAACAGCTCGCGATACAGCGTCATCACCTCATTCATATAGCCCGTCATCACCGGATCGTACTGACCGATAAGCTGGCTTGCCATAGCGCGCAGCACGCGCGGATCGGCATTGATTGGCCCCGGCCCCATCAGCAGACGGTGCGGCGGATTAATCTGTGGGTAGTCCTGAATGGCGAACATGCGCGTTCCTTTTATTCTGCGTGAAACAAAAGATTCTTTATGTATGGTTTTGCAACTAATGTGCCATGAAGCGAAAAGATTTAGAGAAAGGGCGGTGGATGGCGCGGCGCTTATCCACCCTACCAGATGTGAATGATTTGCCAGGCAATAATGAACCATAACGGTTCACTGATGATGTGCAATCGCACCATGCAGGTGCGTTAACGTTGTTCTAATTCATCCAGCTCGTTATAGAGATCGGCAATCTTATGGATGCGCTGGCGGCCCGTGGATAGCGCTTCGTGCAGCACGGCGTTGGCCAGCAGGTTCACCAGACTCATGGCGCTACTGTAGCTGTCAAAGGCAGAGACGCTTTCCAGCGGGGCGGAAAGGTGCCAACGGCAGAGCGGGGCCAGCCCGGAGGCCTGGGTTTCGCTCATCACCACCAGAGGAATACCGCGCTCATGCAGGTTCGCCAGCAGCGGTTTGATGATGCGCGGGCGGCGGCGGAAGGCGATCGCTACCACGCAATCTTCTGCGCTGAGATCCACCAGCTCTTCCGCCAGCGTCTGGCCCGGCTGCGGCAGCAGATAGACGTCGCTGCGGCTTTGTAAAAGCTGCTGGCGAAGATGGATTGCCACCGGCCACGAGTTGCGCAGGCCGATGATAAAAATGCGTCGGCCATTCACCAACGCGCTAACCACGGCGGCAAACTGCTGCGCGTCCAGGGCGTTTACCCACTGGGTTAAATTGGCCATTTCCTGTTTATAATGCCGCGCCAGCAGGGTGTTGCCCTGCACCGCGTCACGGTTTTCCGTCAGCGGCATGCCGCTCTGGCGCAGCGTCCGCAGCTCGTCGCGCATGTCTTTATAGCGGTCGTAGCCCAGCCGTTTGAACAGGCGGCTGACCGTGGCTTTCGAGACGCCGGAAAGGCGCGCCAGCTCGGCGCTGTTGTAGCTAATCAGGTCATCGAAATGGTCGATGATAAACGCCGCCACGCGCTGCTCCTGCGGGGATAGCTTGTCGTATGCGGCGCGCAGCCGTTCATCTAGCTGTTTCACGATGGCTCCTGGAATTTTTGTTTCACCGGAGCCTGACACAGCGAAACGATCCCCGTCAACCTGGAACAGCTCTTGCTTGATTACACCACCGACTTTGGTCCAAAGAGACAATAACGATGATGCAAAGCAATATGGCTCCCTCCGGCATGGCCGTCACACCGCACCATCTCGCCAGCGAAACCGCGCTGTCCGTTTTACGCCACGGCGGCGATGCCATTGAGGCGATGGTGGCCGCCGCCGCGACTATTGCCGTGGTGTATCCGCATATGAACGGCATCGGGGGCGATGGCTTCTGGCTTATCGTCCCACCCGAAGGTGAGCCGATTGCCATAGACGCGAGCGGGGCCGCGGGCACCCTTGCCAACTTCGATTTTTTTGCCGGAGAGCAGGCGATTCCCCACCGTGGGCCAAAGTCGGCAATAACCGTGCCGGGCACCTTGAGCGGCTGGGACGAAGCATTAAAAGTTTCTGCCCGGCTGGGCGGCGGCACGCTGCCGCTTTCACGTCTGCTGGCGGATGCCATTCGCTACGCCGCCGACGGCATTCCCGTCACCCAGTCGCAGGCCAGCGCCACCCACGGTAAATACGCCGAGCTGGTTGATATTCCCGGCTTTGCCCAGACGTTTTTACACCGTGGCGAAATTCCCCGCGCGGGCAGCCGTTTCACCCAGCCGAAGCTTGCGGAAACGCTGACGCGCCTGACGGTTGAAGGGCTGGACAGTTTTTATCGTGGGCCGCTCGCCGCGCTGATGGCGGAAGAGCTGCGCGAGCTGGGCATGCCAATTAATTATCAGGATCTTGCAGCCCAGCGTGCAAAAAGCCGCGTCCCGCTGCGCCTCGAGCATCAGCACGGGGAAATCTTCAATATGACGCCGCCGACGCAAGGTCTGGTTTCGCTGGCGATTCTGGGCATGACCGACAACCTGCCGATGAAAGATGCAGACGAGGCGCAGACCGTCCACCGCATCGTGGAAGCAACCAAGAAAGCCTTCGCCCTGCGCGACCGTTACATTACCGATCCGCGCCATATCACTACCTCGATTCAGAGCCTGCTTGCGCCGGAGCCACTTGCCACGCTGGCCGCGCAAATCGATGATGAAAAGGCCGCGGCCTGGGGAACCGGCAAAGGGCCCGGCGACACGGTCTGGATGGGCGTGATTGATAACAGCGGGCTGGCGGTGTCATTTATCCAGAGCATTTATCACGAGTTTGGCAGCGGCGTGGTGCTGCCGAAAAGCGGTGTGCTGTGGCAGAACCGGGGCGCGGCGTTCAGCCTCAATCCGGAACATCTCCTTGCCCTCGCCCCCGGCAAACAGCCTTTCCACACGCTGAACCCGGCCGCTGCACGCCTCGCGGATGGGAGAATTATGGTTTACGGCTCAATGGGCGGCGACGGTCAGCCGCAAACCCAGGCGGCAATATTCACCCGTCACGTGGTGCAGGGGATGCCGTTACAGGAGGCGGTTAGCGCCCCGCGCTGGCTGCTGGGCAGGACCTGGGGCCAGGCCACCGACAGCCTGAAACTGGAGGGGCGCTTCAGCCCGGAAACCTTCGAAACGCTGCGCAGGCTGGGGCATGACGTTGAATCCCTGCCCGACTTCAGCGAGGCCGTCGGCCACGCGGGGGCCATTGTGCGCCACACCAACGGCATGCTCGAAGGTGCCTACGATCCACGCAGCAACGGCAGCGCCGCCGGATTCTGAGGAGAAGCAGATGAGACAAGAAATTGACTGGCCGACGTACATCGACTGTATGGAACAGCTGCTTGATATACCGCTGGATGACGAACGGCGTAAAGAGCTGGCGGTGCAGCTGACCCGCATGGCAGACATGGCGGCCCCGCTGATGGCGTTCGATTTACCGCAGCGTCAGGACGTTGCGGGGGTCTACAAGCTATGAGTTTACTGTCGATAAAAGCGATCCAGCAGGGGCTGGCGAAGGGTGAGTTTTCCGCCGGCGAGCTGGCTCAGAAAACGCTGGCAACGATTGAACAGACTAATCCAAAGATCAATGCTTTTACCTGCGTGACGCAGGAGCGCATGCTGCGGGAAGCCTCGGTTATCGACCGTCTGCGTGCCAGAGGCGAAACTCTGCCGCCGCTGGCGGGAGTGCCCTACGCGGTAAAAAATCTTTTCGATATCGAGGGTGTAACAACCCTTGCCGGGGCGGAGCTGTTCAGCACGACTCCCGCCGCCGCGAAAGATGCCTTTGCCGTTCACAGGCTTAGGGAAGCCGGGGCTACGCTTGCTGGCGCGCTGAATATGGACGCCTATGCCTACGGCTTCACCACAGAAAACAGCCACTACGGCGCGACAAGCAATCCGCGGGATATCACCAGGGTAGCAGGAGGATCGTCCGGCGGCTCGGCTGCCGCCGTCGCTGCGGGGATGGTTAACTTTACGCTCGGCACCGATACCAACGGCTCGATTCGCGTTCCGGCATCTTTATGCGGTCTGCTGGGGCTAAAGCCTACGTTTGGTAGATTGTCCCGCAGCGGCAGCCAGCCGTTTGTCGCAAGCCTCGACCACATCGGCCCGCTGGCGAGCAGCGTGGAGGACCTGGCGCTGGTGTATGACATTTTGCAGGGTGCGGACAGCAGCGACCATTTTCAGTCTGAGCGGCCAGCAGAAAAAATCGCCGCGAAGCTAAATAACATCGGAAGATTGCGGTGCGCGATGCTCGGTGGCTTCTTCGATACCTGGTGCGACGATGCTGCCAGAAATGCCGTTGCGACGGTAGCCTGTGCTCTCGAGGCGTCTGAAAGCATTACGCTTCCCGAGGCAGAACTAGCCCGCTCGGCAGCTTTTTTACTCACCGCAGCCGAAGGGGGGAACGCTTATCTGCCCGCTTTACGCCGCGAGCCGCAACGCTTTGAGCTGAATTCCCGGGAGCGCCTGTTAGCCGGAGCTATGGCCCCCTCCGCGTGGTACACTCAGGCACAGCGCTTCCGCGCCTGGTTCCGCGACCAGACTCTGCCGCTCTTTGACCAGTTCGATGTGCTTATCGCCCCTGCTACGCCCTGCTGTGCGACGCTAAAAGGGCAGCAGACGATGCGCATCAACGGCGCAGATCTGCCCGTGAAAGCCAGCATGGGAATGCTTGCCCAGCCAATTTCATTTCTGGGATTGCCGGTGGTCAGCGTACCGTTACGCACCGCCAGCGGCCTGCCGATTGGCGTACAGCTCATCGCCGCTCCGTGGCGCGAGGATGTCTGTTTGCAGGCCGCACGACTGCTCGAAATGCAGGGAATAGTGGACGTGAAGGTAAATTAAATGATGCGTGACAATATTGACCGCCCGGCGATCCTCAACGAAGTTCGCGCGGCGTTTTACCGCTATGAGCAGGCGTTGATCAGCAACGATATCGCCGTGCTCGACGAGCTTTTCTGGGACGATGCCCGCACCGTGCGCTACGGCGCATCCGAGAATTTGTACGGCATTGAGCAGATCCGTGCTTTCCGCAATGCCCGTCCATCCCAGGGGCTGGAGAGGCTGCTGGATAACACCACCATCACCACCTACGGCGATGATATGGCGGTGGCCAGCACCGAATTTTCCCGCGACGGCAGCGAGAAAATTGGCCGCCAGATGCAGACCTGGGTGAAGTTCCCGTACGGCTGGCGCATCGTGGCGGCGCATGTCAGTTTGATGGTCTGATGTAGTGGTGGATGGCGCTGCCGCTTATCCACCCGACAAACGTGCTGGGTGGGTTTTCACCCAGTGTTCGGCAATCTCCTGACGGCGGCAAATCCACACGTCGTCGAACTGCTGCACGTAGTCCAGAAAACGCTGTAGCGCCCGGAAGCGTCCGGGGCGGCCCAGCAGGCGGCAGTGCATACCAATCGACATCATTTTCGGCGCAGTTTCCCCCTCTTCGTACAGCACGTCAAAACTGTCTTTCAGATAGGTATAGAACTGTTCGGCGGTGTTAAAACCCTGCGCGGTAGCAAAGCGCATGTCGTTAGTATCCAGCGTGTAGGGCACGATGAGATGGGGTTTCACCGAGCCGTCTTCGCAGTTCACCTTGCTCCAGAACGGTAAATCATCGCCGTAATAATCGCTGTCGTACAGAAAGCCGCCGTTTTCCGCCACCAGCCTGCGGGTGTTTGGGCTGTCGCGGCCCGTGTACCAGCCGAGCGGCTTCTTGCCGAACAGATCTTCCAGTATTTCTATCGCCTGATGCATGTGCTGGCGCTCAGTGGCAACGTCCAGGTTCTGATAGTGGATCCAGCGCCAGCCGTGGCTGACCACATCGTAGTCGGCCGCTTTAATGGCGGCGACGATCTCCGGGTTACGCGCCAGCGCCATCGCCACGCCGAACACCGTCATGGTCAGCCCGCGCTTCTGAAATTCGTTGTGGATACGCCAGAAGCCCGCGCGGGAGCCGTATTCATAGAGCGAATCCATCGACATATGGCGATCGAGGAAGCTCGCCGCACCAATAATGTCGGACAGGAACTGCTCCGAGCCGCTGTCGCCGTGCAGGACGTGGTTTTCACCACCCTCTTCAAAATTAAGCACAAACTGCAGAGCGATTCGCGCTTTGCCCGGCCACTGCGCATGGGGCGGTTTCCCGCCGTAGCCCTTCATGTCACGGGGGTAGTTCTCGGTAAAATTGTAGGTTTTCGGTACAGCCTGCATGGTTCGTATCCTTGCTCTGGCCGAGCCGAATATCAGCTCAGCATGTCAAAACAGCCTGATAGCGGCTTTTTATTGGGATACGCGAGGTCACCATGCTTGCTGGTGCCAAAGCCGAGGGCGATAAGAGACTCCACCATTTTCACCGCCGCGGTGACGCCGTCGATAACCGGGATCCCCAGTTCGGCGGTCAGCTCCTGCGCCAGGTTTGCCATACCCCCACAGCCAAGCACGATGGCCCCGCTGTTATCTTCACGCATGGCCTGGATGCAACGCTCGCGTACCTTCTGTTGAGCAAGACCCGTGCCATCTTCTAAAGCCAGCACCGGTAAATCGATGGCGTGCAGCGCGGCGCAGTGATGTTCGAAGCCGTACTGACGTAATAAATGGCGGGCGATGATCACCGTGCGCGGCAACGTGGTGACAATGGAAAAACGTGTCGCCACCAAAGTTGCGGTATGCATAGCCGCTTCCGCAATGCCGATAACGGGGCCGGTTGCCAGCTCGCGCGCTGCCAGCAGGCCTGGGTCGCCAAAGCAGGCGATGACGTGGCCGCTGGCACCCTGCGCTTTGCCGAGTTTGATTTGCTCCAGTACGCCTACCGCCGCAATCACCTCGTCGAAATGCCCTTCTATAGACTCCACGCCCTGCGTCGGACAGACCGCCACAATCCTGCTGGTGGGGGTAGCCACGCTGCGCGCCGCTTCGCCGATGGTGTCGGTCATCGCCACGCTGGTATTGGGATTAATCACCTGAATCAAATGTTGCGTCATGCTGGATCCTTGTCGTTTTTAGCCCGCCGATGAGCACCAGCGTCGGGCATTTATTTATGCGTTTGCACCGTGATAATGCATTGGATGCATCAATACAACCCTTTACTGGCGCTAACTACCTATTAAAAGCCCGCAAATTGGTGAAGTATGAAACCTGGCCTGGTTAATGCAACGAAAGTTGCAGACATTCCGTCAGCATCTGTTTTTAAGGAGCAGATTTCATGCCAAACGTTGAACACGCTACGACTCTGGTCGACAACCTTAACGCTGGCTACAGCCCGCGCCTGTGTAATGAAGATCTGGCGCCGACGCGCAATCAGAACTGGTCCTGGTACAATATCTTTTCTTTCTGGATGTCCGACGTGCACAGCATGGGCGGCTACGTCGTCGCCGCCAGCTTCTTTACCCTGGGGCTGGCGAGCTGGCAGGTGCTGCTTTGCCTGCTGGTGGGAATTTGCATCGTCCAGCTGTGCGCCAACCTGGTGGCCAAACCTAGCCAGATGGCGGGCGTGCCCTACGCCGTTATTTGCCGCCAGGCCTTCGGCGTATTCGGTGCGAATATTCCGGCGGTGATCCGCGGGCTGATCGCCTTTGCCTGGTACGGCATTCAAACTTATCTGGCGGCGAACGCCCTGATGCTGGTGATGCTGAAGTTCTGGCCGTCGCTGGCGCCAATGACCACCGGCCACTTCCTCGGCCTGTCGCATCTGGGCTGGATCTGCTTCGGCATTATGTGGGTGCTGCAGGCAATGGTGTTCTGGCACGGCATGAACGCGATCAAACGCTTTATCGATATTGCCGGACCTGCGGTCTACGTGGTGATGATGGCGCTGGCGGGTTGGATCCTGTATCAGACGGGTTTTGACGGCATCTCCTTCACGCTTGCCAGCAAGCAGCTCACCTCCGGCGAACAGGCCTGGCAGATGCTGACGGCAACCGCGCTGGTTGTCTCCTACTTCTCCGGCCCGCTGCTCAACTTCGGCGACTTCTCCCGCTACGGCAAAAGTATGAAGGAGATCCGCCGAGGCAACCGCTGGGGGCTGCCGTTTAACTTCCTGCTGTTCTCGATTGTGACCGTGGTAATTGTCTCCGGCACACAGTCGCTGTTTGGCAGGATGATCACAGACCCGATTGAAACCGTCAGCCACGTGGGTAACAGCCTGGCAATGGCGATTGGCCTGCTGACGATGATCACCGCGACAATCGGCATTAATATCGTGGCAAACTTTGTTTCTCCGGCTTTTGATTTCTCTAACTGTTCACCGCAGAAAATCAGCTTCCGTACCGGCGGAATGATTGCCGCCGTTGGCTCAGTGCTGCTTACGCCGTGGAACCTGTTCCAGTCCCCGGAGCTGATTCACTACACTCTGGACGTGCTCGGGTCGTTCATCGGGCCGCTGTTCGGCATTCTGCTGATGGATTTCTACATCATCAAGCGCAGCAAGGTGTACGTGGACGAACTGTTTAATGACACGCCGCAGGGGCGCTACTGGTATAAAGGCGGGTTTAATCCGAAGGCAATTATTGCGCTGGTGCCGTCCGTCGCGGTTTGTCTGACGATAAGCTTCATCCCTTCCCTGCATGAAATTGCAAACTTCAGCTGGTTTATCGGCGCGTTTATGAGCGCGGGCTGCTACCGCTGGCTGGCTCGTGCGGAAAAAGAGAGTGATATGGTGAGCTACAGCGGCGAAGTTGCCGTGTCGAAAGAGTAGGTCAGAAAAGACAAAGCCCTGAATCATTGCTGATTCAGGGCTTTTTAATGCCCCTAATTCGCCACTTAGTGAGAAAGTAGTTTCTTATTAGACTAACTTACCCGTGTTTTTAAATATATTAATTAAAAAATGAACGCCAGATATTAGTCTTATATTAAACCAATACTCACTTAAAGAACCTCAAATAATTATCAGGCCATTTAACAACAATCATTTATGAGACAATTAAACAGTGATCCTTAACACATTCAAACATGAAAACAATGAAAATTTAATTTTAAACAAGCTTTGCTTTGCATAACTTCATACGAGTTGATAATTGTTAGTTCAGCAGGAAAAAGGGTAAATAAACCAATGGGCATAAATGAGACCATTATACAGCTCAATATCAAATGATTAATGCATTGTTAGTAAGGAACCTACATTGAAAAAGTTTTCATTTGCTATTCAAATAATGTTTACATTGTTTATATTTATCTCAATGAATATAATTTTATCGTACATTTACGCTGCTACTATATCTACTCCAACACTGCTATTGCATAAATGGAGTCAAGGTGCAGCAGGACCAGAGTTTCTAGGACTTCTCATTACCTGGGTGTTGTCTTATACTTTCACTCCCAGCGTGATTCATTTCATTGGCGATATCTTACGGCGTATAGCTGGACATATCAATAAACATTCAAATATCACGCCCACGCTTTTTCCGTGATCAGATATGAATTAATTAGCACTCATTTGTTATGACACCTGCAAGAAACCCACATATTAAAAGGAAGAGATAAATGGTAAATTTCAATAAAAACAAATTTTACATGCTGCTCATTAGCTCAATCATGATTTCACAAAATAGTTATGCAAATGGATCTGACGACTTTAGTGGTCACCATGTTTATGTTAATAGTAATGACGCAGCTAACAAGGTCATTCATTATGCGCAAAAGAAAGATGGGGAATTAGTTGAAATTAGCCGATTACCGACTAATGGGAAAGGTACTGCTGGTTATAAGAAACTTACCGATCAAGTTTCAGCCCCGGATGCGCTCGCCAGTTCAGGTGCGCTCACCCTCAGCAAGGATCATAAGCTTCTATTTGTAGTGAACACCGCAGATAACAGTGTCTCTAGTTTTAGCATCCAGAAAGATGGCCAGCTAAAATTCATCGATGTTGAAGCAACCGGGGAATCCGGCAATGCAAATACATTATCATATAACGATAAACTGAATATTCTTTATGTGGGGCATTCCTTTGGACCCGACCATATAAAAGCATTTAAAGTCAGCAATGGACGTTTGAAGTTGTTGAAAGTGACACAGACGGTGAATACACCGGAGGCACACGACCGTGTTTTAAGCCAGATACAGGTGGACCCTACTAATAAGTTCCTTTTAGCGAATGTCGTTTTTGAAAAACGTCCGCAAAAGGTCAACGGAAAGCTTCAGGCATTTCCTTCTAATACCGACATAAAGGATGGCCTTGCCGTATACCCAATTCAACATGATGGTAATTTGGGAAAGCCGCGCTTCTTTGACGCCGGAGGCCCAGCACCTTTTGGGCTCCGGTTTATGTCCGAAAGGAAAGGAGACTTTGTTAATACTCTCGATTCTTCACCTGGCCTTGCGGTATTTAACCATATCGATGAAAACGGTAATGTACAAATCCTTTCTTCAGCACAATCACCGGCTGGCGAAGCTGATGAAAATGGCAAAGTTGGCACCTGCTGGGTCAGCTACTCTGTCGATGGCAAAGTCGCGTATGTTTCTGCCTTTGATATTGGTGAAGTGATTAGCTTCCGCATTAATGGCAATAACATCACCACCGGTAAAGGTAAACAGGGACTGTTAGAGAAAACAGATCTCTCAAACGACATGCATGCTATCGCGTCGGGTTCACCAATTGGAAACTGGTCATCACCTAATGGCTACTTTTACCAACTTTACCCGTCGGCGGCTAAATTGATAGGGTACAAAATGTCTGGTGATGAACTGATCAGGGTTGGTGACAATGCTATCCCATTAAACAGCACACAAGGTATTGATGGTTTTTAATCAATTACTCACTAACGAATGGAGTTCGCCATGTTAAAAATTATGTTATCTGTTCTGATGATTTTTAGTTTCTACACAGATGCTTATGCGCAAAAAAACATTTCGCAAAGGGATTATAACGATGTGACATTTAAAGTAACTCGTTTGGGAAGCAACAGTACTGATTATCTTAAATTACCAAAAGAATGGGCAAAAGATTATGGCTCAGATTCAACCAAATTAAAATACATTGATAGTAAATTAGCAGAACTGGTTAGATTAAGAGTTTCACAGATTGATAAATGTAATTACTGTGTAATTTTACATACTAAACAAACCATCAAACTAGCTATTCCAATGGCTAAAGTAGATAGTCTTTCTACATGGCGCCAAAGCGATCTATTTTCCAGCAAGGAGAAAGCAGCGTTAAATTATGCAGAAACACTTGCGGAATTAAATTACGACAATATCCAATTGGCTTTCGACAAATTAATCAGCACGGGGTTTAGCCAACCAGAAATAGAGGAGTTAACCAACACCACATTATTAATGAACATTTGGTCCAGAATATTTATGGCTCAAGGGAAAATTTCTACCCCTCCAGGCCAATAGAGACAATATTATCACCTGCAACAAATATTTTTTAAGAATGACTATCATCGCTTATTTATTTAAACTAACATTATTATATATCAAGGATGCTTTATGAAAAAAATGACGCTATGTGCAGTATTAGTTTCCCTTTCATTTAATGCTGCCGCTAAAGATATTACAGGTGGTGTATATGTTGCTACTAACAATGCTGCTGAAAACTCAGTGGTAGGTTATCAGCAATTTTCTGATGGAACATTATCAAAAATTGGTGAGTTCAAAACAGGAGGTAAAGGAACAGGAAATGTCGAACTTTTTGGCTTGCCGTATGATCCTGCATCCGGCCACACTTTTAAAGATGGTATTGATCCACTAGCGTCTTCCTACGGTTTGTGGCGTTCAGCAGATAATAAAAATGTTCTTGTCGTGAATGCGGGTGATGGCACAATTACTTCACTGCACGTCGAAGATGATCTCTCGCTTAAAATGGTTAATAAAATTACTGCGGGAGATATCAAACCGAATAGTATTGCATCGTTTAAGAACTATGTTTATGTTGCCAGTATGGGTAAGAAGGTTGACGATCCTTCCGAAGGGAACATCAAAGCTTATACCATTGATGATACTGGCCGTTTATCCGCAATGCCCAATTCGTTACGTAAGCTTTCAGGTCGCCCGGCAAGTATTGAAATTACTCCAGATGGTAAATATCTTGTCGCGGTAGAAATTACCACAGGGCTGATTCGCTCTTACGCGATTGGCCAAGATGGCGTATTGTCCGCCGATCCCGTTTCGATGATTTATTCACCACAAGCTGATAAAAATCGTTTCTTCGCATTGCCTATTGGCACCAAAATGACCAAGGCCGAAGGCGGCAATACCACACTGCTGGTTACCGAAACACGATTCATAGATAGTTCACATAATTTCTATAAGTCAACACCTGAACAGAAAAAGAAATACCCTTTCATTCATCTTTTCCAGGGGCAAACAGGTTCCGTCACATCTTATAATATCGATGATAAAGGGAAATTAACCATGGTATCCCCCGATGTACTCGCCGGTAGCGGTATTTGGGGTGGCCAGCAAGCTGTATGTTGGGTAACTGTTTCAAAAGACGGGAAATATGCCTGGACAACAAATCCGCTAACATCAAGTATCTCAACTTATAGCGTTAATAAGGATAGCAGTATCAAACTTGATAAAGAGCTAGCCTATCAGGAACCAGGTTATGGCGAATATTTCCTCGATATGGATATGAGCGCTGATAGCAAGTATGTGAATGTGATTAGTGGTAATACCGGGAAAACATTTGTCTTCAAAATTGATGAACATAATGGCGGCTTAACAAAAGTTGCGGCGTATCCTGGCAGCGATAAGATCCACTCTTATGGGATTGTGACGATTCCTTATCAACATTAAACAATTATCTCCCCCGCTGAATAACCACGAACACAGGACTGTATCGCTTTCAAAATTAGAGTAATGTGCTTCAGATAAATAAACGGGGTTCTGAGGATACAACAGGAAGCAAGGATAGGAAATCATGAATCTCATTAACACTTAACATCTGTTTTTGATCCATCCAGGAGAATAAATGGAAATTAAACGAATTGATTCCAGTCCACGTATGAGTCAAGCCTCATTAAATGGAAATTTAGTGGTGCTGTCAGGACAGATATCCGAAGGACATGGTGTAACCGAACAGGCCGAGAATTTATTCAGGCACATCGACGAACTTCTGCGAAAAGCAGGCACCAGTAAATCAAAGGTTATATATGCCAATATTTTTTTGACAGATATGAACAATTATGAGTTGTTCAACCAAGTATGGGATCAATGGATTGATTCCGAAAACGGGCAATCGCCCTCACGCTCAGCTATTCAGGTTGCTCGTCTGGCTAACCCCGAATGGCAGGTAGAAGTTCAGGTTTTTGCAGGAATTTAACCTGATAATCATATGACACAATAGGAATACATATTATGAATAATGTAACTTACCCAAAAGAGACTATTGCACTAAATGAGAATGAGATATCTACCGAATTGGCATCAATTTTTATGGCAGATATTATTGTCCCCGAAGGTGCAAAACCACTCCTTGAAAGAAGGATGCGCTGCCGAGTGCTTGAATGCCATCCAGGAAAAATCATCCCCCTGCACTCACATAAAAATCGCCCTGCATTGTTATATGTGCTTCAAGGTTCCGGCGAAGAGCATAGCAATAAACATCCTGGCACAGCTATCTGGAAAGAAGGTGATTGCTATGCAGAATACAACGACACAGAGCATTGGGTTAAGAATCGTTCCGATGTCATACCATTGCGTGTTCTGACATTCGATCTACTTGATGACGGCCCTGATTCTATAGATTGTGAAAACGGCTGCTAAGTATCAGGTCATTAGCTACGGACTCCATATTTAAGGTAGCGAATTTATATACCAGGATACAACCGCATATATTATATCGGGTTGTATCAGTAGTATATATAATATTTAACAAAGGGATTATTATGTGCGATCACAAATTGAATATTAATATGATTGTTCTCGCCACCTTGCTCGCTTGTTCGGGTAGCGCTTTTGCCAGCCATCATTTCGAGTCCGCTGCCGTGCTGCAGGATCCGACAATCAATCAGCTCGATAACTATGTCTTCCAGTCTACCCGACCAAATGCAACCGTCTTCATCATGGATATTAACCCCTCCCCAAAAAATGTGCCTGGTGGCGTTTTCAAACCAGGCGCAATGTATAACATCCATATTTCTGATGATGCACATTTTAAAACCGGGCACACTTTCTCTCTAATTTTTGATGATAAGGGAAACTACACGGTCCATGAAATTGCAGCTCCTAACGCGCCAATAGGCACAAAGGGCAAGGAAATCGGTAACGGTGAAAAGGATAAAAGCACCAAACTGAGTAACGGTATTCTGGTCTGGGCTGGGGTGGCAAAAGACCCGTTCTTCGGCAACTCTCCGGGCCTACATATCCTGCGTGATCAGCTGGCTAAGGGGAGTTATGATCCAAATATCTGGACGTCCGTCAAAGGTAAAAATATCTTCACCGGCCGCAATTGCGGGGCCATCGTCCTTGATATTCCTAACAAAATGCTGGGTAAAAAAATTCAGGTCTTCATGACCACAGCAGTCGATAAAGATGCCAGCTGGAAACAGGTGCAATACTCGGCAATACCACTGTTCTCTCACTCCATGATTTTTGAGAATGAATACCTTAAGGCCGAGCATAACCAAAGCCGTCCTGATAATTCGCAGGACATGAAGAATTTTGTTTCGGCTCGTACCGCCCGCGCCAGTACCTTCGCACATTCTCAGAAGGAGCCGCAGGTTTACGGCGACAAAGTTGCCAATATGCTTGTGCCTGACGTTATCACCTACAAAGTAGGGACTCCCGCTAAGTTTTCAGCGGCATCAATCAACGGCCGGAGCCTGAGTGATGACGCAATGAGTGCTATGCTAACGTTACTGATTGGTCAGCCAACCGATCAACACATCATTAATCAGAAGTTATATACGAAAAACTTCCCGTATTTGATCCCAGGCGAGCTGAAATAAGCTCCGAAATACCATCAGCCATGTTCAGCTATATATCATGCATGGCTGATAACTTTTAAGCCCTGACAAAGGATTGAGGTATGACAGGATCGGCATTCAGGATACCTAAAGCAGTTATTAAACGTTTTCAGCAAATTTTGGGACTGCTGGCCCTGTGCAGCAGCAATGCTTTCGCTCATGACTTTTGGATCTTGCCCCACGACGCACTTACAGCCAAAGGCAATCAGGTTGTTTTTGAATTACGCATAGGGCCAGGTGTCCCGGGTAAACAAACCCCTCGCCTTCCAGGTCTTATTGAAACATTTAATTCCTGGGATGCGTTAGGGCAGCGGAAAGTCGCTGGCCATGATGGCGCGCTGGTGATTGGACATCTTAAAACTCGAGTTTCAGGGGCGACTATTGCTTCGCTCACCACTAATGGGGCAAAAATCACGCTACCCGCAGATGAATTTGAGGATTACTTAAAGGAAGAGGGATTAGGTAAAATTATCACTGCTCGTAAAGATAACGGTGCTTCAGACCAGCCTGGAAGTGAACTTTTTTACCGCTGTGCTAAAGCGCTTATTTTTGTCGATAATAAAAGTGAAGGGTACAACAAAGTTATCGGACTCGAGCATGAACTCGTACCCGTCACCGAACCGCTGTACTACAAGCCGGGTACCCCTTACGTCGTTAAATTATTATCGTCTTCCCAACCATTAGCCAATCTGCAAGTTAAAGCAGAATTAAACACTACACCGCCGATTATCCTGCGAGCCACTACCGACGAGCAAGGTCTTGCCAGCTTTATTTTGCCGCAAAAGGGTGAATGGTTATTTAGTTCTGTCGATATGGATACTTCGCCGCTTGAAGACGCTGACTGGAAGAGTATTTGGGCATCGATAACTCTCCCGGTGGCAGAAGGAGATGCGGCATGAATAAGTCACCTGTCAATATTTCCCTACTGCTTGCATCTTTATTAATGATGAACAGCGCCTATGCACATAGCAGCGGCGAATCAACGGGTTGGTTACATCCCCTGTCCGGGATGGACCATCTCTTAGCAATGATATCTGTCGGCGCCTGGAGCAGCCAGATTGGAGGCAAAGCAATCTGGATTGTACCTTCCGCTTTTGTCTTCTTCATGTTTACCGGCGGGTTAATCGGCTTCGAGCACATCGAAATATCTGGTACAGAAGTGGGCGTCTCCCTTTCTGTGCTACTGCTCGGTTTGGCTATCAGTGTGAAAAAGATCCTGCCAGTGTATCTGGCTGCAATGGCGACCGCATTTTTTGGTATTTTCCATGGCTACGCTCATGGTTACGAAATGCCGTTAATGCAGAATAAATTGGCCTACACTGCTGGATTCCTGGCGACCACCGCAACATTGCATCTCATGGGTGCTGTATGTGCACACTATCTTTTGAAAACGCATGGTGGTGATATACTATTGCGTATTCTTGGGTCTATAAGTGCCATCTGTGGCCTGTATATGTTGACGACCATTATTTAATTAAAACTGGAAATCTAAATACATCTTATTATTTACCCTACCGCTTGAAAAATTTAACCAGTGAAGTTAGCGCCAGGTGTTGCGTTGCCGCATAAGGACTATACAAATCGACCCACATATCTAATCGTCCTTGATGGTAAGCTCAACATTGCTACCAATAACCACAAGCAGGCGCTTGAGAAATCACCACCTGTCGACTTGGTAAATAATAAAGACGCGTCTATAAATATTGACTCGTCCACACATTCTGCTACGTATTTGATCATGGAAATTTGGGATCCGGCAGATGTTAATGCTCTATAGTATTGTTACCCATCACATTAAATAGACCAAGGATTAAAAATGAGCCAGTTAAAAGGTAGTTATAATAGTAAATGGCTAAGACAAAGCCCGTATTCAGTCAAAGAAACAGCTGACAGGTTGCTGGGTAAGCTTGCTGAATACCCTTCTGTAATGATCATTGCTCGTGTCGATCAGAAAAAAGTCGCTGAATTCAGAGATATTAAAATCAGAGAGGCTGAGTGCCTACTGTTTCAAAATTGTGCTTTGGTTGGCAAAATCATTTCAACAAATATTGAAGCAGGGTTTGATCTGCCAATAAAGGTGTTTATCTGGAAGGCAGACGATGGACAAGTCTGGATCCGCTGTACTGATATAGACCATATGAACAACGCTTACGACCTGAATGGCGCTGATGGTGCTGTTACAGAAATTTATCATTTATTGCCTGGATGGCTCGACTATACCGTCAGTTGGTGAGTACACATAACATAATAGCAAATCAAAAATAATGAGGGCATATCATGAATAAAGAATGCTAACGATCTGCTATACTGGTATTTGCCGGGTGACATTGTTGTCTTCAGTGACGGCTGTTGCTGAAGGTCAAAGCGGCAGTGCGAAAAAACTCTCCCCCATAATCCCGACATTATTCACATTATTGATGTGGGTAAGGTCGGAATTATGGGGTGTATGGCGGCAGTCCAGGTATGCTGACACCTAATCTTGACTGTATGGCCATGCCGTATTCATTAACGGGCTTTGCGCAATCTTTCTGTAAGCAGATATATTCCCGGTCGGCGTATCTAAAGATGGCCTCGAGGCATTCATCACCGGTTTCGCATCACCTGCAGTAGCAAACCTACATCCCTTAAAGTGACGACCAGGAATGGCACCTTAGAGGCTACCCGACCCTCTCATTCAAATACTGGCGGTCACCATCGTTTGAATGCGTAATTTTCATGAGAGGTTTACCGCTTTTTAACTCGCAAACCGGTGACAACTTGCCTCCAGCTCACTCCCCGCGTTAATGCTCAAGATTTAATCACTACAGTATCGCAATTCTGCCAGGAAGAAACTCTCCAGCTAATCGACAGCTGACGTACTAAACCCGGCAATCTGGATTTGATAGTCATTGGCCCGAATTATATCTAGCCTGAATACAAGCATTTCTTGTTACAGCCAAACCTCAACTGGAGAACATAGCTACCATTTTGAAGGAAATCTAAACCTGTCTTACTTTCATAAGCGTGCGGCTATTCGGCGCCGCGATTTATTACGCCCCCTACATTTTTCTCCAGCATTAGGACTAAGTAACTACCTCTAACGGGAACATACGGTACCGATTTTAGTTCGAAACGCCAACCACTATGGTGATGGACGAGGGAAATGCGCCTGGTTGCGGAATTCAGGCTCCCAGTATGAAATAACTAGTATCTGTAGCACTAATCATTTTTAATGGCATGAGGAACATATAAGACCATACAAAGATAACATCCTATAAATTAATTAACTTAATTTACCATGCTGAACCGATTCAACTAACCCAATGATATAAAACAGCTATAAAATTTAATTTTAAATTAAAAAGCATTGGCTTCAAATTTAGTATCCGCGTACAAAAAAGGAATGGGAAATAAAAAAGCAGTTAATAACAACTGTAGTCATATATAAGATGATGCAATAACATCCATTTATATTAATAGATAAGGCAACTTATATGACCCTTAATTGAATATCTAACAGGAGGCATTATGGAGAGTAATCAACAAAAACCCGCAATAGGGATAAACAATCTTGATATGTTTGTGTTGCGTTTAAGCCTGGTTGTCATTTTCTTTTTCTTTGGTTATGCCAAATGGTTTGACTACGAAGCACAAGGATTAGTCAACTTTATTGAAAACAGCCCATTCCTGTCATGGATGTATCAAGTGGTAGGTATCAGAGGAGGTAGTTTTATCCTGGGTGTTGCAGAATGGCTTTATGGTCTGCTGTTGTTGCTTGGATTTTGGTTCCGTTTGCCTGGTTTGCTTGGTGCAATGGGGTCAACAATTACTTTTATTATGACAACAACTTTGCTCTTTAGTACACCGGGGAAGTTTGTCGCTGAAGCTGGAGGGTTTCCAGCACTTAGCAGTACTTCTCAGTTTTTACTAAAGGATATTGTTTTACTCGCCGCATCTTTCGTTTTGCTTGAAGTGAGATAACGCGTAACCGACCATTGCTACAAAAAATATTTAAGCGTTGCAAAAAAAATAGAGATGCAACATAAAAATAGTTAATATTTTCCAGCACTTAAAGTGTTTAGAAAAAGGAAGAAGTCTATGAAAAAAATATTTTATGTCATTCCGTTACTAATGAGCATCAGTTTTACTTCTCTGGCTGCCACAGAAATCCATGACAGAGAAATACCTGACATGAAACAAGAAATTGGTCATGTTTCTGTGAGTGTAAAAAATGGTACCTATTCAGAAGCAATGGCGGCACTAAGTAAAGCGGCAGATAGGGAATCGGCCACCCACTATCGGGTTACATCGATGGGTCGTGTGGGCATGGGTTCAGATATAAGTGCAACCGCAATTATTTATCGATAACAAAAAATCATAGACCACAAAAAATTTAAGGGTTTGAATATCATACTCTACAGTTCGCAATCCGATAATATTCTATAAGGATAGACCATGGATCATATTGAAAAAATATTCGCAGGAAAAAAGCCATTATCACAGGCTCATCAAGTGGTATTGGATATGCTATTGCAGATGCGCTTGCAGCGAAAGGCTGTGACATTATTTTGCACGGCATCGAAAGTGCTCAAAGCATGAAGGATACGTGTGATGAATTTGCCATAAAACACAAAGTTACGGTCGTCTACTTATGTGCAGACTTATCTGATGCAAACGAAGCGCAAGTTTTTATTGCTAAAGTTAAGAAAGAGTTTGGAGAAATTGATATTCTGGTGAATAACGCAGGTATCCAGCATGTTTCACCTGTTGAAGATTTCCCTGATGAAATGTGGGAAAAAATCATCAACCTCAACTTATCCTCTGCGTTTTATCTGATTAAAGCTGTCATAGCCGATATGAAGGCAAGAGGGTTCGGTCGAATTATCAATATTGCCTCTGCACATGGCCTTGTAGCCTCCCCTTTTAAGTCGGCCTATGTTACTGCGAAGCATGGCATTATCGGGTTGACAAAACATCGCTCTTGAAGTTGCAAAAGAGAATATTACCGTAAATGCGATCTGCCCAGGATATGTTCTGACACCTTTAGTCGAGCGTCAGATTCCGGAAACGGCAAAAGTAAAAAACATGACAGAAAAAGAAGTGATTGAAAAAGTCCTGCTTGCTGCCCAACCAACCCAAAAATTTGTTACCACGGAGCAAATTTCTGCAATGGTCAGTTTTCTGTGTACGGAAGAAGCCGCATCAACAACGGGTGCAGCCCTCACAATCGATGGTGGCTGGACTGCACAATAGCAGTTGGAGAGACCAGTGAAAAAGAAAAAAGTATTAATCTAGCCCTCCAGGGTGGAGGGGCCCACGGCGCTTTTACCTGGGGCGTTATTGATTATATTCTTGAGGAAGGCTCGCTTTCTCTATGTTCAATTAGCGGTACTTCCGCAGGCGCTATCAATGCTGTCATCACTGCTGATGGATTAAGCTCAGGGAATGCTGAATTGGCCCGTGAAAAACTGTCCGGATTTTGGCATGCGCTATCAAAATATGGATTAATTCATCGTTCATTTTTTGACATCTGGATGGGAAACTGGAATATCGACAATAGTCCTGCTTATCTTTATATGGACTATATGTCGCGATTCTTTACCCCGGGAACAATGAACCCACTCAATATTAATCCATTACGGGAAATCTTGAGTACCACAATAGATTTTGAAAATTTGCATAAGCAACCGGGTCCGAAAATTTTTGTTGGTACCACTCAGGTTGAGACGGGTAAAGCAAGAGTCTTCCATCGCCATGAACTTTCGCTTGATGTCATTATGGCTTCAGCGTGCCTTCCAAGGCTATATGATTCTGTTGAAATAGAAGGCAAACTATATTGGGATGGTGGTTATTCAGGTAACCCTCCTCTATACCCAATAATAAAAAATGGTGAATGTGAAGATATTGTCATTGTGCAAATCAGCCCAATAGTCAGACAAGATAAGCCCAAAACTAATATTGAGATAAACAACCGCATTGATGAGATAACCTTCAATCAAAGTTTGTTGAAAGAGTTACGTGCTATCGAATTCATCCAACGATTGTTAAAAGATAATATTATCGATAACAAAAAATATCGTTCTATGAAAATTCATATTATCGAATCTCAAGAGCACATGAATCCATTAGGGGCATCCTCTAAAATGAATACAGAACTTTCATTTTTATTACATCTAAAAGAAATTGGCCGTAATGCTGCGGCACGTTGGATTGATGAAAATTACGATATGATCGGCGTTTCAGATAGCGTCAACTTAAAGAAAATAATTTCACACTAATAATATTTTAATAAGGAAACTAACAATATGACATTCATACATCAAAAATCAGTTCCTATGGAATCAGTTGGTGAAACCGAAAGCGTTCTTGGGACGATCGCGCTTCATGATGTGAATATTGCGCCAGGTGGAAGAAATCTTATTGATAAAAGCCTTCGCTTGAACAAAGTCGAAGTTGAGCCTGGCGGCATTGTTTCTTTTCATTCGCATCTTCATCGCCCGGCAATTATGTATATCGCTGAAGGCAGTATTGTTGAATATAACTCAAATCATGAGATGCCAATCTTCCATTCCGTTGGTTCAGTGAGTATTGAGTTCAATGATGTTGCGCATTGGTGGAAAAATGAAACTGACAAAAATGTCGTGATTTACTCTGCGATGCTCGTCGACGCTTAACTGACTGATGGGGTGCATAACCCCAGTATTTATAACCGAGGGATAATATGAAAACCGTTTTAATAACAGGAGCCAAAGGTGGTATAGGCTCAGCAATGACAAATAGTTTCATTTCATCAGGCTATAAAGTTTTGGCAGTGCATCCCCCTGGAGTGAAGTGGAAGCAAAAAGCTGGCACAGGAAAAATTCTTATTCTCCGCAGCAGGTACAACTAGTCTCGCTTGATGTTACTGACACCGAACAATGTCAATCTGTAATCGGTGAACTTCTTGACGTTCATACAAAAATAGATGTCCTTATTAATAATGCCGGTTGTACAGATGATGTCTGTTTCAAAAAAATGACACGGAAACAATGGGATTCGGTGATCGACACGAACCTCGGCAGTCTTTATAACGTAACCAAGCCACTATTTTCATCTATGTGCAACCATAAATATGGCCGGATAATTAATATCAGTTCAATTAATGCCTTAAAAGGTCAGTTTTGTCAGGTTAATTATGCCGCGGCAAAAGCGGGAATGCTTGGCTTTACAAAAGCATTAGCATATGAAGGTGCAAGATATCAGGTTACTGTAAATGCCATTGCTCCGGGATATACCCAGACCCCGATGCTGGAAAAAATTCCCAATAACGTCCTCGAAAGTATCCAGGATGGTATCCCACTTAAAAGGATGGGTACACCTGATGAGATTGCTGCCGCTGCTGTTTTTCTCGCTAGTACATCAGCTGGCTATATCACAGGCGAAACAATCTCAATCAATGGAGGTCTTTATATGAAGTAAAAAATTTAATTTCAAAAATATAAGTATTTTAATTTCATAATAACGAGGTATTTATGTACGATAAATTTTACAAACCAGTTCTTGAAAAAATGACCATTGCTTTCGAACCGATCGGTAACTTAAAAGATAATTGTGTAGACAATACTTGCAAGGCCATCAAACTTAATAAAGATATGGCTGAAACCTACAGTAACGTCTTTATCTCACAGCTTGAGGGAGCCAATAACATCAAGGAGTTAAACTCATTCATTAAATATAATGAGCAGACCATGGCTAATATGGCTATGTTGTCCAACAAAAATATTGAAAATCTCATTGCAATGAAAGAAATGATGAGTGTATTCAAAAACGACATGGTGCCACCTCAAAAAGAAGCGTACGTGCCAACGTCGAAAAAGGCCTCGTAAGTCATTAGCCGTTCTGAATTCAGAACGGCTATATTTTTTGAATTTCTATTTATTATAATTAATATTTCATATAAAATTTAATGGGGTTATAATGATTAACTTTATGCAACAATTTATCGACAATTGTTCTAATAATACTTTTGGTAGTTTCGCAGAAAAACAGACTGACCATAACGGACAGCAGCATTTCTTGTATCGTCAACTTTCAAGTGCTATACAAACACAATCATTATCATTGCTTAAATATTATGGTTTGACCAATGATGTCACAGACAATAATAATATTGACAACTTCCTTTCTCGGCTAGAATATTTTAATGACGATCTAAAAAATAGTGCTAACTTTCTTAACATACAACTCACGCCCAATAATTCATTTACAGTTGGTCAGAATATTGCTACTACATGCGGTAGTGTTGTTTTTAAAAATGATCTATTTGAACTCATTCAGTATAAATCTAACAGCGAAAAATCACATTCAACCCCTTTACTATTCGTACCATCCGTAATTAATAAATATTACATTCTTGATTTAAATGATCAAAAATCGATGGTCAAGTGGTTAGTTGAGAAAAATTATACTGTTTTCATGATATCCTGGCGTAACCCTGGGCCTGATACAGACAATCATGGTATCTCAGACTATATTCTGAAGGGTGTAACTGTAGCATTATCTGTTATCACTAATATTACTAAAAAAATCAGTCCACGCTGTAGGCTATTGTCTTGGCGGGACCCTGCTGGCACTGACCGTAGCCTATTATAACAAAAAAGGGCTACCATCTAAGATTAAAACAACCTCATTTTTTGCGACCCTTCTGGACTTTACCAGTCCTGGCGATCTGGCTTATTTCATCAACAACCCTATGTGCCAGCTACTGTTGTCTGCTGATAGTATTAATAAACATATTGATGGAAGAGATCTGAATGTAGTGTTCAATTTGTTACGCGAAAACACATTGTACTGGAATTACTATATCAGTAAATATTTTTCAGGTACCCCCCACGATTTCTGATTTCCTGTTCTGGAGCGGTGATGGTATGAATCTTAATACAAAATTCTGCCATGGCATTAGTAATGAATTTTACAAAGCGAATAATTTTTCTGGTTCAGAGGGAATTCAAATTGGAGGGGTTACCGTTAATATAGAATCTATAACTTCACCTTCTTATTTTGTTGGTACACAAAGCGATCACATAACCCCTGGGAAGCATGTTTCATGGGGGCAAGTAAATTACCCAAAGACTGCCAGTACACCTTGGGTAAATCCGGGCACGTTGCAGGCATCATTAACCCTCCTCAACAAAATAAATATGGTTACTGGACTAGTCCCTTAACTTCATCCGACCATAATAAATGGCTGGAGAATGCTGTTTTTCAACCTGGGTCCTGGTGGGAGCATTGGTATAGTTGGCTAGTTGAGCAGGAAAATGTCAACAAACTCGTCCCATCTCCTGAATTAGGAAATACACGTTACCCACCAATCTACGATGCGCCAGGCCAGTACGTGCTTGAAAAGTGCTGATATATCGAATTTAGTCAAATCAAGGAGTGATAACAATGATTGATCTTTTTAAAAGCATTACTTTTGGTCTGCTTTTGCTGTTACCCATAGCCAATCCAATCTTTACAATGATTCTTTATCTAGGGCTGTCAAAGGGTATTTCAGCGAAAGAACATGCTTCTATAGCAAAGAAAACAGCCCTTAACACTTTCATTATTATGATCATTGTTTTTTATATCGGTGGTCTTATTATAAATATTATAGGGGTGTCTATTCCTGGTTTACGTATTTCTGGTGGTTTAATTATCTTATTGCTAGGCTTTCGTATGCTATTACCCCCAACCGAAAGCAAAAAAGATATAACATCTGTCGATTCAGACGATCGTGATATCTCGTTAATACCTCTTGCCATGCCAGGAACGGTCGGGCCAGGAACCATGGCTGTGATCATCAGCTATGCATCAACGTTAAAAAATGGAATGATGTTCTCTACGTTATCCGTCAATATTACGCCTTTACTCGTCTTCCTTATTTTTGCATTACTAGTTTGGGGGGCGATACGAAGCTCCAGTACAATTATAAAATGTCTGGGAAATCATGGCCTCAAAGCCCTCTCACAAATCCTTGGCTTCGTGCTCATCAGTATGGGAGTACAGTTTATAATTAACGGCATTCATCAAGTGCTCGTTATGTGGATGGCCGTAAGTGCTCATACAACTTGATGTACAAATTAGCTAACATTATTCCATGATGTAGCAAACATATTGAGGATAGCTCAAACTGCATTACGTCGTTTTTACGTGTTAAAACTTCGTGGGTGGGATCCTGCCACTACCTTTATAGAAGGAGCATAAGGTCAGTAATACCTCCGCGTGGTATCGGATATTATTCACGCTTGGTGTGGTGAGCTATAATATCTGCCAGCGGTGCCATGGACTGTAAATCCCACAGTTTAAATATGCGCCATCTGGTATGCAATTTTTGGTAAGCTTCAATCAGATGATATTAACATTACTTGGACGAAAACTAGCGTTATTACGAGTTGTGATGCGCTGGTGTTGATTGATATAACAGATTTGTATTAAGCGGATGTCTGTTCCACCACTATTCAGTAGTCATTCTATTAAACAACACATCCATTTTACTTTTACATATTGCTTCAGTCATTTTATTGCTGATATCAATTACTCCCCCTTCATCCAACTTTTAGTATTTCTTGATGGTATAACAATCATCACTTCCGCAACGTCGTTACTTTCTTATTTTCCACTCCATTCGAATACAATTCGGTCTTTTCCGAATAAAAAACTCAAAGCCACTAATGAATTTTTATGAATTTCACGTCAAAACTCGTCTCCTTTATGATGGTAACATGAGTAAACTATATTGGATAATAATTGCGGTAAGTTATTCAACCCAACAAGATATTTTCATCAACTGCTATACTCCCTGCCGTGATTATATCCTGTGAGATGCTCGGCACTAAGTACCGCGCGCGAAGTAAGCATTCACTTATATCTTTGGATTGATTATAGATGAGTATTAAATGCGTAGCTGTTAGTTTATTTTTAAATTATTTTCATGTGCAATGAAATTATAGAGTTAGTACTATCGCTTCGTTTTCATATAAAGAGCTGATGATTAAATAACTCATATGCTTATGGTGTCATCGCATTTAGACATAATCTCGCGTCGTAGAAGCCTCATGATGGCTGTTTAAGGGATTTTATTTTTTCTACACGGATACAAGCCCTGCATTAATATAATAATTTAATAACATCTAATTACTTGGGAGACACTCAGAATGAAGAGAAATATATTAGCCGTACTTGTATGCGGCCTAATGATGGCCAGTACTGGTGCATCAGCAGATACAAGTGATAACGGTATGAATAGCAACCCTGGCACTGATGCAGGTACTCAGGGAACAGGTGGGGTAGTTCACTTCACTGGTAAAATCACCGATGCTTCGTGTAACGTCACGACAGATACTACCGGGCAAAATGTAGATCTTGGTACCTGGGCTGCAAGCTACTTTACCACTCAGAAAGAAACTACCCGTACCCCATTCCATATTTCAGTCGAAGATTGCCCTGACTCTGTAAAGTCGATTGCCGTGCTCTTCGATGGAACGAAAGATACCACAGATAACACCCTTTTGGGGCTGAACTCTGCGACGGATGCTGACGGAAATACAGCAAAAGGTGTTGCTGTCAAACTGTACGAAAGCGATCGTAACACTCAAATTAAGATCGGCAACGTTTCTAATTCGGTTGATTTACTGACTGGAGAAGATTCCAAAACATTAGACTTTTTCGCAAACTATGATGCCGTTACCGATACCGTTACGACAGGTGAGGCAGACGCCGATGCTAATTTCTTGATGGTTTACAACTAAAACCTCAGAGATAAGCAGAGATGACGCTGCTTATCTCCATTTGATGTATTCAGGACATTCATGATGAGAAACACTACTGCTCTCGGGTTATTTTTTCCCTTACTGGTAAGTGCTTATGCACATGCCGGTGTTGTTATGGGAGGTACCCGTGTAATTTATCCGCAGGGAAAACGTGAAGTTGCTTTTTCAATTACCAACATGGATAAAAGTACTCCGTATCTAATTCAGTCATGGATCGAAAATTTCAATAGTAAGAGTACCCAGCCGGTTCCTTTCGTCGTGACCCCCCCGCTGTTTCGCTTAGACCCAGAGCAGAAGAATGTTCTGCGCATTAGCTACTTAGGCACGCCACTCGCCAGCGATCGAGAGTCAATATTTTTATTAAATGTTAAGAATATTTCCCCGTCACACAAAGAAAATAGTAACAAACTACAAATCAATGTCAGATCCAAATTCAAAATTTTCTTCCGTCCTGAAGGGCTCAAAGGCGATGCCAATTTAGCTTACAAGCAATTAACATTTACATGCAGTAGCGGCAATCAGCTCACGGTGCATAACCCAACGGCGTATTTCGTATCCTTTTATAGCGTCAAAATCGGAGCCTCTTCGATAAAAGAACCTGGAATGGTCTTCCCGTTCAGCGACGAACATTGGAACATCCCATGCGGTGGAAAGGTGAGCTGGCAGGCGATTAACGATTTTGGTGGACTTACCCGAACAGCAATACAGTCCTGATTTTAGTGATAGCTGATGATGAATCTATCGCCAGCCCCAAATGGCGATTTAACGCCCGGCAAAACATGATGAATTACGATCGACAGCTCAGAAACAGAAGCCACTCCCCCATGAGTTTTGTCTTCTTTTTTTGTACCTTGTCTATATTCTGCTTACCCCGATCGGTGTTCGCGGATGATTATTTTGATCCTGCGGCGCTTGAAATTACAGGGGATCAGCAAAAAGCCAGCGATCTCAGCTATTTTTCAGAACGAGGTGGCCAGAGTCCAGGAACCTATCGGGCGACTGTTTTTGTCAATCAGCAACAAGTTGAGATTCGAAAATTCGAATTTATCAGCAATAACGAGCAGCTGCTTCCTGTACTGAATGTGAAATACCTGCAGTCTTTGGGCGTGAATACTGCAGCGTTTGCTTCTTTTGATTCATTAAAGGAAGGCGATTCTTTTACCGATTTGGGGAAGTATATCCCAGACGCAACAAGCAAATTCGACTTTGCTACTCAACACCTCTATTTCAGCATCCCTCAGGCAGCAATGGTGCAAAAAAGCCAGGGATACGTTCCACCTGAAAAATGGGATGAAGGGATACCGGCTGCATTTGTCGATTACACGTTAAGTGGTTCAACAACCAGCATGGATAATCTTCATGACAATAATAGCTACCTTAACTTGCGCAGCGGAGTGAATATTGGTGCATGGCGCTTGCGTAACTATTCCTCGGTGGCATTTGATGATAAAACTCACTGGCAAACTCAAGGCACCTCACTTCAGCGAGATGTTAGATCATTGAAAAGCGAATTAACGCTCGGTGAGTCCTATACCTCTGGCGAGATCTTCGACAGTTTCCAGTTCACCGGCGTCAAGCTGGAGTCTGATGATAATATGCTGCCGGATAGCCAACGTGGTTTTGCTCCAACCATCCGTGGCGTTGCCCACAGTAATGCGCAAATAACCGTACGCCAGCACGGTTATGTTATTTATGAAACATATGTGGCACCCGGCGCCTTCGTTATTAACGATCTCTTTCCCACCGCACAAAGTGGCGATCTTGAAGTCACGATCCGCGAGAGTAATGGCTCAGAGCGTAAATTCACACAACCCTACTCTGCGGTATCTTTCATGCTGCGCCAGGGCCGTTTTAAATTTAGTACCAGCGTCGGTCAATATAAAGCCGCTGAAGAAGACGAAAGTGAACCTAATTTTGTTCAGGCGTCTGCATTCTATGGCCTTCCCTGGAGTCTGACTCTGTACGGCGGTGCGCAATTCTCAGATCAGTACCAGACTGTGGCTGTCGGAGTGGGACGAGATTTCGGCGAAATAGGTGCGTTGGGCGTTGATACCACCGTTGCGAAAACCGATCTTGGTAACGACGGTAATTACACCGGACAGGCCGTTCGCGCCCAATACCAGAAGGATTTCTCAACAACCGGCACTTCACTTAATATGTCGGAATATTATTACTCAACCCATCGCTTTTATACTTTTACTGAAGCCAATAGCTACCGTTCTCCTGACTCGCACATTAATAATCGTCGTAACCGCGTAGAAATGAGTCTGACTCAAGATTTTGGTGTATGGGGCAATATCAGTGGTTCATTTTATCGTCAGCAATATTGGGATACCGCATCCATCGATCAGACTGTACATTTGGGGTATTACAATAGCTACAGAGGAATCTCATGGAGCCTTGGTTACTATGTGACTCGCGCCTATGAAGACGATAGTGACAACGAACGCTCAGTTAACTTGACGCTGAGCATACCGCTGAATAAATGGCTGCCGGGCGGTTCGGTGAGCTACAGCCTGAACAACGATCTCGACAATCACACGACTCAGCAGGTTTCGCTGTACGGTACTGCGCTCGCAAATAATAAGCTCAGCTATAACGTTCAACAGGGCTTTGATAACCAGAATAATGGCGCGAACAGTAATGTATCTCTCGATTATCGCAGTGGATACGGTGACGTCACTCTGGGATACAGCCACGATCGTGACAGCGATCGCCTGAACTATGGCGCTTCAGGCGGCATTGTGGCGACGCAATATGGTGTTACGTTGAGTCAAACCCTGGGGGATACGATCGGCCTGGTACGCGCTGAAGGAACTTCTGGTGTTGAAGTGGAGGGCACGTCGAATGTCCATACTGATGGCCGGGGCTATGCCGTCATGCCAACGCTTTCTTCTTATCATAAAAATACGCTCTCGCTGGATACTGAAACGCTGGGCGATGATGTGGATTTGGAACAGAACAGCCAAGTTGTGGTGCCGACGAGCGGTGCCGTTGTGCTGGCAAATTACAAAACGCATGTTGGTGCCCGGGTGTTATTAACGCTCAATTATGATGGTCACCCGGTTCCCTTCGGTACACAGGCCTATGTGGTGGGTGACGAGGAGGCTAAATCGAGCGCAGGCATCGCGGGCGAAGGGGGACAGGTTTACCTTAGCGGTGTTCCGCTAACGGGAACAGTGCACGCTCAGTGGCTACAAAACAGCCAGACCATTCAATGTTCGACTCCACTGACATTACCGATTCCGACATCAGGCAACCCTGTGCGGATCCTTACGGCTGAATGCCACTAAACACAGGTGAATACGTGAAACGACTGTTGCGAATTTTTCCGATGCTGCTGTTACTGAGTGCCAGCTGCCTGATTATGTCAGGCACAGCAGCAGCAGGACAACTTTGCCCGCCAACCATGAATGATGCGGTGATCAATTTTCAAAATTATTCCATTACCGACTACCCCACGTTACCGCCTGGTTCCATGCTCTCTGGGGCCATTCTTGGGCAGGAAAATCGTTCATTTTACAACTGCCCTGAGGGAACCGGCCCGGTAACGATGCGCTTTGTAGCCAATAAAGGTCTGACCGTTGCAGGGGTCAGTGGCGTGACGCCTAACGGCGTCGGATCGCCTGCTGCGGTGTATAACGTTCCAGATATTCATGGGGTGGGATTTGCCGTCGGAGTAAGGGAAACCACCCACTGTGCTGGCGATCCGGTACATTACATTGCGTTCGGTGATGAAGATGTTCCGATATGTAGCACCAATGATCCCTCGCAAATGGCAACGCAATTTTTTGTCGTTTTCTATAAAACGGCGCAGGACATTGATTATGAGCAGCCAAATAGCGGCCAGATAAACGCGGGAACACTTATCCTCGAAGACAGCAACGGCAACGTGATTTCTGAAGCAGGTGTCACCGTGAATGTAGCCGCTACTGACCTGAAAGTGCACAAGGCCAGCTGCTTTGTGTCTGAGAATGATATTACCGTCGATATGGGGCAAACCAGCGTCAGCGAACTCAATCAAGGCTCCGATGGTGCAAAGCACACTTTTACGATCCCACTGACCTGTGAGGCGAATCAAACAAGTACCATAAAAATTGGTTTTTATGGTCCCAGTGAAAAAGATGCGGCTAATAATGATGTTCTGACACTGAGCCAGCAGGAAGGATCGGCCACCGGCGTCGGGATCCGAATCAACTATGGTGATAACTATGGTGCGGCGCAAGGAAATGTAGTTGCCCTAAACAGCACCAATGTTTCCGTTTTTCCTGACAGTGCAAATCAGACTCAACTGAGCCTGCACTACGATGCGCAATATGTCAAAACGGGTACACAGGCCACCGCCGGGCAAGCAGATAGCCTCGCAACGTTTAGTCTGATTTATAACTAGAACGGTGTTCTGAACATACCTTTTTGCGGATCGGACTCTCGCCCTGTTCTTTGAGTTCGGGTGTAAAACGTGGGGTGCCCATAAGCTCTTCCTGTGCTCAAACTATAGGGCAGGATCGTCTACCGGGGCAACATCAGTCCAGGATGCTGCTTTGTTAATCCCGTGGCGATTCAGTTACTGGCACTGGTTTTCCCGATATGAGATCGACATTATTTGCTGACAGCAGCTCAAGCATATGTATCAGCGAGTCCAGGTGCCGTGCTGCCGGCTCAACATTGACCTGGGGAGCATTTTTCTCCCCGGGGGCAGGAACCAATTGCCGTAATCGCTCTTCAGCCGGGACTGCGCTGGCAAATGTATTCGTAATACGCCAGACAATCGTCTTCAGCTCGCTGCCCGTCAGGTATTTGCCTTTTTGCCTGTCCAGCGCATCGAGCTGTGCCGACAAAGCCCGGAGCTGCATCATCCCGTTATGCCAGCCGTTCAGCTCGCTCGCGGGTAGCGTTCTGCCTGCCTGATAGTGCTCCCAGCGCTGTACCAGTATCCGTGTAGCCGGGTCATCCGGCCACAGCGCCTTCGCCTGCGCCACCAGTCCCTGACCGTAGCGAAGCCGCCAGCCCGGGGCAAGGGTTGTTATCCAGTTGACCTGATTCGTCATGCGCGCCAGCCACAGCCCGGAATGCGTCCTGTAATTCTCTGTCCCACGGAAGGCTTCAATCTGCATCGGGGTCATCGGCTCAGGTACCCAGGCAACCGAGGCCGCCATTGCCTGCGTGGCCTCATCCGGACGATGGAGAGCCTGCCAGCCAAATACGGTGGCAGCGCTAAGTACCAGGGCGGTTGCCATTCCTGCTACAAACGCAGGCCAGCGCTTCGGCGGTGTCGGGACGTCCTCTGTCACCTGAACCTCAACCTCAGGCTCCTTGTGAAGGACATACACCAGACGACTGGACGGTGTGATTGCCTCTTCCGGCATGGCGAATGCCGGAAGAGGCGCCATGTTGTCCGCTTTGGCCTCTTCCGACCGAGGACTGTTCTCCAGACGACTTAACGCACTGCGTATCAGCTGCTGCAGCGGATTCATCCGGCAGACATGCTCCAGCTCATGGCGCCTGAGAATGTCTTTAACCTCCTGAATACGCTGTTCAGCCAGCTCCAGAGCCGGAACATCTGCGGATGTCAGTGAAAACGTACGAAAGCACTTCTGTAGCCGCTGTAACAGGCCATTGAGTATCTCCGCCCGGACATGAGCCGGTTGTGGCCAGAACTGCGCCCACTGATGACCCAGCAGCGCTGTCAGAATGGCCAGCCCCTCGTTCATCCCGCTGACCCGCGCCAGCTGGGTGCGCGCATGGGTATACCAGGCGCAAGTCTGCAGCTCCACGCCGTTGATTTCAAACAGGCTGAGCGACAGCTTTTCCACCTGATGCCAGTCGACGTCCGGGCGTGCCGGATGCGTCAGCTTACTCATCTCATCGCGCAGTGCCAGAAACTCAGGCACTGAACGCGGATCGCCGCCGGTTCTCACCGGCCGGGATTGTTGGTCATACATGTTTTGGTTGTCCGTGGGCATAAAAAGAGCAGGGTCAAAGTCAGAGGCGGGGGTTACTCAGGGAGCAGAGGAGCAATCATCGTAAAGAACGCTTCTTCATCAAATGGGGCAGGATTTACGCTCAGCGCTCCCGCCGGACAACAGGTCCATCCCTCCCCCTCACCGCTGCGCATAAACAGGCGGTACAGGGGCCGGATATCGCCCGCTGTACTCAGGCAGACCTCAACACAGCCGGTCACGCCCTGGCCGTAAAGAAAGATGGGGGTAAAGCGGATATTCCGCTGCTGATAGTGCAGGACGATACCCGGGACGGAAAATGTGCTACCGCCAATCAGAAACTCAACCAGCGCCGTGTTTGTGGTTTCAGTGCGCACTTCTGTTCCGGCAAGCCATGTTTCCATTGACGCCTGAAGCTGGCTTATTCCCTGGCGAAAGGCCGCGATATCAGCTTCGGCCTTCGTGCCAAAGGCCGTGCTGCGGGGGTGTTGATCCTGCAATTTTTTCAAAAAACGGGCTTTTGCCGACATACTTTCACTGTCCGTCAGGAGGTTAGAGGCGGGTTTGAGCGTCAAGATACTGCTGCTGTTTAAGGTGGCGTATCAGCACCCGCCCCTCAGGCATAAATTCGGTGCCGTAGCGCACCAGGCCGACCCCTTTGAGCTCAGCATCGATGGCATAGCGAAGTTCACCGGGAATGTTCTGGTCGAGGAGGATGACATCGATGCTTTTCAGTCGCGGTTCGTATTTGAGTAATACGGCTGATAAGGTGCCCATCAGTTCATGGGCCGTTCCCGGCATTCCCTGCAGGATTTTAGTCATATCCGGCAGGCCATAGTCAGGCAGGTGCGCCAGCGTACCGGCGCGGCAGTTGAGGATGCGCTGCATATTATCGAGGACGGATAAAATCACCTGGTTCTGCTCGCTGACCTGATTGAGGCTCAGGCCACCGGAAAAATGACCGCTCAGCATTTCATACAGCGAGGGCGTGTTATGTCCTTCTGGCATCAGTCATCCTTCATCGGCTGTAACGTCAGGTGGTTATTCCCGGCTTCGAGAATGCGTGGCTTATCCGGATCTAAATCGTTGCGTTTGATAACCTGCTTCCAGGTGTTGTTGACCATATTCGGATGGCGGAACAACCCCACCACCGCCACAAACTGTGCGTCATCTTCCATCGGCATATCGAGGTTCGCATCCCCGCCCGGTTTCACCACCACATCGCGGGTAGCCAACAAATCAGCTTTCAACACGGTGTCACCATCTTTAAGCAGCTGCTGATAGACCGTTTTATCAAAGGTCTTACGATCTTTCAGCTGGTAAACCCGCACCACCACCGGCTCTGATAGCGAATTGCTTTCACGTGCATCGGTGTTCAGCGCTTCACGTGCCGTAAAGTCCAGATGCAGCACCTTAATACTTTTGTAAAACACGGCGGTATAGACTGATTTTGTGCCATCCGTGACACCCTGCGTCACGCCACAGCCCGTCAGGCTCATAGCCAGTACCGGCAGCAGCCAGCGTGCGGTTTTAGTTAAACTTATACGTAACACGTCGGTTTCCTTGTTGTGGTATTGCGGGCTGCAGCCCGGTGTAATAGCCCAGCTCCGTCGTAAAGGTCTGCGGGATATCGTCCGGGAGGTCTTCGTCTTCCGCGCCCAGCACGCCGTTCATGCCGAGCCAGAAAGTCCCCTCGCCCAGCGGCGGGACCGCCAGCAGACGGGTATCGGTGGTCAGGGTGATTTTTGCCTTAAAGCGCCAGCCCAGATAGACCCGCAGCATGACCAGAAAATCCTGATACAGCAGGCCATCCGGCTTCCAGCCCTGGGACTCCAGCTCGTTGTCAGTAGAAAGGGCAATCAGCAACTGACTGTTAGCATCCATAGCTTCTTCACCCAGCGGCGTGTTGCCGTCCAGCAGAAAATCATCATCACCGTAAAAGCCCAGCGGCTGACTGACCTCCACCGGGCGCAGGCAGTACGGACTGACCAGCACTGTGGTATCGGGTGCCAGTAAACTCACCAGTGCCTGCATCCCTTCCTGGGTTTTACCGGGCTGCTGCAGCACGCCAAGCAGCGACAGAAAACGTGATACCGGGGTGGCGATATGCTCTGCGGTGCCGGGAATACCCAGCCCCACCAGACCCAGCAGCGCCTGAGAGATGTTATCGGTTCCTCCCGGCTCGAAGGTGGCCGGGTAAGAGTATTTGCGCCAGATGCGGTAAAACTGCGTCAGGATACGGTGGCTGAAAATGTCCAGAAAACCCTGCAGCGCCTCGTGCCCTTCCTGGCGCTGGGTGATGTCATCGAGATACGCAGTCGGCAGCGGGGAGTCGACGCCATACATACCCATGAAGGTCGTGCGTATGACCGGCGGTTTGCTGTCATCATCTTCGCTGTATTCGACGGCCTTCAGCTCGCTGACCGGAAAACCCATCCCCGGATGCGGGGCAAAGCGTACCGGATCATCCGCGGGGTGGCTGGTTGAGCCCAGCAGCGGTTTATCCGGATTCTGCTTCTCCAGCAGCTGGCAGAAGCGATAGAAATTTATCCGGTTAAGCTCGGCTTCCAGTCGCGTGGTCAACCGGGAATGCGGCGGTTGTGCTTCTCTTCCCATTCCAGGCGCTCTCCGGTCGGTTGCAGAATGATAATCAGGCGGTTAAACAGATAGATATCGGTGTAGAGGGCAAAGAAACGGCTCAGCATCTCGCCGAACAGGCAGATGTCACCGCGCCCGGCAAAACCGTGGCTATCAAGCGTCACTTCAATCTGCACGCCGCGCACCAGATAGCCCTGTTCAAAGCGCTCAGTCTCACTGTGTTTCACGTCGATAATGGCCTCCAGGCGACGGCGGTTCATCTCACTGTCGGTCCATTCGTACAGCGCCAGCGTGCCGCGCAGCACGTCGGCATTATCCATCATCGACAGAAAACCGCTGCCGAGATGGCTCAATACGCGCCAGTGAAAACGGTCCTGCGCCGGCGGATAACAGGGCAGCGTCGGGGCACAAAGGTTGCGCACGGCGATACTGGCCGAGGTGGTTTTCATCACCGTATCGAGTACAGTGCTCTGTAGTGCACGTCGTGGCAGCTGGCCGTTGGTGCCGGTAAGCGTCAGCGACAGGCTCTCGTCTTCCGGTACCGTGTGGTTATCAAACGCTTCGCCCCCGAGGATAAGCCAGGTGTTGTGCAGCCCGGACGGGCCACGGCGCACGCGGGTGTGGTAGTAATATTCCGGCGCTTCATGGCGCATCATTCCGCCTTTGTGGCGGAAGCTTGAGAACGGCACATAGGTATGCTGGCTCGATGACATCACCGAATCCACCGCGTAAATTTCGGTATGGCCGTCCTGCACGCGCATCGGACGCAGCATGTATTCGGTTTGCAGAGAATTGAGCGTCAGCGGGTCAGATTCCAGCGGGAACAGGTTAATCACCGGCACACAGTTCAGGCGCAGATGCTTTTCGGTAAAGCTGAAGTCATGCTCCCAGCGCTCTGCCAGCACCACGTCGATTTCGAACCATGGGAGCTCAGCCGGAAAGACTACGGTCTCCAGCCCACGCAGGCCGGTAAACATGAATTTCTCACGGAAGGTGAAGTACTCCAGAAGCAGCTGGTAGCCACTAAAGCTGCTGTTACCCTTCGGCCACAGCGTATCGTCATCACCAAATCCCAGCGCGCTGAAATGCCCTTCCAGCGGTCTTCTGTCTATGTCACCGGACATACGCAGCCACATCCGGGCCACCTTCAGGGTGAAAGCTTCGTGCATCGCACACGCCAGCGGTGCGTCGGCATTGAAATAGAACGGAATATGGCTTAAATCGATACGGCTCCAGTCGGCAAGCTGACTGCAGTTAAACCGCAGCGTGATAACCGAACGGCCATCGGTATCGGTCATCAGGCTGGCCCGCTCCAGCGACAGCGGCTGAAGCATTATCTCTTTGGTGGTGGTGTAACGGCAGCGCGTGCCTTTATCGCCGATCGGCCGCGAGTTCACCTCGAAGCCTTTGACGATGCGCATCTGCTCTTTCATCTCACGCCAGTCAGGGGTGAACTCCACCACCGACATTGACGGAATGGTACGCAGGTAATGCGGCCACAGCAGGCTGACCAGCCCTTCCGTCAGTTCAGGCAGGTCATCGTCTAGCTTCTCGCGCAGGCGTCCCATCAGGAAGGCAAAGCCTTCAAACAGGCGCTCCACGTACGGGTCGCGAGCGCCCGCTTTATCGAGATTGAGCATTGCCGCCTGCTCGGGGTGAGCGCGAGCGAATTCTTCGCCGGCTTCCAGCAGGTAGCGCATTTCAGCGTCGTAATAACGCAGGGTTAAGTCATCCATAAAAACCTGAATATGTGAGTTTTAAAGGTATGCAAGGCGTTATTACCCGCAAAGCACCGCACTGCTGGCCGGATCGAGCGCAATCAGACCGGACAGAAGCAAATCCATCTCAGGCTGAAGCCGTGATTTATCGGTTTCACTGCGGCTGGCTGTCATGCGCAGCAATCTGAGGCGACGCGATTTCACTTCAAACAACAGCGCCGGTGTCCACTGCGTGAGGGTGATCGACTGTGCGGCATTATCAAGTTCACCCAGCAGGTGCAGCGCCAGTTCGTTCTTGCCCTTCTGCTCGGCCACGCGGGCCATCAGCAGACGAAGGAGCCATTTGTCTTTTGTGGAATCATTGCCCGGGCGGGTCTGCAGCCAGCGGAGTGTGGTATCCAGCCCGTCAGCATCCGCTTTCTCCAGCGCTTCCGGTTCGAGGGCCAGGATATCGTTATCTGTCTCACCGACTGCACTGACCGGCTCATCCCGCCAGCCTGACATACCGTCCAGCACGCTCTGGTTTATCCAGTTCAGCGTGACCTCATCGGCAAACGGCGTACCGTCATTAAAGGCCAGAGTTTCAAGCCCGGTAAGGCGGCGCAATAGCCCTTTCAGGTCTGCGGCGATGATATCGGCCAGTACATCCTGCCCTGACTTAATCAGGGCCTGGTGGATATACCACTGCAAATCCAGCCAGAGGTGGTTGGCGCCACGCGAGAAGGTGCTGTCTGCCTGCTCGAGTATCTCCAGCCAGCTCTGCTGCAGGTACAGCCGTTTGAGCATCGCACGCTGGTCCGCCCGCGGCGGCTCGATGCGCGTTTTTCCTTCGGCATCCGGTGCCGGAATAGCACTCAATGTGTCATGACGCAGGCTTTTCATCAGCCGGTGCGCGGCAAGCCAGCCATCAGGTTGTTCACGCAGATACCCCGTCAGGGTACGGGCCTGGGCCAGCAAATCCTGACCGGAGGAGATACGACTCAGGACTGGTGCATCAGGCTCTGCCGTGGGTGATGAGTTCTGTGACTGAGCTTTGTTACTGGCGTTCTGCGGTACCACGGCATCCACGCCACCTGCCTTCATCAGGCGGGACTCCAGGGCGCTATAAAGGGCATTCAATTCTGGCAGTGACGCTTCCGTCTCTGCTTCAAGGGCATCACTGCTGAGAAGCAATGCACCGGCGGTACGCTGAGCATCTTCGCGTACCACTTCCGGCCAGAGCGACAGGCTGTCGAGCACCCGGGAGCTCGCCAGCCATTCCAGGGATGCCTTACGGCTCCGCTCACGCTGCGGATGAAGCTGCGTACCATAGCGCTGCAGCATTCCCGCCAGCAGCTCAAGCCCCTCGGCAAAGCCGGTTTCCCCGTCCTGGTGCAGACGCGCCCAGCAGTAATAGGTGACAATCCGGATATCTTTAGCGGTGGTGGTCAACAGTTTTTCGGCAAGCGTGCAAATCAGCCCGGTATCGATGCCGGAAAGTTTATTAACCTCTTCCCGAATGCGCTGAAAATCATCGTCATACCCTGGGTCTTCTCCGGTCGGACTGGCGTCATTTACCGGAACAAGCCATGGCTGCCAGTTTTCCGCGCGTGCCTGCGCCTGTTGCCGCAGCTGAGTTTCGCCAGCCTGACAGGCGGCAACCAGATTCTGCAGAGTGCTCATTATTCAATTCCGTCCATGTCATTGTTTCCTGTGTTGGCCATCAATGCCTGAGCCGTGGCCGCGCTGTCGACACTGAATATCTGGTCCGGCAGCGTGAAGCCGCGAAGTGCCAGCAGTGCCAGCGGTCCTTTGCCCAGCTGTGAGCGCAGCACCCACTGCAGGGTTCGACCGTCCGGCGCGGTAAAGCTCATCATCCACTGGCTGCGGTCGAGCTGTCGGCGTTTGCCCTGCTCCAGCCAGCGAATGAAGCCCCAGGTCCCGCTGTAATCCCCGAACAGGCGCGCGCCGGCGTTAACGGTGGTCCAGGTCAGCATGGTTCCCGGCCTGTACGTGTCTCCCGGCCAGCGGAAGGACTGCCAGTCAGCCATCTGATTGAAGTAGTGCAGCTTCTGACCGTCAATGGTCAGCTGGGTTTCCACCACCTGCGGTACAGGACGCGCCTGCAGCTCAAAGCTGATGCCCTGGCTGCCGTCGGTGAACAGAATGTCTGACAGCTGGCTCAGCTGATTCATCGCCCGCAGGAAGGCCGGGTTAAAGCTCAGCCCCTGGCCGTTGACCTTATCCGGCACCCACTGGCTGCCCTCCTTGTGCAGCACGCCGCTGAGCTCCGTCGTCAGGAAGCGCTCAATGCGTCCGCTGTCCTTGCGCAAAAACTCAGCCAGCATCGGCAGGGAGGCATCACTTTTGCTCGCCGCAAACGGGAAGCGCCCGTCAAAGGCGGTGTGCCAGTTCGCCACCACGGAGCGGCTCCACTTGTCATTGAGGCTGGCCGCCGACGGCTGAAGCACGGTCTCCCAGGCCTGGGTCAGCGGCTGCACAAACATCGTGCTGCCAAAGCCGCTCCACTCCTCGCCAAGGCTTGCGGAAATCAGGCTGCCGTACTGCTGGGTGTCGGTCAGGTCCACGCTTTTCCCCTGGAACACGGTCTGCGCCAGGGTCTGCATCATCTCCTGCGGGTCGGAAGCGCTGGCCACCTGTTGCAGACGCAGACGCACGCGGGTGATGCGGGTCAGATACGTCTGCAGGCTCAGGGAGGTGTCAGCCGGCATGACGTTGCTGCCTTTGTTTTTACCCATCAGCATCAGCAGCGGGCTAAAGGTTTCATCGAGCGGCCCCTGCGGGCCTGATGCAGACTGGTCAATCGCGGGTTTGTCTTTTCCACCCACCAGGTCTTTAGCCGATTTGAGGATGGAATCGGAAAGCCCTTCGCTTTGCTGGCCGGTCTGCCCCTGCCAGGCAATGGTGTTCATCAGGGCAATCAGCGGAGACTGGCGGACATCGCTCATCAGCGTCAGCTGGTCGGTGACGTCCGCAATATTATTTGCCGGATTAAGCCGCAGGCCGTTGAGGAAGCTCAGCCAGCTGCCGGCAAAGTCGGCGAAGTAGCGCTGCGTCAGACGCGCCTTCAGGGCCTCCGGCGACAGGTCAGCCGATACGGCCTGATGGGAGTCGCTGAGCACCCAGTCAATTTCATCCCGGCGTGAACGTGCCGCCTTCTCAATCGCCTGCTGAATGCCCCCTTCCCATGCCTGGCGGGTGAACATGCCCGGCACCACCTCATCGGTGGTAAACAGGCGGCGGGCGTCGGTACCGCTGGTCATGTCCTCCAGAGAGACATCGGCAAAGTTACGACGCACGGATTTGAGCATGTTCTCGTACAGCGTGCTTTCCGCGTTGCGCCGCCCTATCTGCTGCAGCAGCACCTGGCGGCTCTGGCTGACCAGCTGCATGTCCGGGGTGATTTTCCACTGCGGCTGCGCTGGCAGTGCGGAGAGATAAAACGCCCACAAATCCGGCGACAGGCTTTGCCACAGGCCGGTTGAGATACCCGTGCGCGTCGGCTGCACGGCCTTCATGGTCTGCGCGAAAAATGCGCCGTCGGCTTTATCCGGACGGGACATCATCAGCCAGGCTTTCAGCTGGTCATAGCCCGGCTTCGCCAGCCGTGCCCGCTGGTCGCCGTTGGGCGCGGAGTTTGCCAGCGCGCTGAGCTTCTGCGTCAGGGCGGCATTTGCCGGGTCGCGTATCAGGCGGTTGTTCGCCACGCCGTACCAGGGCAGCATCGCGTCGAGCAGCTGCCGGTTATGGTCCAGACCGAAGCGCTGGTACCAGGGTGCACCTTCCTGAACACGGTGCTGCAGGCGGCCGGCGTCATTACGCAGCGTATGCAGGGCCGTCAGCTGGTAATCCGAGACGGAAGGATGCTCCACCAGGGCATGCGCCTGCTGCGCCACAGAGACAATCTGCAGACGGTTGACCGCAAACGACAGCAGCGTCCCCGCCCCCCAGACACCAATAATAGCCATCAGCGTCCAGGCAAGCGTCTGCTCCCAGGCCATGCCGACACGGCTGCCACGAATACGGATACAGTCGTCCACGATGCCCTGCCAGGTTACCGGCAGGGTCAGCGCATGGCGTTGTGATTCAGGGATATATTTTTCTGCATCGGCCAGTGCAGAGGCAGCGGCTCCCTCTGACGTATCAGCGGGTTGATTCTCCGGCAGGCTGAACATCAGGCCACGCAGCGGCACGCGCTGCTGTGAGGCAGACAGCCATGGCACCAGCTGCTGGGCCCAGCGGGCGATACCGCCGTCTTTGAGGTGCTGGCCCAGGCGCAGCAGGAAGTCGTGGCCGTTGTTCTCAGCGACCTGACTCACCCCCTGCGTGCGTAGTGCCGGCAGCATCAGCTCAAGCTGGCGGGTAATATCGTCAGGCTTAGCACGCAGCGGGAAACTGGCCCCTACCGCCTGTTCAGTGCGTTTTGACTGCGACCAGGTGCTGTCGCACAGCTGCCACAGCCAGACCGGGGCGGAATAACGGAGCAGCTCGCTGATTTTCTCCAGGCCGCGTAAATCGTTGTCACTTATCCGCGGGGTCAGATTAAGCGACTGCGGCATGACACGCACAATCCCGTCCAGTGGGCGTCCGCGGCGCAGTTTACGCAGCGCGGTGTATTTTTCCTTGTCGGGCTCAGCGGTCAGACTGCCGCCGTAAAGCAGAACGGTACGGTTACCTTCAAGCCACTGGTTTTCCTGCAGGCCAGGAACCAGCTGTTCGATTGCGGCTTCGTCGCCGGTGATCAGCAGCAGGCGGACCTTGCGACGCCAGAAGAAATTGTAGCGAGTACGTAAATACTTTTTCAGACCCCGAACCGTAATAGGAACAGAAGAATCGTTTTTTGTTTTTATCTGATTCGAAGAAAATTCATCCGAGGTTTGAGCTTTCACCCTGCGATAAGTCTTCTTGCCAAAAAAATAAGTTGTAATAAACAAAAGTAAAATAAAAAGAAGCATCCCTGCGGTCAGGATCAGAGCACTAAAAAACAAGACCGTTTGTAAAGCAGAACCTGGGGGAATACCAAGCTGATCTGGGTAATTCTTGATAATCAGGCAGACGGAGCCACCCAGAAATAAAAAAACAAACAAAATCAACCACAACTGAAATGTTGTGTTCTTTAGTCCCTGCACTATACGTTTCACTTTTTTCTCCCGACACGAAACGACTGGACACAATAATGCCCATTACTTTTTGCATCTGATGCTGTGTGACATCAAATTGACTTAATAGCTCTCTTTACCCGAACGAATAACTACCCACCAAGGGTCTTCCTCTTCTGACGCGCTCATGATTAACTGAGGAAACGGCAATGTACATGAATGCCCGGCAGCAAGCGCAATGGCAATCCAGGGGGAAACAACACCGGTTCTTCCCGTTTTTAAATCAATATCGATAATCTGTGCGCTGGCTTCTGCGCGAGGAAAGCGAAATTTATTCTCTGATAACAATGACTGCGTTTTATTTTCAGTTCCCATTCCAGAAAACCACAGGGACTGTATATCTGCAGCGTGAGTTTTCCCCCAGACTAAAGCTTGCATGGCTGTAGAGAGTAATGATTTTGTATCTTTTGACTGTTCAGGCCGGTGGAAGCGAACTGCCATATTGCTATTAAACCCTTCACCGGCTTCGGAATGGAGCAGCAATGCCACAGCCGCCTCACCCTCGCCATCAGAAACCGTCGCTCGGATACAGACAGAGAGGAGAAGCAGGGTATCCATGCTTTCGGGATTATCCAGCCACTTATCGATATCAGACATTCCAAAATACGGTGAGATTTGAATATTACTCACAGGTAAAAGCGTAATCATACGCTTCCTAATATCGGCCAGCTCATCTGATGAAAGGTAAATACTTGAATCTATCTGTAAGATGACTTGCAGCGATTTCTTTTTTTGGCATTCATATAATCCCGTCTTCAATAACGGGTCACTCAGAATTTCCCGGAGCCGGTTCTGAATACGTTCAGCAGCTGGCAGACTTTTATCGCTAAACTGGGCGATATAACTTACAGATTGTGTTGCTGCATCGATAACAGAAGGCAACTTTATCCCCTGGGGCAGCAGGAATTGTTCCGTCAGTGCCCCTGACGTGACAACATGAGGTAAACGCACACTTGCGAAATCCAGTATTAGAAAACATTGCCCACGCTGAATTTCATTCTCTATATCCTGTTCACGCTCATCATCCCATCCATTTGCCGGCCACACTGTAGATAACCATGCGAGCCAGCGAAGACCAAACAACACAACCCAAATCGCCAGTGGTGCACTAATAAAACAATGCCAAAAAAGGGGGCCCCGTGCAGAATTATTATGTATTGGCCACAGCCAGGAGGTAAGAAAGCCACCGAACACCATGAATATCAGCAAAATCACAAACCAGCGTTTTGCTGATGGCTGACGGGTTCTCCTTGCGACATCAGGAATAGCAGAAAGATCGACTGGCATTATTTACTCGTAGTTGCATTGTTCAGGGATGATATGAGCTTACAACCACAGGAACACTCATAGTCATGAAAGGCAACAGGGGTTCCTCTGTCTTTCATTGTAGGATGGCCTTGCGAAATATAGGATGGGCTGTGCCCCTCAATAGGGCAACTGACAGGATCGTTTAACCGCGCAGCACCGATACCTTTAAACTTCATTTTAGAGGAGCCAGACAGCACCTTGCCGCCACCCGTTGTTTTATCGCCAATACGAATAACACCTTTCATTTTTTATCCTCCATAGCGAGCATCAAGTTTGGCTTTGATCTTTTGATTTGCCGATGCCAGCCGCTGGTTTTTGGCGTCGTACACTTCCCGCGATTCATTTGCCAGCACGGTGCGCCAGCGATGAGGGGAATTGTTTTCAGCGCCAACGTTGATCGGGTCATGCAGATCAACAGCGCATGCTTCAAGCACTTCCGGTGACCACTGGGGGATCTTGCTGGTTTGCATGGCAATATAGCGGGCAATACTTTCAACCAGCGCGAAAGGCAGATTCAGAACAAGCAGCAGCCAGTCTGCCCGTGAATCTATTTGCATCAGTCTCTGCAATCCTGCGATATAGCCTTCTTTTTGCTTCTCAACAGGCGGGCAAAATAAGACAGTCTCAGCCAGTTCTTCCAGACAGTCCTCTTCCATATAACACCGAATAAACTCCCAGTAGAGAGACAACTCTTCCCGTTGCCCGACATAACCAAAGCTGAACGTATTCAGCACGGTTTCTTTATCTTCGGAGAGAAGGTGCCCAACAATGCAGTAACTGATTTTCTGCTTGCTGGTTGTGAAAAATATGTCTTTCCAGGGCACAGTAATGATCTCACCGCTGACCTGATAAATATGCACCAGCTGTTTTTTCCGGTTAAAACGCATAGGGTAGTGCGTTTTTCTAAACCAGTCTTTCAATAGAAATCGTCCAAAAAAACAAATACTGCCACCCGAAAGTAGTGCGGCAAAACAAAAAAATGGAACACTACCATTTTCAAAAATAGCGATTTTTGCAAAAGCGACAATTGTGATAATAAACAATATACAAAACGCCATCATAAAAGACGCTACATACCCTTTTGTAGGATAGAATTTATCCACAACTTCCAGATAAGATGAATTGATCCGTATAACAGTATCCAAGTCGAGTACAGTAGCCTCACCTGAAATCTTTCTTCTTTTACCCTGAACAAAGCGACTCTGCTTTTCTTCTTTGGTCAGTGGTCGATTAACCTTAAATGGAAAGAAAAGCCCGATATCGTGTGAAATTGCCATTTACTCTCATCCTCCAACTAACTGCTGTAGCCGGGACATTTCCATCTGCATGGTTGGCCAGACTGCAGGAACATCACTTTCACCAACAGGTATTTGACGCCACCAGGTTGCTGCCAGCCATTTCTGAATTTCATCACGACTTTGCATCGCAATATAAATCGCAGAGCCAAGAACAAAAGCAATCGCTATCGCCAGGCCTACAGGGCCAAAGGCCAGTGAAGTAAATACTGCTGATGTTACCAATGCTGCACCAGCCACAGCAGAGATCAAGTATGCACCAGCTAGCCCTATATTGCCCTTATGATATTCTTCATAACTATGATAAATATCCCAAATCACAGCTACATAACCAAATGCAGCGCATACCTTTCCTGCAAGCTGAATTCTGTCAGCTAACTTCATCATCCCGACTTTGCCATAACGCAAACGTACCAATGGCTTGAGCCGGAAACTCTTAAATTTAAAGATCACCCTCTCCACCGCATCCAGTAATGTTCCACCAGCTCCGATGGTATCAGCGAATAATTTAGATATCTTTTCTGCCCCCGTAAGCTGCCCGTGCATCAGGCTGGCTGCGGATTTGCTGACGGCCCCAACCTGCATGATTATTGCAAAAACGCATCCGGCAAAAGGCAGGCTCTGCGCACCATCATTTGCCAGATTGTTGACCGCGCTGCCCTTCGCCAGCGCCAGTTTTGCTCTCCACTGGCGCGGGAATAACGTACTGCTGACCTCATCTGCTGAGCGCATCGTTTTTACAGCTGCGGTGGCACGCTCAGCCTCCGGCAGTACCCGCGTCCGCGTTGCTTCTGCTACATCAATCAGAACCAGTGATTTCTGCTGGTGAATCCCCACCATCGATACGCCGGCAATTTCCATTCTGCGTACTTCGATATCAACATAGTGACGCAGGCGGGACGCTGAAATGCGGCCTTCAAGATCGGTCATTTCTCCCAGCTGCCTTACGATGGCACTGATGAAATATTTTCGCTCACCGGTGCTGCTTATCACCTTAAGTCCCATGCCATATGACGCGGCCAGTGCCACCAGAGAAGGCAGTAATCTGTCTGCAGCTTTGTCCAGCATCCCCGCCAGCGCACTGCTGACTGCATTGAGATAGCCTTCCAGCGCGAACTGAACATTCTTCGCCGCTTTATCAGTTATCTTTAGATTGCAGGAGTTTTATATTTACACCCCATGGCGAGCATCAAGTTTGGCTTTGATCTTTTGATTTGCCGATGCCAGCCGCTGGTTTTTGGCCTCATACATTTCCCGCGATTCATTTGCCAGCACGGTGCGCCAGCGATGAGGGGGATTGTTTTCAGCGCCAACGTTAATCGGGTCATGTGGATCAACAGCGCATGCTTCAAGCACTTCCGGTGACCACTGGGGGATCTTGCTGGTTTGCATGGCAATATAGCGGGCAATGCTCTCTACCAATGAAAGCGGAAATAATAATAAACAGGGGATCCACTCCAGTCGTGAATCCATTTTTATCAAAGTTTGTAAGCCGGTGACATATCCCTCTCTGTGCTTTTCTACCGGTGGGCAATATAAAACGGTTTCAGCCAGATCTTCCAGGCAGTCTTCTTCCATGTAGCAGCGAATGAATTCCCAGTATAGCGATAATTCTGCCTTTTGGCCTACATGGCCAAAGCTGAACGTATTTATTACCGTTTCTTTATCATCAGCAAGGACATGACCTACGATGCAATAGCTTACTTTCTGTTTACTGGTGGTGTAAAAAATATCTTTCCACGGTAGCGTGATTATCTCGCCTTTCACCTGGTAAATATGTACCCGTTGTTTCTTTCGGTTAAAACGCACCGGGTAGTGTGTTTTTCGAAACCAATCTTTCAGAAGAAATCGCCCCAGCCAGAAAATGGCCGAACCAAACAATATTACAATGAAGAAAAACATAGGCACATTGCCATCATTAAAAATGGCAATTTTTGCAGTGACTATAATTGCGATAAGAAACAATATACAAAACGCCATCATAAATGATGCTACATACCCTTTTGTAGGATAGAATTTATCCACAACTTCCAGATAAGATGAATTGATCCGTATAACAGTATCCAGATCGAGTACAGTAGCCTCACCTGAAATCTTTCTTCTTTTACCCTGAACAAAGCGACTTTGCTTTTCTTCTTTTGTTAAAGGCCGGTTGACCTTAAAAGGAAAGAAAAGCCCGATATCGTGTGAAATTGCCATTTACTCTCCTCCTCCAACTAACTGCTGTAGCCGGGACATTTCCATCTGCAAGGTTGGCCAGACTGCTGGCACATCACTTTCACCATTTGGTATTTGACACCACCAGGTTGATCCCTTTCATTTTTATTATCCATAGCGAGCATCAAGTTTGGCTTTGATCTTTTGGTTTGCCGATGCCAGCCGCTGGTTTTTGGCGTCGTACACTTCCCGCGATTCATTTGCCAGCACGGTGCGCCAGCGATGAGGGGAGTTGTTTTCAGCGCCAACGTTGATCGGGTCATGCGGATCAACAGCGCATGCTTCAAGCACGTCGGGTGACCACTGAGGGATCTTGCTGGTTTGCATGGCAATATAGCGGGCAATACTTTCAACTAGCGCGAAAGGCAGATTCAGAACAAGCAGCAGCCAGTCTGCCCGTGAATCTATTTGCATCAGTCTCTGCAATCCTGCGATATAGCCTTCTTTTTGCTTCTCAACAGGAGGGCAAAATAAGACAGTCTCAGCCAGTTCTTCCAGACAGTCTTCTTCCATATAACACCGAATGAACTCCCAGTAGAGAGACAACTCTTCCCGTTGTCCGACATAACCAAAGCTGAACGTATTCAGCACGGTTTCTTTATCTTCTGAGAGAAGATGCCCAACAATACAGTAGCTAATTCGCTGTTTACTGGTTGTAAAGAAAATATCACTCCACGGAACCGTTATAACTTCACCACTAACCTGATAGACATGCACCTGCTGTTTCTTTCGGTTGAACCTTACGGGATAATGTGTTTTTCGAAATAAATCTTTCAGGAGAAATCGACCAAACCAGCAGATCCCCCCTCCCGAAACTAGTGCAGTAAAACAAAAAAATGAAATACCATCACCAGTAACAATAGTGATTTTTGCAGTAGCTACAATTGCGATAAGAAACAATATACAGAATGCCATCATAAATGATGCTACATATCCTTTTGTAGGATAAAATTTATCCACAATCTCCATGTAAGATGAATTCATCCGTATAACCGTATCCAGATCGAGCACAGCAGCCTCACCAGAAATTCTTCTTCTTTTACCCTGAACAAAGCGACTTTGCTTTTCTTCTTTTGTTAAAGGTCGGTTCACCTTAAAAGGAAAGAAAAGCCCGATATCGTGTGAAATTGCCATTTACTCCCCTCCTCCAACTAACTGCTGTAGCTGGGACATTTCCATCTGAACATTAGGCCAAATTGCAGGAATTTCAATTTCCTCAGCAGGAATTTGGCGCCATAAAGTTGCCGCCAACCACTTCTGTATATTGTCACGACTATGCATTGCAATATAAATAGCAGAACCCAATATAAAACCGATCGCTATCGCCAGGCCTACAGGGCCAAGGGCCAGTGAAGTAAATACTGCTGATGTTACCAATGCTGCACCAGCCACAGCAGAGATCAAGTATGCACTAGCTAACCCTATATTGCCTTTTTGCCTTTTTGCCTTTCATCAATAAAATGATAGATATCCCATGCAACTGCTACATAACCAAATGCGGCGCATACCTTTCCTGCGAGCTGAATTCTGTCAGCTAACTTTATCATTCCGACTTTGCCATAACGCAAACGTACCAATGGCATAAGTCGGAAACTCTTAAATTTAAAGATCACCCTTTCCACCGCATCCAGTAATGTTCCACCAGCTCCGATGGTATCAGCGATAAATTTAGATACCTTTTCTGCCCCCGTAAGCTGCCCCTGCATCAGGCTGGCTGCGGATTTGCTGACGGCCCCAACCTGCATGATCATTGCAAAAACGCATCCGGCAAAGGGCAGGCTCTGCGCACCATCATTTGCCAGATTGTTGACCGCGCTGCCCTTCGCCAGCGCCAGTTTTTCTCTCCACTGACGCGGGAATAACGTACTGCTGACCTCATCTGCTGAGCGCATCGTTTTTGCAGCTGCGGTGGCACGTTCCGCCTCTGGTAGTACCCGCGTCCGCGTTGCTTCTGCTACATCAATCAGAACCAGTGATTTCTGCTGGTGAATCCCCACCATCGATACGCCGGCAATTTCCATTCTGCGTACTTCGATATCAACATAGTGACGCAGGCGGGACGCTGAAATGCGGCCTTCAAGATCGGTCATTTCTCCCAGCTGCCTTACGATGGCACTGATGAAATATTTTCGCTCACCGGTGCTGCTTATCACCTTAAGTCCCATGCCATATGACGCGGCCAGTGCCACCAGAGAAGGCAGTAATCTGTCTGCAGCTTTGTCCAGCATCCCCGCCAGCGCACTGCTGACTGCATTGAGATAGCCTTCCAGCGCGAACTGAACATTCTTCGCCGCTTTATCAGTTATCTTTAGATTGCAGGAGTTTTATATTTACACCCCATGGCGAGCATCAAGTTTGGCTTTGATCTTTTGATTTGCCGATGCCAGCCGCTGGTTTTTGGCCTCATACATTTCCCGCGATTCATTTGCCAGCACGGTGCGCCAGCGATGAGGGGGATTGTTTTCAGCGCCAACGTTAATCGGGTCATGTGGATCAACAGCGCATGCTTCAAGCACTTCCGGTGACCACTGGGGGATCTTGCTGGTTTGCATGGCAATATAGCGGGCAATGCTCTCTACCAATGAAAGCGGAAATAATAATAAACAGGGGATCCACTCCAGTCGTGAATCCATTTTTATCAAAGTTTGTAAGCCGGTGACATATCCCTCTCTGTGCTTTTCTACCGGTGGGCAATATAAAACGGTTTCAGCCAGATCTTCCAGGCAGTCTTCTTCCATGTAGCAGCGAATGAATTCCCAGTATAGCGATAATTCTGCCTTTTGGCCTACATGGCCAAAGCTGAACGTATTTATTACCGTTTCTTTATCATCAGCAAGGACATGACCTACGATGCAATAGCTTACTTTCTGTTTACTGGTGGTGTAAAAAATATCTTTCCACGGTAGCGTGATTATCTCGCCTTTCACCTGGTAAATATGTACCCGTTGTTTCTTTCGGTTAAAACGCACCGGGTAGTGTGTTTTTCGAAACCAATCTTTCAGAAGAAATCGCCCCAGCCAGAAAATGGCCGAACCAAACAATATTACAATGAAGAAAAACATAGGCACATTGCCATCATTAAAAATGGCAATTTTTGCAGTGACTATAATTGCGATAAGAAACAATATACAAAACGCCATCATAAATGATGCTACATACCCTTTTGTAGGATAGAATTTATCCACAACTTCCAGATAAGATGAATTGATCCGTATAACAGTATCCAGATCGAGTACAGTAGCCTCACCTGAAATCTTTCTTCTTTTACCCTGAACAAAGCGACTTTGCTTTTCTTCTTTTGTTAAAGGCCGGTTGACCTTAAAAGGAAAGAAAAGCCCGATATCGTGTGAAATTGCCATTTACTCTCCTCCTCCAACTAACTGCTGTAGCCGGGACATTTCCATCTGCAAGGTTGGCCAGACTGCTGGCACATCACTTTCACCATCGGGTATTTGACGCCACCAGGTTGCCGCCAGCCATTTCTGAATTTCATCACGACTTTGCATCGCAATATAAATCGCAGAGCCAAGAACAAAAGCAATCGCTATCGCCAGGCCAACAGGGCCAAGGGCCAATGAAGTAAATACTGCTGATGTTACTAATGCCGCACCTGCTATTGATGAAATAGCGTATGCTGCAGATAGTCCCATATTACCTTTCTGATATTCATCAATAAAATGATAGATATCCCATGCAACTGCTACATAACCAAATGCAGCACATGCTCTGCCTGCATATTTCAGCCCCTTTTCAAGGCCAACTGCCCCTGCACGTCCAAAACTCAAGCGAACCAATGATTTCAGGCGCAGACTCTTAAATTTAAAGATCACCCTTTCCACCGCATCCAGTAATGTTCCACCAGCTCCGATGGTATCAGCGATAAATTTAGACATCTTTTCTGCCCCCGTAAGCTGCCCGTGCATCAGGCTGGCTGCGGATTTGCTGACGGCCCCAACCTGCATGATCATTGCAAAAACGCATCCGGCAAAAGGCAGGCTCTGCGCACCATCATTTGCCAGATTGTTGACCGCGCTGCCCTTCGCCAGCGCCAGTTTTTCTCTCCACTGACGCGGGAATAACGTACTGCTGACCTCATCTGCTGAGCGCATCGTTTTTGCAGCTGCGGTGGCACGTTCCGCCTCTGGTAGTACCCGCGTCCGCGTTGCTTCTGCTACATCAATCAGAACCAGTGATTTCTGCTGGTGAATCCCCACCATCGATACGCCGGCAATTTCCATTCTGCGTACTTCGATATCAACATAGTGACGCAGGCGGGACGCTGAAATGCGGCCTTCAAGATCGGTCATTTCTCCCAGCTGCCTTACGATGGCACTGATGAAATATTTTCGCTCACCGGTGCTGCTTATCACCTTAAGTCCCATGCCATATGACGCGGCCAGTGCCACCAGAGAAGGCAGTAATCTGTCTGCAGCTTTGTCCAGCATCCCCGCCAGCGCACTGCTGACTGCATTGAGATAGCCTTCCAGCGCGAACTGAACATTCTTCGCCGCTTTATCAGTTATCTTTAGATTGCAGGAGTTTTATATTTACACCCCATAGCGAGCATCAAGTTTGGCTTTGATCTTTTGATTTGCCGATGCCAGCCGCTGGTATTTGGCGTCATATACTTCCCGCGATTCATTTGCCAGCACGGTGCGCCAGCGATGAGGGGAATTGTTTTCAGCGCCAACGTTGATCGGGTCATGCAGATCAACAGCGCATGCTTCAAGCACGTCCGGTGACCACTGAGGGATCTTGCTGGTCTGCATTCCGATATAGCGGGCAATGCTCTCTACCAAGGAAAGCGGAAGTAATAATAAATTGGGGATCCACTCCAGTCGGGAATCCATTTTTATCAACGTTTGTAACCCGGTGATATATCCCTCTCTGCGCTTTTCTACCGGTGGGCAATATAAAACGGTTTCAGCCAGCTCTTCCAGGCAGTCTTCTTCCATATAACCGCGAATAAATTCCCAGTATAGCGATAATTCTACCTTTTGGCCTACATGGCCAAAGCTGAACGTATTTATTACCGTTTCGTTATCATCAGCAAGGATATGCCCCACGATACAATAGCTCACTTTCTGTTTACTGGTGGTGAAGTAAATATCTTTCCACGGTAGCGTGATTATCTCGCCTTTCACCTGATAAATATGTACCAGCTGTTTCTTTCGGTTAAAACGCACCGGGTAGTGTGTCTTGCTAAACCAGTCTTTTAAAAGTGGCCTTCCGCATAAAAAACAAAAAAAGCACACTACTGAAAAAGGTAATAAAAAAGCCAACCCTCCCCCTTTAAAATCTTCTGAAATCAGTGCCCCATAGGAAAACCAGACCATGGTACCAATAACAAAAGCAATCATGCACATCATTGGGCCAGCAATAACCCCTTTGACTAGATAGAATTTATCCACAACCTCCATGTAAGATGAGTTCATTCGGATGACAGTATCAAGATCAAGTACTGCAGCCTCGCCTGAGCCTTTTCTGCGTTTCCCCTGAACAAAACAACTTTGTTTTTCCTCTTTGGTCAGATGCCTGTTTAATTTAAATGGAATATATAATCCAAGTGTATGTGAAATCGCCATTTATAAGTTATCTCCGAATAATGTCTGCAACTGAGATATTTCCATCTGCATGGTTGACCAGATTGCAGGCGCATCACTTTAACCATCGGTATTTGACGCCACCAGGTTGATCCCTTTCATTTTTATCCTCCATAGCGCGCATCAAGTTTGGCTTTGATCTTTTGATTTGCCGATGCCAGCCGCTGGTATTTGGCGTCATACACTTCCCGCGTTTCATTTGCCAGCACCGTGCGCCAGCGATGAGGGGAGTTGTTTTCAGCGCCAACGTTGATCGGATCATGCGGATCAACAGCGCATGCTTCAAGCACGTCGGGTGACCACTGAGGGATCTTGCTGGTCTGCATGGCAATATAGCGGGCAATGCTTTCAATCAGCGCGAAAGGCAGATTCAGAACAAGCAGCAGCCAGTCTGCCCGTGAATCTATTTGCATCAGTCTCTGCAATCCTGCGATATAGCCTTCTTTTTGCTTCTCAACAGGCGGGCAAAATAAGACAGTCTCAGCCAGTTCTTCCAGACAGTCCTCTTCCATATAACACCGAATAAACTCCCAGTAGAGAGACAACTCTTCCCGTTGCCCGACATAACCAAAGCTGAACGTATTCAGCACGGTTTCTTTATCTTCGGAGAGAAGGTGCCCAACAATGCAGTAACTGATTTTCTGCTTGCTGGTTGTGAAAAATATGTCTTTCCAGGGCACAGTAATGATCTCACCGCTGACCTGATAAATATGCACCAGCTGTTTTTTCCGGTTAAAACGCATAGGGTAGTGCGTTTTTCTAAACCAGTCTTTCAATAGAAATCGTCCAAAAAAACAAATACTGCCACCCGAAAGTAGTGCGGCAAAACAAAAAAATGGAACACTACCATTTTCAAAAATAGCGATTTTTGCAAAAGCGACAATTGTGATAATAAACAATATACAAAACGCCATCATAAAAGACGCTACATACCCTTTTGTAGGATAGAATTTATCCACAACTTCCAGATAAGATGAATTGATCCGTATAACAGTATCCAAGTCGAGTACAGTAGCCTCACCTGAAATCTTTCTTCTTTTACCCTGAACAAAGCGACTCTGCTTTTCTTCTTTGGTCAGTGGTCGATTAACCTTAAATGGAAAGAAAAGCCCGATATCGTGTGAAATTGCCATTTACTCTCATCCTCCAACTAACTGCTGTAGCCGGGACATTTCCATCTGCATGGTTGGCCAGACTGCAGGAACATCACTTTCACCAACAGGTATTTGACGCCACCAGGTTGCTGCCAGCCATTTCTGAATTTCATCACGACTTTGCATCGCAATATAAATCGCAGAGCCAAGAACAAAAGCAATCGCTATCGCCAGGCCTACAGGGCCAAAGGCCAGTGAAGTAAATACTGCTGATGTTACCAATGCTGCACCAGCCACAGCAGAGATCAAGTATGCACCAGCTAGCCCTATATTGCCCTTATGATATTCTTCATAACTATGATAAATATCCCAAATCACAGCTACATAACCAAATGCAGCGCATACCTTTCCTGCAAGCTGAATTCTGTCAGCTAACTTCATCATCCCGACTTTGCCATAACGCAAACGTACCAATGGCTTGAGCCGGAAACTCTTAAATTTAAAGATCACCCTCTCCACCGCATCCAGTAATGTTCCACCAGCTCCGATGGTATCAGCGAATAATTTAGATATCTTTTCTGCCCCCGTAAGCTGCCCGTGCATCAGGCTGGCTGCGGATTTGCTGACGGCCCCAACCTGCATGATTATTGCAAAAACGCATCCGGCAAAAGGCAGGCTCTGCGCACCATCATTTGCCAGATTGTTGACCGCGCTGCCCTTCGCCAGCGCCAGTTTTGCTCTCCACTGGCGCGGGAATAACGTACTGCTGACCTCATCTGCTGAGCGCATCGTTTTTACAGCTGCGGTGGCACGCTCAGCCTCCGGCAGTACCCGCGTCCGCGTTGCTTCTGCTACATCAATCAGAACCAGTGATTTCTGCTGGTGAATCCCCACCATCGATACGCCGGCAATTTCCATTCTGCGTACTTCGATATCAACATAGTGACGCAGGCGGGACGCTGAAATGCGGCCTTCAAGATCGGTCATTTCTCCCAGCTGCCTTACGATGGCACTGATGAAATATTTTCGCTCACCGGTGCTGCTTATCACCTTAAGTCCCATGCCATATGACGCGGCCAGTGCCACCAGAGAAGGCAGTAATCTGTCTGCAGCTTTGTCCAGCATCCCCGCCAGCGCACTGCTGACTGCATTGAGATAGCCTTCCAGCGCGAACTGAACATTCTTCGCCGCTTTATCAGTTATCTTTGTATAGACGTCGATTAGCTTATCCTTCCAGGGAACATCGCTGTAATCCTTGTACGCACTCACTGAGTCGCTGACCCTGAGGGTCCATTGCCTGTTATTCATCACCGCGGCACGAAGAAGAATATTGCTGCGACCTATTGATGGCTGGGACAGTTGGTCCAGGAACCAGGCCGTAACATCTGATTTATCCTGCATATGCTGTACGCAATGCATCACCGTCTGGGTAAATAATGCGCCGCTGCTGATATCTTCAGGGTCAAAATTGCCGTCAAGATAGTCCAGCAACGTCTGACCTTTCAGCCAGGCCAGATACATACCCACCATCGGTGAAATGACCTGCTGGTCAAAGGCTGAGAGTGCAGCATCGTATTCCTTCAGAAATGCCTGCTCTTTTGAGCGGTCAATATATTTTTCATACTGTGCCCAGTACATATTAACCTGTTGCTGAAGTGACTGATTATTATGGCTGTAAAGCGCATTTTGCTGCGCGCTGGCCATGGTGGGCAACATGACTCCTGCTTTAATGGCAATACCACTTCGGGCCTGCTGCTCCACCCCCCTGTCAAGGGTGAGCTGATCACGTTCGAATTGGGTGCAAAGCACCTCTTTCAGCGAACTTAGCGCTGATGACAGAGCCAGTCCCCGTGAGTATTTCGGATTCTGTGAAAATTGTTTTTCTATTCGATGATTGGACAGGGCTGCAATATCCTGAATAACGGCAACGGGATCTTGCAACAGAAGGATCGCCCCCTTTCCGGCATACAGTGCATCAGCCGCCTGAATCAGATGTTGTCCTTCCTGAGGTTTGACCGTCCTGAAGGGGGCTGGAGACCACGTTTTATGAGAGCAGGAAGCTGCCTTAGGGCTGTATTCAGCAACCGTTCCTGCTAAGCCGGATATGGGCAATGTCTGCCTGCCACTTCCACCATTTACCCAGGCATCCATATCAAAACGCTGCATGTACTGACTGCGGTAGGCAGAATCCTCATGCTTCTTACGCGTCGCATCCGTCCACTCCACCTCCGACCAGGCAAACCAGAACATGCCATTTTTCATTCCTGCCGGCTTCACGGGTAAAGTAATTAATGAGGCCGTTGCCAGCTCTTCAGGCTTGTTGACGCAGGGTTTTCGTGTTCCCGCCACGATATCAGCAGGCACATCACCAGTCTCAGGCAACGGATAGTAATAACCGTCATCGGTGACATAGTAATTAATCCAGCGGGCTCCGGATTCAGACCAGATATTCAAAAAACCGGCCCGCAGCAATCTGGCGGTATAGGTGGTCTGTCCCTGAGCAGGGACAGGAACAGTAATATCCGCAGGCGATTGCGGCAAACAATCGTCATTAGTCATCACAGCGGGACGGACGGGAAGCACCGGCAACCCGTAACGGCGGCAAAATTTACAACCTTGTTCTGTAGTCATTTTTCATTCCATTCACTGATACGGATTAGCGCTGCGTCAGCGTGTTCCAGCGCTCTTCATCCCAGAAGCGGGTTTCATCATGGAAAAAATCAGGCGTTTTCCTGGCCTGTTGCAGCAGAGGTAAAAGTTTGGGAGATGTCCAGAATGCGTCCCGAAGACTGAGGCCATAAAAAGCAAACGCAACCTGGTCCTCTGCTGTAGGCAATCCTAACTCTGTTGCCTTCGACAAAAGCGCATCAATTTTCTGACTTATCTGCTCCCGCTGAACGACATCCTCATAAGGTGGGCATCTGTCAAGGACCTGATTTATCTGCCCACAACGCTGTAGTTGCTGAAGTGGAAAAGCTCGAACTTCGCCTGACTGTACAGTATTCGCAGAAGGGAAACTCACCGTATGCCAGTGCCCCTCAAGCCAGAAAGTCCAGTGACTGACCAGATGCGAAGGAAACGTTTGAGCAAGCTGTACGGGAGAGAGCATCCAGCACAGGTGAAAGAAAACACGCGGATCGTAATAGCGAAGAATATGTCCCTGGTACTGTTCATCGGTAAAATAAAGCGACCTGATAAGCTGATCCCGGATTTCCGACGATGATTGCCCACTGCGTAACAGCAGACAGGACACAGGTGCTCCCCGGGAAGAATCAGCCAGCCTCAACGCTTCCATTAACGCTTCCCAGTCTTCGCCTCTCATCTCTTTTAATGGTAAAAGCCAGGGATAAAGATGGGCCTGTGGTTTAAACACAGGTGAAACAAGTTCAATTACAGGCCATGCTTCACTGATGTCTGGGTGTTGCATTCGGTCGATAATGGCAAAATCATGCTCACCGGGTGCCACCGGCTGCTCCTGGTAATAGTTACCCATTATCTTTCCTCAACTGAGTGGCAATGTAGCATCGCCCTTAACCAGGGCTTCGGATGCAGCATTTTCGCAGGCGGTAAATTTAGGGACAGAGGAATTCAGTGTCGCCGGTCCGTCATAATCAAAATCGGCGCTCTTAATGTAAAAATTGCCACCCGTACCATTCTCGATTTTTGTCGGGTCAATCGTGATGTACGAACCGCCGCACTTAAGCGTTATTTTTTTCTTCGCGCTGATAATGATTTCGTCATCGGTACTTGTCACCGTCAGGGCTTTGCTGGCCAGAATATCCATTCCATCACTTTGCGCCTGAATTTCCACCTTCCCTTTGGCAGCGACCAGTTTCATTCCAAGCTCCTGAACAAAAGCAACAAATCCTGTTTTGGCCGCAAGTACCATGCGTTTAAACGCACTTATTTCTGTGCTGCCACCAGAAGTCAGCATCTGGTTGTGATTTGCACTGAGCTGAATATGCTGCGGCGTGGACAAGGCAATACCACCAGGAGCGCCAGCCACAATGGCAGGCTGCTGAAGTTTATCCACATTCTGATGGAGGAACTGTTGCTGTATGTTGTTATCCAGTCCTTTAATCTGTGCTGTCTGCAACAGTTCAGACAGAGAATTCGCCATCGACAGTGCGTCAGACAACTGCTGTTTGATTTCATCCATGCTCAGTTGCTGATCAATCGCCTTAGGCTGAGCTTGCGTCGTCAACAACAATCCTTTTCCACCACGAACAGCCACCCAGTCATCAGTCCGTAACTCAGCACCCTCACCGCGCTTCTGCTTCTCCGCATCCACTAAATGTCCGAGATTCAGCTGGCTCTTGCCGCCGTACTCGGTGGAGACCTTGATATGCTCCTGGCCACGGCTGTCATCGAGGCGGATTTTGTTGTTCGCAGGCGTCCGCAGGACGTTACGCTTGTAGTTGCGGATGGTGACGTGGTCGCCGTGCGCCGAGTCGTGCAGCACGCCTGCGATGTACGGCCTGTCCGGGTTACCGTCCTCAAAGCCAATCGCCACTTCGGTGCCTGCCAGCAGCGGCAGGTGCAGGCCGTAAGTGTCCCCGGCGTACGGGCGGGACTGGCGCACCCACAGGCTTTCAAAGCCGTTTTCCCAGCTGTCGCGGTCGAACAGCATGTTGACGCGGTAGCGGCCGTCTTTATCGATGTGGCCGTAGGTGTCGTTCTCGGTGGTACTGGTGACGCGGGCCGGTAAGGTGCCGGCCATCACCGGACGGGTGCCGGGATCAGGACGGAAACTAAAATCAGGGCTGTCCGGGATACCGTCAAACCTGACGCCAAAATCTTCATCCCGCCGCGCATGGCTGTGCATCGCCGTGATGACCACACCACGGGCAAATACGTCGGCCACTTCGTACCCGCCGGTGACTTTCAGCACCTGCCCCGGAAAGAGCGTCGGGCAGCTGGTGATGGCACGGGTCTGCGTCTGGCCGTTCAGGTAGCGCTCATGGCGAATGCGGGCGTAAAACGCCCCGGACTCCGGGGCCGGATGGCGGTCATACGCACTTCCCGGTGTCAGATAATTATCGCCGTAGTGATAGGCCTCCCCACAGGTGGTGGCGTCTCCGCGCGTCACATCCACCTGCGTATTCATATCTTCGGTGGCCTGCCGGTAGTTGTAATCCCGGGTGCTGACCTGCTTCTGCACCACGTTATGATGGCTCTCCATCCCCCACACCGAGTCCACACCGTCCGAATGCTGGCCCGACGGCGGCACCGATGGCAGCGTCAGGCCTTTTTCATACCCCTGCTGACCGTCGTAAAACTCCACCACGTCGATGTTCAGGCGCGTGTCGGTGGTAAAGCGGAACCAGATGCCGACCTCACCCAGCAGGCGGGTAATAAAGTGCAGGTCATCCTCGCCGTACTGCATCACCTGCTCACGGCGCGGGTACTCTTTTGTAAGCGAGAACAGAAAATCCTGACCGCGCATGTTGTGACGCTCGCGCAGGATTTTTTCCACGATTTGTGGAACCGACATATCCTGATAAATGGCGTTCTGATGCGAGCGGTCAAGCAGCGCCAGGCGCGGCTGCAGCGTCAGGGCATAGTGGGTTTCATCTTTTGAGGTGTTGAGCCGTTCAAAGCCACTCACCACTCCCTGAAGGGTTCGCACGGCCTGCTGCATTTTGATGCCGTAACCTTGGTCAACCGGGGCCTGCAGCGTCAGGGAGGCCGCTTTCATCAGCATCATTTCTTTGCTGATGGCATGGTCAGAACTTGTGAATTCAATACGGTAGCTGAACGGCGCGCTGAGGGCCTCATCGCCTTCAAACGCCAGCACGTCCAGATCCGAGCCGCACCCTTTTACCGCCAGCAGGTGGTGGCTGTGGCTGAATCTTATCGTCATGCGATCGCTCCTTGTATCCGGTCAAACTCCAGCACAATGCCGTCTTCCTCATCCCAGCCCAGCGTCAGCGACTGGGGTTTCTGTTTCGCGGCCATGTGGGTCAGCAGCTGCTGGCTCAGCACCGGCAGAATTTGCTGGTTGAGCAGGCTGTCGACGTTGCGGGCCCCGGTATCCGGCAGCAGGCAGGCAGAAGTGAGCGCGTCATACAGGCTCTCGCCGATGTTTGTTGCCAGGCCGTAGTGGCGATGCAGACGCTTACTCACCTGGGCGAGCTTCATTTCCACGATGGTGCGCATGGCAGGCTCACTCAGCGGACGGTAAATCACGGTCTGGAAGCGGGCCAGCAGCGCCGGTTGGAAGTGGTCACGCAGAATGGGCCGCAGCAGTTCGTGCAGGTCGCCTTCGCTGGCGTCCGGCTGTTCATCCAGCAGCTGCATGATGTGGTCGCTACCGAGATTGGAGGTCATCAGGATGACTGTGTTGCGGAAGTCGATTTCGCGCCCTTCGCCGTCCCGCATGAAACCGCGGTCGAACACCTGGTAGAACAGGTTCATCACGTCCCGGTGCGCCTTTTCGACTTCATCGAGCAGCACCACGCTGTACGGACGCTTACGCACCGCCTCGGTGAGAATGCCGCCCTGGCCGTAGCCGACGTAGCCCGGCGGCGAGCCTTTCAGCTGGGAGACGGTATGCGGCTCCTGGTACTCCGACAGGTTAATGGTGATGAGCGACTTTTCGCCGCCGTACAGCACGTCCGCCAGAGTCAGCGCGGTTTCAGTTTTCCCGGTGCCGCTAGGGCCGACCAGCAGGAACACGCCCTGTGGGCCGTTCTCGGAGGTAAGGCCAGTTTTGGCCGCGCGAAGGCGCCGGGCGATAGCGTTGAGGGCCACATCCTGACCGACCACGCGCCTGCCGATTTCCCCTTCCAGGTTCAGCAGTTCGGTCTGTTCGTCTTTCATCAGCGAGGAGAGCGGCACCCCGGTCCAGTCGGCAATCACGTTGGCGACGGTGCGGGTGTCCACATCCACCTGAATCAGAGCATCGCCCTGCTGCGCCTGCTCCAGTTGCTGTTGCAGGTCGGAAATTTCAGCCTGCTGACTGATATCCCGGCGGCTGGCCATCAGCTGCTGTGCCAGCGCCTTTTCATTACTGAAACGCGCTTCCTGCTCCTGAATACGCGCATCCAGTTCAGCCCGCTGCTGTTCAATGATGCTCAGGCGGTCACCATGACGGTTACTGCCGGCGGCGATATCCTCCAGCAGGGCCTGCTCTTCCAGTGCCAGTGCGGTCAGCTGCGCTTTCAGGCGCACTATCGCTTCCGGCACGGTGTCGAGACTCATGCGGACGCGTGCGGCGGCGGTGTCCAGCAGGTCAACGGCTTTATCGGGCAGCTGACGCCCGGTCAGGTAACGACGCGACAGGGTGACCGCGGCACGTACCGCATCATCAGTGATGTGCACGCTGTGGTGTTCGGCGTAGCGCGATTTCAGTCCTCTGAGCATCAGGCAGGCCGTGTCGTCGTCCGGCTCGTCAACTTTCACCATCTGGAAGCGACGTTCCAGCGCGGCATCACGTTCAAAATACTGCTTGTACTCGCTCCAGGTGGTGGCGGCGATGGTCCGCAGCTCGCCGCGTGCCAGCGCCGGTTTTAACAGGTTGGCCGCATCCGCGCCGCCCGCCTGGTTGCCCGCGCCGATAATGGTGTGCGCTTCGTCGATAAACAGCAGCACCGGGTTCGGCGACTGCTGTACCGCGTCGATAACGTTTTTCAGGCGCTGTTCGAATTCACCTTTCACGCCCGCCCCCGCCTGCAACAGGCCGAGGTCGAGGGTCCGCAGGCTGACGGCTTTCAGCGATTCAGGCACGTTGCCCTCGGCGATACGCAGCGCCAGCCCTTCCACCAGCGCGGTTTTCCCCACGCCCGGCTCCCCGACCAGAATGGGGTTGTTCTTGCGACGACGGGACAAAATATCCACCATCTGACGGATTTCGGTATCACGGCCAAACACCGGATCGATGTTGCCCTCTTTCGCTTTGGCAGTGACGTCAAGGGTGAATTTATCCAGCGCGTTCTGCAGCGCCGGGCTGAGTTCACCGTCTTTTACTTCGGCTCCCACCGAACGACCCACCATTTCAACATCGCCGCCCTGCCGGGCGAGTTCCGCTTCCTGCTGCAGCTCCGGACGCTCGTCGGACTGCGCATCAATCAGCGGACGCAGGCGCTCCAGCTGACTCTGGCCCAGCGTCAGCAGAGGCCACAGGCCGTCACAGCGTGCCAGTTTCGGTTTATCGACCAGCGCCATCAGCAGATGGATGCTGCGGATTTGCTCCTCGCCGTTCAGTGAAGCAAGCAGCCAGGCCTCCTGCATCAGTGTCTGAATACTGTCAGATAACTGAGGGCGACCGCGCACCGAGCGCGGCAGGTTATCCAGCCAGCCGAGCAAATCCTGCCACAGGGCGTCCATGTCCCATTCGTAGCGACGCGCCAGCACCGTCAGGTCACCTTCGCCCTGCTCCAGCAGTTTCAGCAGCCAGTGCTCTGGCAAAATTTCCGCATGCGCGCGGGTCTGGCAGAGCGAAGCCGCCCCTTCCATCGCTCGGGCACAGTAAGGGTTCAGACGTCGCAACAGGATGGCTGGATTTTCCATGAGTTTCTCTCTTTGTGTATTCCGGACACGCTACCGCCCTTCGCTGTTTCCTGTGGTTCAGGAGACCAAAGCGCATAAGGTCGGGCAGGCAGATTGTGGGTTTCTTTGCTGAAAGCCCGTTTCAGACAGGCACTCAGCAAAAAAACTGCGGACAGGAAACCCTGTCCGCATCGGGCTTACGCGGTGGCGCGTTCGTTCCAGGAGTCGGAATGAATGATGTTGCCGTCTTTGTAGGTCCAGGTGATTTTTTCGTAGCGCAGTTCAATTTCTTCCAGGTGGTTATGCTTCTCTTTGGAAGGATCTTTGATGTCGTGCATTTTCGGCGCGACTTTCACCAGCTTGACGTTTTCCAGCTTGGTGTTGAAATACTCCACTTCCTGACCGGCATCGTTGATTTTGTACCATTTGAATTCGGCAGATTTCAGGGTCTGACCGGTAGTCACCGCCTTGTAGAGGTACGGGCTGGACGAGTCGATTTCCTTGGTGAATTTGAACGGCGTGTGGATACGGGTACCGGTCAGCTTGCCGGTGTTATTATCGGTAGGGATGTACAGGGTGTGATCCTGTGCAACCACTTCGATGCTGCCTTCACGATCCTGAACGTCCACAGAACCTTTAATGTCCGCGCCGCCGTCGTCCTTCAGCCACAGATAAACAGGAATTGCCATGGTTACTTCTCCATTTCTTGAGTTGAAGCGTCGCCATCATCCGTTGAATCCGGTGACGCTTTTGATGAGTCCGGCACCTGACAGGCATCGGCCTGCGGTACCAGACTGATTTCGACCCGGCGGTTGAGCGCGCGTCCTTCCGGGGTGTCGTTGGTTGCGATCGGGCGGCTCTCGCCATAGCCCTGCACCGCAAAACAGCTTTCCGGCACATCACCGGTATCACGCATCCAGTCACGTACCGCTTCGGCACGCCTCAGGGACAGCGTCTGATTGAGTTGCGGGTTACCGGTGTTATCGGTATGACCGGCCACGACAATCAGCCAGCCTGGCTTTGCCTTGATGCCCACCAGCGAGTTCACCAGCATTTTGGTCGACCCCACTTTCAGCACGGACTTCCCGGAATCGAACAGCGAAATGCTGTCGAGGCGGACAATTTTCGGTACCGGTTTGGGTTTCGGCTGCGGTTTAGGCGGCGGTGGCCGAGGCACCCAGGAACGGATCGCATCCAGCACCGGCATTCGCAAACGCTCACCCTGATACAGACCCAGGCCCATCCGCGCTGGTACGCCATTGCGCGCCTGGTCATCCAGCTCTGCCGCATCGTCACGCAGGACGGCAACGGCGTCGGCTTTTGGTCCGAAATCATGCATCGGGATACGGTCATAGCGGGCAATATCGAAGCTCACACGCTGCAGCTGCTGGCGGTTGTTCCAGCCACTACTGAGCAGCGCAGCAATGGCCGCCAGCGTGAAAATCCCGAGCGCACAACGGAAGGCTCGCCCACGCGGCGTCAGGCCTCGCCCTTCCGGCAGCAGCGGCAGGATAAAATCCGGGAGTGGAGAAATAACCGTACTGTCCGTTCCCACCGGCTGCCAGCCCGCCACCTGCTGCATCGCAGTGTGACGAGAAAGCCACGCCGTCCAGACCGATGTGGCCAGGCTTCCTGCAAGGACCGGTCCCATTCCCCACAGCACCGCAGCAGGTGCAATGACAGGAACATCGGGGTTCTCACCCATAAAGATGGCTTTTACGTGCTGATGGAACCAGCTCATCAGGCTGTTCATCAGCACCTGTTGCTGCATCGCAGGTGACCCGCCGGTGGTGACCCATGCAGCAATTGAGCTCGGTGCTGAAGACTCACGCCAGACCCTCACTCCTTCCCCCGGGATAGCGGCCTGCCAGAGCATGTCATTCGTCATCGCGCTGCCGACCTGACCATTCAGAACCAGCGGCACAGAATGACCGGTTTCTTTACGCAGCTGGCTGATTTGCCAGCGCAATGCCAGCAGACGACTGGTAAGGCGCTCGCTGTCGGCGTGTTTCTGCGGACAGACGCTGACCATCACCGACAGCTGACGACCCCAGTCGGGGCGCAGACACAGTACCTGACGGGCTGCCTGCTCAAGATCCTGATGATCCTCTACGCGGATCCAACATCCCTGTGTAACCGTAAGCACCGGTGACTGTTGCATACATGCCAGCGGCAGATCGCCACAGACCAGCACCACGGGTTGACGGTAAGTGGCTTCCGGGAGGTCATCCAGACGCAGGGTGACGTCATGCTCCGCACGACGACTGGCGATATACCAGAACGCCAGGATAAGCCCCAGCATCGCCAACAGAACAAGCACAGAAACCAGGCGAGTGACCGGCAGGAAACCCAGGCAGACCACTGCACTCAGCAGGGCGGCCCACAGCGCAAGCCCGCGCTGTTGTGCAGGACTCATTTCACAGCTCCCGGCAGCAGGGTCAGCAGCGTCTGATCCAGCCAGAGGTTCAGTCCCCACCACAGCGCGGCAACCACTACCACGCTCAGGCCAATACGCACGGGCCATGACGCCAGCCAGCCGCCCATTCCTCGTCCGCTACGGCTTTCCGCCAGGACCGGATGGGTTTGTGGATAGCTGAACGGCGGGACATGCTCACTGAGTGCGTTGACGAGTTTCTGGCGTTCCGGGTCGTTCAAAGAACGGAAACTGCCGAGGAAACCCAGCATCATGACCCGCTGGAAGCAGGTCAAGACAGCGTGGTCAGGCGCCGGTTCACGCAGCACATCACGCATCCGATCGCACAACGTATCACCGGCATTCATGGTGCCGAGGAAGTGCCCCTCCAGGGGAATGTCATACCACTGCACACAGGCATCGTCCTCCACGCCGCGACCTTTGACCGCCTCATCAAGTAGCGCACACTGTGCAGTGAGAATATGCTGACAGCTGGCTTCATCGAGTTCACTCGCTTTCAGCTCACGCTGTACACGTTCGACATCAGCAATGCAGCGCTCCCACAACGTGCGCCCTTCTCCATCCTGAAACTTCGGACCGTGACGGAGGCTTATCACCTGCAGCCAGGTGTCCTGCAGCAGGGCATCAATATCAATGGACGCGGCGGTGCCGCGTTTACGCTCACTCATGTTCTCAGTACCGCAAAGAGTTCAAGTTCAGGCTCGCCGAGCATCCCGGGGACGTAAAACATACAGCTGCCGTTCTGCAGCATATCGGTGGCCAGGGGATGAGAGACATCAAGGCTGAAATACTGGTTTTCAAGACGCAGTGGAATAGCCGCCGGCACATGGCGCAGCGGCGTCAGAGGGACGCCGACCCGCGATGAATTAACGATACTTCTGACGTGATCGGGACTGCCAACCTTGCACTGGCGCGGGAACTGTTCCTGCAGCTGTGCCACCGGCATCGGTGAACGCACTGAGAGATAGTAATCGGCCCCTTCACGCAGACGCGGGTCATGCAGACGAGCCTGCCAGAAGTGAAGCCGGGCATCATGCTCAAGCTCAATCGCCACCACCCGCGACGGCAGGCTGGCTTCCAGCAGGTCGCCGAGCAAATCGAACAGAGGCGGGAAGACACTATTCAGCTGCTCATGCTGCCATGCCGGGATCGCACTGACCTGATGTTCCAGCGAGAAGGTCAGCAGGCTGCCAGCCAGGCGTGCCAGCTCCGGATACAGACGCTCAGGCGGGCTTTGCGGGTGACGCAGAAACTGTCCTAGCACGGGCTCTGCACTGTTCAGCGCATTGAGCAGCCAGAACAGGGATACGTCGGCCACGGCAAAATCTGCCATCCGCTCATTACTTTCACGTCGCATTGCCATCAGGCGACTCAGACGGGCGCGCAGCTGCGTCATCAGCTGTTCCAGCTGAGTCACCAGCCAGCGGCTGCCCTGCAGAGCCAGCAGTGGCGGAAGAAAGGTTTCATCGAGTACCCAGCTCCCCTGCGAATCCTGCTGCACGCGAGCGACCGGACAGGTCAGGTAATCGCTGTTGTTTTGATGGGCGAAACGCAGCGTCAGCTCTGGCTGCATCACCGCAATCTGTCGTGTATCTTCCCCAAAGGTGTTGCGGACATCCCGCCAGCGCTGGCGATAGCGCACAGGGCGCTCGGCCACCTCATCGGGTTTAAGGCAGTTGCCACCATTCGCCCGCAGCAGCGGAAGCGCCAGAACCACCACTACTTCCTGTGATTCCCTCTCAAGCGCCAGCACCGGCGGCAGGTCGTCGGCATTATCCGTGTCAATTAGCGTGCCGTCGGGGAAACGGATGTGCAGATGACGGGCCTGCAGGCGGCCCAGCTTCAGTGCATCCGGTTCGAAAGTGGCATTAATCATCCCCCAGGGATGGGAGAGACCCAGTCGGGCGATGCATTCCGCAGACCAGGCCGCATACGCGGCCTGTTGCTGGAAGTGCTGGGGAGAGACCATCTGGCCCCTGCCCCATAACGGTTGTTCCGTTTTCATTGGCTTCCTGCCTTAGCTTATGATTTCGCCTTCGGCATCTGGGAAACCAGTGACAGGTTGACGTCCATGCCTTCCACCTGGAAATGCGGGATAGCGAACAGGCGGACGCGGAAGAAGCCCGGGTTGTCTTCGATGTCTTCGACAATCACTTTGGCGTCACGCAGCGGGTGAGACGCCTGCAGTTCGTCGCCCGGATCGGTCATTTCGGTCACCAGTCCACGGACCCAGGTGTTCAGCTCAAGTTCCAGCAAACGACGGTCTTTAGTGGTGCCGATGTTTTCACGCTGAATGAGCTTCAGGTAATGCGCGATGCGCGACAGCAGGAAGATATACGGCAGACGTGAGTTAATACGGCTGTTAGCGGTCGCATCGGCCGTGTCATACAGTGCCGGTTTCTGGGTAGAGTTCGCCGAGAAGAAGCAGGAATAGTCGCGGTTTTTGTAGTAGGACAGCGGAATGAAGCCCAGATTGGCAAATTCAAATTCGCGGGTTTCCGGGATCATCACTTCACTCGGAATTTTCACCTGATTACCGGTACCGAGGTCATACAGATGAATAGGCAAATCCTGCACTGCGCCACCTGCCTGCGGGCCACGGATCTGGACACACCAGCCGTTGTTGATAAAGCTCTTCACCATGTTGGCGGCAAATGCAAAGGAGGCGTTAGTCCACAGATATTTATCGTGGTCAGGGCCTTTGACTTCTTCAACGTAGTTGAAGCTGCGCACCGGCACGGTATCCGGGCCATACGGCAGGCGACCCAGCACACGCGGCATCACCAGTCCCAGATAACGGGAATCGTCGGTCTCGCGGAACGATTTCCATTTGATATATTCAGCACGGTCGAAATAGTTGCCGATGTCCTTGATGGCGGCGACCTGCTCCATATCGTCTTTTAAAAAGAAGGCCGGTCCCGCGGAGCCAATAAATGGCATATGAGCAGCAGCGGAAACTTTTGATATATTCCGCATCAGCGCCACATCCTGGGCTGAGGCATCAAACTCATACGCTGAAATGACGGCAGCGACAGGCTCGCCACCCGGTGTGTCGTATTCCGCAATATAGGTCTGCTTGTACAATCCGCTCTGAATAATCTCCGGGCAGTCTTCGAAATCCTGCCGCAGTTCTTCCTTAGATAAATCAAGCACTTCCAGCTTAATATTCTGCCTGAAATCTGTTTTGTCAACGAGGGATTTAAGTCCCCGCCAGACGGACTCCACTTTCTGGAACTCATCGCTATGCATGATCTCATCAAGCTGGCGGCTGATCTGAAAGTCAAGCTCCGCGATATGATGGTCCAGCAGGGTCTTATCTAATTTTTCGACTTTCTGTCCGGATTTCTGCAGGCACTGCATAAAGACCTGAACTGCGGCGGTCACACGGGCATTCGCAGACGTTTCCGCCATCACGGTATTATCATCAAAGCCATTCAGATTGCCCATTTCGGCAACCGGCTGCAGATTTATTTTTTCGAACAGTGAGGCATATACACCGCCGTCCGGCAGTGTTTTTTCAATTGTTGCACCCGCCGCCGGGCTCTTGGCTTCGTTATTGACTGACATAAGCATTCTTTCCAGTTATTCCGTTAATATTTCCGGTACCTGACAATTAATTTCGGGACGGGGCCAGCGCGTTCAGTTCGTTACGCAGCTCATCGCTCAGCGCAGGATCTTTCAGAATTTTTTCGAATTCTTTCTTAAAGGTTGTGTTGTCAAGGAGATTCGATTTCAGGTCGCGCAGTAAATTACGCATGGCGAGCATGGCTTTAAGCTGGGGAATTTGACGGGCAACGGCTTCAGGTTCGAAGTCTTTCATCTTGCTGAAGCTCAGATGGACATTTTCTTCCGAGCCATCGTCTGCAAGCGTGTTTTTTACGGTGAGACTGACTTCAGGGTTCAGCTCTTCGAGGACTGAGTCGAAGTTGTTTTTATTAACATTTAATTTACTTCTTTCCGACAGGGTGCCGGTGGCTTTGCCATTGCTGAAGTCACCTACACTCAGTAATTTAAGGGGAAGCTCAACTTTCTTTTGCGCACCTCCCGTGTGTAAATCTAACGAAATGTTAACGCGCGCCTTCGGGATTTCGTTCTGAAAGCTTTGGCTCATCTGCTCATTCTCCATGTAATGTGTAATTGGCCTTCCTGCCAGATAAAAGAGCATGCAAATATATAACGGCAGGCCGTTAATTATTACGCCAGAAAATTTATATGTAAACAGGACAAAGCCGATTGCTTAATTTGAAGGTAGAGCAGAAGCAGTTCATTATACTCACCAAGCCGCTCCCGGCCTGGATTCACCTGTGTTTACCGCTCAATTAACAAATATAATTTAAATTTATACTATGATGCATTCAATGCAAAACAAGCGTCAGATATGTAAAGCCATCTTAGAAAAGTCCGAAAAAGGACTTATCATCCCCCCATTAAATATGGCTCAGTTATATATGCCAGATCAATCCAATTAAGCGCCGCTAAATAATAATTCATGAATACTTAATTCATCTGCGTGGTGATTAATTAATTATTTTTTATTCATCGGAGTGATAAAATGAGTGCATCCAGACCTAGCCAGCAGAATTATTGCCGTCAGGTCGATTTAGAAAAGCTTGTTACAGAGCAAGAGACTGATGGATTTAGACAGAACAAAAAAATGAAAAGGGACAAGCATGCTTCAAGGTAGATGATTTAGATATTGCATCGCCCGGACACCTGCACGCGCACCAGAGGGAGGATGACCAACGCTCTTCAGTAGTATTTGAAGATGACAACTTTTCGATACGTTACTCGTAGAAGCGATCAGGGCATATCACCTTTAAACGCAGGGATCTGACTGACTGGATGAAGGAAATCGTGGCGAAACACTTTCCGGGGACGCTGGATGCGTCGTTATGCTGAAAATTGAAAAATTTGCAGCAGTGCGATTAACATCAATCTGTACCGATACAAGCCAAGGGGCAATGACATACCAAAAATTACAGACATGAAAAAGGGCCATGTTAATTAATAACATGGCCCTGAATAGTGGCGGAACGGACGTCCGCTTGATATAAATCCGATTTGGTACGACAACGTCAACTAAACCCGCACAAATACAGTAAATCACACTATTACCCGTCCGATGTATGTTAGCCCAATCCAAAGAAAGCTTCAATTAATGGCATACCAGATGGCATACTGAAGACATACTCAGATTTAAAGGAAGCCACCACTTATGGCCTTACTCACGGATACCAAAGCCCGTCATATCAAACCCAATGACAAACCGATTTCGCATGGTGGTGTCACTGGCCTTACACTACATCCCTCTTCCACTAAAGGACGCGGAAAGTGGGTGCTACGCTACGTCAGCCCTGTCACTCAGAAACGACGTAATGCCGGTCTTGGCTCTTACCCTGAAATCGGTATTGCCGAAGCGGCTAAACTCGCGCAAACCATGCGAGAACAATTATCGGCTGGAGATGACCCTCTTGAACTCAAAAAAGCGGAGACGACCAAAATCGTAATTCCGACTTTTGAAGAGGCTGCACGAAAAGTTCATACTGAGTTGCTGCCAGGATGGCGTAACAAAAAGCATGCCCGGCAGTGGATATCTACACTCGAACAGCATGTGTTTCCTGCTATGGGGACCGTTCCTCTTGATGCGATTACGCCAGCCAATGTTGCGGATGTTTTGCGTCCTTCGTGGATGACTATCCCCGAAACCTCCGGACGGGTAAAACAGCGTATTCATAAAGTAATGCAGTGGGCCTGGGCTCATGGGTTCTGCTCAGCCAATCCTGTTGATGTTGTAGACCACCTCCTTCCCCAGCAGGTCAGCGCCAGTATACGTACTGAACATCAGCCTGCCATGCCATGGAAAGTCATACCGTTATACATCGCCAGCCGCGTTTATACTGAAGATCGTTACAACGTTACCCGAGGATTACTATTGTTTGTCATACTGACAGCATGTCGTTCGGGCGAAGCTCGTGCGATGGAATGGTGCGAAATTGATTTTAAACGCAAGATCTGGACCATCCCACCAAGTCGAATGAAAGGCGGTGTCCGGCACAGGGTACCTCTGTCTCAGCAGGCAATTGGGCTACTTGAACAAATGAGAGGATTACATGAGATGCTGGTATTCCCTTCCCCCAGAAAACAAACTGTTCTCTCCGATATGGTTTTGACATCATTTTTGCGTAAAACCAAAGCTATCAGCGATACCCAGGGACGATTTGCTGTCGCGCATGGATTTCGTTCCAGCTTCCGTGACTGGTGCAGTGAACAACGCTATCCGCATGATTTAGCTGAACGAGCACTGGCTCATACTATCAGGAACAAATCTGAAGCAGCCTACCATCGTACCGACCTGTTGAATGAACGACGGCCGATGATGCAGGCATGGGCAGATTACGTTATGTCTGCGGTCTCGACGACCTGAGAAAGCCGTTTTCGCATCTGCAGAGACTTTCAACCCCACTCATATAATAGACCTGGAGGCGTTTTTGTTTACCATTGGAGCTGCACGTGAAGAGACAAATAGATTTCGGGAACTACTCGAAAAATGCGATCCGTCAACAACCTACCTCATCCCTCACGGCTTTCCTGTCATAAGTAGCAAGCTTTGCTTAATGTTACTTTCCTTCCACTTTCTACAATTATGGCCCGAACTGGAATTGAAAGGGGTCACTGGAGTCACCGGTAAAAATGGCGCGATTACTCACTTCTGGCTGGAAGTGGGTGATTACGTTATTGATATCACAGGGGATCAATACAACGTCATCAGCACCAGCGAACTAAACGAAGCTATCGTAAAAAACAGGCCTTTTGTGCCTGTTCACGTCGCTCACCAAAAGGACAGCTATCTCTATAATTTATTTAAAATACAAGGGACTGAACTCTTAACCTATGGTTTTCCGACAATCGGTAATGATTTTATTGATGAGATGGAATGCGATTATCGCCAGCTTGTCGGGTGAGGATGAATAATGCAGACCTGTACTTTTATCGGCAAGTCTGCAACTGAAGTTCTATTTGTCGCTCAAGGATCGCTGTATTAGCTGGCTTGTGCCAAAGTTGCGATAACCGTCATGGAAGTCTTTACTGTAGTCTTTGGCCAGATAGGCTACCCGTAGCAGAAAGTCATAATAATCAGCACTTAACGTTAACGCATCATCCCGAGTGAACCACGCGCTGTGATTCTTCGGAAAATGCGGGAGATAAGCATATTCAGGATAATCAAGACCAATGGCGCTGCACCAGGCTTTCTGTATCCGGGTCCCCATATTATCAGCGTCAGGCTTTGTATAATCTCCCAGATAGGCATAAACCTCTTTGTCAAATAGCAGAACCAGATGGTAGTGAGGGTGTTCCCCGGTAACACGCTCTCTGGCCCAGATATAACCTAGTGGCACAGGCTCACCAGCCCTGCCAGAACGCTTGTGCTCTTCCCTTAGCTGACTTTTAAGGGATTCTATAGCCCGAGTAATGGCTTTCTCATCATCTTTCTGAAAGCATGTCGGTAAGTCTGGCTCATCTGGCACATGGGACTGAGCAAATCTCAGGTCAGCTCGTAATGCAAATACCCGGTTATAGTTTTCCAGATAATTAGATATCACAGCAAGTGAGCGACGAAGCATATAGCGTGATAACCGGGAGTCATATTTCTTTTCTGCTGCCAGTAGCAGGGATTCAAATTCTTTTTCAGATAACTCATAAGGTGATCTCATAATAAATTACTCAGGTAATATTCATTGATTAATGGGTAGCAGTGGGCTACCCACGTGATTAGGCGTACAGTTCCTCTCACAGAGATGGATTAGCTATGCTGGTATCTGGTATAGTGATCGATTGGTTAACTGGTATCTAGGCATATGTTAATAAGGATATATATTACATATACCGACTAACCAAAACTAAGAAACGTTATTATTCGCGACACTCTAACCCGCAGCCAATCAGGGTTTATGAGCAGCATAACTCGTTGATAAATAATAAAAATCACTCTGAAGTTATTCAGGCTTAGCCAGCTTACTCAGTGCCAGTGATCCAGACTGGTATATGGGCGTATTAGTTTTCTCAGCTAGTTCAACAGGATCCATTTCTGAACCAGTAAATTTGACATAATTTATACCCGCCACTTCGAATAGTTGCACCTTCCCTTTCGACTCAAGTTTTTCCAGCGCTGGTATCAACCTCTCAGCACGCCTGACTGAATTCGGACCCTTTTTGATAAGGTCATTTCTTCTGAATTCGAAAGATCTATTTTCTACAAGATGCGACTCTAACCAGAACAATATTTTCTCTTCATCGCTAAGCTCTCTTGTGGAATCAATTTTTGTAATGGAATGATTTACAAACCAGTCAGTCAGATTTAAAGCAGACAACAGATTTTCCCTTACAATTTCTGTCGAATCAGGGTCACCAGTAACCTGAAAAATACCTGCAATCCTGAGGCTCTGCTCGATAAAACGAGCAGCTATATCATCATAGTGATATAAGGCACCGCCAGGCTTCATCAGCTGCTGCAAACTCAACGACGTTTCATCCATTAGATCCTGCGCGTCCGGGGCAAGGGTAAGTGCAATATACTCATCGTCATTTTCTCTTCGCTTAACACCGGCGTCCATAAGCTGTGACATGACAGAATACAGCTCCTGAAGCAGGCTTTCATCCCTAGCACTGTGCTCATTGTTAGTATATGGCTCTGTAATCTGCTCCATATCTATCATCAGGGTACGAGCCAGCAATCCTGTGAATCTGATACTGGCCCTTTTCCGTTTGCTGGAATTGTCATACGGATGAGGCTGCATCATTAATAAAGATGAAAATACATAATTTTCAATAACAAAGCTTTCCCGTGATACCCTGTTAATGGTGACTTTATCCCAACACCAGAATGTATTGAAAGGTGTGGGGTCGTTGTACAAACTACTCGTATACACACCTGCTGCTTCATCGTTAAAAAGAGCTTTATTCTGATATCCCATCCCGATTTCTTTAGTGAGCGCTTCGCTTGTCGGGTTTGTTAAAATAATGGATTTCCTTACTGGTTTCTGCGGTTGGCGGCTGATACACTCTTCAAGTTTTCTGCGTGTTTCAGCCGTATCTCCCCCTTGACTCAGCGCTTTTTTGTAAAGCTTATTTAATACTTTAAACTCAGCCTGCCAGATAATGACCCTTCGTTCATACTCCTCAAGCTCGACACAATACTCGTCTTCAAATCGCCGCTCCTGTTGCTCTACAGGAATCTTGAGCAACCTGTATATTCTTGACTTACCACTACCAGACCTGGAGAGCAGCAACAGGTATAACGCCAGAGGAAATCGCTGTTTATTGCCCAACTGAACGCAAAACAGATCCTGGCAGGCCAACCCCAAAAATGCTAATAACGTAACGACGATAATCTCAACAGCCACACCTGTGATGTGGTGTAGGTACAAAGTCCATCGCCTGATATGACGTGGCAGAATATCAAAATTCAGGTTAAGCTCATGATTAATTTCATTTTTGTTGCTCATTGCATCATCCTTTATTTTTTTGCAAAAAAATTAAACGGTTCGGGAAGCGATCCACTCGTCAATAGCAGTAGATCGCCAACCGACAGATGCTGCTCCTAGTCGGACTGGTTTGGGGAACTCAGCATCGTAGTACCTCGATTTCGGATTCAATTTTTCGTAGATACTTGAGCGCGAGATCCCAAGAATCGCCGTCAACTCAGTCATGCGCAGGATGCGTAGCGAGTGTGTTTTTTGTGCACTAACGTTCGACATTTTCACTTCTCCTGTTGGATGTCTTTGGCTCGATTCGAAATTTGCCATAACATCTCGGATAGTGTCCGCGTAGAAAAACGGAAACCAAACGGAGGAAGCTAAGTGGGAAATGCATTTGCAAAACTGATGTACGATGTCTGTCAGACCTTGGGTGTGTTCAGGGAAGGGAGTAAACAGCGGGATAGACGTGCATATGGGAGTTTTTGGCGGCATCAGGCATTTTTTAATCAACGCTATAATGAGATAATAAAAATAATTGATAAAGAAAGGGTCTTCAGTGAAGAAGATCGACGAGTTTTGTTCTATAAATACGAAATGCTTTATAATCAAATTATATCTTACCCCGTGTTCAGAACTCTGACCCGGAGCCAGGTATTCGAGCGTTATATCCAGCTCGGGGTTTCTTCATGCCTGGCACTTGATATACACAAAACTTTCAGCTCAAGTAATAATAATGGATTCTATTTTCACATTGATAGCTTCCTGTTAAGTAATCATTGCCCAACATTGGAAAATAGTGAAAGGGATATCACCGCAGGGGTAAGAAACTATTTACGTGGTATTTTCAAAACAGATGATGAGATTCATAAAAACATTCTCCTTCCACTATTTGAACGAATTAGAAACATCCGAAAAAATAGCAACCCGAGAAAATCATGGATGAACATCGTCATAGATGAATGTATTGAATATTCCCAAAAAACTCTAGACGATGATGCGTTTGATGATATTAAAGTTCGCTTGGATAAATTTAAATCTGCCTACGCCTCTCTTCGAATCCTACTAACTTTTGAACGAAGAACCGGCCTGACTAAGTATCTTTCCAGTGCTTACAAATATCTCCACGAGGGAGATGGAATGAATGACAGCTATTATTCAGCATTAAATCAGTATCTTTATGAATCGAAACACTTCGATGAGAGACTGCTGGAATCATTAGTCGAAGAGTTTCAGAAAGAAACGAACAAACATGATTTGATAGAGATAAATGAAGATACATGGATGGATATCAAGGTAATCTGGCATCTTGTTTTCAGCTCTCTTAATGGTGATGTATTTTCTGAATTAGATTTAATTGAGTTGGCTATCAATCTTAAGAATGCTCAAAACTCTTTTGCGCTTAAACCATATCTGGCCTTAACTGAAATAATACATAGAATTTGCATTGATGATTTAACTGAAGCAAAGAAAAAAATTGATGCTATTTCACTTAATGAACTACCTACTGGCTTCATCTCAGCAGCTATCAGTGTTATCAGGATTGCTCTTAACATCAAATTAAAAGGGAAGACAATAAAAAATGGAGAGTTACTCTCTGATATAAACACAGTTTTATTACATCGAGGCGTTTTTACTGATCATATCAATATCGACCGCAAATTTAAACAAGCCGATTTGATATTAGTTATGTGCGCCAATAATTTGATAATAATGAATGCGATAAAACAGTATAATAACATGGTTCAGATGACAAGTTTCTACAACGAGATTGAACTTTCTGCCATCCACCCACAGTCTATTACAGGAATTCTGGATGAAGTTGAATCTGCATTGGGCAAAATAAATAAACGGCTTGATGCAGCCGATAAAATTATTAATAGCGAAGAACTGTCCAAGTTAATTATAGATGAGAAAATATTAACTGTTCGGGAGTGCAGACAAAACCTCGTAAGCTATTTGAATGAATTTACATTGTACAACTGCATTCTTAACCTGAATTATATAAAACCTTACCTGACACTCCCCGGGGAGAAATTAGTTAATATCTACGGACTTGTCGGCAATTCAGAAGAACGTGTAATAAAACGAGAATTTTTAGCTGAGGCTATCAGAATTGTTAATGAGAGAGAAGGTCAAATTAAGCCTTTAGCTGAAGGTGAAAAAGCTCAAAAAATGGCGCTAATACACGATCTGAGCAGTGAGCTTTTCAAATATGATGAGTGACCCCCTTTATCCCTGCTACAGCTGCTACGTGTAGCAGCTGTAGCAGAGATGTGTGTTTCATTTTTTATTTTTCTGCTCGTATACTACGCCAATATATTGGCTATTTTATAGCCTTCAAACAATATTGACCTAGTGCGTTACAGATATCATACAAACCTTGAATCGCGATATGCCGAAGAGCCACAACCATTTCGTAAGTCGTAGATGCTATCCGATCCCTTTAAGCAATAATTTAATGGTGCCATTAATCACCACCTCCTATGGAGGTGGTTTAGGCAAAAAAAAGCAAATTATCATCCTTTCAATGTTTTTCAACTATTGAAGAAAGAAATCCACAGTCATGAGGCTTATCAAAACCAGAGGTGCTTTTGACATATTCAGTAATCAGCGCACCAATAATCTTAACTGCATCTTTGTTAGTTGTAATGAAGCCCAATGGCATCGTCACAGGCAGCGTTTCTGGTTGAGAAATATGATAGATAACGGCAGATAACTCATCCTCAAGATGAAGGATCTCAACATTACCATCTAACAATCCTTCAACTAGCCCTTTAGCGCACGCGTGGAATTGCCCAAGTTCATGCTTCCACTGTTTGGCAACCCAGGCATCAGCTGCATCCTGGACGGGTACGTACAGCACCGGTTTATACAGCCGCTTATCCTTCGTAGCCGACCTGTTAAGAAAATCGCTCAGGCTTGAGATAAATCGGACGCTCTTTGACCAGTAGGGATCTGATGGAGCTACCCAGACGAACGGGCTACCGCCATAATCGGTTTTGTCTCTGATACGCTGATTGAGCACCGGTGCCAGAGCTTTCTGCAGCTTTTCCCAGTTGTTTTTAGAATAAACCGGGCCTAAAAAAGTCGTCCTGCCAGAGTCTGAGTATTCTTCCAGCGCCTGCATATCCTTGATAAATAATGGATTAAGTTGATTCGTTTTAGAGTCAAACAGCTTAAGCGTAAGGTCATCGTTTATGGATACCATGGCCTTAAAAATACTCATGGTATTGTTATGCCGTGATAACCTAGCTATCTCAACAGCCATTAACTCATGAACACATTCCGAACTGTTTAACTGTTCATAGTCTTCACGCTCGACAGCCTTACCATCGTTATCCATTTTAAATTCCGTTGTTAAACGGAGCGGTATTTGCCGCAGCTTATTAACAGAATTAACTGTATAGATAGAAGGTTGTTCTTTACCTCCCTGAACCTGCAAGTGAGACAGATAACCTTTATCCAAGATTTGATTAAACTGGTACTGAAAGTGCTTCTCAACCAGTTTCTCACTTTGAGAAATGTTGTTGTCATCAACCTTTAATGTTAACCCTCCCCTCCAGTGGTCCTGGAAAGTTTGGTTGCTGAAGCAGCTAAATGTGGCTAAATCAAAGGATAAGGTACCACCACTGTCCTGGATAGTTGAAAGGTGCGGTATCTCGCCAACCTCAGAAAAATAGCCATTTGATTTGTCGGTTAAAGTCAGTCTGCCGTCTGAGGAGAGCGTCAATTCGCCACGCTGCACAAGATCGGAAATCGCCTCCTCTGTCTCACGGTGGGTCAGGCCGAAATAGGTTGCTATTTGTGCTTTGCTCATCGAGGCTACATGAACAAGTCTTAGCACAAACTCCCGGATGAATGGCAGCCCCTTCTGGGAAACATAGGAAAACTGAATGTTAAACCTCTGTGCGGGCAGCAGGAAGTCAACCTCGTGATAGGTTACTTTGTTATCAGATATCATTTCTTTTTGCCTCCCTGCTGAGCGGAGAGGAACCTGTATCCAGCTTCCTGACCTCGTTCAGCCATATAACTTACAACTGAGCCTAATGGTAGTTCTTTATTGTTTCCCTTCCAGATATCGGCATTACCCACAATCAACAGGCGATCCATTGCGCGTGACATCGCAACATTTATACGGTTTGGAGCTCGTAAGAAACCTGGGCTATGCTGCTTATCCGAACGCGTCAGTGACAGGATGATGATCCGGTTTTCCTTACCCTGATAACTGTCAACAGTGTCAATTTTAACAATGTCCTTAAATCCCTCGCTCCAAATTTCCTGATTGAATTTCTGACGGAGCAGCCGCTTTTGTTCGGCATACATACATATCACGCCGATAGCGGCTTCATCTTTGTTAACGAGATTTGAAAGCTGAGCGACAAATTCTTCATTCTCTGATACCTGTTTAAGAACAGAAATAATCTCGTCAGCTTCACATCGGTTGTAAATGCTTGTTCCGCGATCTTCAAGATGATGTGCCCGGTGGCCCAGATTAGCAGTATCAAGCCAGGTTACGACGCTACATAACGCTTCTGGAGCGTGCTGATAGACATCCGGAATTGCCCGTTCTCCATTCAGAAGCTTCCTGTCATAGAATGTCTTCGATACGAGATCACCAATCGGTGGAGCCATACGGTACTGGGTCAGCAGAGCTGCACTCGCTTGCGCACCATAAGCAGAGTTGAAGGCACGGGCAAAGTCACTTCGTAATACCTCGTCAATTTCAGTGCGAGAGTTATTGATACCCAGCTTTCTCGCTAATGCCGCTTTGTGGGCATCTGAGTACAACGGGGGAAGCTGCAGGTGGTCACCCACCAACAGGATGCGTCGGGCCGACTGCATTGCAATGGCCAGCTCACTTGCAATTGAGCGTGCTGCTTCATCAATAATCACCCAGTCGTAGATATTCTCCTGAATGCCAATGTGCCCTTGTCCAATACCAACACATGTGCCAGCCACTAACTGCCTGGAACGCGAATAAAACTCGTCCAGATTCACTCGCTCTCCCGACATAGCATCCTGCATATCACGGGATATTTTAGCTAATGCCTTTACCCGTCGTGCCTCATCCGGTCTGACGCCATAATCCTTACACAGCCTGGAAATTAGAATGTCTTTTGCTGCAGAGACCTTCGCGTCTTTATCCAGGTTAATCCCATACTCCTGACTCAGCCTGGAGCGGATGGCAAAATCGAGTTCGACTGCAATATCTTTCAGTTCACCGATCTCTTTTGAATCCGTTAAATCGTTAACTTGATAGAGCAATTTCTCAAGGTGATCGATTTGCCTGAACAATCTGAGTTCCGCAAGTACAACTCCCGAAATAAACCCCGGCTCCAGACCAATGGCTTCACTCAACGCTTCAACACGGTACTTAATTTCAGCATTAAATAGTTCACGCTTCTCCGTTGTGATCGCGTTTGAATACACATCTTTCAGGCCAGGGGAAACGGCCCCTTCCCTGTTGCTGAACCTGACAACGTCCAGCTCTGTACCAAGCCGGGAACAGTGCTTTCTGATGCGCTCGGCCGCTGTATTTACAGCCTCGTGTGACTGGCTGACCAGTAAAATGCGTTTGGTATTCTGCTTTTCGATCAGATAGTGGACAAAGGCCGCGATAAACTCGGTTTTACCGGTCCCCGGCGGCCCCTGCAGGAGGGAAAGAGGGCCATTGTTGACCAGTTTGTTAAACGCCTTTCTTTGCTGTTCATTCAGACTAATCTTGTTTCCGTGCTGATCTTCACGGTCGTATCTGGCAAAATCGTCATCGCTGAGAGTGATACCATAATTTTGAGCCATCTGTTTGCAGGATGGGTCGAACAGGTCAATTAAGTCAGGCAGCACACTTTCTCGATCTAGGAGACGTTCCAATGCGCGTTTACGTTTCTGATAAGATGCCCGATCCTGCCTTGTACGGAAGAAGACAATATCAGAATCCTTCAGCCTGTAGGCTGCTGAACGCACTTTGACCAGGCGGATCTCTTTGAGCTCCGACTTCTTAAGTGACACCTCACCTATAAATCGCTCAACACCTTCCTGATCGACCTGTAAGGCTTCGACTTCATCACTACTTCTGAAAGCGCCAAGTGGGTCAACGTCTGCAGAGTAAGGGAGAAGAAGCTCTCCATGAGCATCTGCAACCGGGACCACCTCCCCGCTGACTTCAATGTTTGGATATGATTCTGTTTCAGTATCCAGAATGGCGCGCCACAGCTTCACCGTCGGGATTTCCAGCACTTCTTTTAAATCAGGTTCAAGCGCCTGCTTATCAAGTCTTGCAAAAGCATCTTTTAGCTGAAGCGTAAGCGGATTCTGTTCCTGAACATCTTCAGGTGCGGCAATCAACTCGATTGCCCGCGTAAAAGATTCTTCTTCATTAAGCAATACTGTCAACGCTGACATATCCTGCGGACTACCGGGAATAATCCTGATGCCAGTAACAATTTCGAACTGACTTTCATCAATATCTTGCTTACGAATTGTGGCGCGAGCCCATGGCCTGAAACCATGAATCAGCGTCTTCTGATCCTTGTTGAACACTGCAGTAAAACTGCCACCTATCCCGGTGAAAGTCACTTTTACTTCAGCTGGCACTTTAGGATTTGGCTCAACTTTGACATACAGATGCCCGTTATCAGGCAGGACAGAGATTATTTCATCGGCGTTTCCTACAGTGATATCTATCAGGGGTTGTTCTGGTGCCTGGTCATTACTGTCTATCGCTTTTTTAAACCGGCCCAAATCCTTAAACCCAAAAACCGGATCTTCCAGCTCTGCTCGGATGGCATTCGCAATAGTAGGATAAATGTCTGATTCCTGCCCCCATGACATGCCTAATAACTCGCAGGACATCTTCATCACTGCATAGTTGTCGCGTTCAAAAGAAGTACAATTATCGATGTATTCAGGGCTGTAGCTGTGGTTTTTAGGTTCGTCACCGGACGGTGAAAAATCGGGGATATCGATGAGGAAAAGCGAACGACTCTGTGTCCCAAGCATCACATTGCCTGGGTGGATGTCCCCGTGAGAAACCCCCAGACTGTGTAAGTGCTCAACGGCGGCGACAAACTTATCAATGAGGTCGATTTTTTCATCATTCGGGACGACCATTTTATCCCAGGTTTCTCCCTGTACCTGATCCGTGACCATGTACAGACTTGATGATTTGGATGCGATACCGAATTCACGAATTTGAGGCAGATACGTTGGTTTAACTAAAGAAAGCTGCTCAAGCTGTTTTAGAAATTTCAGAACTTGGAAATTAATTGAAGGATCGTCTCCCTGCCCCCCCACGTTCAGCCAGGCCTTCACGAGTCTTCCACCCGAGATATAGACTTCTTTGTCGGATGTTTCTACCAGAAAGTCATCGTCTTCCCGGTACTGGCGAGAGTGGTTAATAGCATGCCGATAAGGATCAAGCTCAGTATCATCAAATGTAGGGATCGCATTGCCCGCAGGTTCGGCTTGTTTCAGGGCATCGAAGAATTCAGTCGCGGAAGCAAATTTTGCAGCAACGGCATCAAGTAATACATCTGAATACCAGTGCTGACTATTTAGCATATTGTCCTGTACTGTCTCAAGACTCTTAGGCGACATGCGCTTACCGCTTAATAAGTGCCACGCTACAATGCCCAGGGCATGAACATCCTGCTGAAAAGGCGTAAGCTCGCCCTCATCAAGCATATCTTTTATCTCGACTGCGCCTACGGATAAAAGCTTACGGTAGTCGCCGACCGTTCCGGCTGGCCGGTGGTACGCCGAAATAAAGTTCGAAAGTGCGACTTCTTTTGAAGGTGAAATCCACAGGCTGTGATCGGCGATATCCCTGTGCGCAATTTTCATCTCATGGAGATCGCTAAATTTCGCAATGAGCAGTTTGACCACATTCAAACGGTCCATATCAGAAAAGGCCTTGCCATATTTTCCGATAAATTCATTAAACCTGACATGGCCCGGCGGAAGCTCATAGACTTCGCAGTACTCTGCCGTCACCTCGTCTTTCTGGAAACTCGTCAGAGACCTCAGGCAGTGGTTATACAGGTCACGGTTCTGGTGATTGATGTGCTGTAACACTTCGCGCTCACGTGAAACGATCTCAGCTCTTCCTTCCGGCGTGTACGCTTTCGTTCCTTGGATGTTCCGGAAATTCCATATTCTGAGCAATGCTTCGCTATTTGCTGATATTTCTGATTTTGCCAAGTATTCCCGATACACCTTTTTAGGATGTTCGAAAATCATATCCTTAGCTTCGAAGCCATTAACCCTCAGGGCTTTTGGCGCTGTCTGAGGCCCTAAGAAAAGGTTATCAAAAAGGGGAAAATCTTTGTTTAGAACCTGGGAGCCTGGATGGGGTCTGAAGTAGTTGTTGAATGTGTTGCGATCAGCAAATTTAAGAAAATCTGTTAACGAGATTGTATGGTGAAGTTGTTCTTCCGGTAACTCACTGAAGTCCGCATTGCCAGTCATCACAACAAAAAAATGTACAAATGGAACATAGCCTTTGTTCGTAAAACGGTCTGCCAGACGCTTGAGTTTATTGTCCAACGTGAACTTTTTGCCACGGGTCACGCTTACCGGCGAGCGTCCCATGTTCTTATCACCCTTATACCAAGTCTCTCCGCGCGCAGTTACGGGTTGATGGTTCCAGTCCTTCAACTCAACAATGATCACATTACAATGCGTAACAATGACTAAATCAAATTCACCTTCTTTTTTTGCCTCAACAAAACGAAAACCTGCATAACCTTTCCAGGGGAACATTCCGTTGACGGTATAACCATATCTTTGTAGCTGCTCGCCAATAGAACCTCCACGAACAGGCTTGTCAGACTTGGATAGATTATCCGAAAACGCAGCCTTTATTTTCTCAATAGCTGCCACTTCTTGCTCTTGTAAACCGCCATCCCACATTTCTACTTCCAACGGAATCCCCCCCTAGGACTTCAAACTGATTTATCTAGTGATCCTGACTAATCATCTCAGTAGTGCTTTGTAGTTTAAGTAAACAATGCCCACTATCGCCGTTATTCTCTCTGGAAGTAATATACCTGCGAACTGTATTGGTGATTTTCATCATAATGCGTGAATTCTGTCCTATGCCTTCACCAGCTTCGCAGACATGGGGTCATAGACATACCCAATGATGCTACCATCCTTGATACGTGCTACAGCCTCATCGATGACGAATAACGGAACGAGAAACCATTCCTCGGGCTGCACTGGATGGCCGAAACGGTCATTAATGGTAATGTTAAGCCGTGCGGGTGCGAACAACCTGTGAAACAGGTTTTCCATCCGGGTGCGGTTGATGCCTGCAAGCTTGTATGAAGCTACCACCTCGACCTTCGCTAACAGATAGGTGGAATCGTGTTCCGCATTGGCAATACGCGCCTCAACTTTGCCGCCAGTAACTCCAATCTTGTGAATGACATCACGATGTTCAGCTACATAAGGGTTATCAGATAGCGAACGCAACACATAAATGGTGCCACTTTCTAGATCGCTCTCTTCTAGAGCATCGCTGAATAAAGGCCCCATGTCTGGATCGGTAATTCGGCGTGCTGTTTCGTCTTTATACAAAGCACGAACCAGTGACAGCCGAAGTAGGTTGCTTTCCGTACCATTCGAGTAAATGACACGCAGCCGAGCATCTTTCTTCCCCTGTGGCGAATCGAACTCTTCACCTTCCTCAGCCACATAAGCCGTTTGACCATCTAGGATGAACCAATGGCCCACTTCAATCGTTGCATACTGTCCAAAAGGTCGGGTCACTCTTAACCCTGAACTTAGATCACTGCGCACCTGTTCAAATAGCGGTTTGAATGTATCAAAATCCTCGCACGGCTTGCGATCCGCGATCCCTTGTACAGCACGCTTTTCGGCGCTAGCACGAACATGACGCAAGACTGTGATATCGTCCTCGCTGGTAACATCCGCCAGTTCGGCAGCCAAATTATCGATATCGATAAATTCGTCCGCTGACTCCGCTCCATCCCCCCCTCCGGCCAACAAGCCCTGATGATCCAGCGGCTCTAGCAAGGCACGGCAGTCTGGGAGACTGCGTAGCCGGTCGAGCCGCACTGCATAGAGGCGCTCAAAGATCTCACGCTCTTCGCCGTGTTGCGGCGCACGTCCATGTTGGTCAGCGAAGCGCTGGATTTCCTCAAAACCTGCGATGATGCGTTCCTCGCTGGCTGGACGTCCTTTTTTCTTCTCCGGTGGTGCAAATTCAGCAAGTTCTGCCGCCAAATCGTCTAAATCAGAATTACTCATAACGTCCCTCCGCCCTAAAACGCATAAACGCGGCTGCACCTTCTGCAAGGTGCTTTTCCCAGGCATCCGCCGAAGTTAACGATGGGAGTCGCCCACGTTCACGTTTAAATTCAGCAGCACGCTTGGCGATCACTTTGGCATCTTCAGGCGTGATCGAGGTACGCTTGGCCGAGATGGCCGCCGCGACCTGCTTCAAGCTATCTTCGCTCATTGTCTTAGCAAGTATGGCGTAGGCTTCACCAAAGGGATTGATGCGGTCGATAAGGTCTATGTCTAAATCGCGTACGTCCATCGCAAAGCGACGCACTCCGTCAATAAGGGCAGTATTGAGCGTCCCATCGTTCTCGCCGTTGACAATACGCTTGGCCTGCTGCGTGAGGTTAAGGGCGGCGATAGCATGCTGACGTACAGCTTCCTGATCTTCAGCATCAAGTTCAGGATACTTTTCTTTGATGATCTTACCCATACGAACCTGTGTTAACTCTTCAGGGATCAGCTCTTCATCGAACAGACCTCGTTCGATGGCGGGCTTATCCTGCACAAAGGCCGCGATCACTTCGTTTAAATCTTCCTGGCAGATGCGTGCCGCTTCTTTGCTCTTGGGCTCGGCAAGTCCCTTAATCTCGATTTGATACGTCCCTGTCTGCTCATTAACACCAAAATTGCAGCTATCCGGGTCATATCCTCCATCACCATAATCAAAGCCTGGAGTCGGGCCGCTTTCTGGATTCTTGGGCTTAAACTCGAAGCGCGGAGCCAGTACCTGCTCCATCAACAAGCTCGCCGCGATAGCTTTCAAGGTATCGTTGACTGCCTCAGTAACTGCGCCCTCTACAGCGTCCGGCTCGGCGATCAAGTTAGTAAATCTCGCGCGGGTTTTACCCGGAGCGTCACGAGTGGCGCGACCGATAATCTGCACGATCTCAGTCAGGCTAGCACGGTAGCCCACAGTCAGCGCATGTTCGCACCAGATCCAGTCGAAACCTTCCTTCGCCATACCAAGTGCAATAATGATGTCCACATAATCACGGTCTGTCTTCATTTCTACAGCTCGAAGGCTTTCCTGAATCTTGCCTTGGCTAGTTGGGTCCACCAGATCAGCGATACGCAACATTCGGCCATCGCGGCATTTGACTAACTGGAAACCTGTCGCAGGATCCGCACCTTGCCAATCGCCAAGCGCGCCAAGAATATGTTCCACTTCCTTAATTTTATCCTTCGTGCTCTCGCGCGAATTGACGTTGGGTATATGGATAATGGTCTTCTTGTCAGGATCGAGGACATTAAGGATGTCATCGACGTAGGAGCCACTGTAGAAGAAGTAGCCGATGTCAAGTTGCTTGAGGTATTCGTAACCGTTGAGTTGTTCGTAGTAGGTATAGGTGACGGTATCGAACCTGGACTCATCCTGAGGAGCCAAAACGGCCTCCGCATCACCCCGGAAGTAGGAGCCGGTCATGGCAACGATGTGTGTCTTGTCACGCGCGATGAACTGCCCCAGATGCTGACCAAGCTTGTTATCCGGGTTAGCTGACACATGGTGGAATTCATCGACGGCGATCAGGCGATCGTCAAACGCTTCTACGCCGTAGGCATCGACCGCGAAGCGAAAGGTTGCGTGTGTGCAAACAAGCACCTTGTCGCTACTTTCAAGAAAAGAGCCGAAAGCTCTTACCTTGCCACCGTTGTCGTTACCGGGCGCGTTGCATAGGTTCCACTTAGGTTCGACATGCCAATCAGCCCAGAATCCAAACTGCGATAGTGGTTCATCGTTGAAGCTCGCGCCAATAGATTTTTCCGGCACGACAATGATTGCCTGTTTGATCCCCTGGTTTGCGAGTTTATCGAGTGCGACGAACATCAGCGCACGACTCTTGCCAGAGGCGGGCGGCGACTTTATGAGAAGATATTGTTCTCCGCGCTTCTCATAGGCCCGTTCTTGCATAGGGCGCATCCCAAGGGCATTAGCCTTGGTCGATGCTCCGTTGCGTGCATAAGTAACGGAAACGGATGGTACTGAATTGATCTTGACGCTCATATGTTGGCTCCTTCTTAACTCTTTTTTCCCTTAGCCGGTACAGCCGAGGTGGCCGTCTTGATATAGAGGTCGAACAGCTTCTCAAGCCTCTCGGTATCATTCTTAAAGCGACGGCCGATGTAGATGCGTTCAAGCACTTCGTCGTTGCGAGCATGCGCGGCACGTAGATCAGCGGGCATATTTTCGGGGTCATACAGCTCTGCAATTGTTGCTGGGAAATGATGTTCTCGCGCCAGCAAAATGTCCTCGGCACAGCGTGTTAAGTCTTCCTTATTCTTATCTGTAAGCATTGGCACCGGAAAAGTGTTCCAACCCATTTTGTTTGAGTAACTAAATCGTGTTTCTAGCTTTCCACAGACGGTGCTAATCCAGATTAGATGCAATCTTGATGCTATTAGTGCCAAATTAAACAAAGATCCATCATAGATCGAATAAGCAAGGTTATTTACTGTAGTCCGCTCATCGAATAGAGCCACGGGAAGGTATTCCCGATTCTCAGAACTCCGGATTGGAACAATTATTACCGACTGATTTCCACACTTCATCTCACAAAACTGATGCGGTCGAGTGGCCATAGAACGCGTTGCCTGCCGCTCGCTCTTTAAGCGCCATTCTTTGACTTTATTGATCTGCGCTGAGACTGCTGGAAACGATGTGGCCAGCGCAAAATTCTCATTCTCAATCCAGAGACAGTATCTCTCGCTACCGTTAATTACCTCGCTCGAACCTAAGATTTTGCGCGTGATCGTCTCTCGAACATCCTTTGGGATGCAAAGGGCTTCAATCCCCTTACTATCGAAAATTAGATGACCGCCTTCGTATGGCTGATTACCAAGTACCATCGGGGCGCAGCCAGGAGGAGGATCAGATTTCTTGTTTATAAAGATGTCTGCATTTGGAACCAAGTAGGCATTGATATTATCTACCTCTCTCTCGACTATTCCCTCACCTTGATGCTCAAATAATCTACACTTCGTTCCAAAACTACGCGTCAACCCAATTACAACGACTGTTACACCAGCATTGTGGGTTGCAAGGTTAGACCATTTGAAAGATGTGTACGCGAACGAGATCCTGACACCTAGTCCCATTATCAGTGGCCACAGCACAGGAACTTGGTTCCCTTGACAAATTGAGTTTGTACTGACGAAAGCGGCTGCTCCATTTACATGGGAGAGGTACTCCGCAGTTTTCACGAACCATGCGCTCACGTAGTCGAGCACTTTGAAAGTTCCAGGATATTTAGAAAAGACAAACAATAGATCTGCCTTCTGTTCAGCGGATTGATTTTTGGTTCCTTTATAAGGAGGGTTTCCACAGATATATGTTTCGCTGCCTTCATGTTCAAACTCGATTTCAGCTTGATCAAGTGGAGTTTGCAGGATATCGTCTGAAACCACCTTAACTCCTGAGCCACTCACATCCATTAAGCTATACCAATCGATCCGCAGCGCATTTCCACAAGTGATCCAATTCTCGCTGCGTAGTGGCAAGAATTCGGCCAAGGCCAACTTCTGCCCACGATAGAGTACATCACACTGGTATTCTGCGATAATCAACGCAAGGCGGGCGAGCTCTGCCGGGAAGTCGCGCAGCTCAATGCCACGAAAATTTGTGACCGGAATATCAGATGGGCGATCAGGTTCGCCTCGCCTCCAGTTAATCTCAGCTTCAATGGCACGCATTTCTTTATAAGCAATGACCAAAAAGTTGCCCGAACCACAGGCTGGATCAAAAATGCGTATACGGGCGATACGCTTGCGCAAATTGAGCAAAGCGCGTGGATTTTCGCCCGCATCTTCCAGCTTTGAACGCAGTTCGTCGAGGAATAGTGGGTTCAGTACCTTCAGGATGTTGGGAACACTAGTGTAGTGCATCCCTAATTCACCGCGCTCTTCATCTTCGGCAATTGCTTGAATCATCGAGCCGAATATGTCCGGATTTATTCTGGTCCAGTCCAGATTGCCAACGTGAAGCAGGTAGGAGCGCGCGATACGGCTGAAGCGCGGCACCTCTTCCGTACCTGAGAACAAAGCGCCGTTAACATATGGAAATTCTGCAGCCCAGCGCGGAATACCTACTGCGGCACGCTCATAGTCTGGAGTGTTCATAGCACGAAAGAGCGTGCCGATGACCTCGTGCATATTAGAAGCATCGCGCTCACTCATCTGTGCAATGGTGTCAGTAAAGCGCCCCTTGCCTATGAATATGTCAGTATCTTCAGCAAAAAAACAGAATATTAGACGCGCCATGAACTTATTCATGTCATGACGACGCTCCGCAGTACCCCATTCAGGGTTGTCTTTCAGCAGTTCAACGTAAAGGCGGTTCAGGCGGCTTGTAGCCCGGATGTCAAAGGCGTCTTCGCTGATCTGCCGAACAGTGCTGATACCTGCCAGTGGCAAAAAGAAACCGAAGTGATCGGGAAAGTCTTTAAAGGCACAAGCGACAGTCTGGCCGCTGATGAGGTCTTCAGCTTCGAAGTCTTTTCCATCTGTGGCGAGGATGAATTTGGCCTTGGCTTTGCCTGTTGCCGGGCTGGCCTTGAGTGAAGCAAGCATTTGTGTTACTTGCCCTTCTTCACTAGCCAAAATGTGAATGTTATTGGTCTGAAGAACGCCGCCCAAATCGGACTTATTCGATGCTCCGGCTCGCAAGCGTTTGATAGTCGTTTCCTTGTTACCAAAGGCTTCAAGGAAAGCATAAGGAAACTCTATGGGATCAAAGGGTTGCTCTGCAAGATCCGTGATGGCTTGTTCAATTTCTACGGCGTTCATTTGCTTACAGTTCTCCATTGGCATGTGACCGCCCTGCTGCTACTGGTGTGCAGTGAATTCATGTCATATCCTAGGTTTTCTTGGAAATTTTTGACCGTAAGTTTAACAGAATAGAACCCAGCGCTGTAGCTGATTCAGTCTCAGATCCACGTTTCAGAAAGCCCTATTATGTATTTATGGCGAGAATTTTAGCATTGAGATATTTTCGATAAAATATACATATTTTCAGCCAATTAAAGACTGCTAAATTCATGGTATATGAGACGCTCGCATGTGAGTAACTTCCGTTCTTATTTCTGGTTTTCTTAAAACGTATTAAGGTTGCACCGAATATGGTTTTCCCCGCTGACCCTGACCCGGTTGACTGTTCAGTCAGCTATGACGTCAAGCACATGACGAAGGTAGCTTTCTGGATCCACGCCGTTTAGTTTGCACGTCCCGATCAGACTGTACATCAGCGCTACACGCTCACCTCCGTGGTCTGAGCCGAAGAACAGCCAGTTTTTTCTCCCCAAACTGACCATCCGCAGCGCCTTTTCAGCGATGTTGTTATCGGCTTCTGTCCAGCCATTGCCTGCATAGTGCGTCAGGGCCGGCCACTGGTTAAGGGCGTACGCGAACGCTTTCGCCAGCTCTGAGTGTCGTGACAGGGTGTTCATCTTTTCACGCAGCCAGCTTTCCAGGGATTTCAGCAGCGGTTTCGCTTTCTGCTGACGTTCAGCAAGACGTTGCTCCGCCGGCATTCCCCTTATTTCCGCCCCGATGGCATACAACCCGCCGATACGCTTCAGGGCATCCTCCGTCAGCGCCGACGGCGTGCGGGCGTACACATCGTGGATTTTACGGCGGGCGTGAGCCCAGCAGGCGGCTTCCGTTATCTGGCCACCGCGGTACAACTCGTTGAATCCTGCATACGCATCCGCCTGCAGCACTCCCCTGAAGCCGGCAAGATGGGTCTGCGGGTGGATGGCTTTTCTGTCCGGGCTGTAAGCGAACCACACCGCCGGTGCGACTGCTGACCCGGCGTTGCGGTCATCACGAACGTACTTCCACAATCGCCCGGACTTCGTCTTCTTATTGCCCGACAGCAGCATCTGGACCGGGGTATCATCGACATGGTGTTTGCCGTCGCTCAGGACATAGCCCCGAAGCGCCTCCTCCAGCGGTGACAGCAGCCTGCAGCATGCATCCACCCAGCCCGACAGGAGGGAGCGGCTCAGTTCCACACCCTGGCGGCTATATATTTCAGACTGGCGGTACAGCGGGGTATGCTCTGCATACTTTGAGCCCAGTACCCGGGCCAGCAGCCCCGCTCCGGCGATACCCCGCTCGATGGGACGTGAAGGCGCGGGGGCCTGCACGATAACGTCGCATTTTGTACAGGCGTGTTTTTCCCGCACGGTCCGGATAACCCGGAAGGCGCTGCGCATCAGCTCCAGCTGTTCAGCAGTATCTTCACCCAGCCAGCGCAGTGAATCGCCACAGTCCGGGCAGCATGATGCCGCCGACAACAGCCGTTTTTCGTCACGAGGGAGTGATTCGGGGAACGGTTTACGGGTGCGGGTCTGGCGAAGCGACCACGCTCCAGCCGTTTGGTCAGCAGACACAGCCTGTCGCCGGTAGACCACAGCAATTTTACCTGACTGCCACTGCAGCCCCGAAAGATGAAGACTTGGCCGGACATCGGGTCGTCTTTCAGTGCCGTCTGCACTTTTGCCGCCAGCCCGTTGAAGCCGTTGCGCATGTCGGTGATACCGGCAACCAGCCAGATTTTAGTGCCTGCAGGAAGATTTATCATACAGTCCCTCGCATCAGTTCGCGCAGGACAGTGGTGATGAGTTCAGTTGAGGGATGAGTCAGTGTTATATCTCCGCCCCGACATTTTATGTGACAGGCAGTCTGAGGTGAACAGGATGGCGGTTCGGGCGTTGGGGGAGATGGCTCTGCCCGAAATTGCACGGGTATGAGAGCAGGAAGCGACGATGCGTTTTTCCGTGGGTGGCAGACCCGCCCTTCACGTTGCCAGAGCCTTATCCATTTAAAGAGCAGGTTGTCATTGACATCATGTTGTCGGGCCAGCGCAGCAACACTTCCTTCTTTTTCAAGTGCCAGCCTGACCAGTTCCATTTTAAACTCAGGGGAATATCGTTTTCGGGGAAGTCTTTCTTTGGCGCGCATTAGGTGTCCACCTGCAAATTAAGTGGGGGCTTAAGTTACAGGATAGTGGTTTCAGAGCCAGACGTTTTTGAGACAACGCTTACTCTAAACCCAAGCGTAAATGTCTATTATTGGCAAAATACCACCAGCCAACATGAGCTGTGATGTAAAGTTGACACTGCTACAGTTACATGAGCCTGCTTATATTCTAAATAAATTCAGATAGATATTATCTCCGTGAATCCCCCGCCTCCCTGACCGGAGCGCGGGAATTTTTGTTTTTCACGCTGAGAACCCTGTATGAATAAAACTGATGGCCTTCAGGCCCTGGAAAAACCGCTGGCGTCGCTTCCCGATACGCTTCGCCAGCTTATTCTTGAACGTATTCAGAATCTGACCCACTACGAGCCGGTGATTGGCATCATGGGCAAGAGTGGTGCCGGTAAGTCGTCGCTCTGTAACGAACTCTTTCGGGGGAAAGTCTCCGCCGTCAGTGATGTGAACGCCTGCACCCGCGACATACTGCGCTTCCGGCTGCGCAGTGGTCGTCACAGTCTGGTGATTGTTGATTTACCGGGCGTGGGAGAGAACGGACAACGGGACCATGAATACCGCGCCCTGTACCGGCGTATGCTGCCAGAGCTTGACCTGGTGCTGTGGGTCATCAAAGCTGATGACCGTGCGCTGTCGGTGGACGAGCAGTTCTGGAACGGTGTGATGCAACCTTACCAGCAGCAGGTGCTGTTCGTGCTGAATCAGGCCGACAAAATCGAACCCAGCCACGAATGGGATACTCGTACCGGCACACCTTCACCACAGCAACGGGAAAACCTGAAGGCGAAACAGGCCGCCATTACCACGATGTTCACTCCCCGTCATCCGGTCTGCGTGGTGTCAGCGTTGACCGGCTGGGGCGTGGAAGCGATGGTGGCAACCATGATGCGCTGTCTTCCGGACCGCGCCACCAGCCCGCTGGCGACACAACTGCACGGGAGGCTCTGCACGGAGCCGGTAAAGTCGCAGGCCCGTGACGGCTTCGGTGAGGCGGTAGGCCGGGTGTTCGATACGGCTGAGTCATCGTCGTTCCTGCCCGCCCCGCTGAAGGCGGTGATTCGTACCGTGCGTGATGTAGTGGTGTCGGTGGCGCGGGCTGTCTGGGATTGGATTTTCTTCTGAATGAGTAAAAGGTCGTCAGGATGGTAGTGGATGACTCTGTTTATTCGCAGCCTGATAGATGATTATTTTCAGGCAGACATAACCTGTCTTAACCAGAAAAAGATACCACCAGTCATAAGCGCGTCACCACTGCCGACGTTGCATCCACACAGTCTTCTTGCACCAGGCGTTTCGCTACGTATGACGGACACAACCTGTCAGTCCCATCCTTTACAGTAATACCTTCTTTATTAATCAATTACCCAACACGGAGATAATACATGTCTCAGGCTGAGCGTCGTTATGACCGCCTGTCTGTCCGGCTTTCTCTGATTATCAGCCGTCTGCTCGCGGGTGAAACGCTGAATATGCGCAAACTGGCCGCTGAGTTTGGCGTCTCGGAGCGTACCCTACATCGTGATTTCCGCGAGCGTCTGATTTATCTCGACCTCGAATATCAGGATGGCTGCTGCCGTCTGCTGACCGGAGGCCGTCAGGAGATTCGGGAGGAGGCCGCAATGCAGTTTGCCCGTCAGTCAGGCACTGGCGCGTTGTTTCCTGATATGGACCACCATCTGGTCAATTCATTGCTGAGCAGCAAGGACTCCTCGCCATGTCTTATCTGGCATCCGGGGGCATCCGTAACGTCTTCCCGCCCAGGCATCTTCACACGACTGGTCAGGGCGGTATCAGAAAACAGGAAGGTAACCCTGCTGGCTGACGGATGCCGTTGCGACAACCTTGCCCCCTACCGACTGATTTTCAGCGCCGGTGGGTGGTTTCTGGTGGGGGAACACCTTGCCCGGATAACCGTTTTTGCACTGCACACAGTTCACTCCGTGACGTTTCACGCGGAAACCTTCACACCAGACGGACATTTCACCCGCATTCTGTCACACCCGGATTTTTTACAGGCGTTACCTCATTTTCATGTTTTTCATTCACTACTCGCTGACGGCAGTTACGGGCAGCTTACCCATAAGGAACAGGCATGAAATTACTCACCTCGGCGGCGCTGGCCGCCAGCCTCTGCATTACCTCTGTGACCCCGGCCATCGCAGAAAATATCGTGGGTTCAGTTAAGGCCTGGCAGTACATGCAGGCTGATGGCTGGAAATCCGCTGATGGATACGATGATAACCGCATGCATAACGAGTTATACCAGGCGGTCGTTCTTGATAATTATCCCTGGACGAATCACTTTCTGCTTCGTAGCAGAGGCGGTAGTTCGCTTTATCTGGCAGACAAGAAAGCTAAAACTGTCAAATACATCGATATAAAACCTCGCGACGAGTATCCGTTACATCTTCAGGTAGTTTATCGGGGAACTGATGACGGGAGTGGCTGTTATTTCGCCATTGTAGATGACCGAATGGCAAACTACTGGACGATTGTTGAAGATCGTCTTCTCTATCAGGACCCACCTGTTGAAGACGTAGATGCGAAAGCTGCTGAGCTTAGAAAACAACTCACGCCGGAAGTCGTGATGATGGTGAAGGATAATTGTATTGACAAACAGCAGCAGGCTGCACTGGCAGCTAAGCGTTCTGAAAAAGATCGAGAGTTGCAACAGTGGGTAGCGAAACAGAGCCTGGCGGAATTATGCCGTCGTACCGGCAACTGCTGACCCGCTGAAAACAACCATAACAGGGAGTTTTTAACATGAATATATTTACTACACGTCTGACGACCTCTCTGGTGGTCATCGGCACTCTGCTGCTCTCCGGCTGCGACAGCAAGGAAGATGCAGGCGTGAAGACGATTGCCCGATTTAAGGACCTGACTCCGCCGCCCTTCAGCGACGTGGTGGCGCATAAATCCGATATCGAGCAGGAATGGGTAAAAAAGGATGCCTTCGGCACACCGCTATACACGGTAATGAAAACCCGCCAGTCGCCGGAAGGCTGTGAGTCCGGCAGTTATTACTACATTGCTGATATGCAGCAGAAAACTGTGCAGCCGCTGATAGCCGCCCTGTGTCTCGCGGACAATATTACTCTGAGCTTCCGGATCGAGACCGACAGCTACACGGGTGAGAAATCGGTGGTGTATTCGCACGATGGCAAGGAAATGGGGAAACTCTTGCTGCCGGATAACCAGGAGAACCATCCATGAAGAAGCTGAAAGGTGTTATCTCTGCTGCAGTCCTGAGTCTGTATTTGCTGACACCGGCCCATGCTGATGGCGGTTTTCAGGGTGCCATCAAAGGCGGCATTCCGGCCTACACCCGCGATGTAAAACACAACAAACCCTTCTGGTGTAACCAGTACAAACTGGTGAGAAAGATGTGTGAAGTGGTTTCGCAATCGGAAAATGGGCGCGTTGCCATTGTCAGAATGGTCCCCACCGACTGGAAATGCCCCAACGGTATCTGGGGTGTGGTTGACCGTTCTAATGGTGACGCCATGGAGTTGGTCCCGACGGCGAAAATGTCCCTGGAGCAGTACTGCAGCAAGGCATTCAGTGCAGGTTTTGTCAAACCACAGAACAGGAAATCACTGGCCGACGTCGTGATGTACTACAACGGCAAGCCAGTCGGTTCTTTCGAATACATTGAAGAGTGAACTCCCCGCCTCAGGGAGAAGCTTCCCGTATTCATTTAACACATTAAAAATAAAGGAAAAGAATGAACTGGCATTATGAGAAAAATGGCGTGCGTCACGACAATGTGACCGAAGCCGACATAACCGAACGTATTCAGCGCGGGGAGCTGAATGCCTCAACGCTGGTATGGCAACAGGGCATGACGGAATGGCAGCCGCTGTCAGCCACGCCGCTGGCAGATGTCCTGAAACAATGTGCGGTTCCCCCCGCGCTGCCCGGCAATCGTATCCCCGGAAGCGTGGTCTGGACGCTGGCCTTTGCGCCCCTGATTGGGTATGCCCTGGAGATGTGGACGGCCGGGCTGAGCGGAATGGAATTTGAAGAGGCGTATGCCGCCGTGACGGAGGGGCAATACTGGTTTATCACACTGATACTGAATATTGCGCTGGGGTATCTGGATGAACGACGGCTCCGTAAATCCGGCGTTGATACCGCCGCCTTTGGCTGGCTGGCCTGGCTGGTTCCGTTTTATCTGTGGCGTCGGGCAAAAGCCCTCGGACAAAAACCGGCTTACTTCTGGGTCTGGCTGGTCACGCTGACAGTGACAGTCCTGGGCGCAGGATAACCGGCATCAGCGCTGTCCGGCCCGGATGAGCAGGCAAGTTAAATCAAGGAACAATATCAATGAACAACATGCTGAAAAGTGTTATTTCCGCTGCGACCCTGAGTCTGTGTCTGCTGACACCCGCTCATGCAGAAGAGCAACGTTATATCAGTATCCGCAATACGGACACTGTGTGGGTGCCTGGTAATATCTGTGTTTACCGGTTCCGCCTTGACAACGGCGGCAGCGGGGAAGGCTTCGGGCCACTGACCCTTTCCCTGCGCCTGAAAGACAAACAGGGTAATATACTGGCTGTGGGGGAGATGGGCGTTGAGCCGTTTGGCGACAGCGATGCCTCCCGAACTCAGGATGCCTCACTGGAACATGAATGTGTGGAAAACGTCAGTTCCGTCGAAATCATGAAGGCGACGGAAGCCTCTGAGGGTTATCAGACTGACCTGCCGCTGTCCGTGTTTGACCCGCAGTATTATCGTCCACTACCGGTGTCGGCTGCCGGAGGTAAGGCATCCTGATGCCATCATTACCCGGCTGTTCCAGCCCCTGTCGCTTATGCAACAGGGGCTTTTTGTTATTAAGGAAACAATCTGTATGCCAGAACTTACTGTACTGCCTGATGGTCCGTTTACCCGCCAGCAGTCAGCGGCTGTGGCGTCACAATACACCAACGTTGCTACAGAGGATGACCAGAACACACATTTTCGCCTGGTGGTCCGGGATACCGACGGCAGGATGCACTGGCGGGCCAGGAACTTTGAGCCGGAGGCGGGTTACTGGCTGAACCGCTATCTCACCAGCGATGGCATTCGCAGAGCCACAACGTAATACATACTACCGTTACCTTCAGCATACCACCCGCAACGATGTTATAAACAGAGCTAGGCCACACCTCCTTCGGGAAGTGTGGCCTTTCGTATTTTTATCGAGAGAATAAGGAGTTATCCATGCGACTCGCCAGCCGCTTTGGCCGTATCAATCAGATCCGCCGCGACCGCCCCTTAACCCATGAAGAATTAATGCAGGTTGTTCCCAGCGTCTTCGGGGAAGGTAAGCACGTGTCCCGTTCAGACCATTACAGCTACATACCGACCATTACCCTGCTGGAGAACCTGCAGCGTGAAGGATTCCAGCCGTTCTTTGCCTGCCAGACCCGCGTCAGGGACCAGAGCCGCCGTGAGCATACGAAACATATGCTGCGCCTGCGTCGCTCCGGGCAGATAACCGGTCAGCAGGTGCCGGAAATTATCCTGCTCAATTCGCATGACGGTTCGTCCAGTTACCAGATGTTGCCGGGGTATTTCCGTGCCATCTGTACCAACGGTCTCGTCTGCGGGCAGTCATTTGGCGAGGTGCGAGTGCCACACCGGGGAAATGTCGTGGAGAAAGTGATTGAAGGCGCTTACGAAGTCCTCGGTGTGTTCGACCGGGTGGAAGAGAAGCGTGATGCGATGCAGTCGCTTTTACTCCCGCCACCGGCACAACAGGCTTTTGCCAGAGCCGCGCTGACGTACCGCTTCGGGGAAGAGCACCAGCCGGTGACGGAAGCGCAGATACTGACACCCCGCCGCTATGAAGACCGTCAGGATGACCTGTGGTCAGTTTTTAATCGGTGCCAGGAGAACCTGCTCAAAGGGGGGCTGCCTGGACGTACTGCCAAAGGCAAACGCAGCCATACCCGCGCGGTGAAAGGCATCGACGGCGACGTTAAGCTCAACCGGGCACTCTGGGTGATGGCAGAAAAACTGCAGCAGGCTCTGAGCTGATGCCACCGCTGCCTGATAACGCCCACCCGATCGCCATTTATCCTGCCCCCTGGAGAACAACCCCGGCAGCCGCTCCATCTCCGATGACGACCTGTGCGCCTATGCTCACACCTTCTTTATCGTCCCGGTGAACTCAGTTTCTGCCGGTTAAGTCTCGCTGACGGCCACTGGCCCTCACACTGTGATGAAGACGGCTATGCGCAGTCCTGTCCGTCACTCCGATTGAACCAGTATCCCCAACACAATGAATGAAAGAGGAAAAACAACATGACCGATAACACTCTGCCACTGTTCACACCCGCAGCAGATGCTCTTGCTGCGGCTCAGCATCAGATTATCGCTATACCGGTAACCGATGAGAACCGCATCAGCTTCTGGCCGCAGCACTTTGGCAGCATTCCGCAGTGGATAATCCTTGAGCCGACCATCTTCGCGTGGATGGACCGCTTCAGCACGGACTACAACGGCGGCATCTGGAATTTTTACACGCTGAGCAACGGCGGTGCGTTTATGGCCCCGGAAGTGGAGAACGATGAACTCTGGTCGCTGTTTAACACGATGAACGGCAACGGCGGTGACATGAGTGCTGAAGCTGCAGGGATTGCGGTCTGTCTGATGGCTTACAGCCACCATGCCTGCCGTACCGAATGCGACGCCATGACGGAGCACTACTACCGCCTGCGGGACTACGCGCTCAACCACGCGGAATGCAACGCCATCATGCACATCATCGACTGAGGTCAGCCGCTATGGAGCAACAGTTACCGTTGTTTGCCCGTGAATTAGCCCCTGCCGACCTGCAGACAGTCAGGAAAGCCTTATCTCTGTTGGAGTGCCAGCTACGTGAAACCGGGGCGTCATTTACTTCCAGCCATGCCGTCCGCGACTGGCTACGCCTGCAGCTCGCGTCACTGGAGCGGGAAGAGTTTACCGCGCTCTTTCTCGATAACCAGCATCGCCTGATAGCCCACGAAACGCTATTTACCGGCACCATCAACCATACGCAGGTCCATCCCCGCGAAGTGGTGAAGGCCGGTCTGAAGCATAACTGCGCCGCTGTCATTGTCGCCCATAGCCATCCCTCCGGGGAGGCTGAACCCAGCAAGGCAGACCGTCAGGTCACTACGCGTATTCAGCAGGCGCTGGACCTGGTTGATATCCGCCTGCTGGACCACCTGGTGGTCGGTGGCATGGAGATCACCTCGTTTGCAGATCGTGGCTGGCTGTAGCACAACAGGAGAATAACCCAATGAAAATTATCAGTAAACGTCAGGCTATGGCGATATACCGCCAGCATCCGCAGTCCCGGTTGTTTCCCTTCTGCACGGGTAAATACAAATGGTCTGGCAGCATCTGCCACTACGCCGGGCAGGAGGTTCAGGATATCAGCGGTGTGCTCGCGGTCTTCGCTGAACGCCGTCAGAACCGCAACGGCCACTATGTCGTATTACGCAGCGTCACGCTGAATTAACACACGTTTAAGGAAGGTTAAAATTGTCGAATAAAACACCGATAGTAAACCACGATATCACTGAACCCTGGTGGGGGCTTAAACGCAGTATCACGCCCTGTTTTGGCGCACGGCTGGTGCAGGCGGGCAACTGTCTGCATTATCTCGCTGACCGGACCAGCATCACCGGACAGTTCAGCGACGCGGATTTACGGCATCTCGACCAGGCATTTCCACTGCTGCTCAAACAGCTTGAACTGATGCTCACCAGCGGTGAACTCACTCCCCGCCATCAGCACTGTGTCACGCTCTATGCAAAAGGGCTGACCTGCGAGGCCGACTCCCTCGGCTCGCATGGTTACGTATACCTGGCGATTTATCCGACACCAGCGGCAACCGCGTAAAGCTTCTTACTACTTACCCTCGTTTTACCCATCAACAAAGAGATCCCACTATGCAAACCCAACCACTATCCTCAACGCAGGAGGCTACATCACGCCCGTCACCGGTGGAGATCTGGCAACGGCTTCTGAGCCACCTGTTGGATCGTCACTACGGTCTGACGCTTAACGACACGCCGTTTGGCAACGACGGTGTGATTCAGGAGCATATCGACGCCGGTATATCACTGTGCGACGCCGTGAATTTTATTGTGGAGAAGTACGATCTGGTGCGCATCGATCGTCACGGTTTCAGTACAGAAACACAGTTGCCGCGTCTCACCAGTATCGATATTCTCCGCGCCCGCAAAGCCACCGGGTTGATGACTCGCAACGATTACAGAACGGTGACCGACATCACCACCGGTAAATACCGTGGGGGGCATCGATGAAGTTATCCCTGACGGTAGAAGCCGACGCCATCAACGTTCTGGCCCTGAATGCGGGCCGGATCGCTGTGGATATTGACGGCATTGAACTGGCTGCGCTGATCGATGTGGTCTGTGATAACGGTTATTCCCTTCGCGTTGCTGACTCCCCCGGAAAGCTGGTCGTTGAAGATCCGCTTCCACCCGTCGCCCGCGTTAATGGCATCCAGTGCAGTACCGCGCATATTACGGAGAAAGACAACGCTCTGCTGTTTACTCTTTCACACCAGAATGAAGACTTTGGTGAGTCGGAATGGATTAGTTACACCGGGTCGGGTTATCTGCTCCACCTGGGTGCCTGGTCATTTCCGGTCTTACGCCTCAAACGTCTCGGTCTGTCGAAAGCCTGCCGTCGGTTAGTAGTGACGCTTATCCGTCGCTACGCCGTTGGCATTGTTCATCTGGATGCCTTTGGCGAAGTGCTGCCGGGATTTGACATTTTCGACTGGTAAATCTTCTCACCAATAAGCACAGGATATTCTCATGGAGAAATTAACCACCGAAGAGCTCTCAACGTTCTGATTGACTGGCTGCAGGACAACATCGATTGTGGGAACATGATTATTTTCGACAACGACGAAGACAACACCGATTCAGCAGTGCTGTTGCCCTGGATTGAACGTGCGCGTCAGGACGTTCGCGATCTCCGTCATCTTCAACTTCTGCGACAGACCAGTACAGATTAACCACCGAACAGTACTCATCACTTACTCATAATCGCCAGCCCTCACCGGCTGGCGCTTTGCTTTATATAAGGAACGAAATAATGTCAGAGCTTACTCTCACCAAACCCGAAGTATTAACCGGCCACACCGACGTGATTTGCTCCACCAGCATTGAGCGTATTGTCACGGGACGTAATGCCGCGCTGGCGCAGATTGAAGTGCTCATGCAACAACTGGACGATGTTTCGATGCTGACCCGCAGTATCGGAGGAAAAACCGCGCTGGACTGGGCTATGAAGCAGGATTTCCGTTGCGGCTGCTGGTTGATGGAGAAACCAGAAGCGGCGATGAAAGCTATTACCCGTAATCTCGATCGCAGCATATGGCGAGACCTGATGAAGAAGTCGGGCATGATTTCGCTCATGGATGCTCAGGCTCGTGACCAGTGGTACAACAGTCTGGAAAAGGATGACATTCCTGCCGTCAGCGAAGAGAATATTCTCAGCACGTTTGAGCAACTGCATCTGAACAAGGGCGAGGTGTTTGAGCGCGGAGTGATAAATGTGTTCAAAGGTTTAAGCTGGAATTTTAAGACAAATTCCCCTGCAAGTTTGGGGCGAAAATTATCGTTACCGGACTAGTCAAGTTCGATCGGTGGGGATTTGGGCTTAACTGGGGCTGGCAGCGTGACCGGTTAGCTGACCTTGAGCGTATGCTGATGCTTCTTGATGGCAAACCGGTTCCCTACAACCGCGCTGACGTTACCCGTCGTCTCAGCGATCATATCCATGAGAACAGGCACAGTAACCGTTACGAGGATGAGATGTTTGTGATTAAGTATTTTCAGAAGGGAACTGCACACATCGTATTCAAGCGACCTGAGTTGATTGATAAGCTGAACAACATCATCGCCCGACACTATCCGGGAGCACTGCCAGCGAGATGAGAGGTGAGTGAGTTGTCCGAAGCTATCTCAGGTGAGCCAGTGCAAGCCGGACGGCAATGGCATACTGGATGGCATACCGAAAAAAAACAAGCATAAAAAAGGCCATGCTAATCAATAGCATGGCCTCGAATAGTGGCGGAACGGACGGGACTCGAACCCGCGACCCCCTGCGTGACAGGCAGGTATTCTAACCGACTGAACTACCGCTCCGCATTGTCCCCCGTCGGGAACGAAGCGGATATTACGGACTGGTCCTGCGGGCGTCAACGGTTTTTACAAGAAAGTGCATCGTTTGCCGCAAAAACAATCTGAATGATGATTTTTAAGTCATTTACTCAGCTTTCAGCGCGCCACAGGCAGCTGCCACCTTTTTTCATCACCAGATCCAGACGCGATTCATGGGCCGCCACTTCTTCGTCACTGGCCTGAATCACCCGTAAACCTGCCGCACCGCGCACCACGCGCTGAATGCCATTGCCACCTTCTTTCTGCTTAATATCCCCTTCCATGGAAAACTTCAGCGACGTCTGGCCGCCGGTCATCATCAGATAGACGTCGGAAAGGATCTGGGCATCGAGCAGTGCGCCGTGCAGCGTTCGTTTACTGTTGTCTATTTCATAGCGGGAGCAGAGCGCGTCGAGGCTGTTGCGCTTGCCGGGGAACATTTTACGCGCCAGCGCCAGGCTGTCGGTGACTTTGCAGAAGGTGCCGGTTTTCGGGATATCGCGCTTCAGCTTGCTGAATTCATAATCCATAAAGCCGATATCGAACGAGGCGTTATGAATAACGAGCTCGGCGCCACGGATGTAGTCCAGAAACGAATCCGCGACCTGATCGAACGTCGGCTTGTCCGCGAGAAACTCGTCGGCGATGCCGTGCACGCCAAACGCTTCCGGGTCCACCAGCCGGTCAGGCTTCAGGTACACGTGGAAGTTATTGCCGGTCAGGCGGCGGTTAATCACCTCCACCGCACCAATCTCAATAATGCGATGCCCTTCGTAGTGAGCACCGATCTGGTTCATACCGGTGGTTTCTGTATCAAGGACGATCTGTCGTGTAATTGCTGTGCTCATAGCGCTCGTTTATGTCAGACTTGGATTTTTACTCACAGGAAGTCTACCAGAGATGCGGAAACAGGTAGAAATTTTCACCGACGGGTCCTGCCTCGGCAACCCGGGACCGGGTGGATACGGTGCCATTTTACGGTACAAGCAGCATGAAAAGATTTTTAGCGTTGGCTATCGCTTAACCACCAATAACCGGATGGAGATGATGGCGGCCATTGTCGCGCTGGAGGCGTTAATCGAGCCTTGCGATATCGTACTAAGTACCGACAGCCAGTATGTGCGCCAGGGGATCACCCAATGGATCCACAACTGGAAGAAGCGCGGCTGGAAAACAGCTGATAAAAAGCCGGTGAAGAACGTCGATCTATGGCAGCGTCTGGACGCTGCGCTGGGCAAACATACCATTAGCTGGGAGTGGGTTAAAGGCCACGCAGGTCACCCGGAGAACGAACGCTGCGACGAGCTGGCCCGCGAAGCGGCCTCTAATCCAACTCTTGAGGATGTTGGCTATCTGCCGGATGCAAAGGCTTAGCCGCCGTCCTGTACTGTCTTGTGGCGCCTACCGCTGAACGTATTTGCGCCTTAGCTTTACGGTTTTTCATCGGGTTTAACGTAAGCGGTAGCGTTCGCTTACGCGCCACAATGACATGCATACAGCCTAATGCGGGCAGATGCGTGCTGAGCATTTTCCCGCCCTGCTTGTGCCACGGCAGAACCTGAAAGCTACGCTGGTGCATCACTTCAAAATTCAGCAGGGAAAGCCAGTCAAACTGGCGCATTGGCGTAAACATGCGGCTGTTGTAGGGGCTACGCTTGCGCAGAAACGGAATCGCTTTGCCCGCGCCCAGCACGCTGACGGGGTTAAAACTGCTGATGATTAGCCAGCCGTCATCAATCAGCACCCTGTCCGCCTCGCGCAGTAAGCCGTGCGGATCCTGGCACCATGGCAGCGTGTGGGCCAGCAGGCATGCGTCCACCGATTTCGACGCGAAGGGCAAATGCAGCGGTTCGGCTTTAACCTGCAAGAGTGCTCCCTGTTGGGCAACGTTTACCTGATGGGAAATGGCGCAGCCGCTGGTGTCGATTTCCGCGCTGAGATTGCCTATCTTGAGTAGGTGAAAACCAAACATTTTTGCAAGCCAGGGCTGCAGCTGCTTTTCAAGTCCGTCCCGGTAGAATTCCCCCCAGGGCAACTGGCCCCAGTGATGCGGTGAAGTGAAATTTTCAGGTATCCTTGCCGGTTTCATCGCTACCATCCTTTTTCTGTCGCCGAGAGGTTGAATTATGAATCTTAACAGTATTCCCGCGTTCCAGGACAACTACATCTGGGTTCTGAACAACGAGGCGGGTAAATGCATTATCGTCGATCCCGGTGAAGCCGCACCTGTGTTAAACGCGATGGCGAAAAACAACTGGCAGCCAGAAGCCATTTTGCTTACGCACCATCATCACGACCATGTTGGCGGCGTAAAAGAACTGCTGCAAACCTTTCCAGGCCTTGTGGTTTACGGGCCTGAAGAGACACAAAATAAGGGAACGAACCGGGTAGTACGGGAGGGAGATAAGGTCAATATTTTAGAGTATGAATTTAGTGTTATTGCTACACCCGGTCACACTTTGGGCCATTTGTGCTATTTCAGTTTTCCTTATCTTTTCTGCGGCGACACGATGTTTTCAGGCGGCTGTGGACGGCTTTTTGAAGGCACGCCAGAGCAGATGCACCAATCTTTTCATAAGCTTAATAAACTACCGGCAGAAACGTTAATTTGTTGTGCACACGAGTACACCGAATCAAACATCAAGTTTGCCTTAAGTATTTTACCCGAGGACCAGGTATTAATCCGATATTATCGAAAAGTGAAAGAGTTACGCGCAAAAAACCAAGCTACATTGCCGACCACGCTGCAAATCGAGCGCGAAATTAATCTTTTTCTCAGAACGGAAGATAATGATTTAAAAGGAGTAATTAAAACAGAAACAAACTTGCAACAACCAGAGCAGATATTCGCATGGTTAAGGGCAAAGAAAGATAGCTTCTGAATATTCTGGTTGTGTTGTTGGACTGGCAAATGTATTCTTGCTCGTCTTTTAAGCAACCATTGACACACACATGAAGGCAAAAGCGATATTACTCGCCACTGTCCTGCTTGTGGGGTGCCAGGCGTCAAGGCATGACGCCAACATCCAACAGCATGCACAGAGTCTGTCTGCAGCTGGTCAAGGTGAAGCAGGAAAGTACACTGGTCGGGCGAACTCGACGCGATGGATGGACGATGGGACATTCCTCGCGCAAGATCAGAACCTGTGGGACTTCATCGGCGACGAGCAAAAGATGGGGATACCGGAAAACAGCCGGATCCGCGAACAGAAACAGAATTACCTGAGAAATAAGAGCTATCTCCACGATGTAACATTACGGGCAGAGCCGTATATGTACTGGATTGCCGGGCAAGTTAAGAAACGTAACATGCCGATGGAACTGGTACTGCTACCCATAGTGGAGAGCGCTTTTGACCCCCACGCGACGTCTGGCGCAAATGCCGCAGGCATTTGGCAGATTATTCCAAGTACGGGGCGCAATTATGGTCTGAAGCAGACCAAAGCGTACGATGCACGCCGTGACGTAGTGGCTTCCACCACTGCTGCGCTGAATATGATGCAGCGTCTGAACAAAATGTTTGATGGTGACTGGTTACTCACCGTAGCGGCGTACAATAGCGGTGAAGGCCGCGTGATGAACGCAATCAAAGCGAACAAGGCCCGTGGGAAACCAACGGACTTCTGGTCACTTTCGCTGCCGCGTGAAACCAAAGTCTACGTCCCTAAAATGCTGGCCCTGAGCGAAATTCTCAAGAATAACCAGAAGTATGGGGTACGTTTACCAACAACAGACGAAAGCCGTGCACTGGCTCGGGTTGAGGTGAGTAATCCGGTACAGCTGAAGCAAGTCGCCGAAATGGCCGGTATTTCACTCACGACGCTGAAAGCGTTCAACGCCGGGGTAAAAACCTCAACCGTTGGCAAAAATCAGCGTTATGTGATGGTGCCAAAGAAGCATGCGGATCAACTTAAAGCTTCTCTGGCTTCCGGTGAGATTGCCGCCGTCCAGCCGACGCTGGTCGCCGACAATCGCATGAATGCAGGAAGCAACAAATCTTACAAAGTGCGCTCAGGGGATACGCTGTCGAGCATCGCTTCACGCTTAGGCGTCAGCACGAAAGATTTGAAAAGCTGGAACGGTATCCGGGGTGCGAACATTAAAGTTGGCCAAACGCTGAGCGTCAAAAATGGCAGCCAGCGTTTAGCTGATAATGACAGCATTACTTATAAAGTGCGTAAGGGTGATTCCCTGTCGAGTATTGCGAAGCGTCACGGTGTGAACATCAAAGATGTTCTGCGCTGGAACGATGATACCGACAACCTGAAGCCTGGCGACCAGCTAACGCTGTTTGTCAGCAACAATGCGACACCTGATACCTGATAGTTACTTACAGAAAAGGCACCTTACGAGGTGCCTTTTTATTGCCTGTGGCCCGTGCTGATTAGACCTTCTTTGCTTCCAGCATGACTATATCACTCACAAAAGATCCGTCCTCCTGAAGCTCAAAATAGCGCTGAACTTCATCAGAGGCGCTTTTTTGATAGGCACGGATTGCGTCGGCCAGCACCTGCGGGGTTCTCATTCTCGCGATCCAGCTCGAAAATTCCAGGTTCAGTCGATCGCACAGTAGGTTTTGCGTGCTCAGGCCGGCCTCGTTAAACAAGCTCAGCCATTCACCGCTGGAATAGTTATAAACGTGCGAAGTATCGCGCAATGCTTCTACCGTTTGCAGCCATATATCCAGCACCGGGTGGCCGGGGGACATCACATCCATAAAGATCGCCGTACCGCCGGGTTTAAGCACACGCTTAACCTCACGCAGCGCTTTACCCACGTCGTGCCAATGGTGAGCTGAGTAGCGGCTGATCACCACGTCAAAGGTACTATCCTCAAACGGCAGGATTTCAGCGTAGCCCTGTTGGGTGGAGATATTGGTAATGCCACGCGTCTGCGCCGCATCGTTCACCACCGTCAGCATCCCTTCGGAAAGATCGTAAGCCACCACTTCCTTCACCTTCGCGGCGGCGGTAAAACTGGCGTGCCCTGCCCCACAGCCCATATCCAGCAGCTTCGCATGAGGAAATGCCGTCAGGCGCTCGCTGAGGCGCTCTAAATCGCGCCCGGAGGCGTGTACGGCGCTCGTTAGATAGGCGCTGGCCTGAGAACCAAACTGTCGATCAACGTTGTCGTGGTGGGATTGTGTTGCCATAGTAATGTCCTTGCGTTTTAAGTGAGAGAAAGGGCAGCACACGGGTCTGCCCAACGGCAGACCTGACTAACCTTACTTCAGCTCAGGTTTGCCGGGACGAAATTCAACTAGTAGAGGGTTGTGGTCGGAAGCACGCGTAACCAGCACAGAGGCTTCTGCAACGTTAAATCCGCGATAAAACACAAAATCCAGCGGGCGGCCAAAAGCCTTACGCCGGTGATCGTCCGTAAAACGCACCTCGCGCAGGGTCATTTCCCTTGCGAAGCGATACAACGCGTTCATGCGCGGGCGGCTCCAGGCATTGAAATCACCGGCCATGATCACCGGGCCGTTGTGATGACCAATCTGATCGCCAATCGGCCCAAGCTGCTTGCTGTAAACATCCACGCCCAGGCTGAAATTCACAGCATGAATATTTACAACCATCAGCAAACGCCCATCCGGCAGGGGATAGACCGTCACCAGGGCAGATTTAGAGAGGCGAAGAATAGGTTCGCGCTCGCGTAACGGGCAACAATATACTGGATGCGCGGCAGAGAGTGTCATAACCCCAGAAGGATGCTGTGGCAGAACGAAAGCGGGCACCTGGTCGGCTGCCAGATAGTTAGTGGTTGCGAATCTTACCAGCTCCGGCGTGGTCTGCGCTTCCTGCAGCAGGACAAGATGCGCGTCTTTGCCAAAGTTTTGCAGCACCGAAAGCCATTCGGCTCGCTGCTGCTTGAAGATATTCCAGACCAGAACGCGTAACACGCCTTCCGTTGAAGGTAGTGGCTCACCAGGTGGCAAAGCCTGACCTATGCTCGCAAACGAGCCAGGCGGCAGAATTCGTTCTGCTGGCTGACCGGCGACATATCGCATGGCATAGGTATTTTTGCGCACGTTTAACTGATGACCTCTGTAACCTGGAAGCCCCTGATCCACGGGGCGGTCTTTCAGTTATAGGGACTTTAGCGCAGAGTTTCAATGAACAATTCAAACCATTAATGAATCAGAGCGTAACAAAGTGCGCACGCTCTGCCTCAATCTTTTAGCCGCTGACAGCCACCGTACGTTTATCGAGACGACCACTGAGAGCAATCAACAATAGCGCCCCGACGACAATCACTGCGCCAATCCATGGGGTCTGCGCAAGGCCGATGCATTGCACCGTCTGGCCGCCAATGATTGAACCTAATGCAATCCCTACGTTGAAGGCGGCAATGTTCAGACCGGAAGCCACGTCCACTGCGTTAGGCGTGTATTCCTCTGCCTTCTGCACAATATAAACCTGCAGGCCCGGCACGTTCCCGAAAGCGAACACGCCCATGACCAGAACGGTGAGCAAAGCGGCAATGTGCGATGTCGCGGTGAACTGGAAGACCAGCAGCAGAGCGGCCAGCGCAGCAAAAATAAACTTCAAAGCCGGTACCGCGCCGTGGCGATCGGCAAGCCTGCCGCCCCAGATATTCCCGATAGCCACGGACACTCCATAACCCAGGAGGATCCAGCTGACAGCGGACGGAGAGTATCCCGCAAGATCCTGCATCATCGGCGCCAGGAAGGTAAATGCGGTAAACACGCCGCCATAGCCCAACGCGGTAATTGCATAGATGATCAGCAAACGAGGTTGAGTCAGCACTTTGATCTGCTCTTTGACGCTCGCAACGGCACGGGTAGGAATGTTATTCGGAATCAGGATTACGCTGGCGATCAGCGCAATGATACCGATAGCAGAAACCGCGAGGAAGGTTTCACGCCAGCCAAAATGCTGGCCAATAAATGTGCCCAAAGGAACACCGGTCACCAGCGCAACGGTCAGCCCGCCAAACATGATGGCGATGGCGGATGCCGCTTTTTCTTTTGCTACCAGGCTAGTGGCAATAGTGGAACCAATAGAGAAGAACACGCCGTGTGCCAGACCGGTCAACAGGCGCGCAACAACCAGCGTCTCATAGTTTGGGGAAAGCCATGCGAGCAGGTTACCGGCGGTGAACAGGACCATCAGGCCAATAAGCAACTGCTTGCGCGGAAGCTTGCCGGTCAGTGCTGTTAGTACGGGAGCACCAACAGCAACGCCAAGCGCATAGATAGAGACCAGCAGCCCGGCAGAGGGCAGCGAAATTGAAAGTTGTTCAGCAATAGTGGGCACCAGTCCAACTATCACAAACTCAGTGGTACCGATAGCGAACGCACTGATTGTCAGTGCAAGAAGCGCGAGTGGCATAATTTACTCCATAACAGATGTCTTTTGATGACATGTAGTATGGCGGGATGGTTAAATAACAAAAATATGCAAAATCTCAATAGAATTTTGCCTCAGGAGCAACAATGAAGGCCACATCAGAAGAACTGGCGATCTTCGTCGCCGTTGTGGAAAGCGGCAGCTTCAGCCGGGCAGCCGAGCAGCTGGATCTGGCGAATTCAGCCGTCAGCCGTGCCGTAAAAAAGCTGGAGATGAAGTTAGGTGTTAGCCTGCTGAACCGCACTACCCGGCAGCTGAGCCTGACGGAAGAAGGTGAACGCTATTTCCGCCGCGTACAGCAGATTTTGCAGGAGATGGCTGCCGCAGAAAATGAACTGATGGAGACGCGCCAGACACCGCGTGGGCTGCTGCGTATTGATGCCGCCACTCCAGTGATGCTCCATCTGTTGATGCCGCTCATCAAACCGTTCCGCGAGCGCTATCCGGAAATGACGCTGTCGCTGGTTTCTTCAGAAACATTCATCAACCTGATAGAACGCAAGGTGGATGTGGCTATTCGGGCAGGGACACTGACAGACTCCAGCCTGCGGGCAAGGCCGCTTTTTACCAGTTTTCGCAAACTGATCGCCTCTCCCGACTACCTTAAACAGTACGGTCTGCCCGGCTGCGTTGAGGATCTTAAGGATCATATCTGTCTGGGGTTTTCGGAAACTGCCAGCCTGAACCGCTGGCCCGTAGCGCAAAGTGATGGACAGCTCTATGACATTAAGCCGGGAATGACGTCAAACAGCGGGGAGACGCTGAAGCAGCTCTGCCTGAACGGAAATGGGATTGCCTGTCTCTCTGACTATATGATTAATCAGGAGATTGCTGAGGGGAGATTTATCGAACTGCTGGCGGATAAACTGCTACCGGTGGAGATGCCCTTCAGCGCGGTCTACTACAGCGACCGGGCCGTGAGCACACGCATTCGGGCATTTATCGACTTTCTGAGTGAGCATGTGAAACAGCCCCTTTATAAGGGGCTGTAGCAGACGTTAATCCCATTCAGGTGCCAGTCCTTCCGGGCTGACCAGGCGGTCATTGCAGTCCAGCTTAGCAATGGCTGCCATATCCTCATTATCCAGCTTCAACGCCTGCGCTTTCAGGTTACTTTGCAGATTTTCACGCTTCGTTGATGAGGGGATCACCGCGTAACCCAGCGCCATCGCCCAGGAAAGAATAACCTGAGCTGGAGTCGCGTCATGCTTCTTCGCAATGGCAGCAATCACTTCGTCCTTTAACGCCTTGCCATAAGCCAATGTCATATAAGAGGTGATAGGGATACCGCGATCTTTCGCCCATTGCACTACTTTGCGGTTCTGCAGATAAGGAGACAACTCGATCTGGTTAGTCGCAATATTTTCTGCGCCTACAGCGTCAATGGCCTGCTGCATCAGCCCGATGGTGAAGTTAGAGATCCCGATCTGGCGGGTTAGCCCTTCTTTTTTTGCTTCCAGTAAAGCCTGCATGAATTCTGCTACCGGCACGGCATTTTCGGGTGAAGGCCAATGGATTAAAGTCAGGTCGACGTAATCAGTGCGCAGCTTGCTAAGACTCTCTTTCAGGCTCGCTATCAGATTTTCTTTGCCCAGGTTTGCCATCCAGATCTTCGTGGTGATAAACAGATCGCTGCGCGCTACACCGCTTTCTTCAATAGCCTTTCCTACAGCCGCTTCGTTATCATAAATCTGAGCGGTGTCGATCGTGCGATAGCCAAGTTCCAGCGCCGTTTTAACCGATGCGATTACCACGTCGTCTTTTAAGCGAAACGTACCTAAACCAAATGCAGGGATGGTCATGACTTACCTCGTTAATATGTGTTTGTAATACGAGGATTATGCAGGCAGAAATTATGCTGAAAAAGAGAGGTAAATGCAGAAGATATTTGCTTGAAAAGCAACAATCTCTGAATTTCAGACAAGAAAAAAGCCCTGAGTCTAAGACTCAGGGCTTAATAAGTGGCGGAACGGACGGGACTCGAACCCGCGACCCCCTGCGTGACAGGCAGGTATTCTAACCGACTGAACTACCGCTCCACCGAATTTCTTACAACCACCAGGTGTCACTCTGGCTTTTACTGCTTTGAATTTGGAGCCTGGCAGTTGATGAACTTCGTTCACCCTACGGGCTGTTGCTTTGCAACGTTCAGGCTGCGCCTGTCCTACTCTCTGAGAGTAGAGAACTGCCTCGTACTACCAAGTTACAACTTTAAATAAGAGCCTGGCAGTTCCCTACTCTCGCATGGGGAGACCCCACACTACCATCGGCGCTACGGCGTTTCACTTCTGAGTTCGGCATGGGGTCAGGTGGGACCACCGCACTAGTGCCGCCAGGCATATTCTGTATGCTGACCGTTATACTTCCGTATAACCATCAACTTAAATCTGGAACATTCAGCTGAAAATCAAATCTCTCTCACCAAAACACCTTCGGTGTTGTAAGGTTAAGCCTCACGGATCATTAGTACTGGTTAGCTCAACGTATCGCTACGCTTACACACCCAGCCTATCAACGTCGTAGTCTTCAACGTTCCTTCAGGACTCTCAAGGAGTCAGGGAGAATTCATCTCGGGGCAAGTTTCGCGCTTAGATGCTTTCAGCGCTTATCTTTTCCGCATTTAGCTACCGGGCAATGCCATTGGCATGACAACCCGAACACCAGTGATGCGTCCACTCCGGTCCTCTCGTACTAGGAGCAGCCCCCTCAATTCTCCAGCGCCCACGGCAGATAGGGACCGAACTGTCTCACGACGTTCTAAACCCAGCTCGCGTACCACTTTAAATGGCGAACAGCCATACCCTTGGGACCTACTTCAGCCCCAGGATGTGATGAGCCGACATCGAGGTGCCAAACACCGCCGTCGATATGAACTCTTGGGCGGTATCAGCCTGTTATCCCCGGAGTACCTTTTATCCGTTGAGCGATGGCCCTTCCATTCAGAACCACCGGATCACTAAGACCTGCTTTCGCACCTGCTCGAGCCGTCACTCTCGCAGTCAAGCTAGCTTATGCCTTTGCACTAACCTCACGATGTCCGACCGTGATTAGCTAACCTTCGTGCTCCTCCGTTACGCTTTAGGAGGAGACCGCCCCAGTCAAACTACCCACCAGACACTGTCCGCAACCCGGATTACGGGTCTACGTTAGAACACCAGCCATTAAAGGGTGGTATTTCAAGGTTGGCTCCACAAGAACTGGCGTCCTCGCTTCAAAGCCTCCCACCTATCCTACACATCAAGGACCAGTGTTCAGTGTCAAGCTATAGTAAAGGTTCACGGGGTCTTTCCGTCTTGCCGCGGGTACACTGCATCTTCACAGCGAGTTCAATTTCACTGAGTCTCGGGTGGAGACAGCCTGGCCATCATTACGCCATTCGTGCAGGTCGGAACTTACCCGACAAGGAATTTCGCTACCTTAGGACCGTTATAGTTACGGCCGCCGTTTACCGGGGCTTCGATCAAGAGCTTCAGCTTGCGCTTAACCCCATCAATTAACCTTCCGGCACCGGGCAGGCGTCACACCGTATACGTCCACTTTCGTGTTTGCACAGTGCTGTGTTTTTAATAAACAGTTGCAGCCAGCTGGTATCTTCGACTGCCTTCAGCTCCAGGAGCAAGTCCCTTCACCTACCAGCAGCGTGCCTTCTCCCGAAGTTACGGCACCATTTTGCCTAGTTCCTTCACCCGAGTTCTCTCAAGCGCCTTGGTATTCTCTACCTGACCACCTGTGTCGGTTTGGGGTACGATTTGATGTTACCTGATGCTTAGAGGCTTTTCCTGGAAGTGCGGCATTTGTTACTTCAGCACCGTAGTGCCTCGTCATCACACCTCAGCGTTAGATAAGAGTCCGGATTTACCTAAACTCTCCGCCTACATGCTTAAACCGGGACAACCGTCGCCCGGCTAACATAGCCCTCTCCGTCCCCCTTCGCAGTAACACCGAGTACAGGAATATTAACCTGTTTCCCATCGACTACGCCTTTCGGCCTCGCCTTAGGGGTCGACTCACCCTGCCCCGATTAACGTTGGACAGGAACCCTTGGTCTTCCGGCGAGCGGGTTTTTCACCCGCTTTATCGTTACTTATGTCAGCATTCGCACTTCTGATACCTCCAGCAGACCTCACAGTCCACCTTCGACGGCTTACAGAACGCTCCCCTACCCAACAACGCATAAGCGTCGCTGCCGCAGCTTCGGTGCATGGTTTAGCCCCGTTACATCTTCCGCGCAGGCCGACTCGACCAGTGAGCTATTACGCTTTCTTTAAATGATGGCTGCTTCTAAGCCAACATCCTGGCTGTCTGTGCCTTCCCACATCGTTTCCCACTTAACCATGACTTTGGGACCTTAGCTGGCGGTCTGGGTTGTTTCCCTCTTCACGACGGACGTTAGCACCCGCCGTGTGTCTCCCGTGATAACATTCTTCGGTATTCGTAGTTTGCATCGGGTTGGTAAGCCGGGATGGCCCCCTAGCCGAAACAGTGCTCTACCCCCGAAGATGAGTTCACGAGGCGCTACCTAAATAGCTTTCGGGGAGAACCAGCTATCTCCCGGTTTGATTGGCCTTTCACCCCCAGCCACAAGTCATCCGCTAATTTTTCAACATTAGTCGGTTCGGTCCTCCAGTTAGTGTTACCCAACCTTCAACCTGCCCATGGCTAGATCACCGGGTTTCGGGTCTATACCCTGCAACTTAACGCCCAGTTAAGACTCGGTTTCCCTGCGGCTCCCCTATACGGTTAACCTTGCTACAGAATATAAGTCGCTGACCCATTATACAAAAGGTACGCAGTCACCCCATCCCAAAACGCTTCACTGCTTGATTTTTGAGTTGAACGTCGCTTTCGCTCCGTTAACCGTCCATCAGTGCTGATGTGAAGCTTTTGTGCATCACACAAAGCGAAACGCTTTGGTGATGGGGCTCCCACTGCTTGTACGTACACGGTTTCAGGTTCTGTTTCACTCCCCTCGCCGGGGTTCTTTTCGCCTTTCCCTCACGGTACTGGTTCACTATCGGTCAGTCAGGAGTATTTAGCCTTGGAGGATGGTCCCCCCATATTCAGACAGGATACCACGTGTCCCGCCCTACTCTTCGAACTCACAGTATGTGCATTTTAGTGTACGGGAGTATCACCCTGTACCCTGCGACTTTCCAGACGCTTCCACTAACACACAAACTGATTCAGGTTCTGGGCTGTTCCCCGTTCGCTCGCCGCTACTGGGGGAATCTCGGTTGATTTCTTTTCCTCGGGGTACTTAGATGTTTCAGTTCCCCCGGTTCGCTTCGTTAAGCTATGTATTCACTTAACGATAGTGTGTCGAAACACACTGGGTTTCCCCATTCGGAAATCGCCGGTTATAACGGTTCATATCACCTTACCGACGCTTATCGCAGATTAGCACGTCCTTCATCGCCTCTGACTGCCAGGGCATCCACCGTGTACGCTTAGTCGCTTAACCTCACAACCCGAAGGTGTCTCGTAAGACACAATCGTATGTTGTGAAAATTTGAGAGACTCGAACATATCGTATTCCCATTCCTTATTACGGAGGAATGAGACGACATGTCGTTTCAATTTTCAGCTTGTTCCGGATTATTAAAGAGCAAATACTTCGCAGTACACTGTTAAACAGAGCACTTGGAAGTATTGTATGAGCGTGAAATGATGGTGGAGCTAAGCGGGATCGAACCGCTGACCTCCTGCGTGCAAGGCAGGCGCTCTCCCAGCTGAGCTATAGCCCCATCGATTTCGTAAAACCTTTGATTTACCGAAAATTATTCGCTAGTCAAGGCGCAGCGTCACGAAGCATATTTAAATATGCGAGTGATGCTGTAACGCAGGATAGCGGAGAATTTGGTAGGCCTGAGTGGACTTGAACCACCGACCTCACCCTTATCAGGGGTGCGCTCTAACCACCTGAGCTACAAGCCTATAAGGTTTTACTGCTCGTTTTCTATCAGACAATCTGTGTGAGCACTACGCAAGTTCGTATCTTTCAGGTAAGGAGGTGATCCAACCGCAGGTTCCCCTACGGTTACCTTGTTACGACTTCACCCCAGTCATGAATCACAAAGTGGTAAGCGCCCTCCCGAAGGTTAAGCTACCTACTTCTTTTGCAACCCACTCCCATGGTGTGACGGGCGGTGTGTACAAGGCCCGGGAACGTATTCACCGTAGCATTCTGATCTACGATTACTAGCGATTCCGACTTCACGGAGTCGAGTTGCAGACTCCGATCCGGACTACGACGCACTTTATGAGGTCCGCTTGCTCTCGCGAGGTCGCTTCTCTTTGTATGCGCCATTGTAGCACGTGTGTAGCCCTACTCGTAAGGGCCATGATGACTTGACGTCATCCCCACCTTCCTCCAGTTTATCACTGGCAGTCTCCTTTGAGTTCCCGGCCTAACCGCTGGCAACAAAGGATAAGGGTTGCGCTCGTTGCGGGACTTAACCCAACATTTCACAACACGAGCTGACGACAGCCATGCAGCACCTGTCTCAGAGTTCCCGAAGGCACCAATCCATCTCTGGAAAGTTCTCTGGATGTCAAGAGTAGGTAAGGTTCTTCGCGTTGCATCGAATTAAACCACATGCTCCACCGCTTGTGCGGGCCCCCGTCAATTCATTTGAGTTTTAACCTTGCGGCCGTACTCCCCAGGCGGTCGACTTAACGCGTTAGCTCCGGAAGCCACTCCTCAAGGGAACAACCTCCAAGTCGACATCGTTTACGGCGTGGACTACCAGGGTATCTAATCCTGTTTGCTCCCCACGCTTTCGCACCTGAGCGTCAGTCTTTGTCCAGGGGGCCGCCTTCGCCACCGGTATTCCTCCAGATCTCTACGCATTTCACCGCTACACCTGGAATTCTACCCCCTCTACAAGACTCAAGCTTGCCAGTTTCAAATGCAGTTCCCAGGTTGAGCCCGGGGATTTCACATCTGACTTAGCAAACCGCCTGCGTGCGCTTTACGCCCAGTAATTCCGATTAACGCTTGCACCCTCCGTATTACCGCGGCTGCTGGCACGGAGTTAGCCGGTGCTTCTTCTGCGAGTAACGTCAATCACAAAGCGTATTAAGCTTTATGCCTTCCTCCTCGCTGAAAGTACTTTACAACCCGAAGGCCTTCTTCATACACGCGGCATGGCTGCATCAGGCTTGCGCCCATTGTGCAATATTCCCCACTGCTGCCTCCCGTAGGAGTCTGGACCGTGTCTCAGTTCCAGTGTGGCTGGTCATCCTCTCAGACCAGCTAGGGATCGTCGCCTAGGTGAGCCATTACCCCACCTACTAGCTAATCCCATCTGGGCACATCTGATGGCAAGAGGCCCGAAGGTCCCCCTCTTTGGTCTTGCGACGTTATGCGGTATTAGCTACCGTTTCCAGTAGTTATCCCCCTCCATCAGGCAGTTTCCCAGACATTACTCACCCGTCCGCCGCTCGTCACCCAGGAGCAAGCTCCCTGTGCTACCGCTCGACTTGCATGTGTTAGGCCTGCCGCCAGCGTTCAATCTGAGCCATGATCAAACTCTTCAATTAAAAGCTTGATTTGCTTCAACTCGTGAAGCGGTGCTCAAAAATTAACTTTCGTAATAATTCAACTAAATGAATTACTGCTTGGTCACTCTTCAAGACTTGATATTTTTTTGCATCCGAAGATGCTGAGATATCAATCCTGCGAGTGCCCACACAGATTGTCTGATAAATTGTTAAAGAGCAGTGAGTTACGCGCTTTCGCTTGCTAACTCGAGGTGGCGTATATTACGCCTTCCTCTTTCAGAGTCAAGCGTTTATTTTCGCTTTCGTCTGACTGACGGGCCGGTTTGTAAGCCGTTGTGCCGTGTCAGTGGAGGCGCAGTATAGGGATTTTTCGGAGGCTGACAACCCCTATTTTCAAAATAATATTCAACCGGGTGTTTTTTAATCGTAACGTTGATTTTTAGCGCGATTTGATGGCTTTTGGCAGGTCAGCAAGGCTATTAATAATTAAATCCGCTGCTGCTTCACCTTCTTCTGTGACGGGTTTACCGGTACGCACCAGCACTTTAGTGCCTACCAGGGCTGCTGCGGCCGCCTGCATATCTTCCAGTTTGTCGCCAACCATATAAGAAGAAGCCATATCGATGTTCAGGTACTCGCTTGCGGTCAGTAACATGCCCGGCTGCGGCTTGCGGCAGTCACAGCTCTGACGGAACTCTTCAACTACGGCTTCCGGATGGTGGGGACAATAGTAGATGCCATCGAGATCAACACCTCGATCGGCCAGAGACCAGTCCATCCACTCGGTCAGGTTTTCGAAATCATCTTCTGTGAACATACCGCGTGCGATGCCGGACTGGTTAGTAACCAGCACCAGCGCGTAGCCCATCTCTTTTAATTCACGCATCGCATCAATGACGCCATCGATGAATTCAAACTGGTCAACTTCATGCACGTAGCCGTGATCGACATTAATAGTGCCATCACGGTCGAGAAAAATAGCGGGAACGGACTGTGCCACGGGGTAACTCCTGAAACTGAATAATTGCACCTAGTATCGCATGATTTCGGTATCCGGGAACAAGAGAGCATCACGCCCCGATTGATTTAGACGTCTGGATGCCTTAACATCCATATCGATGACGGTCATCGCCCGCCATCGGCAGAAGAAAATGCCACGGCTAACTCATATACGATAATAAATAACCTAATGATTAAACTTTCAAACATCACCAAAGTGTTCCAGCAGGGAAATCGCAGCATACAGGCGTTGAACAACGTCAGCCTGCACGTCCCTGCCGGGCAAATTTATGGCGTGATCGGCGCATCCGGCGCAGGTAAAAGTACCCTGATCCGTTGTGTGAACCTGCTTGAACGTCCAACCGAAGGTTCCGTTCTTGTTGATGGTCAGGAGTTGACCGCGCTGTCTGAAGGTCAATTGACCAAAGCGCGTCGCCAGATTGGCATGATTTTCCAGCACTTTAATTTACTGTCATCACGCACCGTGTTCGGCAACGTGGCTTTGCCGCTGGAGCTGGACAATATGCCGCGTGAAGAGATTAAGCGTCGCGTCAGCGAACTGCTGGATCTTGTCGGCTTAAGTGAAAAGCATGACGTTTACCCCGCCAATCTTTCTGGTGGCCAGAAGCAGCGAGTTGCCATCGCCCGTGCGCTGGCGAGCAATCCTAAGGTTTTGCTGTGTGATGAAGCCACCAGCGCGCTGGATCCGGCAACCACCCGCTCCATTCTTGAATTACTGAAAGATATTAATCGTCGTCTTGGATTAACGATTCTGTTAATCACACATGAAATGGACGTCGTGAAGCGCATCTGTGACTGCGTGGCGGTCATCAGCGACGGCGAACTGATTGAGCAGGATACGGTGAGCGAAGTCTTCTCTCATCCAAAGACTCCGCTTGCCCAACAGTTTATCCAGTCCACGTTGCATCTGGATATCCCGGAAGACTACGCCAAACGTCTAAGCGCAGAAAAGCGCGATGACGTTGTGCCTTTACTGCGTATGGAGTTTACAGGTCAGTCAGTAGATGCTCCTCTGCTTTCAGAGACAGCCCGCACTTTTAATGTAAACAGCAACATCATCAGCGCGCAGATGGATTACGCTGGCGGCGTGAAGTTCGGCATCATGCTTTGCGAAATGCACGGTGCGCAAAATGACACGGAAGCCGCTATTGCCTGGCTGAAAGAACAACATGTAAAAGTAGAGGTGCTGGGTTATGTCTGAGCCAATGATGTGGTTGCTGCTTAAGGGCGTTTATGAAACGCTGGCGATGACGTTTGTATCCGGTTTCTTCGGCTTTGTGATTGGTCTGCCGGTTGGCGTACTGCTGTATATCACTCGCCCGGGCCAGATTAGCGCGAATGCGAAACTGTATCGCAGCATGTCGGCGCTGGTGAACATCTTCCGTTCGATCCCTTTCATTATCTTACTGGTATGGATGATTCCGTTTACCCGCGCTATCGTCGGAACCTCCATCGGACTACAGGCAGCTATCGTACCTTTAACTGTAGGTGCAGCTCCGTTCATTGCTCGTATGGTGGAAAACGCGCTGCTGGAGATCCCATCAGGCCTGATCGAAGCCTCCCGCGCAATGGGTGCTACGCCAATGCAGATCATCCGTAAGGTTCTGCTGCCTGAAGCAATGCCGGGACTGGTGAACGCCGCTACTATTACGCTGATCACGCTGGTTGGCTATTCCGCAATGGGCGGTGCCGTTGGCGCAGGCGGTTTGGGTCAGATTGGTTATCAGTACGGTTATATCGGTTATAACGCCACCGTAATGAATACGGTATTAGTGTTATTGGTTGTATTGGTGTATTTAATTCAGCTATCTGGCGATCGTATCGTCCGGGTCGTAACTCATAAATAAGACGTTCAACACAACATCGTTTTTTACTCAAGTAAGGAAGGGATATGTCTTTTAAACTTAAAACCTTTGCAGCTGTTGGTGCTTTGATTGGTTCGTTGGCTCTGGTGGGTTGTGGTCAGGACGAAAAAGATCCGAACCATATTAAAGTGGGCGTTATCGTAGGTGCAGAACAACAGGTTGCTGAAGTTGCGCAGAAGGTCGCTAAAGAGAAGTATGGCCTGGACGTTGAGCTGGTCACCTTTAACGACTACGTGCTGCCAAACGAAGCGCTGAGCAAAGGCGATATCGACGCGAATGCCTTCCAGCACAAACCTTATCTGGATCAACAGATTAAAGATCGCGGCTATAAGCTGGTTTCCGTTGGCAGCACCTTCGTTTACCCAATTGCTGGCTATTCCAAGAAAATCAAATCTCTGGATGAGCTGCAGCCTGGTGCGCAGATTGCCCTGCCAAACGATCCAACTAACCTTGGCCGTTCTCTGCTGCTGCTGCAAAAACAAGGTCTGATCAAGCTGAAGGATGGTGTTGGTCTGCTGCCAACCGTTCTGGATGTGACCGAGAACCCTAAAAATCTGAAGCTGGTTGAGCTGGAAGCACCGCAGCTGCCACGTTCACTGGATGATGCGCAGATTGCATTGGCCGTTATCAATACCACCTATGCAAGCCAGATTGGCCTGACGCCTGCGAAAGACGGCATCTTCGTAGAAGACAAAGACTCTCCGTACGTTAACCTGATCGTTGCTCGCGAAGACAATAAAGACGCGGAAAACGTGAAGAAGTTCGTGCAGGCATACCAGTCTGACGAAGTGTACGAAGCGGCAAACAAAGTCTTCAACGGCGGCGCGGTGAAAGGCTGGTAAGTTTCCTTTCTGCCCTTTTTGCGTAAATAATCTAAGACGGGCTCATGCCCGTCTTGTTATTTGTGCAAGAGATTGCTTCAATAATCCCGGTTTTTATTCATTGAGGAAAAATTATGCGTGCTTTACCGATCTGTTTAGTAGCAGTGCTGCTGAGCGGCTGTTCTGTGTTAGACAGATCCCCCGTTGACCCCGTCCAAAGCACTGCAACCCCAGCCAAAGCAGAACCTGCTAAACCTAAGGCCACGCGCCCGGCTCCGGTAAAAATCTATACCAATGCAGAAGACCTGGTCGGCAAACCATTCCGTGACCTGGGTGAAGTAAGCGGTGACTCCTGTCAGGCAACCAACCAAGACTCACCACCGAATATGCCAACTGCGCGTAAACGCCTGCAGATTAACGCCTCTAAAATGAAGGCTAACGCAGTTCTGCTACACAGCTGTGAAGTGACCAGCGGCACCCCAGGCTGCTACCGCCAGGCCGTTTGCGTCGGCTCTGCCCTGAACGTTTCGGCTAAATGACAGCATTTAGCTTTGAGCAAATTGGCGTCATCCGCTCGCCTTATAAAGAGAAGTTTGCCGTTCCGCGCCAGCCCGGTCTGGTAGCGGATGGCGGCGGCGAGCTGCATCTCCTGCCGCCGTACAACCAGGCAGATGCCGTGCGCGGTCTGGAAGGTTTTAGCCACCTGTGGCTGCTGTTCGTTTTCCACCAGACGATGGAAGGCAGCTGGCGTCCTACCGTGCGCCCTCCCCGTCTGGGCGGCAACGCGCGCATGGGCGTATTTGCCACCCGCTCCACCTTCCGTCCAAACCCAATCGGCATGTCGCTGGTCGAGTTAAAGGGCGTTCGCTGCCATAAAGATCAGGTTATCCTGCAGCTTGGCAGCCTGGATTTAGTCGACGGTACGCCGGTTGTCGACATCAAGCCTTATCTTCCCTTCGCAGAAGCGCTACCGGATGCCGTTGCGGGCTATGCTCAAAGCGCCCCGGACGCAGATATGCCGGTTTATTTCACGGCTGAAGTCGAACACCTGCTGGCTAAGCACAATCAACGCTATCCCAATATTGCGCGTTTTATCTCCCAGGTACTGGCGCAGGACCCACGCCCGGCTTATCGTAAAGGTGAGGAAGTGGGGAAAACTTATGCCGTTGCGCTGCTGGACTTCAACGTTCGCTGGCGCATCACGGAGCAGGGTTCTGAAGTGTTTGCCGTTGAAGCACGCTAATTTATCGCCCTTCTCTTTTGACATCCCTGCCACACTGGTAAACTAAACCACTTTTTTTGAAGCAGGCTGCTCGTGCAGCCGGTTATCCGCCGTTCAAATGGAACCGTAACAACATGCGTACTAGCCAATATCTGCTCTCCACGTTAAAGGAGACACCTGCCGACGCCGAAGTCATCAGCCATCAGTTGATGCTGCGCGCCGGGATGATCCGCAAACTGGCCTCCGGTTTATACACCTGGCTGCCGACAGGTTTGCGCGTTCTGAAGAAAGTCGAGAACATCGTGCGTGAAGAGATGAACAACGCCGGTGCCATCGAGCTATGTATGCCCGTTGTTCAGCCCGCAGATTTATGGCAGGAGAGCGGACGCTGGGAGCAGTACGGCCCCGAACTGCTGCGCTTTGTCGATCGCGGCGACCGTCCGTTTGTCCTCGGCCCAACTCACGAAGAGGTGATCACCGACCTGATCCGTAACGAACTGAGCTCCTACAAACAGCTGCCGCTGAACTTCTTCCAGATCCAGACCAAATTCCGCGACGAAGTTCGCCCACGCTTTGGCGTGATGCGATCCCGTGAATTCCTGATGAAAGATGCGTACTCTTTCCATACCACTCAGGAATCACTGCAGGAAACTTACGACGCGATGTACCAGGCCTACAGCAAAATCTTCACCCGTATGGGTCTGGATTTCCGTGCTGTTGAAGCCGACACCGGATCTATCGGCGGCAGCGCTTCCCATGAGTTCCAGGTTCTGGCGCAGAGCGGTGAAGATGACGTTATCTTCTCTACCGAATCCGATTTCGCTGCAAACATCGAGTTTGCGGAAGCAGTTGCTCCGGCAGCGGGTCGTGCGGCTCCTACAGCGGAAATGACGCAGATCGATACCCCGAATGCTAAAACCATCGCTGAGCTGGTCGAGCAGTTCAACCTGCCGGTTGAGAAAACAGTCAAGACGCTGATGGTGAAAGCTACTGAAGGTAGCGCCTACCCGCTGGTTGCTCTGTTGGTTCGTGGCGATCACGAACTGAACGAAGTGAAAGCAGAAAAACTGCCCCAAGTTGCCAGCCCGTTGACCTTTGCTACCGAAGCAGAAATTCGTGCCGTAGCCAATGCAGGCCCTGGTTCTCTTGGCCCGGTAGGCCTGACTATTCCAGTTATAGTTGACCGCACCGTTGCTGCAATGAGCGATTTCGCCGCAGGCGCAAACATCGACGGCAAGCACTTCATGGGCATTAACTGGGAACGCGACGTCGCCCTGCCAGAAGTCGCGGATATCCGTAACGTGGTGGAAGGCGATCCAAGCCCGGACGGTAAGGGCACGCTGCTCATTAAGCGCGGTATCGAAGTGGGTCACATCTTCCAGCTCGGCACCAAGTACTCTGAGGCCATGAAAGCTTCGGTACAGGGCGAAGATGGTCGTAACCAGACGCTGACCATGGGCTGCTACGGTATTGGGGTAACCCGCGTTGTGGCTGCGGCTATTGAGCAGAACAACGACGAGCGCGGCATTCTGTGGCCGGACGCCATTGCACCATTCCAGGTGGCGATTCTGCCAATGAACATGCACAAATCTTTCCGTGTGAAAGAGCTGGCGGAAGAGCTTTACGCGACTCTGCGAGCCAAAGGCATTGACGTGCTGATGGACGATCGCAAAGAGCGTCCCGGTGTGATGTTTGCGGATATGGAGCTAATTGGCGTTCCGCATACCGTGGTTATCGGCGACCGTAATCTCGACAGCGAAGAAGTGGAATACAAAAACCGCCGCGTAGGCGAGAAGCAGATGATTAAAACCAGCGAAATCATTGATTTCCTGCTGGGCCAGATCCAGCGCTAACTCTCTCTTCTCAAACAAAAGGCCCTGCTATGCAGGGCCTTATTCAGCGGTGGATGGCGCTTAGGCTTATCCGTCCTACCACATCAGGCTTTCTCTCTTTGCCATCAATTTGAGCAATCTTTCCCGGCTTCAAACTTCGCGGACTTATCGGCCACCAGCGTTTTTTGCAGTTCGCCGCTGTCCGGGTTGGACTCAAGCGTGAAGTGGGCCTCAACGTTTAGCAGCACTGGCTGCATATCTTTGCCACGGGCGGCAGCATAACCACGTTCAAGTTCAGCGTTGCTGGTTACCGCAAACGTACGACCGGTTGCGCAATCCTGGAAAATAGCGGCGTCTGCCATGTACTTGTACATCCCTTTCATAGCCATTGGCGTGGCTGGTAACGCATCACGCGTTGGCTGCAGCGTGTAGTTAAGCTGGGATTCTATCGGATTGCCTTCACGGTCCAGCATCTCCAGCGCGTCACCTTTCGGGCGGAAATAGAGTTTCTCGCCGTCACTTTCGGTCAGCACAAGTTTATCCGCCGTACGCGCCCAGCTTCCGTAAGAAGCGAATACCGTGGGAGATGTCGCGCCATGATAGCGCTGGTTCATGACCCAGGTGCCGTCCTTCTCGAGGAACAACGAAGTTTCTATTCCTTCGCAGTCTGCACAGGGGAGTAAGCCTTTATAGCTCTGCTGCATTGGCTTGAGTTCAGCGGTCTGAGTTGGCTGCAGCGTCTGGACTTCGGCGCGATTGTTACAGCCAAAAAGCGCAAACAGGCTAAAGGCAGCCACTGCGGACAGGAGTAATTTTTTCTTCATCGTCTGTTCCTTATGCTGATGACCTGACGTCCCCTGTCATTCTGGGCGTCGGACTTTACCGCGTAATGATTTTGTCGTCGACTTTTGCGACTTTGAGGCCAGCCTGCGCTCTTTTGATGCCCGCGTAGGCCGGGTCGCCCTGCGGCTCTTCTGCTCTGCGGTTAATTCTTTTATTAAAGAGACCAGGCGGGCTACGGCTGCCTCACGGTTCATTTCCTGGCTGCGGTATTCCTGGGCTTTTATCACCACCACGCCGTCCGGCGTAATCAAATGGTGGTTGGCCGCAAGCAGCCGCTCTTTATAATACTCAGGAAGGCTGGAGGTGCGAATGTCAAAACGCAGGTGAATCGCCGTCGAGGTTTTATTCACGTGCTGACCACCTGCTCCCTGCGCTCGAATCGCCGTGATCGTCACTTCCTGATCGGGGATGTCTACCGACCTTGAAATAGCGATCATTAGTGACGAAGCCAGGGAGTGAAGTGAATTTCGACGTTATTCTCTGCGTCCGACAGCCAGATAGCACCGTCCTGAATCGTTGCCTGCAGATTCATACTGCGGGTGCCGAATGCGCTCAGCTGTGCCAGCTGTTCGTCGTCCAGATACCAGATGCTGAGATTTTTAAACTGGCTCAGCTTGTTCTGATTTTGCTGCCACCAGATCTCCGCTGCACGACTATTGTAGGTAAAAAGCGCCACCTCAGCCGATTGGCTACAGGCTTTTTTTACACGGCGTTCGTCAGGCAGGCCGAGCTCAATCCACAGATCGATACCCATGTGATCATTGCGCTGCCAGATTTCCGGCTCTTCTTCCGCGCTTAACCCACGGGAGAAGACCAGACGCTCGTCGGCGTATTTTATCCACGCCAGCAGGCGCAGCATCATGCGTTCCTGGGTTTCAGAAGGATGGCGCGCCAGCGTCAGGTTGCTATCCATGAACTTATTGCGATCGAGGTCGGCCACGTTGACCAACGCTTTATAAATTGTCGCTTTTAACGCCATCATACTTCTCCACACTGATTTGGCGCTCATTGTAACGAAAAGCTCGCTAAAACGCTGTTATCTATTAGCGCCGCCGCAGATAGGCGCAACTGATATCGGTTTCATGGCTGTGGTATAGTCACCTTGCTAAACAGAGTTTATCCTCGTAGGCTTAAGTTGCATCCACGAGTAAGTCTGAAGTCGAGACTCTGACAGGAGGGCATGTGGAAAAGTATTGTGAACTCGTTCGACAACGCTACGCGGAGATCGCGAGCGGTGATTTAGGTTATATTCCGGATGCGCTAGGTTGCGTCCTGAAGGTGCTGAATGAAGTGGCCTGTAATGAAGCACAGCCAGAATCAATCAGGGAACAGGCGGCTTATGCCGCCGCGAACTTACTGGTGAGCGATTATGTCAATGAATGATGCCTATCAACCCATCAATTGTGATGACTATGACAATCTCGAGCTCGCCTGCCAGCAAAATTTGTTACTGACGCTGGAGTTAAAAAGCGGGGAAGTACTGAAAGCGAAAGCAAGCGACCTGGTGTCTCGTAAAAACGTCGAATATCTCATTATCGATGATGCGGGTAGCACGCTTGAGGTTCGCCTCGATAAGATTGCCAGCTTCAGTAATCCTCAGATTGGTACTGTTGTGGTGAGCGAAGAGTAAAATATTCATTGCTAAAATATGAAGCGGGCAGCCTGATGGCTGCCCGTTTTTTTATGGCTGCATGGAAGAATAGTACGCGGCAAGATTGCTGATATCCTCATCGGATAAACCGCTGACGTAGGCCTTCATGATTTCCGCCTGCCCGCCGCTGCGCTCGCCTTTTTTGTACGCCTGAAGCGAGTGCTCGAGATACTTTTCATTTTGTCCGGCCAGGTTTGGATACATTGGCACAGAGACTTTACCGGTTGCGCCATGACACGCGACGCACATCGCTGCTTTCTGCTCGCCGGCCTGGGCATCACCGTTCGCCAGAGCAGGCAAGCTGCACATCATCAGCCCGACCAGCACTACTGCTCTTTTCATTGCTGCCTCTCCTTTTGCCAGTCTATATGCCAGCATGAATGATTTGTTGCCTGCCCCTCACGGGTGACAAATATACCCGGGGCGGTAATTAGCCGTTCGCCGTAAAAGATCAGCGGCGTGGTGTCCCGCTGCCAGGAGGGAATGTGCAGCTCCTGCCAGATTTTCTTCAGTGTTCTGCCCCGCTCGCGCCCGACGATATGCAGATTGCCGCTCGCCTTAAATCTCACGCTAACAGGCTCATCAGCAAGCGGAGCGCGAACAGCCTGCCCTGTCTCACCAATATTTAGCATACCGAGACCTGCAGGAAGCACCAACGGTGCAAACGGAGCTTTCCAGTTCAATACCGTGTCCCCCTGCCCGTCGACCAGCGGCACCCAGTATAGCGCTCCCTGAAAACGACGCACCTCGTGCTCGCCCAGCTTTACGCGAGGGTTGGCATCTTCGCGGCTTAACGCTATCTCGTCCCACACTCGTTGTAACGCAGCACGAGAAGGCATTGCTGCCCGATGAAACGCAAACCAGCGGCGAATTAGCGCCGCGCGTCGGATGTCGCTAAGGCTGGCGAGTGGCGCAATTAATAATGCGCCGTCTGGCTGCAGCAGGGACGAGAGCTGCTCCGCAAGCAGCTCATCAAGCAGCGCTTCCTGCTCCCCGCAAAGTTCAGCGCTGCGCACAACGCTGCGGGAGAAGTGCGGCCAGCGCTGCTGGAGTATCGACAGGACGCGCAAACGCAGGAAATTCCTGTCATAGGCATCATCCTGATTGCTTTCATCTTCGATCCACGTCAGCTGATGAGCATTTGCCCATGTTTCCAGCTCCTCCCTGCGCTGTCCGAGCAGGGGGCGCAGCAAACTGGTGCCTGAAAAGTCGAGTTTCGCAGGCATGGCCGCAAGCCCGGCCGGACCACTACCGCGCTTAAGCGCCAGCAGGAAAGTTTCGCACTGATCGTCCAGGTGCTGCGCTGTCAGCAAAACTTCACCCGGCAGTAAAGCGCCCGACAGCGCATGATAGCGTGCCGCACGAGCCTGAGCTTCTGTCCCCTGCCCGTCATCCGCCAATTGCACATGAGCTACCTCCAGCGGGACATCCCAGTTCGCGCACAGCTGCTGGCAATGCTGTACCCATTCGTCCGCGTTCGGGCTGAGCCCATGATGGACATGCATAGCGCGCAGAGTGAGTTCAGGAGCGAGGGTGCCGCGAAGCGTGACCAACTGATGCAGCAGAACAGTGGAATCCAGCCCACCGCTAAATGCCACCAGCAGGTTGCGATGCGGATGAAGTGATGAAAGTAACGGACGCAGATCCATAGTCAGCAATTTACGTAAGGGTTTGCCCGGCACGTTACCGGGCAACGGCGAGAGAGGCAAGCGTTACTGCTGGTAAAGTTCCAGCGGCAGGCCGTCAGGGTCGGCAAAGAAAGTGAAACGTTTGTCGGTGAACGGATCGATACGAATCTCTTCGCAGGCCACACCATGCTTTTCGAGATGCTCAACGGCCCGATCCAGATCGTCAACGCTGAACGCAAGATGGCGTAAGCCACAGGCTTCCGGACGGCTCGGACGTGCCGGGGGAAACGGGAAAGAGAACAGCTCAATGACATACTGGCCGTTCAGCGCCAGGTCACCCTTCCAGGAATCTCTTGCTTCCCGGTAGGCTTCTGCCTCAAGCGTAAAACCCAGGATATCGCAGTAAAAATGCTTACTGACCTGATAATCCGAGGCGATAATAGCAATGTGATGAACCTGTTTTAAACCCAGCATAGGTGCTCCTTTGTCTTTTTGGGCACGTTAACCACCGCGCCCTGGCAAAGCAAGAGACTACGAGTTTTTTAAGACTCGTACCCTGTAGATGCCATCCTCCCCCAGCTTTGCGCCGTGGATGTCGGTTTCGAAACCAGGGTAATGTTCGCCAACGGAGCAAAGCATCAGCAGGAAATCGAGCACCGCGCGGCTCTCGCTGGTGATCATCTCCCCCGGCATAACGACCGGCACGCCCGGCGGATACGGCAGGATCATGTTGGCGGACACCCGGTTAATCAGCTGTTCGATTTCCACGGTTTCCACATTGCCTTTAACCTGCTGCTGGTAGGCCTCGTGCGGCGTCAGCTTCATCTCTGGCAATACGTCAAACGCCCGCAGCATCAGATCCGGCAGATTATGCTGCTTGATGAGCTTATGGATCCCCTGCGCCAGATCCTGAATACGCATGTTGCGATAAAAATCAGGATCCACCGCATAAAGATCCGGCAGCATGTTTTTGACCCGCAGATTGAGATCGTAGGATCGTTTGAATTCCGTCAGGCCACGCAGCAGGCTGAGCGCTTTGGTTTTATCGATCCCAATGCTGAACAGAAACAGCAGATTATACGGCCCGGTTTTCTCGACCACCACGCCACGCTCGTCCAGGAACTTCGCCACCAGCGCGGCGGGGATCCCTTCGTCAGCCATTTCACCCAGCTCGCTCATGCCCGGCGTCAGAATCGTGACTTTAATCGGGTCGAGATACATATGGTCAGCATCAGCATCTTTGAAACCATGCCAGTCTTCTTCGCCCGGAGAGATGGGCCAGCAGGCCGCTTCGTCCACGTGTTCCGGCTGCCAGATATCAAAGAACCAGTCTTCGGATTCCTCGCGTAACCGCTGCACTTCACGGCGGAAATGCAGCGCGCGCTCTACGGAGCGGTTAATAAGACGCTTACCCGGGTTGCCACGCAGCATGGCGGCGGCGGTTTCAATCGATGCGACTATCGGATAGCTCGGCGATGTTGTGGTGTGCATCATGTACGCTTCGTTAAACGTATCCTCGTCGTAATCCCCTTTGATATGGATAAGCGAGGCCTGCGATAGCGCCGCCAGAAGTTTATGGGTGGACTGGGTTTCGTAGATCACTTTTCCCGGCACGCGCTCGCCGCTCATGCCGCTTTTGCCCTGATAGATCGGGTGGAAGTTGGTGTACGGCACCCAGGCGGAGTCGAAGTGGATGGAGGGAACGTCAAGAGCATGCTTGATAAATTCAGTGTTGTAGAGCAGGCCATCGTAGGTGGAATTAGTGATTACCGCATGAACGGGCCACTGGGCCTCCGGCGTGGCGGCCACCTTCGCTTCTATACTTTCACGAAGGAATTCGCGCTTCGGTATACCGCCTAAAATCCCCAGCGCGTTGCGCGTCGGCTTTAGCCAGATGGGTATCAGATCCGTCATCATCAGCAGATGCGTGAGGGATTTATGGCAGTTACGATCGATTAATACGGTGCTCCCGGACGGAGCGGCATACATACCGACAATCTTGTTTGAGGTAGAAGTCCCGTTCGTCACCATGTAGCTCTGCTCCGCGCCAAAGGTGCGGGCAATATACTCTTCAGCCTCGAGGTGCGGGCCGGTGTGGTCCAGCAGCGATCCCAGCTCGGTGACCGAGATCGACACGTCTGCTTTGAGCGTATTACCGCCGAAGAAATCATAGAACAGGCAGCCAACCGGGCTTTTCTGGTAGGCCGTTCCCGCCATGTGGCCGGGTGTACAGAAAGTGTATTTACCCTCTTTCACGTAGGTGAATAAGGCTTTGGTCAGCGGCGGAGTGATGTTGTCGAGATACTCGTTGGTGTACTGCTTAATGCGCTGAGCAATATCTTCCGCCGCGCTCAGGGCGTATTCGAAGAACCACAGCGCCATGCGCATTTCGTTGACGCTGACGTCCAGCGACGAATGGGTGTTGATAAAGGCGTACAGCGGCAGGTATTCGTTCAGCAGGTTGATGTCGCTGCACAGGTCGAGACTGTATTCGTCCCAGTCAAAAATCACGCCGCAGATGCGAGGATTATGTTCAATGAGCTTAAGCAGGTCGGTGCTGTTGGTGGGGTAAATGGGCTGAAAGCCTTGTTTCTCAAGTTCCTGGTGCAGCTCTTTGATCGGCTCGTCCTTATAAAAAACGCCCTGCGGCCCCATGATGGCAATGATATTCACAGCTTACCTCCTGGAAAAAGTCTCCGGTAAGCATAGCGCAATGCGTTTTTCATTGTTTCTTAAAACGAAAAAAGGGCCGGAAAATCCGGCCCTTAAGGTCAATCTGGACAGGAAGATCAGGCGTAGCCGTAGCTCATCAGGCGCTGGTAACGACGGTTTAGCAGCTCGTCTTTGTTCAGCACGTCAAGATCCGCCAGGTCGGCCAGCAGCTGTGCTTTCAGAGACGCGGCCATAGCCTGCGGGTTACGATGCGCGCCGCCCAGGGGTTCAGGGATAACGGTATCGACCAGCTTCAGCTCTTTCAGGCGTGGGGCAATGATACCCATCGCTTCTGCGGCCAGCGGTGCTTTATCGGCACTTTTCCACAGAATAGAGGCGCAGCCTTCCGGGGAGATAACGGAATAGGTGCTGTACTGCAGCATATTCACTTTATCGCCCACGCCAATCGCCAGCGCACCACCGGAACCGCCTTCGCCAATCACCGTACAGATGACCGGCACCTTCAGGCGGGACATTTCTCGCAGATTGCGTGCGATAGCTTCGGACTGTCCACGCTCTTCCGCACCCACGCCAGGGTATGCCCCTGGGGTGTCGATGAAGGTGATGATGGGCATATTAAAACGCTCAGCCATCTCCATAAGGCGCAGTGCTTTACGGTAGCCTTCTGGTGCGGGCATCCCGAAGTTGCGGCGAATTTTTTCTTTCGTTTCACGCCCTTTCTGGTGGCCGATGATCATCACCGGACGGCCATCAAGACGCGCGATGCCGCCGACGATAGCTTTATCATCGGCATAAGCACGGTCACCTGCCAGTTCATCAAACTCATCAAAAGCCAGACGAAGATAGTCGAGGGTGTACGGGCGCTGTGGATGGCGCGCCAGCTGAGCAATCTGCCATGCTCCTAAATCGGCGAAGATCTTACGGGTGAGCTCTACGCTTTTTTCACGCAGGCGCTGCACTTCTTCGTCCAGGTTAATATCCAATTTTTCATCCTGACGGCTAACGGCGGTCAGGGAATCGATTTTCGCTTCCAGCTCTGCAATCGGCTGTTCGAAATCAAGGAAATTCAGACTCATAGTATTCCTGTATTAGTCAAACTCCAGTTCCACCTGCTCCGAACCTACCAGCGTTCTGAGATCGTTGAGTAAACGATCGCTGGGGGAAACACGCCACGCCGCGCCAAAACGCAAACGTGCTCGTGCATCCGCCCTCTGATAGTAGAGATGTACTGGAATTGTCCCCGAACGGTGAGGTTCCAGAGACTGACGGAGACGGTTTAAAAGCTGGTCATCAATTTGCCTGTCCGTCAGCGAGATAGCAAGCCCGCGCGCATACTTTTCACGGGCCTCGTCAATGTCCATCAATTCACGAGCGGTCATTTTAAGGCCGCCGCTGAAGTCATCAAAGCTGACCTGTCCGCTGACGATCAGGATACGGTCTTTTTCCAGCAGATGCTGGTACTTTTCTAACGCATCTGTGAATAACATCACTTCCAGACGACCAGAACGGTCGTCGAGAGTACAGATGCCAATGCGATTGCCTCTTTTGGTCACCATGACCCTGGAGGCAATCACCAGACCCGCAGCCGTGGTCATTTTACCACGTTCTGTCGGGTGCATCTCTTTCAGGCGCATGCCACCGACATAGCGCTCAATTTCTTTCAGGTACTGGTTGATGGGGTGCCCGGTCAGATACAGACCAAGGGTTTCCCTTTCACCGTCCAGCACCGTGTGTTCCGGCCACGGGATGACGCTGGCATAAGACTGCTCAACGACCTCCGGCTCATCGGCCAGCACGCCGAACATATCCGCCTGACCGATAGCCTCTGCTTTCGCATGCTGGTCGGCGGCCTTCAGCGCATCGCCCAGCGCGTTCATCAGCGCGGCGCGGTGAGGTCCCAGGCGGTCAAACGCCCCGGACATGATCAGTTTTTCCAGCACGCGGCGGTTGAGCTTTTTGGTATCCGTACGAGCGCAAAGATCGAACAGTTCCCGGAAGTAGCCGCCTTCGTTACGTGCTTCAATAATCGCTTCGATAGGGCCTTCGCCGACGCCTTTAATAGCGCCGATACCGTAAACGATCTCACCCTCATCGTTGACGTGGAAATGGTACTGCCCGGAGTTAATATCCGGCGGCAGGATTTTCAGCCCCATGCGCCAGCATTCGTCCACCAGGCCCACGACCTTCTCGGTGTTGTCCATATCGGCGGTCATTACCGCCGCCATAAACTCAGCCGGGTAGTGCGCTTTCAGCCATAACGTCTGGTACGAAACAAGCGCGTAGGCGGCGGAGTGAGATTTGTTAAAGCCGTAACCCGCGAATTTTTCGACCAGATCGAAGATTTTAATCGCCAGCTCGCCGTCGATGCCGTTCTCTTTCGCACCGTCTTCAAAGCTGGAACGCTGCTTGGCCATCTCTTCGGGTTTCTTTTTACCCATTGCGCGACGCAGCATATCCGCGCCGCCAAGGGTATAACCCGAAAGCACCTGGGCAATCTGCATGACCTGTTCCTGATACAGGATGATGCCGTAGGTCGGCTCCAGCACCGGCTTCAGGCTTTCATGCTGCCATTGAATATCAGGATAGGAGATGGCTTCGCGACCGTGCTTACGGTCGATAAAGTTATCAACCATGCCGGACTGCAGCGGGCCCGGACGGAACAGGGCCACCAGGGCGATCATATCTTCGAAGCAGTCGGGCTGCAGGCGCTTAATCAAATCTTTCATGCCGCGGGATTCAAGCTGGAAGACCGCGGTGGTCTCCGAGCGTTGAAGCATATCGAAGCTTTTCTTATCTTCTAGCGGGATGGCGGCGATATCAATCGGCTCCAGCCCCTGCTTTTCCCGGCGCGGGTTAATCATCTTCAGCGCCCAGTCGATGATGGTAAGCGTACGCAAGCCGAGGAAGTCGAACTTCACCAGACCCGCGTATTCCACATCGTTTTTATCGAACTGGGTGACCGGGTTTTGCCCCTGGTCGTCGCAGTAGAGCGGCGCGAAATCGGTAATTTTAGTTGGGGCAATAACCACACCACCGGCATGCTTACCGGCGTTACGCGTGACGCCTTCCAGCTTGCGCGCCATATCAATCAGCGCTTTAACTTCTTCATCCGCTTCGTAAATTTGCGGCAGCTGCGGTTCGGCTTCAAAGGCCTTAGCAAGCGTCATGCCCGGATCGGGTGGGATCAGTTTAGAGATACGATCGACAAAACCGTACGGGTGGCCCAGTACTCGTCCCACGTCGCGGATAACCGCTTTCGCCGCCATCGTACCGAAGGTGATAATCTGCGATACCGCATCACGACCGTACATTTCGGCTACGTGATCGATAACGCGGTCACGCTTCTCCATGCAAAAGTCGATATCGAAGTCGGGCATCGAGACGCGCTCCGGGTTCAGGAAGCGTTCGAACAGCAGGTCAAACTCCAGCGGATCCAGATCGGTAATTTTCAGCGCATAGGCGACAAGCGACCCCGCACCGGAACCACGGCCTGGACCTACGGGCACGCCGTTATCCTTCGACCACTGGATGAACTCCATAACGATCAGGAAGTAGCCAGGGAAGCCCATCTGGTTGATAACCTGAAGTTCAATATCCAAACGCTCGTCATAAGGCGGGCGTTTTTCAGCGCGCACTTCCGGGTCCGGGAACAGGAATTCAAGGCGCTCTTCAAGACCTTCTTTCGATTTCACAACAAGGAAATCTTCGGTGGTCATCTCGCCAGTGGGGAACTGCGGCAGGAAGTATTCGCCGAGCCTGACGGTAACGTTGCAGCGGCGGGCAATCTCCACGCTGTTCTCTAACGCTTCCGGGATGTCCGAGAACAGCTCGCACATCTCATCTTCGCTGCGCATATATTGCTGCGTGGAGTAGTTGCGCGGACGTTTCGGGTCGTCGAGGGTGAAGCCGTCGTGGATCGCCACGCGGATCTCGTGGGCGTCGAAGTCGGTCGCATCGATAAACCGCACGTCGTTTGTTGCCACTACCGGCAGGCCGCGCTCTTCGGCAAGCGCGACGGCAGCATGCAGATAGTTCTCTTCATCGGCACGGCCGGTACGGATCAGCTCGAGGTAGAAGCGATCGGCAAAATACTGCTGGTAAAACGCCAGGCACTGATCGACCTGGGCATGATTGCCACGCAACAAGTTTTTGCCAATATCCCCCATCCGCCCGCCGGAAATCAGGATCAGCCCTTCATTCAGTTCGGCAAGCCAGCCTCGGTCGATAATCGGGCCAGCCGCACCGTATCCGCGCTGGTAGGCCTTTGAAATCAACAGGGTCAGGTTTTGATAGCCAACGTTGTTGGCCGCAAGCACGGTCAGGTGGCTGAGCTCATCGCCCAGCAGTTCGTTGGCGACGTTAAAATCCGCGCCAATAATCGGCTTGATCCCCGCACCGTGGGCCCCGCCATAGAACTTAACCAGCCCACAAAGGTTGGTAAAATCGGTGATCGCCAGCGCAGGCATGTTCAGCGCCGCGGCCTTTTTGACCAGCGGCCCGATTTTTGCCAGCCCGTCGATCATGGAATAGTCACTGTGCACCCGCAGGTGTACGAAACGTGGTTCAGCCATTTCTCTTTCCGATTAAGTGTGTGCCAGAAACCCGCAGGTCAGGATGCAAGCCCAAGAGCGCGTTTGACCGGGGCGAAGCTGCGGCGATGATGCTCGGTGGCACCATGCTCTGCAAGCTTTTCGAGATGGAAAGCGGTTGGGTAGCCTTTGTGCTGCGCAAACCCGTACTGCGGGAAGCTAAGATCCAGCGTCGCCATTTCACGATCTCGCGTGACTTTGGCAAGAATAGAAGCGGCGCTGATTTCTGCCACGCGGCTGTCGCCTTTGACCACCGCCAGAGAAGGCATCGGTAACGCAGGGCAGCGGTTACCGTCGATCAGCACGTACTCAGGCACAACGGCCAGACCGGCGACCGCGCGCTGCATTGCCAGCATCGTGGCATGCAAAATATTCAGCTTATCAATCTCTTCCGGCTCTGCACGGCCCAGGCTCCAGCACAATGCCTTTTCGATGATCTCGTCATAAAGGGCGTTGCGACGCTTTTCGGAAAGTTTCTTGGAGTCTGCCAGACCGACAATAGGTTTTGCCGGGTCGAGGATGACGGCTGCCGTAACGACAGCACCGACCAGCGGGCCACGGCCCACTTCATCCACACCCGCAACCAGCTGCGTGTGCGGATAGATAAATTCTATCATTTTGCTAACTCCAGCACGGCGTCTGCCGCCTGTTCGTCTGCGTTACAGCGAATTTGTTCGTGCAGATGGCGGAAGGTATCGTGCATCTGGTGGCTCTGCACCCCATCTTCCAGTAGCGGCTCAAGCACGGCGGCAAGCCCGACAGGCTCACACGCCTCCTGGAGCAGCTCTTTTACCAGCTCACGCCCGGCCAACAGATTTGGCAGCGAAACGTACTCGGTTTTCACCAGCCGCTTTGCCAGCCAGAAGGTAAACGGCTTCATGCGATAGCCAACGACCATCGGGCATTTCGCGAGCATACACTCCAGCGCCGCCGTACCTGAGGCAAGCAGCGCAGCATCACTGGCAACCATCGCCTCGCGGCCCATGCCGTCTAACAGATGGGCATGCAGCTCCGGGGCTATTTCAGCCTTGATGCGTTCGAACTGCTCGCGGCGTTTGGCATTAACCAGCGGAACCACGATTTCAAGATCCGGGAAGCGCTTGCGCAGCAGCTGCGCCGTACGCAGAAAATCAGCACTTAGCATTTCGACTTCCGCCCCGCGGCTGCCCGGCAACAGGGCCAGGCACTTCACGTCAGGGGAGATACCCAGCGTTGCGCGCGCCACATTTTTATCCGGATCCAGCGGCATTGCATCCGCCATGGTATGGCCGATAAAGCGGCAGGGAACGTTGAATCTGTCGTAAAACGCTTTTTCGAAAGGCAGAAAAGCAAGCACCAGGTCGGTGGCTCTGCCAATTTTGAAAACGCGTTTTTGACGCCAGGCCCAGACTGACGGGCTAACGTAATGAATCGTGCGAATGCCCTGCTTCTTGAGATTGCCTTCCAGCGTGATGTTGAAATCAGGTGCATCGATGCCGACGAAGACATCGGGTGCAAGCTCGGTGAAGCGGCGGGTAAGATCGGCGCGGATTGTTAACAGACGACGCAGGCGACCGAGCACTTCAACAATGCCCATTACCGCCAGCTCTTCCATCTCATACCACGCTTCGCAGCCTTCTGCCTGCATGCGCGGCCCGGCGACACCCACAAAGCGGGCATCCGGGTGGCGAGCTTTCAGCGCGCGAATCAGACCTGCACCAAGAATATCACCGGAGGTTTCTCCGGCGACCAGGGCAATCGTGAGGGGACGGCCAGGCTTCATTTAGCGAATCAGACCGCGCGTAGAGCGGGCAAAAAATTCAACAAATGCATTTACTTCCGGATGCTGCTTAGCAAGCTCAGCGATTTCCGGCTTAGCTTCGTCGAGGGTTTTGCCGCTGCGATACAACAGTTTGTAAGCGTTGCGAATAGCATGCAGCGCTTCTTTACTGAAGCCGCGACGCTTCAATCCTTCGAAATTGACACCAAACGGCGTGGCGTGATTTCCCTGCGCGATAACATACGGTGGAACATCCTGTGCTACACCGGAGCAGCCGCCAACCATCACGTGTGCACCGATAATGCAGAACTGGTGAACTGCGGTCATGCCACCGATGATCGCGAAATCATCGACGGAAACATGGCCGGCAAGCGTTGCGTTATTCGCGAGGATACAGCGATTACCTACGGTGCAGTCATGCGCCACGTGGGCGTTGATCATCAGCAGGTTATCGCTGCCCACCTTCGTCAATCCGCCGCCCTGCTCTGTACCACGATGGATGGTGACGCTTTCGCGGATGCGGTTGCGATCGCCAATTTCCACACGGGTCGGCTCACCCGCATATTTAAGGTCCTGGTTAACTTCACCAATGGAGGCGAACTGATAAATCTCGTTGTCACGGCCAATAGTCGTATGACCATTCACCACGACGTGAGACTTCAGTACCGTACCCTCACCGATCTCAACATGCGGGCCAACCACACAAAACGGGCCAATGTGAACGTTGGCACCAATGACGGCACCCTCTTCCACAATGGAGGATGGATGAATAAAGGCGGTTTTATCAATCACGTATTAGCTCTCCCGGCTGCGGGCACACATCATGGTTGCTTCGCAGACAATTTTACCGTCAACGGTTGCCACGCCTTTAAAGCGCGTCAGACCACGGCGGGTTTTCTCGAAAGTTACTTCCATGATCATCTGATCACCAGGCACAACCGGGCGCTTAAAGCGCGCTTCATCGATGCCTGCAAAGTAATACAGTTCGCCAGGTTCCAGTTTACCAACACTTTTAAACGCCAGAATGCCTGTGGCTTGCGCCATTGCTTCCAGAATCAAAACGCCCGGGAAAATGGGTTTGCCAGGGAAATGGCCCTGGAAAAATGGCTCGTTAACGGAGACATTTTTTACTGCGCGCAGAAAACGACCTTCTTCAAAATCCAGCACGCGATCAACCAGTAAGAACGGATAACGGTGCGGCAGAAGTTCTAAAATCTCTTCAATGTGCAGAGTATGAGTGTCGGTAGTCAAAATACTCTTCCTGTCCAAATATACTAAATGACAATAATAACACGGCCTGCGGCTATCGGAGATAGCTTGCAGGCCGCAAATCAAAATACAACGTATCTGGGGCTGGCGACGATCAGTCTTGTTGATTGACCTTACGCTCGATGGTTTTTAAGCGTTTGCTCATCTCATCGATATTCATCACCAGCGCAGCGGTTTTACGCCACGCTTTATTCGGCTGCAGCGGGATGCCCGAAGAATAGACACCAGGCTCCGTGATTGGGCGCATAACCATACCCATACCGGTTACGGTGACCTTGTCGCAGATCTCCATATGCCCGTTGATGACGCTGGCCCCGCCAATCATACAGTAGCGTCCAATTTTGAGGCTGCCTGCCATGATGACACCGCCCGCGACGGCAGTATTGTCGCCAATCACAACGTTATGTGCAATCTGGCACTGGTTATCAATGATAACACCATTACCGATAATCGTATCATCCAGCGCGCCACGGTCGATGGTGGTACAGGCACCGATCTCAACGCGATCGCCAATAATCACCCTGCCTAACTGAGGGATCTTCACCCAGTTGCCGCGATCGTTCGCGTAACCAAAACCGTCAGCACCGATTACCGTGCTTGACTGGATTAGGCACTGCTCGCCAATCTGAATTTCATGGTAAACGGAAACGTTCGCCCAAAGGCGAGTACCGGCCCCAATGTTGCTGTTTTTGCCGACGAAGCATCCGGGACCGATAATCACGTTATCGCCCAGCACCACGCCGGACTCGATGACGGCATTTGCGCCAATCGATACGTTGCTGCCCAACGTCGCAGTCGCATCTACCACCGCGCTCGGTGCGATGTTTTGTGCCGGCTGCGGCGTGGAATCTAAAATTTGTGCCATACGGGCATAGGTCAGGTAGGGATTCTTCACTACCAGTGCCGCACCTTTCGCAAAAGGTAAATCGGCTTCAGTCATTACGACGGCAGAAGCCTGGCAAGAAGCCAGTTGCTCATGATAACGCGGGTTAACGATGAACGTGATGTGGCCTGCCTGGGCAGTTTGCATAGATGCAACGCCGGTGATGACGAGATCGCCATCACCGTGCAATTCTGCATCCAACTGCTGGGCTAATTCAGCCAGTCGAATTGAAGACATTACTTATTTAACCTGTTTCAGTACATCTGCAGTGATGTCTTTCACGTCGCTACCAGCATAAGCAACGGTGCTGGTATCCAGCACAACATCGTAGCCTTTGTCGTCAGCAACTTTCTTCACTGCGCTCTGGATACGAGTCACCAGTTTACCGCGCTCTTCACCAGAACGACGCTGACGATCCTGCTCAAAAGCCTGTGCTTTTGTGGAGAACGCCTGGCGCTGAGCCATTACGTCTTTTTCCAGTTTGCTACGATCGCTGGCTTTCATGGTGGAGCCATCGCGCTGTAGACGTTGCATTTTGGTTTGCAGGCTACTTTCCATACCCTGAAGCTCAGAGGCACGGCCTTTAAACTCGTTTTCCAGAGTTTTGGAGACACCGGTGTTTTGTGCAACCTGTTGGAACAGGTTGCCCATGTTTACAACAGCGATACTTTCAGCAGCCTGAACGCTGGCTGAGGCCGCCATAGCGAGGCCAAGACCTGCAGCAAATAACCACTTTTTCACAATAAACTCCTTACCATCCCATATGTGTCATAAGACACTGTTTTTTGCGTGTACCAGCCGGGTAAACCGACCGGTATCAGCGCGTCACTGCGTATCGCATTCCTTCGCGCCGAACAATTACCAGGTTTTACCAATGTTAAACTGGAACTGTTCCGCTTTGTCGCCATCGTATTTCTTGAACGGCTGGGCATAAGAGAAGACCAGCGGTCCTAATGGTGACATCCATTGCAATGCTAAACCTGCGGACATACGAATGTTGCTTGGGTCACCGTAATCCGGTACGCCAGCCGCTTTCGTCTCCGCGGTATTTTCCCAGTTGGTATCCCACACTGTACCCGCATCCACGAAGAGGGACGTGCGAACCGAGTTGGCGTACTTCTCGCTCAGGAATGGCGTTGGGGTAATCAGCTCAAGGCTTGCCACACCCATGGCGTTACCGCCAACTGCATCGTCAGAATTACAGAGATTGCCCGTTCCGCAGTTGTCCTGGTTTGGTCCGTAGTAAACAGCTTTCGGACCGATGTTGTTGGACTGGAAGCCACGAACCGTGCTGGAACCACCGGCATAGAAGTTTTCATAGAACGGCAACTCTTTACCGCCAAGCCCATCCCCGTAACCCCAGCGGGTACGACCCAATACGACCCAGGTATGGTCTTCATCAATTGGGAAGTAGCTCGCCGTGTCCAGCGTCACTTTATAGAACTCGTTATCGGAGCCCGGTAACGTAACTTTACCGTTCAGGTTGACGCGCGAACCCTGGGTCGGGAAGAATCCACGGTCCAGTTTGTTGTACGTCCAACCATAGTTCAGGGTGAAGTCATCTGCCGCAAAACTGTTGTCGTCAGACGTCTTATCCGTGTTCTGGCCCACTGAACCGAGATAACGCCACATCGCCACCTGTGGCTGCATGTTGGACAGGTCGTTATGCACGTAGCCCATGCCCAGTCGCAAGGTATTGTATTCGTTGACCGGGAAGCCCAGCGTGCCGTCTGCACCATAACTCTTGTTGGTATAGTCAGACAGGTCCGCATCATCCGCTTTAAAGTCGTTGTAGAACACGCGCCCACCGAGACTTACGCCATCAACGGTGAAGTACGGGTCCGTCACGGACAATTCAGCATAGGTCTGGTAGTCGTTTTTGGTGCCGTTAATACCAACAGAGTAGCCGGTACCTAACCAGTTATCCTGCTGTACACCCACCTGGAAGCTTACGCCGCTTTCAGTACCGTAACCGATACCGAAGTTAAAGCTACCGGTATTACGTTCTTTAACCTTGTAAACAACGTCCACCTGGTCCGGGCTACCGGATACGCGCTGGGTGTCGACATCGACGGTTTCGAAGTAGCCGAGACGGTTAAGACGCTCTTTACCGGCATCAACCATATCGCTGCCCAGCCAGGCCCCTTCCATCTGACGCATTTCTCGACGCAGAACGGAGTCTTTACTGGTGTCATTACCTTCGAAGCGGATTTTACGTACATAGTAACGGTTTCCGGAATCAACGCTGACGTGCAGCTTAACGGTCTTATCTGCATCGTTGATTTCAGGCTGAGTCTGCACGCGTGGATAGGCATAGCCATAACGACCCAACAGTTTCTTGATGTCGTCTTCCATCTTGGTAACTTTGGTGCCGTTATACAGCTCACCCGGTTTGATCCTGGTCAGGCTCTCGATTTCCGCTGAGTGCCCTGCAAGATTACCGTTCACCGAAACGCCGGCAATTTTGTATTGCTCGCCTTCGGTGATGTTAACCGTCACGTAGATACTTTTCTTGTCCGGCGTCAGGCTGACCTGCGTGGAGTCGATGTTAAAGCGTGCGTAACCGCGATCCAGGTAGTAGCTACGCAGGGTTTCGAGGTCACCCGCCAGCTTTTGCTTCTGGTATTTACGGTCGCCCACCACGTTCCACCACGGCACTTCATCACGCAGCTGGAAGTGGGAGATCAGTTCATCGGTGGAGAATGCATGGTTGCCAACGATGTTGATCTGCTGAATTTTGGCGGAGACGCCTTCCTGGAAAACCAGTTTCAGATCGACACGGTTACGCGGCAGCGGCGTAACAACGGCTTTCACGCTGGCACTGTACTTACCAACGCTGTAATAGAAATCTTCCAGCCCTTTCTCGATATCAGCAAGGGTGGTTCTGTCCAGTGATTCACCGACACGCACGCCAGAAGCCTCAAGGTTCTGCTTAAGCATGTCGTCCTTCACGGACTTGTTTCCGGAGAAGGTAATACTCGCAATTGTTGGACGCTCTTTTACCTGAACGACCAGCGTTTCACCGTCACGCAACACGCGAACATCTTCGAAGTTCCCGGTGGCAAACAGTGAGCGGATAGTATTACTGATATCCTCGTCAGAGACAGTGTCGCCTACGCGAACCGGCATGCTGAGGAGGGCCGCACCGACGGCGACTCGCTGCAGGCCTTCGAAATGAATGTCCTTCACTACGAACCCGTCTGCACCGTATACGGTGGCGCTGCTAAACAGCAGCGACGCTATGAGCAACTTTTTCATCGCCATCGTTGTTATGCGTTCTTCCTAACCTAATTCTCTCTAAATCCGAGAGAAATCATTGAAAAGTGCAAGCCCCATCAACAGCACCAGCAAAATAGAGCCAATGCGGTAACTAAAGTCTTGAACTCGCTCGGAAACCGGCCCACCCTTCAGTTTTTCAATCGCCAAAAAGAGCAGATGCCCGCCGTCCAGAACGGGGAGCGGAAACAGATTGATGATGCCCAGATTGACGCTGATCAGCGCCAGGAACATCAGGTAGTAAATCAACCCGAATTCCGCCGACATACCTGCCCCTTGAGCTATGGAGATTGGCCCACTGAGGTTATTCAGTTTTACGTCACCGGTTATTAATTTCCCCAACATGTTGACCGTCAGCTTCATCAGGTTCCACGTTTTATTCGTGGCTTCTGCTACTGCAACAAACGGCCCATACTGGCGCACTGTCTTATACTCAGCTGGTAGCGGGATAACCTTTGGAACCACACCCGCAAACCCTTCAGCCTTCGCTTTCCCCGGTTTTGTATCCGGTATCAGCGTTAAAGACAAGGACTGCCCCTGTCTTTCTACTTCAACAGCCAGAGATGTGGCTGGGTTATCACGAACCAGAGTGACAAACTGAGTCCACTGGTTGATAGGCGCCCCGTTGACTTTAACGATCCTGTCACCGGCTTGCAAACCCGCCTTACTGGCTGCTGATTCAGGTTGTACTTCTTCCAGCACGGTTTCGACCTGTGGACCTTTCGGCCTGATACCTATCGAAACAATGGGATCTTCTTTATCGGGCTCAAACTGCCACTGACGTAGATCGAGCATTTTCTCACTGCTCAGATTCGTCCCGAAAGGTGCCAGCGTAACGCGTGAGCTTTCGTCACCAATTTTGGCGACGAGAGCGAGACGAACTGCATCCCAATCAGGCGTTTCGATGCCATCTATCGCTTTAAGTTCCATGCCTGGTGCAATTTGTGCTGTCGCCGCTATCGAGTTGGGCGTTATTTCGCCAACAACCGGACGAATACCAGGGACGCCGATGATAAACACCAGCCACCAGGCAAACACGGCAAAGATAAAGTTGGCAATAGGACCGGCGGCAATAATGGCCGCGCGCTGAGAGACAGTTTTATTGTTAAAGGCATAATGACGCAGTTCCGGGCTAACGGACTCAACGCGCTCATCAAGCATTTTGACATAGCCGCCCAGCGGGATCAGCGCGATGACAAATTCTGTGCCGTGGCGATCGGTACGGTGCCACAGCGCCTTACCAAAGCCGATGGAAAAACGCTCAACGCGTACACCACAGCGGCGGGCAACCCAGAAATGGCCAAACTCGTGCACGGTAATCAAAATGCCCAGTGCAACGATAAATGCTGCCAGATTCCAGAGTATGCTCAGCATAAAACCTTCCGTTAAATCGTCCTGAAAACTAACAAAAGCAGACAGGCAAACACCGGCACTGCCGCTGTCAGACTGTCGATGCGATCCAGAATACCACCATGTCCGGGGATCATGTGGCCGCTATCTTTAATCCCAGCTTCACGCTTAAACATACTTTCCGTTAAATCACCCAGCACCGAAGCCAGTGCGGCAACAATCGAACACACCAGTAGAATGACCGGCGCGACGTCCAGATTCGCCCAAAGGCTAAACAGCACGGAGATAACGGCTGAGGTAAACAGGCCGCCAACAAAACCTTGCCAGGTCTTACCCGGAGAAACCTTCGGCGCAAGTTTATGCTTGCCAAACATTTTACCAAACAGGTAAGCGCCGGAATCAGCTCCCCATACGAGGATCATGACGTACAGCAACCACATGGCACCCGTGTAGTGGTTAACGTCGTAGTGCCAGTTGCGCAGCACGATCATACCCCAGAAGAAAGGTACGATGGTTAACAAGCCAAAAACAAGCCGCAACGGTTTAGAATTGCGCCACATAGCGGCAGACTCCGGATAAAACAGCACTAACAGCAGCGCCACTATCCACCAGGCAAGGGAGGCCCAGAGCGAGTACTCAATGACCGGGATGTGAACCGTGCGGTGATATTCCGGCAGGGCGAAAAGCATCGCTGCCAGCAACAAGCCACATAGCACCGCCAGCCAGACCCGCTGTGAACGCGCTTTAAAACCGGCCAGCTGCCCCCATTCCCAGGCGGCCAGCATACAGACAACCAGCGTGGCGATAGCAAAACCGACCGGCGGCAGCAAAAACAGCGCGGCTATTACCACGGGTATTAAGATCAACGCGGAAATCAGGCGATACTTCAGCAAAAGTGACCCCCAACAGGCTTATTCGCCACCAGGTGCTGTGCCCCCAAAACGACGCTCTCGATTCGCAAAAGCATTTAGCGCACCTTCAAAGTCTTGTTCATCGAAATCAGGCCAAAGAACATCCGTAAAGTAAAGCTCTGCATAGGCGATCTGCCAAATCAGAAAATTACTGATGCGATGTTCTCCACCTGTCCTAATCACTAAATCTACAGGGGCCAACTCATTCATGCAGATTTGCTGGCTCAGCATCTCTTCATCAATTTCATCCGGGCGCAATACACCTTTGCGCACCTGTTCAGCCAGATGCCGGACGCCCTGAATAATATCCCAACGGCCACCATAATTCGCGGCAATATTGAGCGTTAAACCAGTATTATCACCGGTCATTGTTTCGGCTTTTCTGATACGTTCCTGCAGACGAGCGTTAAACCGGCTGGTATCACCGATAATCCGCAGACGGACGTTGTGACGATGCAAGCTTTTGACTTCACTGTCTAAAGCCCAGACGAACAACTCCATCAGTGCGGTCACTTCCTGCGCCGGACGATTCCAGTTTTCACTGCTGAAGGCATAAAGCGTGAGCGCCTCAATACCGTTATTTGCCGCAAAACTAACGGCACGGCGGACGGATTTCGCTCCCGCTTTATGACCAAAGACTCTCATTTTCCCTTGTCGTTTAGCCCAACGACCATTGCCATCCATAATAATGGCAACATGGCGTGCGCCATGCGCGGATTCGGTTTCGCTTAATTGTTGGTTTGCAGACAACATAACGCGTAATAATTCCCTGAAAAGAATTTAGCGGTACTTGAGAATGACTTCAGCCTTCGCACAAAAAAGCCGTGCTTTGACACGGCTTACCACCCTTCTCTCTGCCTTAAGCGAGGGAAAGGTGGCGCAGACTATATCACTGAAGCACAACGCTAACAAATAGCGGCAGCCCAGCCGATTGAATAATCACCGGTAAGCGGCGCGCGTCACCAGACTTCTGGCAATCTCTCGTGCTGTTGCATCCACCGCCTGCACCTCGCCGACACTCTGTGGCTCTGTCAGATCGACCTGTTCCAGCACCGCCCGGTTAAGCGCAGCTATATCCGTGAAACGCAAGCGATCGTGCAGGAACGCCTCCACCACTATCTCATTTGCTGCGTTCAGTACGGTCGTTGCTGCCTGCCCCTGTTCGAAGGCTTCGATGGCCAACCTCAGACAAGGATAGCGGTGATAATCTGGCTCCATAAAGGTAAAGGTGCCAATTTTACAGAAATCCAGCGGCGCAACGCCTGAAACAACACGCTCCGGGAACGCCATCGCATGGGCGATTGGGGTTCGCATATCCGGCGCACCGAGCTGTGCCAGCACGCTCCCATCACGGTAGCGCACCATAGAGTGGATCACCGACTGCGGATGGATCAGCACTTCCATTTGTTCCGCGCTAGCGTTAAACAGCCAGCGTGCTTCAATGTACTCAAGACCCTTGTTCATCATGGTGGCTGAGTCGACGGAAATTTTACGCCCCATCGACCAGTTCGGATGGCTGCATGCCTGGTCCGGCGACATCGTCGCCAGCTCGCCTAACGGCGTTTCACGAAATGGGCCACCTGACCCGGTGAGGATAATTGACGATACGCCATTATCTTCCAGCTCAGCGTATCCCAGGTTCTGCTGGATTGTTTCCGGCATACTCTGAAAAATCGCGTTATGTTCGCTGTCGATGGGTAATAATTGTGCGCCGCTACGCTGCACAGCGTCCATAAACAGGCGGCCGCAGGTAACCAGCGACTCTTTGTTGGCCAGTAAAACCTGTTTGCCCGCAGCAATCGCTGCGAGCGTAGGCAGCAACCCTGCCGCGCCAACAATGGCCGCCATCACCTGATCGACCTCATCAAGCGCGGCCATATCACAGGCTGCCTTCTGCCCTGAGAGCACTTCCGTCCTGCATCCCTGCTGCTGCAAAATGCGTTTTAGCTCACCAGCAGAAGTTTCATCGTCCATTACCGCCCAGCTCGGTCGGAACTCCAGGCACTGCTCAGCCATGCGCGCAACGTTCTTCCCGGCCACCAGAGCCTTGACGGAGAACTGTTGAGGATTATGACGAACGACGCTTAGGGTACTGGTGCCGATAGAACCGGTGGAACCGAGGATAGTCAGCTGCTTCATGAGGGACTCTGAGTTGTAATGGGAATGGCCGGGCAGATAAATCTACACCTGTTCGCGGAAAGCAAAACGCCGTAAACAAAACCCGTGACGTTTATCACGGCCTGTGTACGGCGTTGTCATCAAAAGAGAGTTTAGAACTGCATCAGCTCGGCTTCTTTCTCAGCCAGTGTCGCATCCACTTTCTTGATGGCAGCGTCAGTCAGTTTCTGAACGTCGTCCTGAGAGCGGCGATCGTCATCTTCGCTGATCTCTTTCTCTTTCAACAGAGCTTTAACTTTATCGTTCGCATCACGGCGGACGTTACGTACCGCAACGCGAGCGCCTTCGGCTTCGCCACGCACAATTTTGATCAGATCTTTACGACGCTCTTCGGTCAACGCTGGCAGCGGTACGCGGATGTCAGTACCGGCAGAGCTTGGGTTCAGACCGAGGTCGGAAGCCATAATGGCTTTCTCAACGGCCGCGCTCAGAGAGCGGTCAAAAACGTTGATTTTCAAAGTACGGGAATCTTCAACGGTCACGCTTGCCAGCTGGCGCAGCGGCGTTGGCGTACCGTAGTACTCGACGACAATGCCGTCCAGCAGAGAGGGGGAGGCACGGCCAGTACGGATTTTACCGATCTGGTTTTTGAAGGCTTCTACGCATTTTTCCATACGTACTTCAGCGTCTTTTCTGATATCGCTAATCACGTTACGAATCCTTGAAAGCAGGTATTTGGGCAGGCCACACGGAGCTCGCGTTGTTTTGCTGCTAAGTATAGCCCTGTTTATTCATGGCGCCCTTTCAGGGCTGCCGGGTCTGTGAAGACAGGTGTAAAGGTGAATCTTACCCTGAATAGGCCAGCACTGAAATTATTCAGTGATCAGAGTGCCTTCTTTTTCACCCATTACCACGCGGCGCAGTGCGCCAGGCTTGTTCATGTTGAAAACACGAATGGGTAATTTGTGGTCACGCGCAAGCGTAAAGGCGGCCAGATCCATCACTTTCAGCTCTTTATCCAGTACTTCCGTATAGGTCAGCTGCTCACAAAGAGTGGCGGTTGGATCTTTAACCGGGTCGGCGGTAAACACACCGTCAACTTTGGTGGCTTTCAGCACCACGTCCGCTTCGATTTCGATACCACGCAGGCATGCGGCGGAGTCAGTGGTGAAGAACGGGTTGCCCGTACCAGCAGCCAGGATAACCACGCGGTTATTGCGCAGCAGGCTGATCGCTTCGGCCCAGCTGTAGTTGTCACACACGCCATTCAACGGAATGGCGGACATCAGGCGGGCGTTCACATAGGCGCGATGGAGCGCGTCACGCATCGCCAGGCCGTTCATCACGGTAGCCAGCATGCCCATGTGGTCGCCCACAACACGGTTCATGCCGGCTTTCGCCAGGCCCGCGCCGCGGAATAAGTTGCCACCACCAATTACCACCCCGACCTGAATACCCAGTTCAACCAGCTCTTTAATTTCCTGAGCCATACGGTCCAGTATGCTCGCATCAATACCGAAACCTTCGGTGCCCTGCAGGGCCTCGCCACTCAATTTAAGTAGGATGCGTTTATAGACGGGTTTTGCATTGGTAGCCATGTTTCTTTCCTGAGAACAGTCAACGAATGGGGATGGATAAATCTGGCGACATTGTGTCGCATATCAGCAAGAACTGTATCAGATCAAACTGATATTTAAGGCTGGATAAAAAGGAACCGCCAACTGGCGGCTCCTTTTTTAACATTAAGACTGCTTAGACATTGCAGCAACTTCTGCTGCGAAGTCAGTCTCAACTTTCTGGATGCCTTCACCCACTTCAAAGCGGATGAAGTTAGTCACGTCGGCATTGTGCTCTTTCAGGAACTGACCAACAGTTTTGCTTGGGTCAATAACGAAAGGCTGGCCAGTCAGAGAAACTTCGCCGGTGAATTTCTTCATGCGGCCTTCAACCATTTTCTCTGCGATTTCTTTTGGCTTGCCAGACTGCATCGCGATATCCAGCTGAACCTGGTATTCTTTCTCAACAACTTCAGCAGAGACGTCTTCAGGCTTAACGAATTCAGGCTTGCTTGCTGCAACGTGCATTGCAATCTGCTTAACCAGCTCTTCGTCAGCGCCTTTAGCGGCAATCAGAACACCGATGCGAGCGCCGTGCAGGTAAGAACCCAGCACTTCGCCTTCAAGGGAAGCAACGCGACGGATGTTGATGTTCTCACCGATTTTAGCAACCAGGGCAACGCGTTCTTCTTCGAACTGCGCTTTCAGAACTTCAACGTCAGTGATTTTGCCAGCCAGAGCGGCATCCAGCACTTTGTCAGCGAACGCCTGGAAACCACCATCTTTAGCAACGAAGTCAGTCTGGCAGTTAACTTCCAGAATCACACCGTAGTTGCCTTCGATTTTGGTTTTGATCACGCCATCAGCAGCTACGTTGCCTGCTTTCTTAGCAGCTTTGATCGCGCCAGATTTGCGCATATTTTCGATTGCCAGCTCGATGTCGCCGTTAGCTTCAGTCAGTGCTTTTTTGCAATCCATCATGCCTGCGCCAGTACGCTCACGCAGTTCTTTTACCAGAGCAGCGGTAATTTCAGCCATTCTTTAATCCTCGGTTATCTCGTGAAGAGAGATAAGCCCTGGTTCACGTGTGGCGAACCCTGGCTCAAAATAAAAAGGGGGCCTGAGACAGGCCCCCTAACCAAACTATGCAATACCTGGTTAATAAGGGCTCAGCAGAGCGACCTTATTATTCAGCTTCTACGAAGCTTTCTTCTGCCTGAGCAGCCAGATCCTGAGAACGGCCTTCACGCACGGTAGCTGCAACAGCACCCAGGTACAGGGTAACAGCGCGGATTGCGTCGTCGTTACCTGGGATTACGAAATCAACGCCATCTGGATCGGAGTTGGTATCAACGATAGAGAATACTGGGATACCCAGGTTGTTCGCTTCTTTGATAGCAATGTGTTCGTGATCGGCATCGATAACGAACAGAGCATCCGGCAGGCCGCCCATGTCTTTGATACCGCCCAGGCTGTTTTCCAGCTTGTCCAGTTCACGGGTGCGCATCAGCGCTTCTTTCTTGGTCAGTTTTTCGAAGGTACCGTCCTGGGACTGAGTTTCCAGATCTTTCAGACGTTTGATGGACTGACGAACGGTTTTCCAGTTAGTCAGCATACCGCCCAACCAGCGATGGTTCACGAAGAACTGATCGCAGCTCAGAGCAGCTTCTTTTACTGGTTCGCTTGCAGCGCGCTTAGTACCAACGAAAAGGATTTTGCCTTTACGAGAAGAAATCTTGCTCAGCTCAGCCAGGGCTTCGTTGAACATTGGAACAGTTTTCTCAAGGTTGATGATGTGAACTTTGTTACGAGCGCCGAAGATGAAAGGCTTCATTTTCGGGTTCCAGTAACGGGTCTGGTGACCAAAGTGAACACCAGCCTTGAGCATGTCGCGCATGGAAACAGTTGCCATGATTAAAACCTCTATAAGTAAATTGGGGTTAAGCCTCCACGTATCCCATATTACCGACCCCTGAGGGCACCCCGGAATATGTGTCGATACGTGTGTGTTATTTACACAAAGTGAGAGTGTTGGCCGTACACCGAAAATCGGAGTACAAGTCCGGCGCGCTTTATACCATAAAAGCTGGACGGACTCCAATAGTTGTTCGCGAATGCAGCGACTTCCCATTCTCAATTTGGCAGGGTTAGTACGCCCTGATAACATTGACGTACACCTGCTCAATTATTGTCGAAAAAGTCGACCCCTGCGGACCGAATCAATGGCTATCTCAATTAAAACATCTGAAGAAATCGAAAAAATGCGCGTTGCGGGCGCACTGGCTGCTGAAGTGCTGGAAATGATCGAAGAGCACGTTAAGCCTGGCGTCACCACTGGTGAACTCGACCGTATCTGTAGCGATTACATCATCAATAAGCAGCAGGCCGTTTCTGCCTGTCTGAACTATCACGGCTTCCCAAAATCCGTCTGCATCTCCATTAACGAAGTGGTCTGCCACGGTATTCCGGACGACGCGAAGGTGCTGCGCGATGGCGATATCGTCAATATCGACGTCACCGTTATCAAAGACGAATACCACGGCGATACGTCCAAAATGTTTATCGTCGGCAAGCCGACTATTCTGGGCGAGCGCCTGTGCCGCATCACCCAGGAAAGCCTCTATCTGGCGCTGCGTATGGTGAAGCCGGGCATCCGCCTGCGCACCCTGGGCGCGGCAATACAGAAATTTGTTGAAGCGGAAGGTTTCTCTGTGGTGCGCGAATACTGCGGTCACGGCATTGGTCGCGTCTTCCACGAAGAGCCACAGGTTCTGCATTACGATGCGGATGATGGCGGCGTGGTGCTGCAGGCCGGCATGACGTTCACCATTGAACCTATGGTCAACGCGGGCGACTACCGTATTCGCACTATGAAAGACGGTTGGACGGTGAAAACCAAAGATCGCAGCTTGTCTGCACAATACGAGCATACTATTGTGGTGACGGATAACGGCTGCGAAATTCTGACGTTACGCAAGGATGACACCATCCCGAACGTCCTTTCGCACAGCGAATGATTTGTCTATAAGACAGCAATCGAAGCCGGCCCTGCGCCGGCTTTTTTTATGGGTGGCTAATAATGAGTCCAACTTTACCCGAGCAGTTTGCCAACACCACGGAACCTCAGATTTCCGGGCAGCCGGACTACCCCAACAGCTGGTCAGACGCCGAGCTGACCTGTCCACAGATCAAAGCCCACTTAGATATTTTCCAGCGCTGGCTGGGAGAGGCCTTTGACAACGGGATTTCCGCTGAGCGACTAATGGACGCCCGTACCGAATTTATCGATCAGCTCCTGCAACGCCTGTGGCTCTCATACGATTTTGGCGAGCTGCCGGATGCAGCGCTTGTGGCGGTAGGTGGCTACGGTCGCGGCGAGCTGCATCCTCTTTCTGATATCGATTTATTAATTCTGAGCCGCAAACGTTTGACCGACGCCCAGGCGCAGAAAATCGGCGAGCTGCTCACTCTGCTGTGGGACGTGAAGCTGGAAGTTGGCCACAGCGTGCGTACGCTGGAAGAATGCCTGCTTGAAGGGCTGTCAGATTTAACCGTAGCCACCAACCTTATTGAATCGCGCCTGCTGATTGGCGACGTCGCCCTGTTTCTCGAGCTGCAAAAACACATTTTCAGCGACGGCTTCTGGCCGTCGGCGAAATTCTTTGCCGCTAAAATCGACGAGCAGAACGAACGCCACCAGCGCTACCACGGCACCAGCTACAACCTGGAACCGGACATCAAAAGCAGCCCCGGCGGCCTGCGCGACATCCATACCTTACAGTGGGTCGCCCGCAGGCACTTCGGCGCGACTTCCCTGAGCGAAATGGTCGGCTTCGGCTTCTTAACCGAGGCCGAACGCAACGAGCTGGACGAATGCCAGCACCTGCTATGGCGCATCCGCTTTGCCCTGCATCTGATCGTTACTCGCTACGATAACCGACTGCTGTTCGACAGGCAGCTCAGCGTCGCCCAGCGCCTTAACTACAGCGGCGAAGGTAACGAGCCGGTTGAGAACATGATGAAGGACTTCTATCGCGTCACCCGGCGCGTGGGGGAACTGAACCAGATGCTGCTCCAGCTTTTCGACGAAGCCATTCTTGCGCTGGATGCGAGTGAAAAGCCCCGTCCTCTGGACGATGATTTTCAGCTGCGCGGCACGCTAATCGACCTGCGTGACGAAACGCTGTTTATGCGCGAGCCACAGGCGATTTTGCGGATGTTCTACACCATGGTGCGTAACCGGGACATTACCGGTATTTATTCCACAACTCTGCGCCATCTGCGCCACGCGCGGCGCCACCTGTTACAACCGCTTTGCTATATTCCGGAAGCACGTGAGCTCTTCCTGGTCATCCTTCGCCATCCGGGAGCGGTAAGCCGTGCGCTGCTTCCCATGCACCGGCACAGCGTGCTGTGGGCGTATATGCCGCAATGGTCGCATATCGTCGGGCAAATGCAGTTTGACCTGTTCCATGCTTATACGGTGGATGAACACACCATCCGCGTGCTGCAAAAGCTGGAAAGCTTCGATAAAGAAGAGACGCGCCAGAAACACCCGCTTTGCGTTGACCTCTGGCCTCGGCTGGCTCACCCGGAGCTACTGCTGATTGCCGCCCTCTTCCACGATATTGCCAAAGGGCGTGGCGGAGATCATTCCATGCTGGGCGCGCAGGACGTATTAAAGTTTGCCGAGCTGCACGGCCTGAACTCAAGGGAAACGCAGCTTGTTTCCTGGCTGGTTCGTCAGCATCTGCTGATGTCCGTTACGGCCCAGCGCCGTGATATTCAGGATCCGGAGGTCATCAAGCAGTTTGCCGAAGAAGTGCAAACCGAGAACCGCCTGCGTTATCTGGTCTGCCTAACGGTTGCGGATATCTGCGCAACTAACGAAACCCTGTGGAACAGCTGGAAGCAAAGCCTGCTGCGCGAACTCTATTTCGCCACCGAAAAACAGCTCCGCCGGGGAATGCAGAACAGCCCGGATATGCGCGAGCGCGTGCGCCACCATCAGCTTCAGGCGCTGGCACTGCTGCGCATGGATAATATCGACGAAGAAGCGCTGCATCATATCTGGCGGCGCTGCAGGGCAAACTACTTCGTGCGCCACACGCCAAACCAGCTGGCCTGGCATGCCCGGCATTTGCTGAAACACGACCTTAACGAGCCGATGATTCTGTTAAGCCCGCAGGCGACACGCGGCGGTACGGAAATTTTCATCTGGAGCCCGGACCGTCCCTATCTCTTCGCGGCAGTTTGCGCGGAGCTGGACAGGCGTAACCTGAGCGTTCACGACGCGCAGATCTTCACCACGCGCGACGGCATGGCGATGGATACTTTTATCGTACTGGAACCGGACGGCAGTCCGTTATCGGGAGATCGCCACGAGCTCATTCGCCATAGTCTGGAGCAGGCCATTACCCAGACCAGCTGGCAGCCGCCGCAGCCGCGTCGCCAGTCGGCCAAACTTCGCCACTTTACGGTCGATACCGAAGTGAACTTCCTGCCGACGCATACCGACAGAAGAACCTTTCTTGAGCTGATTGCGCTAGATCAGCCTGGCCTGCTGGCGCGGGTGGGTGAAGTGTTCGCCGACCTGAATATTTCGCTGCACGGGGCGAGAATTACAACAATTGGCGAGCGAGTAGAAGATTTATTTATAATCGCCACCGCAGATCGGCGTGCCCTTAATAATGAGCTGCAACAAGAGGTGCAACAACGGTTGACAGCGGCCCTTAATCCAAACGATAAATGACAGTCTTTTAAATTTTACCCTTTAGCATTCGAGTTGTAGGTAGGCGGCAAGGGAGCTCATCCCCAGTCACTTATATAAATAAGTGACTGGGGTGAGGGAGTGCAGCCAACACCCCTACGGTTCGAAGGATGAAGGGTAATGTCAAAATCAGGAAATTTATTTATGCAGCAGTTACAGAACGTCATTGAAACCGCTTTCGAGCGTCGCGCCGAAATCACTCCGGCAAACGTAGACACCGTCACACGTGTTGCGGTAAACCAGGTTATCTCCCTGCTCGACAGCGGCGCGCTTCGCGTTGCGGAAAAAATCGACGGCCAGTGGGTAACTCATCAGTGGCTGAAAAAGGCTGTTCTGCTCTCTTTCCGCATTAATGACAATCAGGTCATGGAAGGCGCAGAAAGCCGCTATTTCGACAAGGTGCCGATGAAATTCGCCACCTATGACGAAGCCCGCTTTCAGAAAGAAGGCTTCCGCGTTGTGCCACCGGCAGCGGTTCGTCAGGGTGCGTTCATCGCCCGCAACACCGTGCTAATGCCTTCTTACGTGAACATCGGAGCCTACGTGGACGAAGGCTCCATGGTTGACACCTGGGCCACCGTCGGCTCCTGTGCGCAGATCGGTAAAAACGTTCACCTGTCCGGCGGCGTGGGCATCGGTGGCGTTCTGGAGCCATTACAGGCGAACCCGACTATCATTGAAGATAACTGCTTCATCGGCGCGCGTTCAGAAGTTGTGGAAGGCGTTATCGTAGAAGAAGGTTCCGTTATCTCTATGGGCGTCTACATCGGCCAGAGCACCCGTATTTACGACCGCGAAACTGGCGAAGTCCATTATGGCCGCGTACCAGCAGGCTCTGTTGTCGTTTCCGGAAACCTGCCGTCGAAAGATGGCAAATACAGCCTCTACTGTGCCGTTATCGTGAAAAAAGTGGACGCCAAAACCCGCGGAAAAGTGGGCATTAACGAACTGCTGCGCACCATCGACTAAATAAAAATGTTTAAAAGGCGGGGCAACCCGCCTTTTTTGCATCCGGGAGTGGCGGGAAAGGAATTTTCCGTTGATTATCTATAGGTTAATGATATCGAAAAGGTAACGCTATGTACGATAACCTGAAAAGTCTGGGTATTACCAATCCTGATGAAATCGATCGTTACAGCCTCCGGCAGGAAGCCAACAACGATATCCTGAAAATCTATTTCCAGAAGGATAAGGGCGAGTTCTTTGCCAAAAGCGTGAAGTTTAAATACCCGCGCCAGCGCAAAACCGTCGTCGCCGATGGCGTAGGACAGGGTTACAAAGAAGTGCAGGAGATTAGCCCCAACCTGCGCTACGTGATTGATGAGTTAGATCAGCTCTGCAAACGAGATCGCACCGAAGTGGACCTGAAGCGTAAGATCCTCGACGATCTGCGTCATCTGGAATCGGTCGTGACAAATAAGATCAGCGAAATTGAATCCGATCTGGAAAAGCTAACCCGCAATAAATAAAGACGCCGTGCCTGATGACGCTTCGCTTATCAGACCTATATCACCTGGTCTCCAGGTCTGATAAACGGTAGCGTCATCTTCCTTTTATCTCTGCTCATCTAACTGCAGCGCCACATAAAGCAGCAGACGATCGTCAAAGTTTCCCAAATCCAATCCTGTTAGCTCCGAAATGCGATTCAGCCGATACTCCAGGGTGTTGCGATGGATAAACAGCGCTTTGGAAGTTGCCAGCGGCTGGACGTTGTGACGGAACCAGGCGGTAAGCGTCCTGCGTAACAATCCATTGTTATCCATTGCTTTAAGACGTATCAGAGGACGCTCCAGCTCATTGGCCTGCCACCCGCCGCGCAGGCTGTCGAGCAGCACCGGCAGCATTAAATCCTGATAGAAGTAGCTGCGGCTTTCCGGCATACGCTGTTTGCCAACCATCATGGTGGTGCGAGCAGTGCGGTAAGATCGCGCGATGCTACCCGGGCCGGTAAAGAAGTTGCCAAGCGCCACGCGAAAGCGCAGCTGACCGTTCTCTTTCAGGCGGCTGATAAGCTGTTCAACACGTTTGCGATGGTCTTCAGCGTCCCAGCGGCCAAACGGGTTGAGCGCGGGCTTCAGCACCACCATTTCGGTCAGCGAAACGATGGCGATCAGATTGTTGCGCTCCGGCGTCGTCAGGGCATTCTGCAGCTGCTGAAGCTCCTCCATGGCGCTGTCCACGCCGAGCTGGCCACTGTCTACTTCGACCACCGCCACCACGCGGGGCTGGTTGAGGTCGATACCCAGCCGCTGCGCCCATTCCGTCAGCGCCGGGGTGTGCTCCTCCGCCTGAATCAGGTTCATAACCAGCTCTTCACGCAGGCGGCTGTCCTGGGCAAGCAAGTGCATCAGGCGGGACTGCTCAAGCATCATTTCGGCGGTCATACAGACCAGCTCACCGTATTTACGCAGCGACTCCGGCTCTCCCGTCAGGCCAATGACCCCGACGATTTCACCTTCAATCCGCAGCGGCAAATTGATCCCCTGTCGCACGCCATGCAGATGGCGGGCAACCGCATCATCAATATCCACTACGCGGCCCTGTGAGAGCACCAGTAGCGCCCCTTCGTGCAGCTCTCCGATACGCTCTTTATCGCCGCTGCCAATGATTCGACCTCGGGCATCCATAACGTTGATATTGGTATCAATGATGGTCATGGTGCGCGCCACAATATCCTGCGCCATTTTGGTATCAAGATGCCAGCCGGCCATTGTTTACTCCCGTCATCGTGCGAATGGCCCAGCATAGGCGAGATGAAAGCCCCCCGCATTGTGCAAATGCCTAAAGCAGCCGATGAGTATGTGGAGTTGTGGAAAGGCTCACAAAAAAACAGGGGCCGCAATTGCGGCCCCTGGCTACATGGACTAACTCAGTCCGAAAAGGATTACTGCATCAGCAGATAAATGGTGGAGTCACCACGCTGAATGTTTAGCGCCATCACTGACGGTTTGGCATCCAGAATCTTACGCAGCTCGGCGATGTTGTTCACCGCCTGCTGGTTGATACCGATAATAATATCGCCTTTCTTCAGGCCGATACGGGCAGCCGGGGTGTTTCCCTTCACGGAGTTCACAATGACGCCCTTCTCGTCTTTACCGCTGCGGTTGCTCATTTCAGCCCCCTCAATGCCGGTAAAGATAGTAGCGGAATCCACAAGGGTCTGGCTGCTTTGCTGCAGCTGCAGGCTGACGGAAACTGGTTTGCCATCGCGCAGCAGGCCGAGGGTAATTTTGCTGCCAACCGGCATGGAGCCCACTTCCGCACGCAGTGCCGCGAAGCTGCTGATCGGCTTACCGTTCATAGAGACCACAACGTCACCAGCTTTGACGCCTGCTTTTGCTGCGGAAGAGTTAGCCATAACCTGGCTTACGAACGCACCGCGCTGTGCATCAACCTTCATGGCTTTCGCCAGCTCAGAGTTCAGTTCGGTACCCATGATGCCCAGCTCGCCGCGACGGACCTGACCAAACTCAACGATCTGCGATGTCAGGTTTTTCACCATGTTGCTTGGGATCGCGAAACCGATACCGATGTTGCCGCCGTCCGGCGCCAGGATCGCGGTGTTAATACCGATAAGCTCGCCATTGAGATTAACCAGCGCGCCGCCGGAGTTACCGCGGTTGATCGCTGCATCCGTCTGGATGAAGTTTTCGTAATTTTCGATATTCAGGCCGCTACGGCCCAGAGCAGAAACGATGCCGGAAGTCACGGTTTCGCCCAGACCATACGGGTTACCGATTGCCACGGTATAGTCACCTACACGCAGCGCGTCGGAATCCGCCATTTTAATCGCCGTCAGGTTCTTCGGATCCTGCAACTGCACAAGCGCAATATCTGAACGAGGATCTTTGCCTACAACCTTGGCGTCAAATTTACGGCCGTCGCTCAGGGAAACCTGAATTTTGGTGGCGTTATCCACCACATGGTTGTTGGTCACGACATAGCCTTTGGTTGCGTCAATGATGACGCCCGACCCCAGGGCCGCGAATTTATGCTGCTGGGAGTTGCCGTCACCGCCCGCACCCGGTCCAGCCTGGCAGAACGGAGAGCTCTGGAACGGAGACCCTTCCTGGCAGAACGGCGAGTTGTCGCCGAAGAACTGCTGGAAGTTGCGGCCCATGCGCGGCGTGTTTACCGTGGTGCTGCCCTCAACGTTAATGCTCACCACTGAGGGCATCACCTTTTCAAGCATTGGAGCAAGGCTCGGCAGCGGCTGAGCGGCAGAAGCAGAAGAAGCCGTTTCGGCGGCGAAGGCGGACATTGGTCCCAGCGCCAGACCCAGACTTAAAGCCAGCGCACTCATTGCTAAAGTAGTTTTTTTCATGTTGTTCAGTCTCAATTTATAAGTCACGCATAATTACTGTGTAGGCCAATATAGAGTGGCATTGTTAGCGCTTAGTTCCACCCATAACCCTCTGGAAAAGTAAAAAATTATTGGGCGTCTTTACAAAACTAAACGGCTTGTTACTCCACTGCCATCAATCGGCGATACTCGTCCCAGGCATATAAATCGGTCATGCCGCTGATATAGTCCTGAATAAGGCGGCAGCGATAGTAGAACTCCCATACCGCATATTCAGCGCACGAGGGCGCTAAATCACTTACCGCTTCAACATAGGCCAGCCGGTGTTTGGTGGACAGTTTGTGGAAAAGCCGCGTCTCGATTGGCATACGGCGCAGGCTCTCTTTTTCCACCAGTTCGGCAAAATCCTCAGCTGCTATATTGAGCAGCGGACTGTAAATTTCAAGTAAGCCACTGATGACGCGATAGCCCTGTAACTCAAGCTGTTCCACTTCATGATGGTTGAAAACATGCTGTACTGCCACCTGCTTATAGAGTTCCAGCAGGCGTGCGAAGGGGCTGTCGTCCTCCAGCAGGGCGTGATTGAACTCGCCGTTGAAAATCTCCGGCAGATTATCGATAAAGCGCTGCGCGGCGTACGGCACCAGCTGATTTAACGTATTGACCCGCAGGTACATAAAGAACTGATCTTCGGTGTTACGGCTCATCTGATTAGTGCTGGATTTGCGCCACGCCTCGTTAACGACCTCCTCAAAAAGATCGCCGGACTGATGTTCGCCCCAGGCGTCACGTAGATGCTGGTAAAGCAGCTCCACGCTGAAGATCCTCTTTTCCACCGCGTCTTCCAGGTCGGCCACGCAGTAGGAGATATCGTCCGCCGCCTCCATAATCCAGGTCAGCGGGAAGCGGCTGAACTCGCCAAGTTCCAGCTCGGCCCGCAGTCGCCTGATATAAGCCTCTTCAGAAAGGTAAAAACCCGGTTTTTTCATCAGATAGGCATGGCTTTCCGGCGGTTTACCCACCAGCCAGGCCGGGCGGGTGTATTTGAGAATACAGCCAACCTGCGCCCAGGTGAGGTTCATGCGCAGCAGGCTGTGCACCAGACGAATGCCCTGGGCATTGCCCTCAAACTGGCAGAGATCCTGCCGCACGTTGCGACGCAGCTCGTTCAGTTTTTCCTCCCCTTCCCGCAGGCGCAGCGCATCGACCCTGCAGCGGTCATCGCTGCGCGGCTGGCTGCCCGCATCCGCAGGAAACAGGCGCTGGCGGAACCAGTCGTTAATCGCCGATTCACCAAAATGGCCGAAGGGCGGATTGCCGATATCGTGCATCAGGCAGGCCATCTCAACGATGCTTTCAAACGGCCCGGTCAGTTCATCCAGCCCGTATTTTTCAAGGCTTTGCTGCTCTTTAAGACGGCTCAGGACCTCTTTGGCGATATAGCGCCCCACCTGCTGCACCTCCAGCGAATGGGTCAGGCGGGTGCGTACCGCAGCATTGCGCTCCAGCGGGAATACCTGGGTTTTCTGCTGCAGGCGCCGGATGGCCGGAGAGTTGACGATGCGGCCACGGTCGCTTTCAAATATGCGCAGGATCTCATGTTCGTTCTTTACGCCCTCGGGCGAGCGGAAGCGACGGTGCCAGTTAATTTTCCTGCGGAAATCGATTTCACTCATGTCTTCTCCCTCGCCTGCTTAAATCGCAAATTAATTCCTGCCTGTCTGCCATGATAGACTATGCCCCTGAACTAACACATTAGCGAGTATCTCTATGAAAGCAGGCATTATTGGTGCAATGGAAGAAGAAGTTACGCTGCTGCGTGACAAAATCGAAAACCGTCAGACGCTGAAGCTTGCAGGGTGTGAAATTTACACCGGCACTCTGGATGGTGTAGAAGTGGCGTTGCTGAAATCCGGCATCGGTAAAGTCGCGGCTGCTCTGGGCGCAACCTTACTGCTCGAGCATTTCAAGCCTGACGTGGTGATCAACACCGGCTCCGCAGGTGGCCTGGCGCCAACGCTGAAAGTAGGCGATATCGTTGTCTCTGACGAAGTGCGCTATCACGATGCGGACGTCACCGCTTTTGGCTATGAATATGGCCAGCTGCCCGGCTGCCCGGCGGGCTTTGCCGCTGACGCGAAGCTGATTGCCGCGGCTGAAGCCTGCATCAGCGAGCTGAACCTGAACGCGGTACGCGGCCTGGTGGTGAGCGGCGATGCGTTCATCAACGGCTCTGTTGCGCTGGCTAAAATCCGCCACAACTTCCCGCAGGCCGTTGCCGTGGAAATGGAAGCAACCGCCGTGGCCCACGTTTGCCACAACTTCGGGACACCGTTCGTTGTTGTTCGCGCCATCTCCGACGTAGCCGACCAGCAGTCCCATCTTAGCTTTGACGAGTTCCTGGCCGTTGCCGCTAAGCAGTCTACCCTGATGGTGGAAAACCTGGTGCAGAAGCTGGCTCGTGCATAACAGGACGTTCTGGCGCGCGGTAAGCGCGCTTGTGTTCTCCCTCCCGGCGCTGCTCTTTGCCGCGCCGCGGGTGATCTCCCTGTCGCCGAGTAACACCGAGCTGGCCTATGCCGCAGGGATTACGCCGGTGGCCGCCAGCGCCTGGTCGGACTATCCGCCAGAGGCGAAAAAGCTTGAACAGGTGGCGAACTGGCAGGGGATGAACCTGGAACGCATCGTGGCGCTTAAACCTGATGTGGTGCTGGCCTGGCGTGCCGGAAACGCGGAGCGCCAGGTCAACCAGCTGGCCTCGCTGGGCATCAGGATTGTCTGGCTGGATCCCACCACCGTGGACGGCGTAATTTCAGCGCTCCGCGAGCTGGGCCAATACAGCCCTACGCCCGCAAAGGCCACGGAATCAGCCGATAAACTGGCAGCAGAGTTTGCGCAGCTAAAATCGCAGTATGCCCGCAGCGCGAAGAAAAAAGTGTTCCTCCAGTTTGGGCAACATCCTCTCTTTACCACCGGAACAGGTTCCCTGCAGAACGAAATTGTGGAGGTCTGCGGCGGACAAAATATTTTTGCCGACAGCCGCGTTCCCTGGCCCCAGGTCAGCCGCGAGAAGGTACTGGCACGTAAACCTCAGGCTATTATTATCGCGGGCGATACGGCCCAGGTCCCGGCGGTTCAGCAGTTCTGGCAAAGCCAGCTAAAAATTCCGGTTATTGCCATCAATGATGACTGGTTTAGCCGCTCGGGCCCGCGTATTATCCTCGCCGCAAAACAGCTCTGTCAGGAGCTGGCGCAACAATAACGTCTTGATTTGAGGGTAATCAATGCTGGTCTACTGGCTGGATATTATCGGCACCGCGGTGTTTGCCATCTCCGGAGTGCTGCTGGCAGGGAAACTACGAATGGATCCGTTCGGCGTGCTGGTGCTTGGCGTAGTGACAGCCGTTGGCGGCGGGACGATCCGCGATATGGCGCTGGATAATGGCCCGGTATTTTGGGTGAAGGATCCTACCGATCTCGTGGTGGCAATGGTGACCTGTCTGCTGACAATCCTGCTGATACGCCAGCCGCGCCGGCTGCCTAAGTGGATACTGCCTGTGCTCGATGCCGTCGGCCTTGCCGTGTTTGTCGGCATCGGCGTGAACAAAGCGTTTCTGGCGGGGACCAGCCCTTTGATTGCCATATGCATGGGCGTACTGACCGGCGTGGGCGGCGGGATTATACGCGATGTGCTGGCGCGCGAAATCCCCATGATCCTGCGTACCGAGATTTATGCCACCGCCTGCATTATCGGCGGGATCGTTCACGCCACTGCCTTTTATACCTTCAGGATACCGCTGGAACAGGCAAGCATGATTGGGATGACGGTTACGCTGGTGATACGCCTGGCGGCTATTCGCTGGCACCTGAAACTGCCAACCTTTGCCCTGGAAGACAAATCGTAGGCATAAAAAAACCGGGTTAACCAACCCGGTTTTCTTTTCCCGCAGCGGTTATACGCTGAAAGAAGAACCGCACCCGCAGGTGCTTTTGGCGTTCGGGTTGCTCACGATGAAGCGAGAACCTTCCAGACCTTCGGTGTAATCCACCGCACCGCCCACCAGATATTGCAGGCTCATCGGATCGACCACCAGCGCAACGCCCTGCTTCTCGATGGTCATGTCGCCATCGTTGATCTGGTCATCAAAGGTAAAACCGTACTGGAAGCCGCTGCACCCACCACCGGTGATGTAGACGCGCAGTTTCAGATTCGGGTTCTCTTCGTCTGCGATCAGGCTCTTAACTTTACTGGCTGCGGCTTCGGTAAACTGCAGGGGCAGCGCTACGTCATCACTCATTTTTTGCTCCCAACGAAATAAGAAATCGGGCAAAGATTAACCCGATCTTTAGGGCCATTATCTAATACCCTGGTAAATCGTTCAAGTATTCTCCCCGCTCGGCGTTACCTGGGCCTTAGCCTGCTGTTCAGCCTGTTGTTTTGCCTGCTGTTCGGCCTCCTGTTTCGCGAGCGTTCGCTCAAGAATTGAAGAGTAAAGCGGTTTGCCTCCGAGGAACTGGGCTAACAGTGTCGCGCCAAGACAGGTAATGATCATTGGCAAAATGAGCTGATAATTGTCCGTCATTTCCAGCACCAGCACGATGCCGGTCAGCGGCGCGCGCACCGAGGCGGCAAACAGCGCCCCCATGCCCGCTATCGCAAAGGTGCCTACTTCAAGATGATAGGCAGGGAACCATGCCGTACAGGCCAGGCCAAACGCCGTGCCGAGCAACGTGCCGAGCGCCAGCATCGGGGCGAAAATCCCTCCCGGTGCGCCCGAAGAGAAACACAGCAGCGTGGTGAGTACGCGGGCAATAAAAATAAACAGCAGCATGCCCACGGTGTAGTTACCGGCAGCCGCGATTGGAATGAGATTAAAACCGCCGCCTGCCGCCGCGGGCTGAATCAGCCCCAGCACACCGCAGACGCCGCCCAGCAGGCCGCCAATCAGCACCCATTTTTTAATGTCGCCGCCGTGTATACGCTGGAACAGATCCTGAGTGCGGAAAATCAGCCTGTTAAACAACACGCCAACCACGCCGAATACCATACCCAGCATCAGATACAGCCAGAGCGTATTAACGGGAGCATTTGAAAGCTTGCCCACTTCTATGACGGCGCTTTCACCGTTGAAGATGCGGAACACCACGCTAGACATGATAACGCCGATAAACACGGCCTTGATGGAAATAAGGTTGTAGCGAAACTGCGGGCGCATCTCTTCGATGATAAACAAAATTCCCGCCAGCGGCGCGTTAAAGGCCGCCGACAGGCCCGCTGCCGCACCGGTAGCCAATAAAGAGTGACGAGCTTCGGCACCGCGCAGCCGGAAAATATCCAGCACCATGCGGCCAATGTTTCCGCCCAGCTGTACCGTCGGGCCTTCGCGGCCCAGCACCATCCCTGCGCCGAGCGTCCCCATGCCGCCGATAAACTTCACCGGAATAACGCGCCACCAGCGAACCGGACGAAGTTCTTCCAGCGCGCCTTCAATTTCAGGGATACCGGAGCCTCCCGCTTCCGGCGCAAAACGCCTGACGAGGTAGTAACCCACCATCGCCAGCAGCATCGAGCTGATAAACGCCAGCGGCCAGACAATCAGCGAGTAGTCCGCCACGTGAGCGAGCATCGCCAGGCGATTTTGCTGCACCCAGGTCACTGATTTTTCAAACGCCACGCCGACCAGACCGGCCAGTGTTCCAACGATCGCTGCCATGAAAAGAATTGCCACCGGGGTTTTATCCCGGCGGATCAGGCGACGCACCATGTCGCCCCTACGTAAGCGCACGACTTCCTGTGCTTCAAAAGAGGGGTGGGAAGGGTTCATTGGAGTCATCATTAATAAGTATTATAAATTGAGCGGGCATTCTACCCGCTCTGCGCTTTCGGGCAAAACTTTCATAACCACGAAGGTTTCCCTTAGAATAGCGTGTTGTCCCTATTTCCACGAATCAGGAGCCGATTCATGAGTAAGTCAGAAAACCTGTACGATGCCGCCCGCAAAGTCATTCCCGGCGGGGTGAACTCGCCGGTTCGTGCTTTTACCGGAGTCGGCGGTGTCCCGCTGTTTGTTGAACGTGCCGACGGGGCCTACCTGTACGATGCGGACGGCAAAGCCTATATCGATTACGTCGGCTCCTGGGGTCCGATGGTGCTGGGGCATAACCACCCGGCTATCCGCAACGCGGTTATTGAAGCGGTTGAGCGCGGCCTGAGCTTCGGTGCGCCGACCGAAATGGAAGTGAAAATGGCGGAGCTGGTGTGTGAGCTGGTGCCGACCATGGACATGGTCCGCATGGTGAACTCCGGAACCGAAGCCACCATGAGCGCCATTCGCCTGGCGCGCGGCTTTACCGGCCGCGATAAAATCATCAAGTTTGAAGGCTGCTACCACGGGCACGCCGACCACCTGCTGGTGAAAGCGGGCTCCGGCGCGCTGACCCTGGGCCAGCCGAATTCACCGGGCGTACCGGCTGATTTCGCCAAACATACCCTGACCTGTACCTACAACGATCTCGCCTCCGTTCGCGAAGCATTTGAGCTGTATCCGCAGGATGTGGCCTGCATCATCGTTGAGCCGGTTGCGGGCAACATGAACTGCATCCCACCAAACGCGGACTTCCTGCCGGGCCTGCGCGCCCTGTGCGACGAGTTCGGCGCGCTGCTGATCATCGACGAAGTAATGACCGGCTTCCGCGTCGCGCTGGCTGGCGCGCAGTCTTACTACGGCGTGGAGCCCGACCTGACCTGCCTGGGTAAAATCATCGGCGGCGGAATGCCGGTGGGTGCCTTCGGCGGTCGTCGCGATGTTATGGAAGCGCTGGCGCCAACCGGGCCGGTTTACCAGGCGGGAACGCTGTCCGGTAACCCAATCGCCATGGCGGCGGGCTATGCCTGTCTGACCGAGGTTTCCCCCCCGGGCATCCACCAGACGCTGACCGAACTGACCGAAATGCTGGCCAGCGGCCTGTTAAAAGCTGCAAAAGCAGAAAACATCCCGCTGGTTGTTAACAACGTAGGCGGCATGTTCGGCCTGTTCTTTACCGATGCGCCAACCGTGACCAACTATCAGGACGTGATGGGCTGCGACGTGGAACGCTTTAAGAAGTTCTTCCATCTGATGCTGGAAGAAGGCGTGTACCTGGCACCGTCCGCGTTTGAAGCGGGCTTTATGTCGGTTGCGCACTCGAAGGAAGATATTCAGAAGACCATCGACGCCGCACGTCGGGTGTTTGCGAAGCTGTAACCCGTAATCTTATCCCTCCTACGAAACTATTCTCCGTAGGAGGGATAAGCGAAGCGTCATCTACCGAATCAGCGGCTCTGCTTACGCAGCAGATAAACAAAGTAAGGCGCGCCGATAAAGGTCGCCAGCAGCCCGGCAGGGATTTGATCCGGGAACAGCACCATCCTTCCGCACCAGTCTGCCGCCACCATCAGCATGCCACCAATGAATGCAGCCATCATCAGCTGCGGCATCGCACGCCTGAAGCCCAGCATCCTGGCAATATGCGGTGCCATTAAGCCAACAAAACTTAACGGCCCAACAGTAAGCGTAGCGGCAGCGGTCAGCGTTGCGGCCAGCAGCAGCAGGGCAAAGCGGGACGGGGTCAGCGACATACCCACCGCACGGGCGGTTGCTCCACCCAGCGGCAGAATCATCAGCCAGCGACGGCACAGCGGCGTAAGCGCAAACAGCACTACCATCAGAATCAGCGTTTTGACGGCCTGCTCGCCCGTGACGTTATAGGTCGAACCAGAAATCCAGGTAAGGATCCCCGCCATCCTCGGGTCGCCGCTTGCCATCAGCAGCATCAGCAGCATGGTAAACGCGGTACTGAGCGCCATCCCCGCCAGCAGCATGCGCTGCGGTGAAAAGCCCCCTCTTCCGGCTGCGATCATGATCACCAGCAGTGTGATTGCCGCACCCAGGCTGCCCGCCGGGAACAGCCAGCCGAAAGCATTACCGGGTACGATAAACAGCATCACGACCACGCCAAACGCCGCGCCGGAGCTTATCCCCAGCACTTCGGGGCTGGCCATCGCATTCCCCGTCAGGCGCTGTATCACGCAGCCCGCTACCGCCAGCATCATCCCGGCGGTCAGCGCCGCCAGCATACGCGGCCAGCGCCACGGCAGCAGGTCGTGGAACATTTCGCCGTTCACCCAGTTCCAGCCGTGGGCATCGCGCCCCAGCGTAAGCGCGGTGACGATAACCAGCGCCAGCAGGCCGCCCGCAACCAGAATCCACCAGCCAACATGCTGGCGTTCCGCCGGGACGTTATCCCCCGCATTCAAAGCAGGCGTGCCGACGGTACGCAGGCGCGGCAGCAGCCACAGCAACAGTGGAGCGCCAATCAGAGCGGTAACCGTGCCGGTAGAGATTTCACGCCACGCGCCGGTCAGCCAGATGACAGCCTGATCCGAAAGCCAGAGGATCAGCGCGCCAATCAGCGGGGCCAGGAAAAGCCGGGCCACCAGGCGTCGGGCGCCGAGCATCTTCGCCAGCAAAGGGGCAAACAGGCCGATAAAGCCAATGATGCCTACCGCGTTAACCAGTAAGGCACTCATGGCGATGGCGAGAGTTAACGTCGCAAGGCGGACCAGCGAGAGCGCCAGGCCCAGATTACGGGCAACGCCGTCATCCAGCCCCATCAGCGTAAGCGGACGCAGCAGCAGGAGCGTCAGCAGCATTCCGCCCACCAGGCGCGGCCACAGGCCGTTAACGATGCTCCAGTCCGTCTGGTTCAGCGCCCCGGTGCTCCACAGGAACATATTTTGCAGCTGGTCATGGTGGAAAATTGCCAGCAGCTGGTTCACCGCGCCGCAGTAAAGGCTGACGACCAGCCCCGCCAGGATCAACGTGACCGGTGAGAGGCGCTTGCCCCACGCCACGCCAAAGACCAGCAGGCCGACCACGCCCGCGCCAATCAGCGCAGCAAACTGTTGCGTTTCGAAACCGCCCGGCAAGGCCCAGAGGGTTGCGACGGTAACGCCGAGCTGCGCGCCGCTCGCCACGCCAAGGGTCGTCGGTTCGGCAAGGGGGTTACGTAATACCTGCTGGAACAGCACGCCCACCAGCCCCAGCCCGGCCCCGACCAGCAGCGAAATCGCCAGGCGAGGCAGGGAGCTGTAATGGAACAGCATCTGGCTGATATCGTCGATATTCGGCTGCCACCAGGCTTTTGACCATTGCGCCGAAGGGAGCTGTACGTTCAGGTTATGCAGCGTCAGCCAGAGGGCCGCGATAAACAGCAACGCAAGCAGCACGACCGGAAACAGGACATGATGACGCCTCACGCTTCGCTCCCTACGGCTTTTGCCAGCATCGTTGTGAAGTTCATGGCGGAGAGGGTTGCGCCGTACAGCCACACGGCAGGCACGCGCTGGAAACGCTGCTGACGCACGAACGGCATCGCTTTCCACAGCGGGGTCGCCATGACTTTTTCCATTTCGGCATCGTTGTTGTGATCGAAGCAGATAACGTCCGCATCTTTGATGGCGGCAAGCCGCTCAAGGCCGACCACCGCCGTACCCCAGAAGTTGGTTTCGCCATGCCAGGCATTTTTCACCCCCAGCAGATCCATGACCTCCTGGAACAGGCTGTTTTCGCCGACCACCAGCGCATGGCGGGGGTCGAGCAGCGTCATCAACAGCACCGGCGTATCGCCCCGTGCGGCAAAGCGCGGCTTCATATCGGCAATAAAACGGTCAAACTTCGCCAGATGCTCGGCTGCGGCCTGCGGTCTGCCCAGCGTCACACCGAGCTCAACCAGCGATTTGCGGGCTACGCTCAGGGGCTTGCCCGTTCCATCATTGAAGTTAAACCCCATTCCCGGCGCGATGCGGGCCATTTTATCGGGCGACGGACCGTAGCCTGCGGAATAGATTATCAGCGACGGTTTCAGCTGGGTAAGCAGTTCGAGATTCGGTTCCGTGCGCAGCCCGACGTCAATGACCCTTTCGGGCAGTTTCGGTTCGCCTACCCAGGCGTGATAATTTAGTTTGTCCGCCATCGCCATAGGTGTGACGCCTAACGCAAGCAGGAGCTCAACGGGCAGCCATTCAAGGGCCACAACGCGGCTGACATCAACCGGGGCCGCCTGGGCGAAACCGGCCTTCAGCAGGAGCGGCGACAGCGCCAGCGCAGTCAACAGCTGACGACGGCTCACAGGGGGATTGAGATATTCAGGCATCAGTAAACGAAGCTCACCGGTGCAGCCCCTGCCGGGTGTGGCAGGATGCCCATCGGGATGCCGTAAATATGCTCCAGCGTTTCGCTTTGCATGATCTCAGCCGGATTTCCCTGGGCAATCATTTCCCCACCGCGCAGCGCCACCAGATGATCACAGTAGCGGGCGGCCATATTGATGTCGTGCAGAACGGCGATCACCGTCAGGCCTCGCTGCTGGCTCAGGCGATGAATCAGCGCCAGCACGTCGACCTGATGGGCAATATCAAGTGCGGAGGTGGGTTCATCCAGCAGCAGGCAGCGGCTGTCCTGGGCGACCAGCATGGCAATCCACGCGCGCTGCCGCTCGCCGCCCGAAAGGCTGTCCACCAGACGGTGGGCAAAAGGCTTAAGGCCAACCAGCGAAATCGCCTCTTCAACAAGCTCGCGGTCCGCCGCGCCAAAGCGCCCTAGCGCCCCGTGCCACGGGTAGCGTCCTATCGCCACCAGCTCACGCACCGTCATGCCTTCTGCGGCAGGCAGCTGCTGCGGAAGATAAGCCACCTGGCGGGCGAACGCCTTGCTGTTCCAGTCGTCCAGAGGCCTATCGTTAAGCAGGATCTCCCCGTCCGACTGCTTCTGGTGGCGGCCAAGCATTTTCAGGAGCGTGGACTTACCGGAACCGTTGTGGCCAATCAGGCCCGTGACTTTCCCCATCGGGAAGGTGAACGAGAGGGGATGGAGCAGCGTACGACCCGGCACGCGGAAGGTGACGTCAGAAAGGCTGAATGTGGTATCGGGATGGGGGTGTTTGTCCTGCATGGGAACCCAACTTGTTGATGGATGCGGCGAACCGCCGCATCCTGAGAGCGATTAGAAGCGGAAGGTCGCGGTTGCAACCACCTGACGTTCTGCACCCCAGTAGCAGGCGTAGTCGCGGTAGCAGCTGGAGACATACTCACGATCGAACAGGTTGTTAACGTTCACCCCAACGGACGAGCCAGGCATACCGAAGCGCGCCAGATCGTATTTCACCATCGCATCCGCTACCGTGTAGCTCGCTACGTTGAAGGCTTCGTTAGTCTGCGGGCCAGTAGTATAGAAGCTGGACGTAGAGCCAACATAGCGCGCACCTGCGCCAAAGGTTAATCCGCTGAGCGCCGTTTCGTGGAAGGTGTAGTCAGCCCACAGGGAGGCCATGTTGCGCGGCACTTCCGCAGGACGCTTGCCTTCATACAGCGTGTCGTGGGTGTACTCGGCGTCGGTAAAGCTGTAGGCCGCGGTCACGTTGATGTTCGCGTTAACGGCCGCTTTCGCTTCCAGCTCAAAGCCGCGGGAGCGAATTTCGCCACCCTGCACGCTGAAGGCGTTGTCAGTAGGATCGACAGTCAGGTTGTTGTCTTTCGTCAGCTGGTACACCGCTGCGGTAATCACAACCGGTAGATCTTTCGGTACGTATTTCACACCCGCTTCGTACTGTTTGCCCATCGAAGGATCGAACGGTTTACCCTGTTTGGTCGCACCCGATACCGGCTCGAAAGATTCGCTGTAGCTGATGTACGGCGCGATACCGTTATCGAACACGTAGTTCAGGCCGCCGCGCCAGGTGAACTGCTCGTCGTTGATTTCCGCAGTAGTATTGCTGGAGCGCGTCAGGGTAGACGTTTTCGCAAAGTCGTAACGACCGCCCAGGGTCAGCACAAATTTGTTCCATTCTGCCTGATCCTGTACGTACAGACCGGTCTGCTCCTGACGGTTCAGGACTTCGTACGGGAAGAAAGTCACCACGTTAGCATTACCATACTGCGGGTTATGCATATCGATTGGGCTGGCAGAGCCATAATCCGCATCGATGTCGTTACGCATACGCATGTAATCCACACCGGTTAACAGGGTGTGGTCGACCGCGCCGGTTGCAAATTTAGCCTGCGCCTGGGTATCAACGGTGAAGTTGTTCAGGTCTTCATCGGAACGCACGTAGGCGCGGCTGATTTTGCCCGGGGAGATATAGCCGTTGCCATACACGGAGTCGTACAGCGTATGAACCTGCGTGTAGCGCAGGTTCTGACGCACAGTCCAGGTATCGTTAAATTCGTGTGCGAAGCTGTAGCCCACCATCTGCTGACGGCGCGCCAGCTTGTTGCTGTCTTCACCTTCGTTGAAATCAGTTGGCAGCTTGTGTTCGTTACCGTTCGCGTCTTTATAGGGCACCACAGTGCCTTCACGCGGTAGCCAGCCGTAGTAACCGGCATGCGGGTCGCTCTGGAAGTTGCTCAGGAAGGTGAAGTCGGTTTTGTCATCCGGACGCCAGCTGAAAGAGGGGGCGATAGCGTAGCGGTTAGACTTCACCATTTCCTGCTGCGCGTTTTCACTGCGGGCAAGGCCGGTCAGACGATAGGAGTACACGCCGTCGTCGTCCAGCGCGTCGCTGAAGTCAAAACCAGTCTGCCACAGGTTATCAGTGCCCATTTTGAACTGGATTTCTTTCAGCGGTTCGGTAGTCGGACGCTTGCTGACCATGCTGACAACGCCACCCGGGTTGCTCTTCCCGTAAAGGACGGATACCGGGCCGCGCAGCAGCTCAACGCGCTCCAGGAAGTAAGGGTCCATGGAGGCTTCGGAGTAGTTATCGCCCTGAAGTTTCATGCCGTCCAGATACTGGTTGGTATTGACGGTCGAAGAGGTCGTGAAGCCACGGATAGACACAACGTCATAGGCAGATGAGCTGCCGCGAGTAGAAAATACGCTCGGCGTATAGCTCAGAGCGTCTTTAACGGTCTGCGGCTGTTTGGTTTCCATCTCTTCACGTGTCACAACAGAAATAGACTGCGGCGTCTTTTCAATTGGCGTGTCGGTTTTGGTGGCGGTCACGGTACGTTTTGCCGCAACGGTAGCAGCAGGGCCCAGCGGATCTTCCTGCGCGACAGGTGCCGCAATAACGGTAATGGTGTCTTCTTTCTTGGTTGCGGTATCCGCGGCGAAGCTCGATACGCTGACGCCGCCCAGGGTGGCCGCAACGAACAGTGCAAGTTGACGAACTGAGGTGTTAACTGTAAGTCCCACGAGTGAACGCGCCATTGTATAATCTCTGATGAAGTGAAGAATGATAACCTAAACGATAATTATTATTATGCCGCAGAATAATAGACGAAACGGAAAGCGCATAGCAAGCGGATCACAACCCTGACGGGGCTGAGGGAATAATAATTAACCAGAGGGATTGTGCGGGGATAGAAAAAAGAAAAGCCCCCGTGGGAAACGAGGGCTTTGCGGGCATATCAGGCCTGATTATTTACTGCCAAACATATCCTTGATCCAGCCGGCAACGCCGTCGCTCTCTTCCTGCTTCTGAGGCTGCTGCTGTTGCTGCTGTTGTGGCTGCTGCTGAGGCTGCTCAGAAGACTGGTCGAACGGGTTGTTCGTCTGCTGCTGTTGCAGGCTCTGCTGGCAAAGCGCATCCGGGTTCGTTGTCCAGACAGGCAGGGTACGCGTCTGACCGCCGCTGCACTGGAAGTTACCCGCGTCATCCACACCCATATCCACAATATCTTCCGGCTGCGTTAGCGTCAGCGGGATCGGCGTTTGCGCCGCGAGATAGCGCTGGTAAAGCGCCATCGCACCGCTTGCGCCGTACAGCTTCGTTGGCTGGTTGTTATCGCGCCCCACCCAGGTGATGGTCACTTCTTTGCCATCAATGCCCGCAAACCAGGTATCCACGTTGTTGTTGGTGGTCCCCGTTTTACCGGCCAGGTGAAGCTTCGGATATTTACCGCCCAGCGCACGCCCTGTACCACGGGCCATAACCTGCTGCATGGTATAGAGCGTCATGTAAGCCGCCTGCGGTGGCACCGCCTGCTCTGCTTGCGGGAAGCTCTGATACAGCACCGTGCCGTCTTCGGCGATAACCGAGCGCAGCGCGGAAAGCGTTGCGCGGCTGCCGCCGCTGGCGATGGTCTGAAACGCCTGTGCGACCTGAATTGGCGTCAGGTTCAGCGCACCCAGAATCATGGCCGGTACCGGGTTCAGATGATCTTTCGGCACGCCCAGTTTAGTCCAGGTATCCGTGATGGCCGGCAGGCCAATCGCCATGCCAAGGTTAACCGTTGGCACGTTCATGGAGCGCGCTAACGCATCCACCAGCATAACCTGGCCGCTGAAACGTTTATCGTCGTTCTGCGGGGACCAGACCTGGCCGTTAGGCTGGCGCAGGGAGATTGGCGCATCCGCAATCCAGGTGTTCAGGCGATAGGTATCCGGCTTGCTTAAGGCGGTCAGATAGGTCGCCGGTTTCGCCAGCGAGCCGATTGAACGGCGCGCCTGCATGGCACGGTTAAAGCCTGCAAACTGCGTTTCCGCCCCGCCGACCATCGCGCGCACTTCACCGGTATAGCGATCAACGATAACCATTGCCGCTTCCAGATCCTTCAGCTTACGGGAGGCACGCAATACCGGTACGCCTTCGCTCACTGCTTTTTCCGCCGCATCCTGAGACACCGAATCGAAGGTGGTGAAGATCTTCACGCCGGAGAGATCTTTCACTTTGTCACCCAGCTTCGCCTGCAGTTCGTTACGCACCATTTGCATAAAGGCTGGCTGCGGTGAAATCACCCCACCGCGCGGCTGCACGCCCAGAGGACGCGCGCTCAGCATGTCGTAAAGCTCCTGATCGATAACCTTCTGCTCCTGCAGCAGGCGCAGCACCAGGTTACGACGCTCAAGCGCCAGCTTCGGATTACGCCACGGGTTATAGATCGACGCCCCTTTCACCATGCCCACCAGCAGCGCCTGCTGATCGAGGCTCAGCTCCTCAACCGGGCGGCCGAAGTAGTAGAGGCTCGCGAGCGGGAAACCACGAATTTCGTTGTCGCCGCTCTGGCCGAGGTAGACCTCGTTCAGGTACAGCTCAAGAATACGATCCTTGCCGTAGCGGGCATCCATGATCAGCGCCATGTACGCTTCGTTCGCCTTACGCCAGTACGTTCTTTTGCTGGAGAGGAACAGGTTCTTCACCAGCTGCTGCGTCAGGGTGCTCGCCCCCTGCACCGTACGGCCTGCCGTCAGGTTCGCCAGCATGGCACGGCCAATAGAATAAAGGCTGATGCCGTCGTGCTCGTAGAAGTGGCGGTCTTCGGTGGCAATCAGCGTATCCACCAGCAGATCCGGGAAGCCCGTACGCGGCACGAACAGACGCTGTTCGCCGTTTGGCGAAGAGAGCATGGTGATCAGGCGCGGATCCAGACGGAAGAAACCGAAGCTGCGGTTGTTATCCATGTTCTGGATCGACTCGAGGCGGTCGCCGTCAAAGACAAGGCGCGCGCGGATCTGTCCTTCTTTGCTGTCCGGGAAATCAAACGGCCGACGGATCATCTCGATGCTGTTGGCCTGCACGGTAAACTCACCCGGCCGCGTCATGCGCGTGACCTGGCGGTACTGCGTGGCTTCCAGCAGGTTCACCATCTCTTTTTTGCTGTACGGCATGTCCGGCTCAAGGTTCACCATGCGGCCATAGACTGCCGCTGGGAGCTGCCAGACTTTACCGTCGATGCGGCTGCGGATCTGCTGGTCCAGATAGACCCCGTAGATCACAAACAGCACCACAAAGACGACGAACAGCTTCAGCAGGAACCATAGCCAGCGGTGTTTCTTCCGTGGCGGACGGCCTTTACCGCCCCCCTTCCCTTTACGTGGTGGCATCGGTTCCTCGTCTTCATAATCATCTTCGTAATCATCGTCATACTCTTCTTCCCTGACCCGACGACGGCTTACTTTTTCTTTCGCGGGACGAGAGGGTTTCCCCTTGCGTCCAATAGGTTCGCGGTCATTCCCCGCCATTGCTTTCTCCACCAAATATAAGGCGCACGGCCTGATTCTCCTTTCTTCCACGGCTTGCGGAAGAAGAAATCTCTCAAAGTCACTGGTACTTTTTGGTACGCCTTGTCGGCAGCGCATCGGCCGGAGAGTCCGGCCATACATGCTTCGGATAGCGCCCTTTCATCTCTTTTTGCACCTCCCTGTATGCCCCGTTCCAGAACGCGGTCAAGTCACGCGTGACCTGTAGCGGGCGCTGCGCGGGAGAGAGCAGCTCAAGCACCAGCGGTACGCGCCCCTCGGCAATCACCGGGGTTTGCGCTTCGCCAAACATTTCCTGCATTCGTACCGCCAGCGCGGGAGGATTGTCCTCATCGTAACGAATGGTAATCTGGCTACCGGTCGGCACAGTGTAATGAGTTGGCAGCACAGTATCCAGACGTTGACGCTGTGACCAGCCGAGCCAGTTTTGTATCGCCCTGGTAAGATCGATATTTTTCAGGGCGCGCAGGGAATGGACGCCGTTCATTTCCGGCAGCAGCCAGTCCTCTAAATCACGCAGCAGCGCCTCGTCGCTCATTTCAGACCATTCTTGCTCAGGCAGCCATTTTGCCGCGCAGGCCAGCCGAATACGCAGCTGCTGCGCCTGCGGCGTCCAGTTCAGCACGCTCAGCCCCCGCTCGCGAATACCGTTGAGCATCGCCCGATGCAGCTCCTCTTCAGACGGTTTCGCCAGCGGCTGCACTTTTACCACCAGCTGGCCAATCTGCTGGCGGCGAAACGCCTTCAGCGTGCCCTGCGTTTCGTCCCACTCCACGGAGTCGCTTTGCCCGAGCAGCGCAGGCACGCTGGCAATGAGCTCGTCGATGTCCAGCGGCAAAGCCTGAAGCATTCGCGCATCCGGCGTCTGGCTGCCCTGTAAAAGCAGCGGCGCTAACAGCCATTCATAGCGGGTGAGCGCATCATCCTGATTTAACATTGCGCCCATGCCGTTCGCCAGCTGGTAGCGACCTTCCTGCCCACGTCTGCGGGCAATGCGGTCGGCAAAGGCGCAGGCGAGCAGCGGCCCTGCCAGCGAGATATCCGCCTGACCGCCACGACTGTTCAGACGCTTCAGAAGCCTGGCGCTGCGCTGCTGCCAGTTATCCTGACGGCGGCTGAAGGCGTTGCGTAAATCGCTGTCCTGACCGCGCGGCGGCTCTTCCAGAATTGCCGCCAGCCTGGCCGCGGTGGCCTGTTCATCGGGTGTTCTGGCGGCAATCAACATTGCCGCTAAACGGGGATCGTTGCCAAGCTGCGCCATTTTCTGGCCCGCCGGGGTCAGGCGATCCTGCTCATCCAGCGCGTTCAGCTGACGTAAAAGCTTCCGTGCCGCATGCAGATTAGCCGCAGGCGGCAGATCCAGCCAGGTAAGCTGCTCCGGCTGCTGACAGCCCCACTGTAAAAGCTCAAGCAGCAGGCCGGAAAGATCGCTTTGCAGGATTTCCGGCTCGCTTTGCGCGGCGGCGCGTTCGGCCTGTTCCGCGCTGGTGAGATGCAGGCAAATACCCGGTTCGAGACGCCCGGCGCGGCCCGCGCGCTGGGTCATGGAGGCCTGGCTGATGCGCTGGGTTACCAGGCGGGTCAGCCCGGTTCGCACGTCAAAACGGGCGACACGCTCCTGCCCGCTGTCCACCACCAGGCGGATACCTTCAATCGTCAGGCTCGTCTCGGCAATGTTGGTTGCCAGCACGACCTTGCGCGTGCCCGACACGGCTGGAAGTATAGCTTTACGCTGTTCGCTTAGCGGCAGCGCACCGTACAGGGGGCAAAGCTGAACGTCGCTGGCTACGCGCTCCCGCAATTGCTCCTGCACGCGCTGGATTTCCCCGACGCCCGGCAAAAACAGAAGCAGCGAACCCGGCTCTTCACGCAGCAGGTTTGCCACCGCGACCGCGACGGCTTCGTCAAAACGTTGATGGGTCGCCAGCGGACTGTAGCGCCGCTCGACAGGATGCGCGCGGCCTTCGGAGCTGATGACGGGCGCGTCCGGCAGGCATTTTTGCAGGCGCTGGTTATCCAGCGTGGCCGACATAATCAGCAGCTTCAAATCTTCACGCAGCCCCTGCTGCACGTCCAGCAGAAGCGCGAGCGCCAGATCGGCCTGCAGGCTGCGCTCGTGGAATTCATCGAGAATAACCAGCGCGATGCCGGTGAGTTCAGGATCGCGCTGGATCAGGCGGGTCAAAATCCCTTCGGTCACCACTTCGAGCTTTGTATCAGGTCCGATACAGGTTTCCGCCCGCATCCGATAGCCGACCGTTTCGCCGGGCTTTTCGCCAAGAAGCTCCGCCAGGCGCTGGGCAACGTTGCGGGCAGCGAGGCGGCGCGGTTCAAGCAGCAGAATTTTTCCGCTCAGCCGGCCCTCTTTGAGGATTTGCAGCGGGAGCCAGGTGGATTTCCCTGCCCCGGTAGGCGCGTTGAGCAGCACCTGCGGCGCGACTTGCAGCGCGCTGAGAACATCGGGTAAGACCGCGGCGACAGGTAATGACGACACAAACAGCTCCAAAGGGTTAACATACGTAATCGCGCATTGTAGCATTCCGTACACACATAACCGAGAGACCCCCATGGCCGACACTCGCCGTCTGTTCTTCGCCCTCGCCATGCCCGCCGGGGTGCAACAGCAGATCGTCAGCTGGCGCGCTGAGAACTTTCCTGGCGATGCGGGCCGCCCCGTTGCGGCAGCGAATCTGCACCTGACGCTCGCCTTTTTGGGTGACGTCAGCGCCGAAAAACAGCGTGCGCTAAGCCGGCTGGCGGGACGTATCCAGCAGTCTGGCTTTACGCTAACGCTCGACGATGCCGGGCTGTGGGCTCGCTCAAAAGTCGTCTGGCTCGGCCCACGCCATGCGTCGCTGGGGCTTATCCAGTTAGCCAATATGCTGCGCGCCCAGGCCGCGCGTAACGGTTGCTACCAAAGCCCGCAGCCTTACCATCCTCACGTTACGCTCTATCGCAACGTGACCCAGGCCGTCGCCATTCCGCAGCCCAACTTCCGCTGGCAGTTTAAAGTTGAGGAGTTTGCGCTTTACGAGTCAATTTTCAGCCAGGGCCGCACCCGTTACCAGCCGCTGGAGCGTTGGCCCTTACATAATAAGGAAGAGTAAATGGAGTTTTCCCCGGCGCTGCAGTCAGCCACTTTAATTCAACGCTATAAGCGCTTTCTGGCGGATGTGGTCACGCCACAGGGCGAATTACTGACCTTACACTGTCCCAATACCGGCGCTATGACCGGCTGCGCCACGCCTGGTGATACCGTCTGGTATTCCACCTCGGCCAATCCGAAGCGTAAATATGCCCATACCTGGGAGATTACCGAAACGCAAAACGGCGATTTTATCTGCGTGAATACGCTGCAGGCCAATAACGTGGTGAAGGAAGCGCTGGTCGGAAATCATTTTTCAGAATTAAGCGGTTACACAAAAATCTACAGCGAAGTGAAGTACGGCGCAGAGCGCAGCCGGATCGATTTTATGTTACAGGCGGATAACAAAGTTAACTGCTATATTGAAGTGAAATCGGTCACGTTATCCGAACAGGGAAGTGGCTTTTTCCCTGATGCTGTGAGCCTTCGCGGGCAGAAACATCTCCGGGAATTGATGAGCGTGGTCAGGCATGGAGAGCGCGCAGTGCTGCTGTTTGCAGTGTTACACTCCGCCATCACTCGTGTCTCTCCGGCACGCCACATCGACGCAAAATATGCGCAATTATTGTGCGAGGCGCAGGAATGCGGGGTAGAAATATTGGCCTTTCGGGCAGAACTTTCTGCCAGAGGGCTGACGCTAACCTCGCCGTTACCTGTCTGTTTATAACATCTCACTTACAAAGAACGGTTAACGCTTTTTGTATGTTTTGTGTTCTGGTCGCTCGCGTAAATACGCTTTTCCTCACAGGGTTGTCAATAGCGAAATTTATATAATTGCCATCCTGAAAAGCATCTGCTATTTATAGCGACCTGATTTTCCCCCAACAGGGGACCGATAGTGCGTGTTAAGGAGAAGCAACATGCAAGAAGGGCAAAAGCGTAAAACATCGTCCCTGAGTATCCTCGCCATCGCTGGGGTGGAACCTTACCAGGAGAAAGCGGGCGAAGAATACATGAACGAAGCCCAGCTGTCGCACTTCAGGCGTATTCTTGAAGCCTGGCGTAACCAACTTATGGACGAAGTTGATCGCACCGTCACGCACATGCAGGATGAAGCTGCTAACTTCCCGGACCCGGTCGACCGTGCCGCCCAGGAAGAGGAGTTCAGCCTGGAGCTGCGCAACCGCGATCGCGAACGTAAGCTGATCAAGAAGATCGAGAAGACGCTCAAGAAAGTAGAAGACGAAGATTTCGGCTACTGCGAATCCTGCGGCGTTGAGATTGGTATTCGTCGTCTTGAAGCGCGTCCGACAGCTGATTTGTGTATCGACTGCAAAACTTTGGCAGAAATTCGCGAAAAACAGATGGCTGGCTAACAGCACGCGATTTCACCACTTTCAAAGGCGGGAGTTTCTCCCGCCTTACTTATTTGTAGACTCATGACAGCTCCCCATTACATCGGGCGATTCGCCCCCTCACCCTCCGGTGAACTTCATTTCGGCTCGCTGATTGCCGCCCTGGGTAGCTATCTGCAGGCCCGGGCTAACCACGGCCGGTGGCTGGTGCGCATCGAAGATATCGATCCGCCCAGAGAAGTGCCGGGGGCTGCCGATACGATTCTGCGCCAGCTTGAACATTATGGTTTGCTGTGGGATGGCGACGTTGTCTGGCAGTCCCGGCGCCATGAGGCCTATCGCGAAGCGCTGGCCTGGCTACGCGACCAGCATCTCAGCTATTTCTGCACCTGTTCCCGCAGCCGTATTCAGCAAATTGGCGGCTTTTACGACGGCCATTGCCGGACGCTCAATCACGGTCCGGAAAACGCAGCCGTGCGCCTGGTGCAACAGCATCCGGTATTAAGTTTTGAAGATAAACTACGCGGCACGCTGCTGGCGGACGAACAGCTTGCGCGGGAAGACTTTATCATTCACCGCCGCGACGGCCTGTTTGCCTATAATCTGGCCGTAGTGGTGGACGATAACTTTCAGGGCGTAACGGAGATTGTACGCGGCGCGGATTTGATCGAGCCCACCGTACGCCAGATTTCGCTGTACCAGCAGTTTGGCTGGCGGGTGCCGCAGTACGTGCATCTGCCGCTGGCAGTCAACGAGCAGGGCAATAAGTTATCCAAGCAAAACCACGCTCCGGCGCTGCCGCAGGGCGACCCACGCCCTGTACTTATCAATGCCTTAGCATTCTTAAATCAGCCGCTTATCCCCCGCTGGCAGGATCTGTCGCTGGACAGCCTGTTAAGCGAAGCGGTAAAAAATTGGGCGCCGGGTGACATTCCACTTAAAGCTGCCGTGAATACGTCATTCTCAAATGCGCCGCACTGAGCTATGATTAGCCGCTGTTTTTTTTGTCCCTAATGATTGACACTGCCGAGGTGGACCATTTTTACCCGAGTCGCTAATTTTTGCCGCAAGGTGCTTAACCGCGATGATGTCGTGGCTGAGGAGAACGAAGATCTCCCGCAAATCACGGTCATTCCGCGTGACCAGCATGCTATCTCCCGCAAAGATATCAGTGAAAACGCCCTGAAGGTGCTCTACCGTTTGAATAAAGCGGGCTACGAGGCATACCTTGTTGGCGGCGGCGTGCGTGACCTCCTGCTGGGCAAAAAACCGAAAGATTTCGACGTCACCACCAGCGCCACGCCGGACCAGGTCCGTAAACTGTTCCGTAACTGCCGTCTGGTTGGCCGCCGCTTCCGCCTGGCTCACGTCATGTTCGGGCCGGAAATCATTGAGGTCGCCACCTTCCGCGGCCATCACGAAGAGCAAAAATCCGATCGCCAGACCTCACAAACCGGTCAGAACGGCATGCTGCTGCGCGATAACATCTTCGGCTCTATAGAAGAAGATGCCCAGCGCCGCGACTTCACCATCAACAGCCTTTATTACAGCGTGGCGGATTTTGCAATCCGTGATTACGTCGGCGGTCTGCGTGACTTGCGTAACGGCGTGATTCGCCTGATTGGCGACCCGGAAACGCGCTACCGTGAAGATCCGGTACGTATGCTTCGCGCCGTGCGCTTTGCCGCCAAGCTGAACATGACCATCAGCCCTGAAACCGGTGAACCTATTCCGCGCCTGGCAACGTTGATTAACGACGTTCCTCCTGCCCGCCTGTTTGAAGAGTCTCTCAAATTGCTGCAGGCAGGCCACGGCTATCCGACCTACGAACTGCTGCGTGAATACCAGCTGTTCCAGCCGCTGTTCCCGAGCATCACCCGCTGCTTTACCGAGCAGGGCGACAGCCCGATGGAGCTGATGATTGCCCAAGTGCTGAAGAATACCGACAACCGTATCCAGAACGATATGCGCGTGAATCCGGCGTTCCTCTTCTCCGCCATGTTCTGGTATCCGCAGCTGGAGATGGCCCAGAAGCTCACCCAGGAAAGCGGCCTTGCCTATATGGACGCCTTCGCCCTGGCAATGAACGAAGTGCTGGATGAAGCCTGCCGTGCGCTGGCGATTCCAAAACGTATTACTACCCTGGTGCGCGATATCTGGACGCTTCAGCTGCGCCTCTCCCGCCGCCAGGGCAAGCGCGCCTGGAAATTAATGGAGCATCCAAAATTCCGGGCCGCCTACGATCTGCTGGCCCTGCGCGCCGAAGTGGAAAATAATCAGGAACTGCTGCGTCTGACCAAATGGTGGGGCGAGTTCCAGGTTGCCGCGCCGCCGCTGCAGAAAGGCATGCTCGACGATCTGGGTGACGAACCGGCAGCACGCCGTCGCCACCGCCGTCCTCGTAAACGAGCGCCACGCAGTGGTGGTACCGCGTGACCCTGGCGTTTATCGCCCTCGGCAGCAACCAGGCGTCGCCGCTTGAGCAGGTCGCTCAGGCACTTGACGCCATTGCAACCATTCCGCACAGCCGGGTGGTTGCCACTTCCTCTTATTATCGTACCCCGCCGCTCGGCCCGCAGGATCAGCCCGATTACCTGAACGCCGCAGTGGCGCTGGAAACTGATCTTTCAGCCGAAGCACTGCTTGATCATACCCAGCGCATCGAGCTGGAGCAGGGGCGCGTTCGCAAAGCTGAACGCTGGGGCCCGCGAACGTTAGACCTGGATCTCATGCTGTTCGGCGCAGAAACGATCGCCACTCCGCGCCTGACCGTCCCCCACTACGATATGAAAAACCGCGCCTTTATGCTGGTTCCCCTGCTGGAAATCGCCCCTGACTGCGCTTTCCCGAACGGCGAAAGAGCCGCAGACGTGCTGGCCACGCTGTCCCGCGCAGGCATTTCATACTGGTAACGCCCAATTTTTTGATAAAGTAGCAATCGATTCCCCCTTCCTTATCCAGGGACCGCCATGAAACCAATCACGATGTCTCAGCTGCGCCAGTGGAAACTGGCCCAGCGTAAATTCGCCACCATCACCGCCTATGACTTCAGCTTCGCCAAACTGTTTGCCGAAGAGGGCATCGGCGTGATGCTGGTTGGCGATTCATTAGGGATGACCGTTCAGGGGCACGACTCCACGCTGCCGGTAACCGTAGAAGATATTGCCTACCACACGCGCGCAGTGCGTCGCGGTGCACCGCACTGCCTGCTGCTGGCCGACCTGCCCTTCATGGCTTATGCCACGCCGGAACAGGCTTTTACCCACTCCGCAGAAGTGATGCGTGCTGGGGCGAACATGGTAAAAATCGAAGGCGGAAAATGGCTGGTTGAAACCGTTAAAATGCTTACCGAGCGTGCCGTGCCGGTTTGTGGTCACCTGGGGCTGACGCCGCAGTCGGTGAATATTTTCGGCGGCTATAAGGTTCAGGGACGCGATGAGCAGGCAGCTCAGACTCTGTTTGACGATGCCGTCGCCCTCGAGGCCGCTGGCGCACAGCTGCTGGTACTGGAATGCGTCCCGGTGGCGCTGGCAAAACGCATCACCGAAGCGCTGACTATTCCGGTCATTGGCATCGGCGCGGGCAACGTCACGGACGGGCAGATTCTGGTGATGCACGACGCGTTCGGTATTACCGGCGGCCATATTCCGAAATTTGCTAAAAACTTCCTGACCGAAGCGGGTGACATGCGCGCCGCCGTGCGCCAGTACGCCGCTGAAGTTGAGTCCGGCAGCTATCCGGGCGAAGAACACAGTTTCCACTGACAGGAGAAAGGTTGTGCTGATAATCGAAACGTTACCGCTGCTCCGCCAGCAAATCCGCCGCTGGCGCCAGGAAGGCAAGCGCATTGCGCTGGTGCCGACCATGGGTAACCTGCACGACGGCCATATGACGCTGGTTGAAGAAGCGAAGGCCGTGGCTGATGTGGTTGTGGTGAGCATTTTTGTTAACCCAATGCAGTTCGACCGTCCGGACGATCTGTCGCGCTATCCGCGCACGCTGCAGGAAGATTGCGAAAAGCTCAATCGTCGTAAGGTCGATCTGGTGTTTGCCCCCGCTCCTGCCGATGTCTATCCGCAGGGCATGGACATCCAGACCTATGTTGACGTGCCGGGCCTATCCACCATGCTGGAAGGTGCAAGCCGTCCGGGCCACTTCCGTGGCGTCTCCACCATCGTCAGCAAGCTGTTCAACCTGGTTCAGCCGGACGTCGCCTGCTTCGGGCAGAAGGACTACCAGCAGCTTCAGCTTATCCGCAAGATGACGGCGGATATGGGCTACGACATTGAGATTATTGGCGTACCAACCGTGCGGGCGAAAGATGGCCTCGCGCTCAGCTCCCGCAATGGTTACCTGACCGCCGAGCAGCGTAAAATTGCCCCAAACCTCAGTAAGGTCATGAACTCCATTGCCGATAAGCTGCGAGCAGGTGAGCGCGATACGGAAGAGCTTCTGGCGATTGCGGCAACCGAGCTTAACGAAAAAGGCCTGCGTTCTGACGATCTGCAAATCCGTGATGCCGACACGCTGCTGGAGCTTAATGACGACAGCAAACGCGCCGTCGTTCTCATGGCCGCATGGCTTGGTCAGGCGCGTCTGATTGATAACATTCAGGTTGATTTAGGGCAGTAGACAGCCCTGTAAAAACGGGCAATACTGCGCCAATATATTCATGGGATCGATGAAAATCGGTCCGGTTTAAGCCCAGACACAAAGGTTTAATTTTATGATTCGCACCATGCTGCAGGGCAAGCTCCACCGCGTGAAAGTGACCCAGGCGGACTTGCATTATGAAGGCTCCTGCGCCATCGATCAGGACTTCCTCGAGGCGGCAGGCATTCTGGAATATGAAGCCATCGATATCTACAACGTGACCAACGGTAAGCGTTTCTCAACTTACGCGATTGCCGGTGAGCGCGGATCGAAAATTATCTCTGTTAACGGCGCGGCTGCACACTGCGCAAGCGTGGGTGACATCCTGATTATCGCCAGCTACGTGACGATGCCGGACGAGCAGGCGCGCAGCTGGCAGCCGAAAGTCGCCTATTTTGACGGTGACAACGAGATGAAACGCCTGGCGAAAGCCGTACCGGTTCAGGTGGCGTAAGAAGTTTTCCCCTCACCCTTACCCTCTCCCCAAAAGGGCGAGGGGATCGATCGAGTTGTTTCCGTTATTCACCCTCTCCTTTTCGGGGTGAGGGTATAAACTCAGGACTCCGGCTGATTCGTTATCAACCGTGACATCGTCTCCAGCGAGTCCGTACGCAGAATATAAAGCCGCTTCAGCAGGAACGGATTATCTCCCGGTTTGACCTTGCCCCTTACCGTGGTGACCGCCATATGGAAACCCGCGTCGTTCGCAGCCTTCACCGCCTTGTCGTCATAGCCGCCAAATGGATAGGACAGATAGAGCACGTGCGGGTTGAACTGCGCCAGCGCGCGTCGGGAATGTTTAAAATCGAACAGGATATTATGGTAGCTGCGGCTCAACAAAATAGGCCGGCGGTAGCCGTCCACGCGGTGGAGGAAGTGGGTGTGGGACTGCACGTCAAACACATCCTGGCTGGCCTGCAGTTCCGAAATACTCATAAACTGCAGTGATTTAGGATTCCACTTCTGCGGATGACGCTTGATGCGCGACGAGATGATAAACGACGTCGCTTTAAAGCCGTACTCTTTCAAAATTGGGTACGCATAGCGGTATACGGACTTCAGCCCGTCATCAAACGTAATCGCTACCGAGCGTGCGGGCAGATTCATGCGGTTGCGCACGTAGCCTTCCAACTGATACATCGTCAGCGTGCTGTAGCCTCTGTCGCGCAGCCAGGTCATCTGATTACTGAACGCCACGACGGAGGTTGTCGTGGAAGTATGACGAAAACGCGTGTTTTCTTCATCGCGCAGGATGTGGTGGTAGGTCAGCACCGGGATGCCGTTATCCTGCTGCGCATCAAGACTGCTGACGTAGCCCAGACGGTTACCGATACGGATCTGGAACCAGGTCTGATTCAGCCGGTCTTTTAGCTTAGCGCTAATGGGATAGCGGATGTTGTCTGCCAGGGTACCAAAGGGCGCGCTGCCGCTGTTCGGCGCGTTATAAACCTGCACATCCCGGAAGGTCAGCAGATTCTGGTTGCTCAGCGGCTTGTTTAAATCCCCTAGTCTGTCCTCTACCCTTTGCTTTCCTGCCACCGGCCCCAGGTGGCTCTTATCGATAAACCCGGTGCCGAAGCCGAATCGGAACTCGTAGTAATCCGCCGCCGTCGGGACCACCGCCAAGATCTGTCCTTCCTCGATGGAGCCAACGGAAATGACTTTATCCCCGACCTGCGCCCAAATATCGGCATCTTCAGTGGTCTGCATATACTGCGCGGGAATTTCATGGCTGCTGAGCAGGCTGGCGTGTGCCTGGGATGCACAAAACAGTGCCATCAGGCAAAACATGAGGCGGGTTAACATAGCGGATTAAATAGCACTTTTTGCACATCCAGTGAGGGAGGCGGCTATTTTAGCATTTACGGCGTCAATACCAACCTTTCAGATCAATATTGATGCAGTAAGACAAATGGCGGGTTTTTACTCTGCTGATGCCAGAGGCTGGTAACCGTCTCTCCGCCCTGCACGACGATGAGCTGGCGAAAGGCTTCGCTGGTCAGCTTATCGCGCTGGTCAAAAATAGCCGTCAGAAGCGGTAGCGTAACGCCGGAAATAACTTCGCAGTGGGAATGAGTGTGGCTCAGCTGGGCGGCGGTACGGTAGGGAGCCGCGCCCGTTTTATCGGTCAGAAAGATGACGCCGTCGCCGGAGTCACAGTTATAAAGCGCGTCGCACAGCATCCGGCTCAGCATATTGGTGCTTAACCCTTTCCAGAAGTTCACCGCGCAGCACTGGGTCTGCGGGCCGAAGCGCTTTTCAAGCGCGTCCAGCATATCCTGAGCATAGTAGTCGTGGCCCGTGATCACCCATCCCAACATCGCGTATCTCCCGTAAACGAGAGGGTAGTCTGCCAGAAAGATCGTCGCGCGTGCTGACGTTCGTCAAATGAGTGCGGGAAATGTCTGAAATGCTTCCCCCGCAGGGGAAGCGAAACGATCAGGTGCGCAGACCGCGACCGCGCTGGATGAGGTACCAACACAGCAGATAGAACGCCGCAATAAACGCAATCAACACCACGACGGTAAACAGCAGCGGAACGTCGCTGATGCCGAGGAAGCCGTAGCGGAAGCCGCTGATCATGTAGACGATCGGGTTCAGGTGTGACAACGCCTGCCAGAACGGCGGCAGCAGGGTCAGAGAGTAGAACACCCCGCCCAGATAGGTCAGCGGCGTCAGCACGAATGTCGGGATCAGGCTGATGTCGTCGAACGTTTTGGCAAACACGGCGTTAAGCAGGCCCGCCAGCGAGAACAGAATCGCCGTTAGCACCAGCGTCAGCGCGACGAACAGCCAGGAGTGAACCTGGAACGGCACGAAGAACAAGGAAATAGCCGTTACCAACACGCCAACGCACAGGCCGCGCGCAACGCCGCCGCCTACGTAACCGGCGATTATCACGTGCGTCGGCACCGGGGCAACCAGCAGCTCTTCAATGTTACGCTGAAATTTGGCGCTGAAGAAAGAGGAGGCAACGTTGGCGTAAGCGTTAGTGATCACCGCCATCATGATCAGACCCGGCACGATGAACTGCATATAGGTGAAGCCATGCATTTCACCGATGCGCGAACCGATCAGGTTACCGAAGATGATGAAGTAGAGCGTCATGGTGATAACCGGCGGCACCAGCGTCTGGATCCAGATGCGGGTGAAGCGGTGGATCTCTTTGGTCCAGATACTTTTTAACGCTACCCAGTAGAGGTGCATCATGCCTGGTCTCCTTGTTTATTTACCAGCGTGACGAACAGCTCTTCCAGACGGTTGGCCTTGTTACGCATACTTAATACCTGAATCCCCTGTGCGCTTAGCTGGCTGAACACGCTGTTAATGCCCTGTTCGCGCAGCACTTCAACCTCAAGCGTCGCGGTGTCCACCAGGCGGTATTGATAGCCATCGAGCTTTGGCAGCGGGCTCTTCGGTGCCAGATCCAGAATGAACGTTTCTGACTTGAGCTTGGAGAGTAGCGACTTCATCGACGTGTTTTCTACCAGCTCACCGCTCTGGATAATGCCGATATTGCGGCAGAGCATTTCTGCTTCTTCCAGATAGTGGGTGGTCAGAATGATGGTGGTGCCCTTGTCGTTCAGGTCTTTTAAGAAGCCCCACATGGAACGACGGAGTTCGATATCCACCCCGGCCGTCGGCTCATCAAGAATCAGCAGCTTGGGCTCATGCATCAGCGCACGGGCGATCATAAGACGACGTTTCATACCGCCGGACAACATCCGCGCTCTTTCGCTACGCTTTTCCCACAGGTCGAGCTGTTTAAGATACTTTTCGCTGCGCGCTATCGCTTCATCGCGCTCAACGCCATAGTAGCCAGCCTGATGAACGACAATCTGCTGCACCGTTTCAAACGGGTTGAAGTTAAACTCCTGCGGGACCAGCCCGAGCTGGCGCTTGGCGTTCACTACATCGCTTTGCAGATCGTAACCGAAGACGCGTACCTTACCGGAGGTTTTGTTTACCAGTGAGCTGATGATGCCGATGGTGGTGGACTTGCCTGCGCCGTTAGGGCCAAGCAGAGCGTAGAAATCTCCCGCCTCGACACTGAGATCGATGCCGCGCAGCGCTTTAACGCCGCCCGCATAGGTCTTGGTGAGTTTTTCCAGTTCTAATGCAATGGTCATTGTTTGGGGTTACCTTTCGCGATGCACTTGTTATCAGTATAAAAATTTTCCGAGTTGCCCTATATTACCTTATCGCATTTCTCCGGTGACAGGTTGTTAGCCTCCATGAATGATATAGATACCCTCATCAGCAATAACCAGATATGGTCAAAACTGATGGAGGATGAAGACCCTGGCTTTTTTGAACGTTTATCCCAGGCACAAAAACCCCGTTATTTGTGGATTGGCTGCTCTGATAGCCGTGTACCGGCAGAACGCCTTACCGGCCTTGAACCCGGCGAGCTTTTTGTTCACCGTAACGTGGCCAACCTCGTTATCCATACTGACTTAAACTGCCTCTCAGTAGTGCAGTACGCGGTGGACGTGCTGGAAGTTGAGCACATCATCATCTGCGGTCATTACGGCTGCGGTGGCGTACAGGCGGCGGTAGAAAACCCGGATTTAGGGCTGATTAATAACTGGCTGCTGCACATCCGTGATATCTGGTTCAAGCATAGTTCGCTGCTGGGAGAGCTTCCGCCGGAACAACGCCTTGATACGCTGTGTGAGCTGAACGTGATGGAACAGGTCTACAACCTGGGCCACTCCACTATTATGCAGTCCGCCTGGAAACGCGGGCAGAAAGTGACCATCCACGGCTGGGCCTACGGCATTCACGATGGCCGCCTGCGCGACCTGGAAGTGACCGCCACCAGCCGCGAATCGCTCGAACAGGGCTACCGCAGCGGGATTTCCAATATGAAGCAGGCCAACACCAGCCACAAGAATAGAACGCCTTCCCAGTAAAACAGATAGCAAAAAGGGCCTTAAAGGCCCTTTTTCAATGGCCTACACCATCCACTACTCATCTAACAGGACGACTTTGCCGACGTACGGCAGATGGCGATAGCGCTGGGCGTAGTCGATGCCGTAGCCCACCACGAATTCATCAGGAATGGAGAATCCCACCCACTCAACGTTGACGTCCACTTCGCGGCGCTCAGGCTTGTCGAGCAGCGTACAGATAGCCAGTGACTTTGGCTGGCGCAGGCTGAGGATTTCACGCACTTTGCTCAGCGTATTGCCGGAATCAATGATGTCTTCGACGATCAGCACGTCTTTGCCGCGAATGTCTTCATCCAGGTCTTTGAGGATTTTCACATCGCGAGTGGTGGACATGCCGCTACCGTAGCTGGAGGCGGTCATAAAATCGACTTCATGGGGCACATGAACTTCACGGCACAGGTCCGCCATAAACATAAACGAGCCGCGCAGCAGGCCTACCAGCACCATATCACTGCCGCTATCACGGTAATGTTCAGTTATTTCACTACCTAATTGCGCGATACGGGCCTTGATCTCCGCTTCCGGGATCATTACTTCTACAGTATGTTTCATATCTATAACCACATGATTTTAAAACAAATCACTTAATGCTGACTCAGCGTCGGCCAGCACAAAATATTCAGGTCAGCAGTATAACAGCAAAACACATTGCTATGCGCTATCGGTAAAAAAGCCATTTATGTGATGCATATCACACTTGTTAATAACTATAATTAATTGCTATCAAACTTTTAAGAGCGTGATAATTGTGAAAACAAATAAATCTGGATCGCGGGTAATCGCGACCTTATCAGCCCTGTTTGCCGTGCTTACAGGACTGTATTTACTTATTGGCGGGATATGGTTAGTCGCAATTGGTGGGTCCTGGTACTACCCAATTGCAGGGGTGGTGATGCTCGTCACCGCATGGTTACTCTGGCAACGTAAAGCGCTGGCACTCTGGATTTACGCCGCGCTGTTGCTCTGCACCGTTTTATGGAGCATCTGGGAAGTCGGTTTCGACTTCTGGGCGTTGACGCCGCGTTTAGATGTTCTGTTCTTCTTCGGCGTGTGGCTGGTGCTGCCGTTTGTTTATCGTCAGTTCATTCTGCCTTCCGCTGGCGCGGCTCCGGCGCTTGGCGTTGTGCTGGCCGCCACCGTGGTGGTGCTGATTTGGGCAGTGTTCAACGATCCGCAGGAAATCAACGGCACCCTGAGCGCCGACGCTTCCGCACCTGCCGCAGCCTCGTCCACCATTCCTGATGCCGATTGGCCTGCCTATGGCCGTAACCAGGAAGGCCAGCGCTGGTCCCCTCTGAAGCAGATCAACGACAAAAACGTTGGCCAGCTGAAAGAGGCCTGGAGATTCCAGACCGGCGATCTTAAGCGTCCTACCGATCCGGGTGAAATCACTAACGAAGTCACCCCGATTAAAATTCGTGACACACTTTACCTCTGCACCGCGCACCAGCAGCTGTTTGCGCTGGATGCGGCTACCGGTAAACAAAAGTGGAAATTCGACCCGCGTCTGGATACCAACCCTTCCTTCCAGCACGTGACCTGCCGTGGCGTTTCGTATCATGAAGCGACAGCAGATAACGCCAGCCCGGATGGGGTAGCCGACTGTCCGCGTCGTATTCTGCTGCCGGTGAACGATGGCCGCCTGTTTGCGCTCAATGCCGATACCGGCAAGCTGTGCGAAAGCTTCGCTAACAAAGGCATTCTGAATCTGCAAACCAACATGCCGGTAACCACTCCGGGCATGTACGAACCAACTTCTCCGCCAATCGTCACCGACAAAGTGATCGTGATTGCGGGGGCGGTAACGGATAACTTCTCAACTCGTGAACCGTCGGGCGTTATTCGTGGTTTTGATGTGAATACCGGCAAGCTGCTGTGGGCCTTCGATCCGGGTGCAAAAGACCCGAATGCGATCCCGAGTGACGAGCATCACTTCACCATCAACTCACCGAACTCCTGGGCACCGGCTGCGTACGATGCCAAGCTGGATATGGTTTATCTGCCGATGGGCGTCACCACGCCGGACATCTGGGGCGGTAACCGTACCCCTGAGCAGGAGCGTTTCGCCAGCAGCATCGTGGCGCTGAACGCAACTACCGGTAAGCTTGCGTGGTCCTATCAGACTGTCCACCACGATTTGTGGGATATGGATATGCCTTCCCAGCCGACGCTTGCGGATATCCAGGATAAAAACGGTAACGTTGTTCCGGTGATTTACGCTCCGGCGAAAACCGGCAACATCTTCGTGCTGGACCGTCGTGACGGCAAGCTGGTTGTCCCTGCTCCGGAAAAACCGGTCCCGCAGGGCGCAGCTAAAGGTGATTACGTCACGCCAACCCAGCCGTTCTCCGATCTGAGCTTCCGTCCGAAGAAAGATCTGAGCGGCGCGGATATGTGGGGTGCGACGCTGTACGACCAGATGGTCTGCCGCATTATCTTCCACAAGCTGCGTTATGAAGGCATCTTCACGCCACCTTCTGAACAGGGCACGCTGGTGTTCCCGGGTAACCTGGGAATGTTCGAGTGGGGCGGTATTTCCGTTGATCCAAGCCGCCAGGTAGCGATTGCTAACCCAATGGCACTGCCGTTTGTCTCTAAACTGATGCCGCGTGGTCCTGGTAATCCTATGGAACCGCCAAAAGACGCGAAAGGTTCAGGCTCCGAGAGTGGCATTCAGCCGCAGTACGGCGTGCCGTATGGCGTAACGCTTAACCCGTTCCTGTCGCCGTTCGGCTTACCTTGTAAGCAGCCGGCATGGGGCTATATCTCCGCGTTGGATCTGAAAACCAACGAAGTGGTATGGAAAAAACGTATCGGTACCGTGCGCGACAGCTCACCGCTTCCGCTGCCGTTCAAAATGGGTATGCCGATGCTGGGCGGTCCGATTTCTACCGCGGGTAACGTGCTGTTTATTGGCGCAACCGCAGATAACTATCTGCGCGCGTACAACATGAGCAACGGTGACAAGCTGTGGGAAGCGCGTCTGCCGGCCGGTGGCCAGGCAACGCCGATGACCTATGAAGCGAACGGCAAGCAGTACGTCGTGATTTCCGCGGGTGGCCACGGCTCCTTCGGGACGAAGATGGGCGACTACATTGTTGCTTACGCTTTGCCGGACGACGCTAAGTAATAAAAAAGCGGGTAACGCATGAATGTTTACCCGCCTGAGAATGTCGGATGACGCTAAGCTTATCCGACCTGACACAGGGCGGATGAGCGAAAGCTTTATCCGCCTTTTTTATGCCACGGTAAAACCAAGCATCATGCCGGTATCTTCATGTTCCAGCAGATGACAGTGGGCCATATAAGCATGTTCTTTCGAGGCTTCGTGATCGAAGCGTACTAATACCTCGCTTCGCGCCCCTTCCACACGAACCGTATCTTTCCAGCCCTGACGATGTGCAGCAACCGGCTGACCGTTCTCGCTCAGAATGCGGAACTGCGTGCCGTGAATGTGGAACGGATGCAGCATCATGTCCCCTTCCCCGGAAATGGTCCATTTCTCGTATTTCCCCTTCTGCGCGGCGAAAGCCGGGGTGGCCATATCAAAAGCCTTGCCATTGATCTTGTTGGCATTGTGGAAGTCGAAACCGTGGCCCATCTGACCATGATGCATCTTGCCGTGATCCATACCGCCATGTTTCATACCGCCCATGTTGCCATGCCCGGCCATGCTCATGCCCGCCATTGCTTTCTCGCCATATTTTTCCATCAGCGCCTGCATGCCCATCATGTCGAGCATCGGGTTCATCATCAGCTGTAACCAGCGTTCGGTCAGGCCATCAAGCGCAGGTAAAGCGGGAAGATCCACCAGCTTATCCGGGAGTTCGCCAGATGAGGCAATACGCACCGGCTGAATACGCACAATCGGCTGCGGCTGGTCGAACGGGGCGATGGTCATGCCCATTTGCTTCACTGGCAGGGTCACGATATCAAACGGCTTACCGTCGCTGGTATCCACCAGCACTTCAAAACGCTCGCCCATCAGCAGCGGTAGCTCAGTGACTTTAACCGGTTCGCCCAGCAGGCCACCGTCACTGGCGATGACATACAGAGGGCGATTGTCGCTGGCGGCAATGTTCAGCGATCGGGCATTGCAGCCGTTCAGTAGACGTAAACGTAGCCAGCCGCGCGGGTTAGCATGCTGCGGATATTTGACCCCGTTGCACAGCAGAGTGTCACCAAACCAGCCAACGGCGGCGCTCATCACGTCCAGCTTGTAATCAATCTCGCCGTCGGCGCCAAAACGCTTATCCTGAATGATCAGCGGTACATCATCGATGCCCCACTGCTTTGGCAGCATAAGCTTGCGGCTTTCGGTGTCCTCAATCAGCACCAGACCCGCGAGGCCCATTGCCACCTGGTGCCCGGTTTTACCGTGCTGATGGGGATGGAACCAGCAGGTGGCTGCACGCTGCTGAGGCGTAAATTTGACGGTGCGTTTTCCCCCGGCGGCAATTACGCTCTGCGGGCCGCCGTCTACGTCGCCGGGCACTTCAAGTCCGTGCCAGTGCACCGTGGTTTCCTCAGCTAGGCTATTATGAATATCTACGGTAACACTTTCTCCCTGGGTAAGCCGCAGTGCAGGTCCCAGCAGGCTGCCATTGTAGCCCCAGGTTGTCGCCGGTTTACCGCCGAAGACGGATTTCCCGGCCTGGGCCGTAAGACGAAGCGTATTCCTGGCATCCGGAAGTAAGAGTTCCGGGACAGGTAAAGCGGGACGATCCGCCGCCAGGGCCGCACGGCTCCAGAGCGGCAGCGCGCTAAACGCGCCAAAAGCAGCGGAATATTTTATAAAATCACGGCGATGCATTTTCAGTTCCTTTTGTTAGCTGTCGTGCCTGAAAGCATAAACCTTTCCCTAACGGGAAGGTCAAGATTGCAGCAAAGAATAAATATCGTCGTGCCCTATTTAACTGTGTTAACGTTTCTTATCTGATAAAAAGTGGTAGGTGTAATGAAGACGGGAGTTAAGGCATTAATGTTGGGTGTTTTGCTGGCATTTTCTACCAGCAGTCAGGCCCTTAGCGAATCTGAAGCGGAAGATATGGCCGATCTTACTGCGGTATTTGTTTTTTTAAAAAATGATTGCGGCTACCAGAATCTCCCAAACGGACAAATTCGCCGCGCGCTGGTCTTTTTTGCTCAGCAGAACCAGTGGGATTTGAGCAACTACGATAGCTTTAATATGAAAGCGCTCGGCGAGGACAGCTACCGAGATTTGAGCGGCATCGCCATCCCGACGGCAAACAAATGCAAATCGCTGGCCCGTGACTCGTTAAGCCTGCTCGCCTACGTTAAGTAACCCGCCTTTCCTGCCTCTTTGATGAAATAACAGCCGTGCACCCACGGCTGTTGTTGGCTATGATGTTGCGCTAATTTTGCAAGAGTGTTACCAACGAGGTGTCCATCATGACCGAGAAAAAAGTGTGGCAGGAAACGCTGCATAACGAGTTTGGTCAGTACTTTGCCGTGAACAACGTCCTGTACCGCGAAAAGACCGATTGCCAGGATCTGGTTATCTTCGAGAATGCAGCTTTTGGCCGCGTGATGGCGCTGGATGGCGTAGTGCAAACCACCGAGCGCGACGAGTTTATCTATCATGAGATGATGACCCACGTACCGCTGCTGGCTCACGGGCAGGCAAAGCATGTGCTGATCATCGGCGGGGGTGACGGTGCGATGCTGCGAGAAGTGACTCGCCATCAGAGCGTTGAATCCATCACGATGGTGGAAATTGATGCTGATGTGGTCTCATTCTGTCGCCAATACCTGCCCAATCATAACGCTGGCAGTTATGACGACCCGCGTTTTAATCTGATCATCGACGACGGCGTTAACTTTGTCAGCCAGACCGCACAAACCTTTGATGTCATTATCTCCGACTGTACGGATCCCATCGGGCCGGGTGAAAGCCTGTTTACCTCCGCGTTTTATGAAGGCTGCAAGCGCTGCCTGAACCCAGGCGGGATTTTTGTGGCGCAGAACGGCGTCTGTTTCCTGCAGCAGGCCGAAGCGCTGGATAGCCACCGTAAACTTAGCCATTACTTTGCCGACGTGAGCTTTTACCAGGCGGCCATTCCGACCTACTTCGGCGGTATCATGACCTTTGCCTGGGCGACCGATAACCCAGCACTGCGCCATCTGCCCACGGAAACGCTCCAGGCGCGATTCCATAAAGCCGGGATAAAGTGCCGCTATTACAATCCGGCAATCCATACGGCAGCCTTTGCTTTGCCGCAGTATCTGCTGGATGCGCTGGTGAACCAGTCATCCTGAGGAGGTGATAAAAATTGAAAAAACTGAAGCTGCACGGCTTTAACAACCTGACTAAAAGCCTGAGTTTTTGTATCTACGACATCTGCTACGTCAAGACCGCCGAGGAGCGGGACGGCTACATCGCCTACATCGACGAGCTGTATAACGCCAATCGTCTGACGGAGATCCTCAGCGAAACCTGCTCGATAATCGGCGCGAATATCCTGAATATCGCCCGCCAGGACTACGAGCCGCAGGGCGCGAGCGTGACCGTGCTGGTGAGCGAAGAACCCGTCGATCCGCAGAGCATTGACCAGTCCGAGCATCCCGGCCCGCTGCCGGACGCCATTGTCGCCCATCTGGATAAAAGTCACATCTGCGTACACACCTATCCGGAAAGCCACCCCGAAGGTGGATTATGTACCTTCCGGGCCGACATAGAGGTGTCAACATGTGGAGTCATTTCACCGCTAAATGCGCTGAACTACCTTATTCATCAACTTGAGTCCGATATCGTGACCGTGGATTACCGCGTACGCGGCTTTACCCGCGACGTGCACGGAAAAAAACACTTTATCGATCATGAGATTAACTCAATTCAGAACTTTATGTCCCGGGACATGAAAGCACTGTACGACATGATGGATGTGAACGTTTATCAGGAGAACATCTTCCACACTAAAATGCTGCTGAAAGAGTTCGATCTGAAGCACTACATGTTCCACACCCGTCCGGAGGATTTGGGCGAAGAGGAACGCAAGGCAATTACGGATATGCTCTGGAAAGAGATGCGCGAAATTTATTACGGACGCAATATTCCGGCAATCTGATTCCTTTGACTACGCTCAAATATCTATAAAAGCCGGCAATAAACTGTCGGTTTTTTTAAGACAATGTCAGCAGAAGGATTCTGAAATAATCCTCCGGGGATATACCCAAAAGCCTAATTTGTTACACTGATATTTATAGGGATAATTTCATCGATCACTGGAATGAACATATTGGACACTAAACCTTTAATTCGACTGCTGCCCGTGGCGATTCTGTTACTGGCTGGATGCAGCCTTATTTCACACAAGAAAACGCCTCCCCCGGCAACGTCAAAGTCAACGTCAACGTCAACGTCAACGTCAACGTCAACGTCAACGTCAACGTCAACGTCAACGTCAACGTCAACACATTCACCGGTACCAGCAGTGCAGTCAGTTGTACAGCCGGAGTCTAATCAGGCAAAAAATAGCGAGCAGGCAAAGATTAACTACTGCAGAAAGGCGTTGGATTCGCTTAAACAGATCAACGCAAAGCAGGCTTACAAATATAACACTAGCTTTAATTCACTGGTCAGCGCCGCATCACAATATAATTCGGTACGCGATCAGGTCGCCACATCGACCCGCCAGGCCGTTGATTCAATGTATCAATTTAAAGCAGCAAAACTCTGTGCTGACATTGATAAAGAGTTAATGGACAGTCTGGTTGCGCGCGGGGAGAACGCCGTACGATGAATGTTCTCGGCAAGCTGAAGCCAACATCTTTTTCTTTATCTGCGATTTTGACAGGTTTGCTGATCGTGTCTTGTGCCGTTGTCGCGCAAGAAGATGATGCGCTTGTGAGTATTACCTCACAGATCAATGATGACAATGCCATTCCAGCCATACTTAATTATGCGCGTAATAATAACATTCATGATGCAACGGAAACAAAACCTGTTGAAAAGAAAAAAAAACCCTTAGTCCGCCAGAATCCCTCCGCTCAACCGGGCAAAAGAGAAAATAGTCAACAGGGTTGGTTAACGCGTAAAGATGAAAAGATCAATCAACTGCAGGCGCAGCTGGAAAATAAATCTGCTGCGGCTGAAGTGGCACTAAAGAAAGAACAAGTATTGCTTGCGAAAATAAGCAGGCTGCAGGCTTCGCTTGATGAACTGATGGCTGACAAGATAAAAATTGCCAATCAGCTTGAAGAAACGAAAGCCCATTTAAGCCAAAACAAAGAAGGCCTGCAGGCCTCAATTAATGCCGTGATGGCCGAGAAGCAAAAATTGGCCGTCGAGCTTGAAGCCATCAAAAACCAGTCAGGTAAGGAAAAAGAAAACCTGCAGACTTCATTCAACGCCGTAACAGCCGAGAAGCAAAAGTTGGCCGCTGAGCTTGAAACAATCAAAAACCAGTCAGGTAAGGAAAAAGAAACTCTGCAGAAATCACTCAACACCGCGATGGCCGAGAAGCAAAAGCTGGCCGCTGAGCTTGAAATAATCAAAAACCAGTCAGGTAAGGAAAAAGAAACTCTGCAGGAATCACTCAACACCGCGATGGCCGAGAAGCAAAAGCTGGCCGCCGATCTAGAGACGCTCAACTCTCTGTTTGCTCGGGAAAAAGAAGCTCTGAAGGTAGAAACCAATAGCGTTGCGACCTTAACGGCAAAACTGGCAGAACTACAAAAAATAGCTGGCAGCCATCCCCCTAAACTCGATCTGGATAAGATCCCGCAGCAGCAGGCTTACTCGGTTGGCGTATCGCTTGGTGATGATGTTTTACAAGAGTTATTAACCCGGGAAATCCAGGGTGTTAAAATGGATCGCGTTGCCGTATTAAAAGGAATTGAAGACGTTTTCGCAGATAACGTAGCGCTGGATGAGCAAACCCGCAAAAAAGCCTTGCTCGCAGCAACCGAAGAAGTTTTTAATAATCTGAATAAACTTGAAAAACAGGCATTAAACGAAGGAAAAAAATACCTCGAAAAGTTTAAAAAACAAAAAAATGTGCAGTTTAAAGAGGGTGTTTACAGTCGAATAGATTATGCCGGTAAAGGGGAAATTAAACCCGACGATACGGTAACGGTAGTAATGAAAGAAACCCTGACTGACGGCACCGTAGTGAGCGATATGGAAGTTGCAGGAAAAGTCTGGTCGCAGCCGCTGAGCGATTATCCAGCTATCTTCCGCGCGCCTCTTGAGCGACTGGAAGACCACGGTAGCGTAACGATCGTTGTGCCACCGGAACTTGCCTATGGTAGCAAAGGCGTGCCGCCTAAAATCCCACCGGGATCTACCATGACCTATAGCGTTCGCATAGTGGAAGTGGGAAAAAAGAAATAATTATCAGGCCCGTCAGGGCCTGATGTAACTTATCTGCCAGCGATAAATTCCCGGTAGGCATTCATGACCTGCAGGAAATCTTCCACTCCGCAGAATGACAGGCTCTCTTCGTCGTAATAGCTCATTCCTTCTTCTATCTCGTCGCCCGAAATCTCCAGCTGGTTGGCGCGGATAATGACTTCTTCGCCGTCAAGCCACAGGGTGTATTCATGCCCGATGGTCTGCCACTGGCGCTCGCTGCCCTTCACCGACGCCATTGCCTGTTCCACTTCATCAAGCAGGCCCGGATTGTCTTTTACTTCCTCGTTGAACCAGTGGCCCACCACTTCGTGGCCCATCGACATACGCACCTTCACAAGTCCTGTGACATCGCGCAAAAATTCATATTCCATGGTGTTTTCCTCTGCCTGCTGAGGGAAAGCCAGCACCCTCGTCGCGTATAGGGTAAGTATCGCAGTAAAGACAACGAAAAACAGCGTGGAAACCTTCAGACCGAGAATAAAAAGGGAGGCCTGAGCCTCCCTCTGTCAGGTTTGTATAAACCTTATACGGCAGTCTGGAAAATCACGCCGTCTGCTTTCTCGGTGTACTGGGAAAGCTGGTCGAAGTTCAGGTAGCGATAGGTATCTACCGCTGTCTTATCGACCTGCGCCATAAAGGTCTGGTATTCCTCAGGCGTTGGCAGTTTCCCCAGCAGTGAGGCGACTGCGGCAAGCTCTGCGGAGGCCAGGAAGACGTTCGCGCCGGTCCCTAAACGGTTCGGGAAGTTACGGGTAGAAGTCGATACTACCGTCGCGCCGTCAGCCACACGCGCCTGGTTACCCATGCACAGTGAACAGCCAGGGATTTCGATACGCGCCCCGCTCTTGCCGAATACGCTGTAGTAGCCTTCTTCGGTGAGCTGTGCCGCATCCATTCGCGTTGGCGGTGCAACCCACAGACGAGTTGGCAGCTGGCCTTTGTGGCTGTCCAGCAGCTTGCCCGCCGCGCGGAAGTGGCCGATGTTGGTCATGCAGGAGCCGATAAACACTTCATCGATTTTCTCGCCCTGAACGTCAGACAGCAGTCGCGCGTCGTCCGGGTCATTCGGTGCGCACAGGATCGGCTCTTTGATATCGTTCAGATCGATTTCGATGATCTCTGCGTATTCCGCGTCTGCGTCAGCTTCCAGCAGCTGCGGATCCGCCAGCCATTTCTCCATGCCCTGGATACGGCGCTCCAGCGTGCGGCGGTCGCCGTAGCCTTCTGCGATCATCCACTTCAGCAGCACGATGTTGGAGTTCAGGTACTCTTCGATCGGCTCGCGATCCAGCTTGATGGTGCAACCCGCAGCGGAACGCTCTGCGGAAGCATCCGTCAGCTCAAACGCCTGCTCGACTTTCAGCGTTGGCAGACCTTCAATTTCCAGAATGCGGCCGGAGAAGATGTTCTTCTTACCTTTCTTCTCAACGGTCAGCAGGCCCTGCTTGATAGCGTACAGCGGGATAGCGTGTACCAGGTCACGCAGGGTGATACCCGGCTGCATTTTACCTTTGAAGCGCACCAGCACCGACTCAGGCATATCCAGCGGCATAACCCCGGTCGCAGCGGCAAACGCCACCAGACCGGAACCAGCCGGGAAGGAGATGCCGATAGGGAAACGGGTGTGGGAGTCACCACCGGTACCTACGGTATCCGGCAGCAGCATGCGGTTCAGCCAGGAGTGGATAACGCCATCGCCCGGACGCAGCGACACGCCGCCACGGTTCATGATGAAGTCAGGCAGAGTGTGGTGTGTGGTCACATCCACAGGCTTAGGATAAGCCGCGGTGTGGCAGAAGGACTGCATCACCAGGTCGGCTGAGAAGCCCAGGCACGCCAGGTCTTTCAGTTCATCACGGGTCATTGGACCGGTGGTGTCCTGAGAGCCGACGGACGTCATTTTTGGTTCGCAATACTGGTTAGGACGGATGCCGTCCACGCCGCAGGCACGGCCAACCATTTTCTGCGCCAGAGAGAAGCCACGGGTGCTGGCCGCCACGTCTTTTGCCTGGACGAAGACTTCGCTGTTCGGCAGGCCGAGCGCTTCACGTGCTTTAGTCGTCAGACCGCGACCAATGATCAGCGGAATACGGCCACCGGCGCGCACTTCATCAAGCAGCACGTCAGTTTTCAGTTCGAAATTAGCGATAATTTCGTTGGTGTCGTGGTTACGCACTTCGCCTTTATACGGATAGATGTCGATAACATCGCCCATGTTCAGGTCGTTAACGTCCACTTCAATCGGCAGCGCACCGGCATCTTCCATGGTGTTGAAGAAGATTGGCGCAATTTTACCGCCCAGAACCACACCGCCGCCGCGCTTATTCGGCACGTTAGGGATGTCGTCACCCATGAACCACAGCACGGAGTTAGTGGCGGATTTACGGGATGAACCGGTACCGACAACATCACCAACATACGCCAGCGGGAAGCCTTTCTCATTCAGGGCTTCGATTTGCTTGATTGGACCGACGCTGCCCGGCTGATCCGGGTCAATGCCTTCACGGGCGTTTTTCAGCATCGCCAGAGCGTGCAGTGGAATGTCCGGACGGGACCAGGCATCCGGCGCAGGAGACAGGTCATCGGTGTTAGTTTCACCGGTCACTTTGAAGACGGTAACGGTGATTTTCTCGGCCAGCTTTGGACGAGACAGGAACCACTCGGCGTCAGCCCAGGATTTCAGAACCCGCTGCGCGTGGGTGTTGCCCGCTTTCGCCTTCTCTTCAACGTCATAAAAGTTGTCGAACATCAGCAGCGTATGAGATAGCGCTTTGGCGGCAATGGCAGCCAGCTTATCGTTGTCCAGCGCGTCAATCAGCGGGTGAATGTTGTATCCGCCCTGCATGGTACCAAGCAGTTCGACTGCTTTTTCAGGGGAGATTAATGGGGAAGTAGCGTCGCCTTTGGCGAGGGCAGCCAAGAAACCGGCTTTAACGTAGGCGGCTTCATCGACGCCTGGTGGAACGCGGTTGGTGATCAGATCTAACAGAAATGCTTCTTCGCCAGCAGGCGGATTCTTCAGCAGCTCAACCAGTGCGGCCATTTGGGTTGCATCTAATGGTTTTGCAACAATCCCCTCGGCGGCACGTTCAGCTACGTGCTTACGGTATTCTTCTAGCACGACGGTTCTCCTCGCTCTCATTGTCATATGGCGCCACCAGGCTAATCTCTTCACGCTCCTGTGAGACAGCAGTTTGTAGGGTAAATGCCCGATACCGCGTCGGGCAGCATAGCAGGATTTTCAGGGGGAGTTAATCTGTTTACAAAAAAGCAACATACTATTTTTGCTGAATCGTTACGGATTAGGTTTACCTTTCCGGAAATGAATTTTGTTCACAAAAAAACCGCCTTTCGGCGGTTCGTTTGTCTCTGCAAAGTGGTAGCACACGATGCGGAGAAATGTTTTGTGGCAAACCTAATACGAAAACTATTTTGCCTCCTGAAATCATCAGGCGCAAGTTAAACTGTTCATTTTGTGCACACCTGCCAAAAAGTGGATGCAACTCTTTGCAAACATTAAAACGCCATATTCAAGCACACCGCTTTTATCTATATTCACCAGCGGCCTGCTTCGCTGGTGTAGCAGCCAGTCACCGGGTCCGGAAGCAGTTCATCCATCCTACGTGGAAAATCTAATACGCTTGCCTGGTTCTGCCTTTCCCGGTGAAGAAAGGATCGCCGTAGTTTTTACGGAAACACGCAATGGAAATGCGTCTGCTTTACGCGCTTATCCTTGTGTTGGGTTCGGTTATCGCGCTGAGTCAGGGTGGCTGGAATATTTCAGACATCACGATTCTGCTGGTGCTGAACCAGGGCAATTAAGCTACTGGCCGCCCGCAAGGGCGGCCTTTTAGCCAAAAAAAACGGCCCCGCAGGGCCGTTTCATCAAACTCGAAAAGTTACTTTTTCTTCGCTTTCGGGTTTGGCAGGTCGGTGATGCTACCTTCGAAGATCTCGGCGGCCAGACCCACTGACTCGTGCAGAGTCGGGTGCGCATGGATGGTGAGCGCGATGTCTTCTGCGTCACAACCCATTTCGATAGCCAGGCCAATCTCGCCTAACAGCTCACCGCCGTTAGTCCCGACAATTGCACCACCGATAACACGGTGAGTCTCTTTGTCGAAGATAAGCTTGGTCATACCGTCTGCGCAGTCGGAAGCGATAGCACGGCCAGAAGCAGCCCACGGGAAGGTGGCAGTTTCGTAGCTGATGCCTTTCTCTTTCGCTTCTTTCTCGGTCAGACCAACCCACGCAACTTCTGGTTCGGTATAAGCAATCGATGGGATCACTTTCGGGTCGAAGTAGTGCTTCATGCCAGCGATAACTTCTGCGGCAACGTGACCTTCGTGAACACCTTTGTGCGCCAGCATCGGCTGACCGACGATATCGCCGATTGCGTAGATGTGTGGCACGTTGGTGCGCATTTGCTTGTCGGTACGGATGAAGCCACGGTCGTCTACTTCAACCCCGGCAGCGCCCGCGTCCAGCAGCTTACCGTTAGGTACGCGGCCGATAGCAACCAGCACCGCATCATAACGCTGCGCTTCTGCCGGGGCTTTTTTGCCTTCCATAGAGACGTAGATACCGTCTTCTTTGGCCTCAACGGCGGTCACTTTGGTTTCCAGCATCAGGTTGAACTGCTTGCTGATACGCTTGGTGAACACCTTAACCACGTCTTTGTCGGCGGCAGGGATAACCTGGTCGAACATCTCAACCACGTCAATCTCTGAACCCAGCGCATGGTAAACGGTACCCATTTCCAGGCCGATGATCCCGCCGCCCATAACCAGCATGCGTTTTGGTACGGATTTCAGTTCCAGAGCGTCGGTGGAATCCCATACGCGCGGATCTTCATGCGGAATGAATGGCAGCTGAATCGGACGGGAACCCGCCGCGATAATCGCGTTATCAAAGTTGATGGTAGTCGGGCCGTTTTCGCCTTCGACAACCAGAGTGTTAGCGCCGGTAAATTTACCCAGACCGTTAACGACCTTAACTTTACGACCTTTCGCCATACCGGACAGGCCACCAGTCAACTGGTTGATAACCTTTTCTTTCCAGGTACGGATTTTATCGATGTCGGTTTTCGGCTCGCCGAAAACGATGCCGTGCTCGGCCAAAGCTTTCGCTTCTTCGATAACTTTAGCAACGTGCAGCAGAGCTTTAGAAGGGATACAGCCAACGTTCAGACAAACACCACCAAGGGTGCTGTAACGTTCAACAATGACGGTCTCCAGACCTAAATCAGCGCAACGGAATGCAGCGGAGTAACCAGCAGGACCAGCCCCAAGTACCACGACCTGAGTTTTGATTTCAGTACTCATCATGACCTCTTAATTTATTTCCGGCGGGTCTGACGTTATTTTTCTGATGTATCACAACGCCCATCATCCACCGGGACGTTCTATCCGCGTGCAGTTTACAAAATTGTTAACAATTTTGAAACAACAAACGGCAAACGTTTTGTCCTATGCAGCAGATAATCCCAAACAGCATCATGAGATTATCAGAAAAAAGCCGACCAGCAGGCCGGCTTTTTGGCTTACATCACCAGGCGACGAATATCTGCCAGGGTGTTGTTGATGATGGTAATAAAGCGCGCACCATCAGCACCGTCAATCACGCGGTGGTCGAAGGAGAGAGACATTGGCATCATCAGACGCGGCACGAACTCTTTACCGTTCCACACAGGCTCCATCGCGGACTTGGAGACACCGAGGATAGCCACTTCCGGCGCGTTAACGATTGGCGCGAAGTGAGTCGTCCCGATACCGCCCAGGCTTGAGATAGTGAAGCAGCCGCCCTGCATTTCGCCAGCGGTCAGCTTACCGTCACGGGCTTTCTTGGAGATAGCCATCAGTTCACGGGACAGCTCGGTGATGCTCTTCTTGTTCACATCTTTGAACACCGGAACCACCAGGCCGTTTGGCGTATCAACCGCCACGCCGACGTTGATGTATTTCTTCAGCGTCAGCTTCTGGCCGTCTTCGGACAGGGAGCTGTTAAAGCGAGGCATCTGCTCAAGTGCAGTTGCAACCGCCTTCATGATGAACACCACAGGAGTGAACTTCACGTCCAGCTTACGCTTAGCCGCTTCTTCGTTCTGCTGCTTACGGAACGCTTCCAGATCGGTGATGTCGGTTTTGTCGAAGTGGGTAACGTGCGGGATCATCACCCAGTTACGGCTCAGGTTGGCACCAGAAATTTTCTGGATGCGGCCCATTTCCACTTCTTCGATTTCACCAAACTTGCTGAAGTCGACTTTCGGCCATGGCAGCATGCCTGGCAGACCGCCGCCCGTCGCTGCCGGAGCAGTTTCAGCGCGTTTAACAGCGTCTTTCACGTAAGCCTGAACGTCTTCGCGCAGGATACGGCCTTTACGGCCAGTGCCCTTCACTTTCGCCAGATTCACACCGAACTCGCGCGCCAGGCGGCGAATCAGCGGAGTCGCGTGGACGTAAGCGTCGTTTTCAGCGAATTCAGTTTTGCCGGAAGCCGCAGCTGATGCAGCCGCTGGTTTTTCAGCTTTTGCCGCAGGAGCCGGAGCTGCCGCTTCTTGCTTAGCCGCCGGAGCTGGCGCTGCGCCTTCAACTTCGAAGACCATGATCGGGGAGCCGGTAGACACTTTGTCACCGGTGCTGATTTTGATCTCTTTAACCACGCCCGCAAACGGAGCCGGCACTTCCATAGAAGCTTTGTCACCTTCAACGGTGATCAACGACTGTTCAGCGGCAACTTTGTCGCCCACTTTCACCATCACTTCGGTGACTTCTACTTCGTCGCCGCCGATATCGGGCACGTTCACTTCTTTCGAGCCGGATGCCGCTGGCGCTGCTGCTGCCGGAGCGGCTTCAGCTTTAGATTCTGTTGCAGCAGGTGCAGCACCCGCCACTTCGAAGACCATAATCAGGGAGCCGGTAGACACTTTGTCGCCGGTATTGATTTTGATCTCTTTCACAACGCCTGCGAACGGCGCCGGGACTTCCATAGAAGCTTTGTCACCTTCAACGGTGATCAGAGACTGCTCTGCTTCTACTTTGTCGCCAACTTTAACCATGATCTCGGTAACTTCTACTTCGTCACCGCCGATATCAGGTACGTTCACTTCTTTTGCTGCCGCAGCTGCAGGAGCAACTGCTGGCGCTGCTTCTTTCTTCTCTTCTGCCTGAGCAGGTGCAGCGGCTGCTGCACCTTCGGCGGAATCGAAAATCATGATCAGTTTGCCAGTTTCGGTTTTGTCGCCAACGGAGACTTTAATCTCTTTAACGACGCCAGCCTGCGGTGACGGAACTTCCATAGAGGCTTTGTCGCCTTCTACGGTGATCAGCGACTGTTCAGCTTCAACTTTGTCGCCCACTTTGACCAGGATCTCGGTGATTTCAACTTCATCAGCCCCGATGTCCGGTACGTTGATTTCGATAGCCATTATCTTCTTTACCTCTTACGCCAGACGCGGGTTAACTTTATCTGCATCGATATTGAATTTAGTGATGGCTTCCGCTACCACTTTCTTATCGATTTCGCCACGTTTAGCCAGCTCGCCCAGCGCGGCAACAACCACGTAGGATGAGTCAACTTCGAAGTGGTGACGCAGGTTTTCGCGGCTGTCTGAACGACCGAAGCCATCAGTGCCCAGTACGCGGTAGTCGCTTGCCGGGATGAAGTTACGGATCTGCTCAGCGAACAGTTTCATATAGTCAGTAGATGCCACCGCAGGCGCATCACTCAGAACCTGAGCAACGTACGGTACGCGTGGTTCTTCAGTTGGGTGCAGCATGTTCCAGCGCTCACAGTCCTGACCGTCACGGGCCAGTTCGGTGAAGGAGGTGACGCTGAATACGTCAGAGCCTACGCCGTAGTCTTTAGCCAGGATCTGCGCTGCTTCACGTACGTGACGCAGGATAGAACCAGAGCCCATCAGCTGAACTTTACCTTTGCTACCTTCAACGGTTTCCAGTTTGTAGATACCTTTACGGATACCTTCTTCCGCACCCTGCGGCATCGCAGGCATGTGGTAGTTTTCATTGAGGGTCGTGATGTAGTAGTAAATGTTCTCTTGCGCTTCACCGTACATACGCTCCAGACCGTCATGCATGATGACAGCCACTTCGTAAGCGTAAGAAGGATCGTAAGAGATACAGTTCGGGATAGTCAGAGATTGAATATGGCTGTGGCCATCTTCGTGCTGCAGACCTTCACCGTTCAGCGTGGTACGACCGGAAGTGCCGCCTACCAGGAAGCCACGTGCCTGCTGGTCACCTGCTGCCCAGCACAGGTCGCCGATACGCTGGAAACCGAACATGGAGTAGTAGATATAGAACGGAATCATCGGCAGGTTGTTGGTGCTGTAAGAGGTCGCAGCAGCCAGCCAGGAAGAACCTGCGCCCAGCTCGTTAATACCTTCCTGCAGGATCTGACCTTTCTCGTCTTCTTTGTAGTAAGCAACCTGCTCACGGTCCTGCGGGGTGTACTGCTGGCCGTTCGGGCTGTAAATACCAATCTGACGGAACAGACCTTCCATACCGAAGGTACGCGCTTCATCGGCGATGATTGGAACCAGACGATCTTTGATAGACGGGTTCTTCAGCATCACGTTCAAAGCACGAACGAAAGCGATAGTGGTGGAGATCTCTTTATTCTGCTCTTCGAGCAGTTGGCTGAAATCTTCAAGCTTAGGTAGCTCAAGTTTCTCGGTGAACTTAGGCATACGAGACGGCAGGTAGCCGTTCAGCTTTTCACGCTGGCCGTGCAGGTATTTGTATTCTTCGCTGCCTTCTTCGAACTTAACGTACGGCAGTTTTTCGATGTCGGCATCAGCCACAGGCACATTGAAACGATCGCGGACATAGCGCACGCCGTCCATGTTCATTTTCTTAACCTGGTGAGCGATGTTTTTCCCTTCAGCGGTGTCACCCATGCCATACCCTTTGATGGTATGAGCCAGGATCACGGTTGCTTTGCCTTTGGTTTCCTGCGCTTTTTTCAGTGCAGCGTAGACTTTCTTCGGATCGTGGCCACCGCGGTTCAGCGCCCAGATCTGCTCGTCAGTCCAGTCAGCAACCAGTGCGGCAGTCTCAGGATATTTACCGAAGAAGTGCTCACGCACGTAAGCGCCGTTCTTGGATTTGAAGGTCTGATAATCGCCGTCAACGGTTTCGTTCATCAGCTGAATCAGTTTACCGCTGGTATCTTTACGCAGCAGCTCGTCCCAGCGGGAACCCCACATGACTTTGATAACGTTCCAGCCGGCGCCCGCGAAGATACCTTCCAGTTCGTTAATGATTTTGCCGTTGCCGGTGACCGGGCCATCAAGACGCTGCAGGTTGCAGTTGATGATGAAGCACAGGTTGTCCAGCTTTTCACGGGTAGCGATAGTGATGGCGCCTTTAGATTCTGGCTCATCCATCTCGCCATCGCCCAGGAACGCGTAAACGCGCTGAGCGGAGGTGTCTTTCAGACCACGGTGTTCCAGGTATTTCTGGAATTTAGCCTGGTAAATCGCACCGATTGGACCCAGACCCATAGAGACGGTCGGGAACTGCCAGAACTCAGGCATCAGTTTCGGGTGCGGGTAAGAAGACAGGCCGTTGCCGTGGACTTCCTGACGGAAGTTGTTCATCTGCTCTTCAGTAAGACGACCTTCCAGGAAGGCACGCGCGTACACGCCCGGAGAGATGTGGCCCTGGAAGTACACCAGATCGCCGCCGTCTTTTTCTGTGCGAGCACGGAAGAAGTGGTTGAAGCACACATCATAGACAGTTGCGGAAGACTGGAAAGATGCCATGTGACCGCCCAGCTCGAGGTCTTTTTTAGACGCACGCAGCACGGTCATGATGGCATTCCAGCGGATAGCAGAACGAATACGACGCTCCAGCTCCAGATTGCCCGGGTATTCCGGTTCATCTTCAACGGCAATAGTGTTTACGTAGTTGGCTGCACCTGTGCCAGCTGCCACTTTAACGCCGCCTTTGCGGGCTTCGGACAGTAGCTGGTCGATGAGATACTGAGCACGCTCAACACCTTCTTCACGGATGACCGATTCGATCGCCTGTTGCCAGTCGCGAGTTTCGATCGGATCCACGTCATTTGGGAAACGTTCTGACATGGGTGGTATTCCTTATCTGTGTCTAATACGTTGATTATCTGGAACCTGTCCCATTGTGCTTTCCCTGAAAAGCACAATAAGACAGGTTCTGCGTTTAGTTGCCGCGCTCTAAGATTGGCGCTTGAGAGCCCAAAATCTGGCTCTTATTCCTTACGTTGCTGAAGGCGGCGCAGAGAACGTTCACGACGGCTCTCCTCACGGCTGCGATCCAGCAATATTTCCTCAATAAACGCCAGGTGACGGTGCGACGCTTCACGCGCCTGCTCCGGCTGACGAGCCATAATCGCCGCAAAAATGCTGGCGCGATGGCTGCTCACTTGCGCCAGCATTTCACGGCGCGCGTAGAGCAATTCAAAATTCTGACGAACGTTTTGTTCGAGCATAGGCGACATGCAGCGCAACAAGTGTAGTAGCACAACGTTGTGTGCGGCTTCAGTTACTGCAATTTGGTACTGCATAACGGCATCGGATTCGGCGTCTAAATCGCCTGATTCCTGGGCCTGCTGAATCGCTAAGTGGCAGTCGCCGATACGCTTGAGGTCTTCGTCCGTCCCACGCAGTGCGGCGTAGTAAGCGGCGATCCCTTCGAGGGCATGGCGGGTTTCAAGCAGGTCAAACTGGGATTCGGGATGGTCAGAAAGCAGTTCTACAAGCGGGTCGCTTAAGCTCTGCCAGAGGCTGTTTTGGACAAAAGTGCCACCGCCCTGACGACGAAGCAGAAGTCCTTTCGCCTCGAGACGCTGGATAGCCTCGCGCAGGGAAGGACGAGAAACGTCAAACTGCTTTGCCAGTTCACGTTCGGGTGGAAGTTTTTCGCCGGGACGCAAGGTGCCCTCAAGGATGAGAAACTCCAACTGCTGCTCAATCACATCGGATAATTTTGGTTGGCGGATTTTGCTGTAGGCCATTCTTCCCTATCTCTGCCATTTAGCCCAGAGTCAATTGGTATGACCAATTTCACATTCGTGACGCTAAAGTAACAAAGTATTCACCTTCTGTCCATCCTGGTTTTGATTGAAATCATTAAAGCGGACACATTTTAACAACATTCCAGAACCGCCGTTTCATACCTGTAACTTTGCACAAATTTTATGTTCACCACGGCGGACGCTATTTAACGTTCCGTAAACGACAAAACTTGCGTTTTTTTGCAGACTGAACCGATTCAATAGCTAAAAAGATGAATATAAATTCAAAAAAAACCACTTATATTCCATAAATAATGGACAGGTGCACTAAGACGCAGACCTCACGCTGCTCTCTTTTTATCCAACCGGTTGCGACAGCTATAGAAAGCAGGTGCAAACACCGCCACTTACCACTATTCTTGGCGCTGCGGTACCCCCTTACTAAAAATATTGAAATTAACAACCGTAAAATAAAGACTACACCTTACGGAACCACAAAATTACACACGCCGTTACGAGCGTATAAGAACAACCACAATCACGAGGTTTATCGATGGATGGTCATCAGCAGGGCGGCGACACGCTAAAGCGCGGCCTTAAAAACCGCCATATTCAGCTCATCGCGTTAGGTGGAGCAATCGGCACAGGCCTGTTTCTGGGCAGCGCATCCGTCATCCAGTCGGCGGGTCCGGGGATTATTCTCGGCTACGCAATCGCAGGATTTATCGCGTTTTTAATTATGCGCCAGCTCGGCGAAATGGTCGTAGAAGAGCCCGTAGCCGGTTCATTCAGCCATTTTGCCTATAAATACTGGGGCGGATTTGCGGGCTTTGCTTCCGGCTGGAACTACTGGGTGCTTTACGTGCTGGTAGCTATGGCTGAGCTGACCGCTGTGGGCAAATACGTGCAGTTCTGGTGGCCTGAAATTCCAACCTGGGCTTCCGCTGCCGCCTTCTTTGTGCTGATCAACGCCATCAACCTCACCAACGTCAAAGTGTTTGGCGAAATGGAGTTCTGGTTTGCAATCATCAAGGTTGTTGCCGTTGTAGCAATGATTCTCTTCGGCGGCTGGCTGCTGTTCAGCGATACCGCTGGACCACAGGCAACAGTGCGCAATTTGTGGGAACAGGGCGGGTTCTTGCCCCACGGCATGACGGGGCTGGTCATGATGATGGCCATTATAATGTTCTCGTTTGGCGGCCTGGAGCTGGTTGGTATTACCGCTGCCGAAGCCGACAACCCTGAGGTCAGCATTCCAAAAGCTACTAACCAGGTTATCTACCGTATCCTGATTTTCTATGTTGGCTCGCTGGCCGTACTGCTGTCCCTGATGCCGTGGACTCGCGTAACCGCAGATACCAGCCCGTTCGTTCTTATCTTCCATGAGTTGGGCGATTCGTTCGTAGCCAACGCGCTGAACATCGTCATTCTGACGGCGGCGCTGTCCGTTTATAACAGCTGCGTCTACTGCAACAGCCGCATGCTGTTCGGCCTGGCACAGCAGGGCAACGCCCCGAAAGCGCTGCTAAAAGTTGACCGCCGCGGCGTACCGGTAACGACGATTCTGGTTTCTGCCATCGCAACCGCCCTGTGCGTGCTGATTAACTATCTGATGCCGGGCGAAGCCTTCGGCCTACTGATGGCGCTGGTGGTTTCCGCGCTGGTGATCAACTGGGCCATGATTAGCCTCGCGCACATCAAGTTCCGCCGTAAGAAAGATCAGCAGGGTGTGAAAACGCGTTTTCCTGCCCTCTTCTATCCGTTGGGGAACTGGGTTTGCCTGATATTCATGGCCGCGATTCTGGTGATTATGGCGATTACGCCGGGGATGGCGATTTCAGTCTGGCTGATCCCGGTTTGGGTACTGATCCTGGCCATCGGCTACTGGATTAAAACTCAACAAAGCCGTAAATCCGTAAGAGCCTGATTTTCAGGCAGTGAAAAGCGCCCGGTCAGTCCGGGCGCTTTGTTATCTGCTTCACACTTTCCCCTTCATGACACGATTGTCCATCCCTTTGACGGTTTCCTGCCGCGCATTTCTGAAGCTTCGGCACAATAATCTTGTCCATATCAAGTTCTGGAGTGGTAGCGATGGAAAACAGTAAATTATCTGTCCGTGAAAAAATCGGCTACGGGATGGGCGATGCCGGATGCAACATGATTGGCGGCGCCATCATGCTGTTTCTTAATTATTTTTATACTGATGTATTTGGGCTGGCCCCGGCGCTGGTCGGCGTGCTGCTGTTATCCGTGCGGGTGATTGATGCCGTAACCGACCCGATTATGGGAGCTATCGCCGATCGTACTACTTCGCGCTGGGGGAGATTTCGTCCCTGGCTGCTGTGGATTTCCCTGCCGTACGTTCTGTTTAGCGTCCTGATGTTCACCACGCCAGAGTGGAGCTACGATAGCAAGGTTGTCTATGCCTTTGTGACCTATTTCCTTATGTCGCTCACCTATACCGCCATCAACATTCCTTACTGCTCGCTGGGCGGTGTGATAACAGCCGATCCGCATGAACGCGTGGCCTGCCAGTCATACCGCTTCTTTATGGTAGGTATTGCGACGCTGATTCTCTCCTCCACCCTGTTGCCGATGGCGGACTGGTTTGGGGGCGCGGATAAGGCCAAAGGGTATCAAATGTCGATGGGCGTGATGGCGATCATCGCTCTCTTCATGTTCCTGTTCTGCTTCGCCACGGTGAAAGAACGTATTAAGCCAGCCATTCCGTCGAAACATGCTCTGAAGGCCGATCTAAAAGATGTTTGGAAAAACGATCAGTGGGTGCGGATCCTCCTGTTAACCTTCTGCAACGTGTGTCCCGGCTTTATTCGTATGGCCGCCACCATGTACTACGTAACATGGGTGATGGAAAAATCCACCTCGTTTGCGAGTATGTTTATCAGCCTTGGCGTGGTCGGCATGATGATTGGTAGTGCGCTTGCAAAACCGCTTACCGATAAATACTGCAAACTCAAAGTGTTCTTCTGGACCAACATCATCCTGACCCTTTTCTCCTGCGGCTTCTATTTCCTTGACCCGCATGCCACGACGCTGATTCTGGTCGCCTATTTCATACTGAACATCCTGCACCAGCTTCCTTCCCCGCTTCACTGGTCACTGATGGCCGACGTAGATGATTACGGTGAGTGGAAAACCGGCAAACGCATCACCGGGATCAGCTTTTCCGGCAACCTGTTCTTCCTTAAATGCGGCCTGGCCGTGGCGGGCGCGATGGTTGGCTTCCTGCTCTCCTGGTATGGTTATGATGCGAGCTTAAAACAACAGGGGCCGGAAGCGCTTAACGGCATCGTGATGCTGTTTACTATTATCCCCGGCGTGGGCTATCTCATCACTGCGGGCGTGGTCCGCCTGCTGAAAGTCGATCGTGAATTAATGAAACAAATTCAGCTGGATCTGGAAAAACGCCGCATCAGCTACCGCGAGCTAAACGATCGCCCGGAGATCCACCCAACTGAAAACCTGAGGAACGTGTAATGAGTAACTGGGCAAATCCTTTTATCGAACAGCGGGCCGATCCGTTTATTCTGCTCCATGACGGCTGGTACTACTTTATTGCTTCGGTACCTGAATACGATCGGCTGGAGATCCGCCGGGCCTCGTCGCTGGAAGCCCTGCCGCAGTCAAACCCGGTGGTGGTATGGCGTAAACATGAAAACGGGCCGATGAGCGAGCTCATCTGGGCACCTGAGCTGCACGTCATCGAAGGCAAGTGGTACATCTATTTCGCGGCAGCCCACACCAAAGCGTTCGATTCTTTGGGGATGTTCCAGCACCGCATGTTTGCGCTGGAATGCGCGGATGCGGACCCGCTGACGGGAAAATGGATTGAGAAGGGCCAGGTAAAAACCCATTTCGACACCTTCTGTCTGGACGCGACGACATTTAACCATCAGGGCAGGCAGTGGTATTTGTGGGCGCAAAAATCCCCGCACATACCGGGCAACTCTAATATTTATCTCGCCGAAATGGACACGCCGTGGTCAATAAAAGGCGAGCCGGTCATGCTGAGTAAACCAGAGCAGGAGTGGGAATGTCGGGGATTTTTGGTTAATGAAGGTCCAGCGGTTATCACGCACGGGGAGAGGCTATTTGTGAGCTATTCCGCCAGCGCCACCGATGAGAACTACTGTATCGGGCTGCTGTGGATTGATATGGCGGCGGACCCCACAAAAGCGGAGAACTGGCACAAATCCCCGCAGCCGGTATTCACCACCAGCTACGAAAACAAGCAGTACGGCCCGGGCCACAATAGTTTTACCAGAACGAAAGACGGTGAGGACGTGCTGGTTTATCACGCAAGAAACTACACGGAAATCGAGGGCGACCCGCTATACGACCCGAATCGCCATACACGCCTGAAAATCATTAGCTGGAATGATGATGGTGTGCCCGTATTTGGCATACCGCCTGCCGACAGTCACTGAATAAAATCATACGACCTCTCTTAAACGAGAGTCCCGTATATTGTCAGCAGAGCCACTACAACCACCACCACGAGCGACGCTTTCTTAGCCATAGAAACCGCCGCTTTTGGCGTTTTGACCTTGTCCAGATGGGGCTCACGAGCCAGCGAATACTGCGCCAGCTGCGTCAGAACCTGATACTGCTGGGTATGGCGGTCCGCAAGAGAAGCAAACCATGCAGGCAGCGCTTTCTCGCCGTGCCCAATCAGTGCGTAGACTACCCCCACCAAACGCACCGGCACCCAGTCAAGCACGTGCAATATCACATCGATGCCAGAAAGCAGACGCTGGTGCGGCGTATGGTGCCGGGCAAGCCATGTTTGCCCGGCGCGCAAAAACGCGTAACCCGCAAGCGTAACCGGCCCCCACACGCCGCCGACGACAAACCAGAACAGCGGTGCAAGGTAATAGCGAAAGTTAATCCACAGCAGGCCGTTTTGTAACTCTTTCAGATACTCGCGTTCGTCACACTCAGGAGGAATGCCGTGAATCAGCGTAAGCTCCCCGGCCATTTTTTCTCTGGCGGGGAGATCGTCATGGCCCGCAGCTTTCAGATACTCATGATAATGCATACGAACCGGGCCTGCGCCGATGCACAGGACACCCAGAGCAATCCAGAACACCAGCAGCGGCACGTTAAAGAACAGCCCCTGCAGGCCCCGAATACACAGGTACACAACCAGCATGCAGAGTGCCGTCATCAGCAGCGTGCGGAACAGCGAAAAGTGCTTCATGCGTCCGAATACCACCTCCAGGCGATGATCCAACTGCCAGTGCTGCCCCATCTTGAACAACCGTTCCCAGATAATGACCAGCAAAAGGGTAAACAGCGTCATCTCATTTCCTTATTCGCCTTAATTTCTACCGACTGGCGAAAACGCGGCCAATCAAAAGAGGGGCCCGGATCGGTTTTTCGTACGGGCGCGATATCGCAGTGGCCTGTCATGTTATCCACCATGGCGGGATAAGAGACGATTAATAGACGGGTAAGCGCAGCAAGCTGCTGATATTGCTCGTCAGTGTAGAGGATGGTATCCGTTCCCTCCAGCTCAATGCCGATGGAAAAATCATTACAGCGTTCGCGTCCCTGATAAACCGAGACTCCCGCATGCCAGGCTCGTTTATCAAACGGAACATACTGCACAATCTCACCGTCGCGGCGAATCAGGCAATGCGCGGAGACGCGCAAATGTGAGATATCGGCAAAATACGGATGTGCGTCAGGATCCAGCGTGCCGGTAAACAGCGCATCAATCCATGGACCACCAAATTCACCCGGTGGCAAACTGATGTTATGCACCACCAGCAGCGAAGGGGATTCATCCTCTGGTCGGCAATCAAAATGGGGGGAAGGGACATGCTTCACGTCCACCAGCCAGCCGTCTAAAAGCTGCATGCGGGGTTCTCCTTTGAGTGGTACTCGACGTCGCATCAGAGTAGCATGTTTCGACCTTAACTTTGCCATTTCGGAGTTTTTATGCCGCCCCGCCGTTATAACCCAGACCGCCGACGTGACGAGCTTCTCGACCGTATAAGCCTTGATATCCCACAGGCCGTTTCCTTCGCCCTGCGCGAAGACCTGGGCGGTGACGTTGACCCCAATAAAGACATTACCGCTCAGCTGCTGCCCGAAGGCCACTTATCCCATGCGGTGGTCATCACCCGCGAAGATGGCATCTTCTGCGGCAAGCGCTGGGTTGAAGAAGTCTTTATCCAGCTCGGCGGCGACGTAACGGTGAAATGGCATGTAAAAGACGGGCAAAAAGTGACGGCAAACCAGCCGCTGTTCGAGCTGGATGGGCCATCGCGCGTGCTGCTTACCGGCGAACGTACCGCGCTGAACTTCGTGCAGACGTTGTCCGGGGTAGCGAGCGAAGTCAGCACTTACGTTGACCTGCTGGAAGGGACGAATACCCAACTGCTGGATACCCGCAAAACCCTACCGGGCCTGCGCACCGCCCTGAAATACGCCGTACTCTGCGGTGGCGGCAGCAACCATCGCCTGGGCCTGTCGGACGCCTTCCTGATTAAAGAGAACCACATCATCTCTTCGGGTTCGATTCGCCAGGCCGTAGAAAAAGCGTTCTGGCTGCATCCCGACGTGCCGGTTGAAGTTGAAGTCGAGTCGCTTGACGAGCTGGAGCAGGCCTTAAAAGCCGGGGCCGATATCATCATGCTGGACAACTTCGACGTTGAGCAAATGCGCCGGGCCGTCGCGCTGACCGCGGGTAAAGCCCGGCTGGAAGTCTCCGGCAACGTCACGAAAGAAACTATTCGTGAGTTCGCCCAGACCGGGGTTGATTTTATCTCCGTTGGTGCGCTCACCAAGCATGTCCGTGCCCTCGACCTTTCCATGCGTTTCCGCTAATGCTTTTCCTTCAGATGGGCCATCTGGCCCGTCTGAACCTCTCGTTTTGCGTAACGCCTCGCACAGTATCTGTCAGTTTCTGCAACTCATGAAAAAAGGCTGGAAGGCCTCTTCCTGAAGTCCCTTTTGCTTCTCGCCAGAGGAGATCACCATTGGCAAAGTGTCATTTCTTTCACAAGGAGCGACATATGCAAAAACAGCAGGGATTTACCCTCATCGAACTGATGGTTGTCATTGGCATCATTGCCATTCTTAGCGCCATCGGCATACCTGCCTACCAGAACTACCTTCGCAAAGCGGCGCTCACCGATATGCTGCAAACCTTCCTCCCTTATCGAACGGCGGTAGAGCTTTGCGCCATCGACCGGGGAAGCGTCACGCCGTGTAATGCAGGCAGCAACAGCATTCCAGCCGTCAGGTCAACGCGTTATGTCAGCAGCCTGACGGTTAATCAGGGCGTGATCGCTTTGAACGGACAGGAAACCCTCAATGGCCTCTCCGTCACGCTGACGCCCGTCTGGTCAAATGCCGAAGGCGTAAAAAGCTGGACCCGCGCCTGCTCCGTGGCGGACGACGGCTCGTTAAAACAAGCCTGTGAAGAAGTCTTCCGTTTTGACAACGAGCCAGCGCCAGCAGGGGAATAACCATGCAGACCAGCCCGCAGATCCTCGCTTTATGCTCGCAGTTCAACGCTGTACTGCTGGCCGAAGAGGAGACTCGCCTGAGGATTGCAGCCGCGCCGAATCCTCCGGCACAGATGTTTGAGGCGCTCCGCTTTGTCAGCGACAAGCATATTGAACTTGAGGTCTGGCCTATGGAGCGGCTGGAGAAGGCCATGCACCTTGCCGCAAGGGTACAACCCGAGGCATCGCCGGAAGGTGGCCTGTCGGTTGTAACCTTACTGAACGAGACGTTGCAAAAGGCCATCTCGCTGCGCGCCTCTGACATTCATTTTGAACCCACGGAGCAGCATTACCGGATCCGTCTGCGTATCGATGGCGTGTTGCAGTTACAGCCTGCTCTGCCCATCCACCTCTCTGCTGCCTTTACGGCCAGGCTTAAGGTGCTCGGTAATCTTGATATTGCTGAACGCCGCCTGCCGCAGGACGGGCAAATGGACATGGACATCGGAGGCAGTAAAGCCTCCTTCCGTATCTCAACCCTTCCGGTTCGCTATGGGGAAAAGGTCGTCCTGCGACTTCTCCAGCAAACCGAACAGCCGCTGGATATTTGTGCGCTGGGCATGTCGTCTCGCGACACAAAACTGTTCCAGTCGGCGCTGGCCTGGCCGCAGGGCATGATCCTGGTGACCGGCCCAACGGGCAGCGGCAAAACAATTACCCTCTACAGCGCTCTCAATGCGTTAAACCAAACAGGTACCAACGTTTGCAGCGTTGAGGATCCAGTAGAGATTCCACTGCCAGGACTCAACCAGACTCAGGTCAATATTAAAGCCGGGCTGAATTTTCAGAACGTGCTTCGCGCCCTACTGCGTCAGGATCCCGATGTCATTATGATTGGGGAGATACGCGATGGCGACACGGCAGAAATAGCGATCAAGGCAGCCCAGACGGGACACCTTGTTCTCTCAACGCTGCATACAAACTCGACAATCGAAACGGTGATTCGCCTTGAACAGATGGGTATCGCCCGCTGGCTGCTGGCCTCCGCACTTAATCTGGTGATTGCCCAGCGTCTGGTGCGCAAACTTTGTCCCTACTGTAAAAGAAGTGGGACACATAAAAACATCCTACCGCCGGGCAGCTGGCCCAATCCTCTTCCAGAATTGCAAGCCGTAGGCTGCGAGCGTTGTTATGGCGGATTTTATGGCCGTACCGCCCTGTTCGAAATCCTGCAGATAGATAACGCGCTGCGTATCGCTATTGCCAGTGGAGCGCCACTGAGCGAACTTGAAAATATCGCCCGCCAGCAGGGCATGGTCAGCCTTTTTGAAAGCGGCTGCCTGGCCGTGTCGCAGGAGCAGACAACCCTGGAAGAGGTCTACCGCGTGCTGGGGGTATCCCATGGCTAAAGTGGTTATCTGGCACTGGAAAGCCGTCGATCAACACGGACAGCTTCAGAAGGGCGCAACGCTTGCAGAGGATCGGGCCGGGCTGGTAATGCAACTGCTGGAACAACAGTTGCAGGTAGTTAGCTTACATAAAAGTGACCACGCGCGACGCGGTTGCTGGCATATCCAGCAGAAAATCCAGCTCTTTCGGCAGCTTGCTACGCTTCTCCAGGCGGGTATCTCGCTTGCCGATGGGCTGGCGCTAATGGCAAACCAGCATCCTTACAGCGAGTGGCGAGTGTTGCTGCAGCGAATTGGGCAGCAGGTCTCTCAGGGAATGTCATTCTCTGATTCACTTCGCCAGTGGCCTGGGATATTTCCTCCACTGTTTATCGCCCTGGTCCATATCGGTGAGCTAACGGGCAGGCTCGATGAATGCACCCGTCGCCTGGCAGAGCAACAGGAGCAGCTTTATCAGCTGCATAAAAAAGTGATGAAAGCATTGCGCTATCCGCTCTTTATTATGGCTGTGGCAATAGCGGTGACGGCGGGCATGATGGGATTTGTACTTCCCGAGTTTGCAACAATATATCGTTCGTTTAACGCACCTCTGCCCGCCATCACGCTCGGGGTAATGGCGATGTCAGAATGGGTGATATCACAGGGTGCATGGTGGCTTGCGGGACTGATACTTCTGGTAACATCCTGGGGGATCCTGCGCCAGCAAAAACCTCACTGGCAGGAGCAAGAGCAAAAGCTATTGCTCAGGCTCCCTCTGGTTGCGCCTTTGTGGCGGGGCCAAATGCTCAGCCAAATCTATACGACGCTTACCCTTTCTCAGCAGGCAGGTATTCCACTCCTCCAGGGACTGGCGGCTGTGGAACAGACCATTCCTGCGATTTTCTGGAAAAACGTAATGAATCAGCTTGGTCGCCACGTCGCGCAGGGCATGCCCTTCTGGCAATTAGTAAGTTCAGCCGGATGCTTTTCCCCCCTGTGCGCACAAATGATACGCATCGGAGAAGAGTCAGGCGCGCTGGATTTAATGCTGGAGAAGCTGGCTATCTGGCACCATGGTCAGACGCAGGAGCTTGCCGACAATCTGGCTGCGGCCCTTGAGCCCGTCATGATGATAGTCATTGGGTTAATTATCGGCACGCTTGTCATCGCTATGTATTTGCCGATATTTCAACTGGGGGATGCAATGAACGGAGGATAATGGCGCAGCGGGCGCTGCGCCATACTTAACTTACAGACTGTTAAATACGCGGTTTTCTTGTTCCGCAACGCGGATAAAGGTGGTGCGTTTAGTCAGCTCTTTCAGACGAGATGCGCCAACATAGGTACAGGCTGAACGCAGGCCGCCCATAATGTCACGTGCCGTGTTTTCAACTGGGCCACGCAGCGGCAGCTTAACAGTTTTACCTTCAGCCGCACGGTACTGCGCAACGCCACCAACGTGACGGGTCATAGCGGACTCAGAGCTCATGCCATAGAACAGCATAAATTTCTCACCGTTCTCCTCAACCACGGTACCGCCGCTTTCTTCGTGGCCAGCCAGCATACCGCCGAGCATCACGAAATCTGCGCCGCCACCGAAGGCTTTTGCCACGTCGCCCGGGACGGTACAACCACCGTCACTGACGATTTGGCCGCCGAGGCCGTGCGCCGCATCCGCACACTCAATGACTGCAGAAAGCTGAGGATAACCGACGCCGGTTTTCACGCGCGTCGTACAGACGGAACCTGGACCGATGCCAACTTTAACGATATCTGCGCCGGAGAGAATCAGCTCTTCACACATCTCGCCTGTCACAACGTTACCCGCGCAGATGGTTTTGTCTGGCCATGCTTCACGCGCTTTGCTGACGAACTGGGTAAAATGCTCAGAGTAGCCGTTAGCCACATCGATACAGATAAAGGTAAGGCCAGGATGCAGCGCCAGAATCTGTTTAGTTTTATTGAAATCGGCTTCAGACGTCCCGGTAGACACCATCACGTGGCGCAGAATATTTTCAGGGACGGATTTAACGAAGCTGCTCCACTGCTCGACGGAGTAGTGCTTGTGTACAGCAGTAAGGATATCGAAGGAGGCCAGCGCTTGCGCCATGCCGAAAGTACCCACAGTATCCATGTTTGCCGCAATAATCGGCACACCAGACCATGCAATACCGGAATGTTTGAAAGTAAACTGGCGCTCAAGTTCTACATCGGAGCGGCTTTTCAACGTGGAACGTTTCGGGCGAATCAGAACGTCTTTAAAACCTAACTTCAAATCTTCTTCAATACGCATGTTGCGGATTCCTGGTAATGGCGATGGACGCGGGAACGTTATCGGCGGTACAACTGCCAACTCCAGTGACGCTATCATACGCACTAATAATGGCTTCGCAAGACTGCGAAAACAGTCTTTTTTACGCTACAATCGTTAAAATTTACCCGTGAAAGAGCAAAAGGATGCCTGGGGAGTCTGAATTTTCATTCATGCATTTTTTTTGCTTTACTCTATCCGGTCATAAAATTTCATATCTTATTGATTAAAAATAGATTTAAGGTCCTGCACATATGGTTTATACGGTGGCATTAACAGGTGGAATAGGCAGCGGAAAAACGACCGTCGCCAATAGTTTTTCACACCTGGGTATCGCCGTAATAGACGCTGACGTCATCGCCCGTCAGGTTGTTGAACCTGGGCAGCCTGCGCTGAGTGAAATTTCAGCACATTTTGGTCACGATATATTACTGCCGGACGGCTCACTTAATCGCCGACTGCTGCGCGAGAAAATCTTTGCTGACGCGCAGGAAAAGCAGTGGATTAATGCCCTTTTACATCCGCTTATCCACCAGCGTACTCAAACAGAACTTCGTAACGCCCGTTCGCCCTATGCGCTATGGGTGGTGCCGCTATTGGTCGAAAATCACCTCCAGCATAAAGCGGACCGTGTGCTGGTGGTAGATGTATCGCCAGAAATACAAATCGCGCGAACCACAGGCCGCGATAAGGTTAGCCGCCAGCATGCCGAGCAGATCATTGCCGCACAGGCAACCCGTGAACAGCGCCTGGCCGTTGCCGATGATGTGATTAATAACGACGGCTCTCCCCATGAGGTTGCCGTACACGTTGACCGTTTGCACCGCCATTACCTGAAGCTGGCGAGTCAGGCCGCACAACTGGACAAAAATAATGCCCACTCAGATCCTTTATGAGCACCCCCTGAATGAAAAAATGCGCACCTGGCTGCGCATTGAATTTCTGATCCAGCAGTTCGAAACTGCTTTGCCCATCACCGACTCTGCCAGCGCCCTGCATTTTTTCCGCAGTATCGGCGAACTGCTTGACGTGTTCGAGCGAGGTGAGATCCGTACCGACATTCTGAAAGAGCTTGAGCGCCAGCAGCGCAAGCTGCTGAACTGGGCAGAGGTACCGGGCGTCGATATGCAGCTTATAGATTCCATGCGCAGCCAGCTGAAAGAACGCGGCAGCATGTTAATGTCAGCGCCGCGCATCGGGCAGTACTTGCGTGAAGACCGCCTTATCGCCCTTGTCCGTCAGCGTCTCAGCATCCCCGGCGGCTGCTGTAGCTTCGACCTACCTACGCTGCATCTCTGGCTGCATCTGCCACAGGCTAAGCGCGACGAGCAAATAGAGCTCTGGCGTAACAGCCTGCAACCGATTAAGAGCTCGCTGGACTTACTGCTTGATATCATTCGTAATTCCGCACCGCTGCGTAAACAGACCAGCCTTAGTGGCTTCTACCAGGACAACGGTGATGACGCCGATCTGCTGCGATTGCGCATGGAACTGGTGGATCAGGTTTACCCGCAGATCTCAGGCCATAAGAGCCGTTTTGCGATCCGTTTTCTGCCGCTGGATAGCGAGCATGGAATTATTCCCGAGCGTCTGGATTTTGATCTGGCGTGCTGTTAAGGAGGCGTAATGTCTGAACAAACCGTTGTAAATTGCCCGGGCTGCGGCCGAGCCGTGATCTGGAACGAAACCAGCCCTTACCGTCCATTCTGCAGCAAGCGCTGCCAGCTGATTGATTTAGGCGAATGGGCTGCAGAAGAAAAACGCATCCCCAGCAGCAGCGACCTTTCCGATAGCGACGGCTGGAGTGAAGAACAGCAGCCTTAAGGCTGCTGAAGTTTTTTAACGACGGGTTCGTTGGCGGGAGGGAATTCGCTGGCGACCAGTTTATTCACCGCAATCCATTGCCCATGCTGGCCTTCTCTGCCCCAGGGCTCACCCTGCCATTTGTCTACCATAAAGAACCACAGGGTGATATTCAGCTCTTCCTTTTCCCAGATAATGGTTTCATAGTGCGAGAAGCTCGTGGCTGTGATGCCAATTTCCTCTTCCAGCTCCCTGACCAGCGCCTGCTCGGGCGTTTCATCGGCTTCAATTTTTCCACCCGGGAATTCCAGTTTATTCGCCATATGCACATCGGCGGGACGTCGCGTGATAAAAACTTCACCCTGAGGATTGCGAATAATCCCGGCGGCAATTTTCAACTGTTTCATTTTTGTTCAGATGATCCCTGTAAAAAAGGCGCAGCAAGCTGCGCCTCGATCAAACACTGCGTGCTTAGCTCAAACGGCCATGACACTGTTTAAATTTCTTACCGGAACCGCATGGGCACGGATCGTTACGGCCCACTTTACGCTCACCGGTTTCCGCTGCCAGTTCCTGTGCTGCCTGTGTATCTGAGTCAACGTGGCTTAGCTGCTGCATCTGAGCCAGGCGCTCAGCTTCTTCGCGGCGCTGCTGCTCCATCGCTTCCACTTCTTCCGGCATGCGAACCTGGACTTTACACAGCGTACTGATCACTTCGTACTTCAGCGATTCAAGCATTGCAGCAAACATCGAGAAGGACTCGCGCTTGTATTCCTGCTTCGGATCCTTCTGCGCATAACCGCGCAGGTGGATGCCCTGACGCAGATAGTCCATTGCCGCCAGGTGCTCTTTCCACAGGGAATCCAGAGTCTGCAGCATGACACCTTTCTCAAAGTGACGCATCATCTCGACGCCGACTACTTCCTCTTTGCGCTGATAAACTTCTATCGCATTATGCAGAATGCGCTCACGTAGCGTCTCTTCATGCAGCTCTGGCTCTTTGTCCAGCCACTCTTTGATTGGCATATCGAGGTCGAAGTCATTTTTCAGACGCTCTTCCAGACCCTGTACGTCCCACATTTCTTCCAGCGACTGCGGCGGGATGTGTGCATCAATCGTGGTTTTGAACACATCTTCACGGATGCTGCTGATGGTTTCGCTGACGTCGCTCACGTCCAGCAGTTCGTTACGCTGGGAATAAATTGCGCGACGCTGGTCGTTTGCCACGTCATCGTATTCCAGCAGCTGCTTACGAATATCGAAGTTACGGCTTTCAACCTTACGCTGGGCGTTAGCAATCGCTTTGGTGACCCATGGGTGTTCAATCGCTTCGCCGGGCTTCATACCCAATTTACGCATCATGCTGGAAACGCGATCTGAGGCGAAAATACGCATCAGGGCGTCCTCCATCGACAGATAGAAACGAGAAGAACCCGCATCCCCCTGACGACCAGCACGGCCGCGAAGCTGGTTATCGATACGGCGGGATTCGTGACGCTCGGTACCAATGATGTGCAGGCCACCGGATGCCAGAACCGCGTCGTGGCGAATCTGCCAGTCGGCTTTGATCTGGGCGATTTGCTCAGGGGTTGGATCTTCAAGCTGAGCAACTTCTTCCTGCCAGCTGCCGCCCAGTACGATATCCGTACCACGACCCGCCATGTTAGTTGCGATAGTCACTGCCGCCGGGTAACCCGCCTGGGCAACGATGCCGGCTTCGTTGGCGTGGAATTTGGCGTTGAGAACGTTGTGCTTGATACCCGCTTTCGTCAGCTCAGCGGAAACCACTTCGGATTTCTCGATGGAGATGGTCCCAACCAACACCGGCTGGCCGTTGGTTGTCCGCTCTTTGATGTCCTCGATGATGGCGCCGATTTTATCCAGCTCGGTCATGTAGACCAAGTCAGGCATGTCCTTACGGATCATCGGACGGTTCGTTGGCACCACGATGGTATCAAGTTTGTAGATCGAGCTGAATTCGAACGCTTCGGTGTCCGCGGTACCGGTCATACCAGCCAGTTTCTCATACAGACGGAAGTAGTTCTGGAAGGTGATGGAGGCCAGCGTCTGGTTTTCGTTCTGGATATCCACACCTTCTTTGGCTTCAACAGCCTGGTGCAGACCGTCAGACCAGCGGCGACCTTGCATAGTACGGCCTGTGTGCTCATCAACGATGATGACTTCGCCATCTTTAACGATGTAGTCAACGTCGCGGGTGAACAACGCGTGGGCGCGCAGCGCAGCGGTGACATGGTGCATCAGCATAATGTTAGTTGGGGAGTACAAAGACTCGCCCTCTTCCATCATGCCTTCGTTCATCAGCAGCTCTTCAATCAGTACCAGACCGCGCTCGGTGAGGTTAACCTGACGAGATTTCTCATCCACAGAGAAGTGGCCTTCACCTTCGAAGGTGTCGGAATCTTCTTTTTCCTGACGGATCAGGTGCGGGATGATTTTATTCACTTTTTTGTACAGCTCGGAGCTGTCTTCGGCCGGGCCGGAGATGATCAGCGGCGTACGGGCCTCATCGATAAGGATTGAGTCAACCTCATCCACCAGCGCGTAATGAAGTTTGCGCTGCACGCGCTCTTCCGGACTAAATGCCATATTGTCGCGAAGGTAGTCAAAACCGTATTCGTTGTTGGTTCCGTAGGTGATATCAGCCGCATAGGCTTCACGCTTCGCCGGTGCTGGCATGCCTGGTAGGTTGATGCCAACGCTAAGGCCGAGGAACTCGAACAGCGGACGGTTCTTTTCGGCATCTCGCTGAGCAAGATAATCGTTCACGGTAATCACATGTACGCCTTTACCGCTTAACGCATTCAGATACGCAGGCAGCGTCGCTGTCAGAGTTTTACCTTCACCCGTCCGCATTTCCGCGATGCAGCGGTCGTTCAGCACCATACCGCCAAGCATCTGCACGTCGAAGTGGCGCATACCGAACACACGCTTACTTGCTTCACGCACAACGGCAAAGGCCTCAGGAATTAAGGTTTCCAGCGCTTCGCCCTTTTCAAGACGGGCGCGAAACTCAACGGTTTTTGCCTTCAGCTCATCGTCGGTGAGCTTTTCCATGGTCGGTTCCAGACCGTTGATCATGGTCACAACTTTACGCATACGACGTAAAGTACGATCGTTCCGACTACCAAAGACTTTAGTTAATATTTTGATAAGCATAATAAATTCTCAAACGCCTGCTCAAAGCAGATCGACAAATAGTGTAATAATTAAAGGAGATTTTGTTTAGCTGAGGCGTTCGGGACCGGCACGGATCCCCTGCACCTGGCTTACCCACAGCGCGGGCATAAATGTCGCGACTGCAGGACGCTGCCAGAGTGAGATGTGGCGGATAATGACCGGTGGCTTGCTTTCCTGGGTAAGCAACGCATTGAGCGTATCCAGCAAAGCGAGATGCTGAGCCTGAAGGGGCAGACTCTCTTCCACTTGTAGCACCTGAGGCGCCATGGCAAAAGAAAGGTGGCGAATAACCGTGCGAATGGCATGCTGATGCCAGTAATCCACAGTAAACGTCGGTCGTCGGGTGCTTTCCTGCAATAATACAAGGCTATTGAAGCTGACCTGGTTAAGATAGTCCTGCGAGCTGGCAGAGGTTTCCGCCGGGGTTGCATGTTCGGTGTTTCCACTGAGCGCAGGCATGCCAAAACTCGCCGCGACCATCCCCAACAGGAGATGCGGCCAGAAATAACGTCTGCCAAATTGTCGCCAACGATTTAGAATACCAATCACTTTTTCCGCCGGAGCTTAATGTATGCGCGATAGTCGCCCGCAATCTTTAGAAAATCTGTTCGACGAGGCCGGTGCTCAGAGCGTTTTACAAAACGTGCAGCAACGCGCGACGGCCTTGCTGCGGCTCAACCAGGCAGTGAGAGGCATATTACCCGCTCAACTGCATCCCTGGTGCCGGATTGCAAACTTCCGACAGGGAGTTCTCGTTATCGAAACGGCGAATGCCAGCTGGTTGATGCGATTACGCTATGAACAATCCACGCTGCTAAGTGCATTACGCGCACAAATATTACCATCATTGACGTCAATCGACATCACGATTAATCCCTCGCTTGCGGCAATTGGCAGTGATTCCGTACAAGAAAACAGCATTCAGATGCCAAATGGGCAGTTTGAGGTCAATCGGGAATTAAGTGAGCAGAGTGCGGAGGCATTACGAGAGGTGGCCAAACGTAGCCCGGAAAAACTGAGAGCAGCGATAGAACGACTGGCTTCATTGGCCGGAGAGAGTACCAATAAAAACCAGTCGTAATCGTGAGCGTTGGCGTTACGCCAGCACCATAGTCGGTGCTTTGAATGCCAGCGGAAGTTCAGCATCGTCTTCGAAGGTTGCCCATTCCCAGGCTTCCTGCTTCGCTAACACTGCCTGCAACAGCTTGTTGTTTAGGGCATGACCCGATTTATAGGCGGTAAACGCGCCGATAATATTGTGGCCACACATAAACAAATCACCGATAGCATCCAGCATTTTGTGACGAACGAATTCATCTTCAAAACGCAGGCCGTCTTCGTTCAGTACGCGATAATCGTCAACAACGATGGCACAATCGAAGCTACCGCCCAGGCACAAACCACGGGACTGCAGATATTCGATATCACGCATAAAACCGAAAGTACGAGCACGGCTGATCTGGCGCATAAAGGCGTCAGCAGAGAAGTTCATGCTGTAACGCTGGGTGCTGGCATCAATCGCCGGATGGTTAAAGTCGATGGTAAAGTCCAACGAGAAACCATTGTACGGTCTGAATTCAGCCCATTTATCGCCATCTTCAACGCGAACCGTCTCTTTGACCCGCACAAATTTCTTCGCGCAGTTCAGTTCGTCAATCCCGGCATCAAGCAGCAGGTAGACAAACGGCGCCGCACTACCGTCCATGATTGGAATTTCTGGTGCATCGACTTCAATAACAATGTTGTCGATGCCCAGCCCAGCCAGGGCGGCGTTAAGGTGCTCAACGGTAGAAATCCGCACATCGTGCTCGTTCACCAGGCAAGTACAGAGCATGGTATCACGCACGGATTTGGCATCTGCCGGAAAATCGACCGGAGGATTCAAGTCAGTGCGACGATAGATGACCCCGGTATTGGCCGGCGCAGGGCGCAACGTCAGTGTGACCTTTTTGCCGGTATGTAAACCGACGCCAGTCGCCTGAACGATACGTTTAAGTGTCCTTTGTTTGATCATCGTTTAATCTCGCCAAATTAACTATCCAACCGAAGTGTATATCACTAACGGTGGGCCAGTTTAGCACAAAGAGCGGAGATGCCCAACTTCCGGTTTATTCTTAATCAGCTTGCTTACGCAGGAATGCTGGAATATCCAAGTAATCAGGTTCTTTCGCAGTCTGTGGCGTATTGTCGTTAACCACTTTCGCAGCTGGTTTTTGCTCCTGAGTCAGGGGCGCCATACCGTGCTGCTGGTAGCGATCCATAACAGGTTGCTGAACCTGCTGCTGCTTGTTGGTTACCAGAGTAATTTCTGGACGCTTGTCCATGCCAATACCGGTAGCAACAACGGTCACGCGCAGTTCATCGTTCATCTCTGGATCCAGAGAGGTACCGATAACCACGGTAGCGTTATCAGAGGCGAACGCACGGATAGTGTTACCCACGGTTTCAAACTCATCCAGACGCAGGTCGAAGCCAGCGGTGATGTTAACCAGCACGCCGCGCGCGCCAGACAGGTCGATATCTTCCAGCAGCGGGCTGGAGATAGCCATTTCGGCCGCTTCCTCTGCACGGTCTTCACCGCTGGCAACACCGGAACCCATCATGGCATAACCCATTTCGGACATCACGGTACGCACGTCAGCGAAGTCGACGTTCATCAGACCCGGACGAGTAATCAGTTCTGCAATACCCTGCACCGCCCCTTTGAGCACGTCGTTTGCCGCACCGAATGCATCCAGCAGAGAGATGCCACGACCCAGCACTTTCAGCAGCTTGTCGTTTGGAATGGTGATCAGTGAGTCCACATGCTTGGAAAGCTCGGCGATACCCTGCTCCGCGAAAGCCATGCGCTTCTTACCTTCAAAGTTGAAAGGCTTGGTCACAACGGCAACGGTCAGGATACCCAAATCTTTTGCTACTTCAGCAACAACAGGTGCTGCACCCGTACCAGTACCACCGCCCATGCCCGCAGCGATAAATACCATGTCAGCCCCTTCGAGAGCTGCACGTAACGCATCACGGTCTTCTTCCGCAGCGGTACGGCCCACTTCAGGGTTGGCTCCAGCGCCCAGACCTTTGGTAACAGCATTACCAATCTGGATAGTCTGGCCTACAGCAGTCTTACGTAACGCCTGAGCATCGGTATTGACTGCGAAGAATTCAACGCCTTCGATGCGCTCGCGCACCATGTGTTCAACGGCATTACCGCCGCCGCCACCGACGCCGATGACTTTAATCACCGCGTCGTTGGTCAGTTCCATAGGTTCAAACATAGTTTCTCTCCGTTTTGTGCCTGTCGCCTGAGACCGCTAATTTTGTCCGGTCTCTTATAAAATTTAAAACTCTTTTCTCAGCCAGCTGTTGAATCGCTTAACCCACGAACTGACGGAGGTGCGTTTTTCCACTTCTGCTTCACCACTGAGATGAGACTCCTTCCCGTAGTGCAGCAAGCCAACGGCAGTCGAGTAATACGACTCCTGGGCGTAATCAGTCAGGCCAGTAATATTTAACGGCTGCCCTATACGCACCTGCGTATGGAACACACGCTGAGCACAGGCCGCAAGGCCTTCAATCTGTGCCGCGCCGCCGGTTAACACAATCCCCGCCGCCAGGTGGTGCTTCACACCCTGCTGGCGAAGCTGTTCTTGTAACTGCAATATCTCTTCATTGACCAGGTTTAACAGCTCGGTATAGCGCGGCTCAATGACTTCAGCAAGCGTCTGACGCTGCAGGCTGCGAGGGGGGCGCCCACCCACGCTTGGCACCTCAACGTTCTCGTCTTTACCAACAATCGACCCCAGCGCACAACCGTGGCGGACTTTAATGGCTTCGGCATCGCTTGGCGGTGTACCGAAGGCATAAGCGATATCACTGGTCACCACGTTTCCTGCATAAGGGATAACTTTGGTATGGCGCAGCGCGCCGCCAGTGTAAACCGCGATATCCATTGTACCACCACCGATATCAACTACGCAGACGCCTAATTCACGTTCGTCTTCCGTTAATACGGCATAGCTCGCTGCCAGTCCGGCGAAAATGAGTTGGTCAACTTTAAGACCACAACGTTCAACGGCTTTAACAATGTTTTTTGCCATGTCGTTATGGCAGGTGATCAAATGCACTTTGGCCTGCATGCGCACACCAGATAACCCTACCGGATTTTTGATCCCTTCTTGATAATCGATAGCGTATTCCTGCGGGATAACATGCAGAACGCGATGTTCGTCACGAACGCGCACCGATTTTGCGGTATGAACGACGTTTTCAACGTCTTCCTGCGTCACCTCTTCTTCAGAGATAGGCACCATACCAATTTCGTTCTGACAGCTGATATGTTTGCCTGACAGCGCCAGATAGACCGAAGAAATCTGGCAGTCCGCCATCAGTTCTGCCTGGTCAATCGCGCGCTGCACGCATTTTACGACCGATTCAAGATCGTTTACGCCACCTTTGTCCATACCACGGGATGGACAGCTACCCACACCGATAATATTGACCATACCGTCGGGCAGAACTTCCCCTACTAAAGCGGCGACCTTCGCGGTCCCGATCTCCAGTCCTACTACCAGTTTTCTGTCCGTCGCCTTGATCATTGTTATTCTGCCTGTGCCTGATTCTGTTGCTGATTAGGATTAGCGTCCTGTACGGGAGCGGGCTGCCAGCCCACTGCCGCGCCAGAGTCATACCGCAAGTCGACGTAGCTTACCTGCTTGCCATCGGCTTGTTCCTGCTGTTGCAGAATGGGATACAATTCTACAAAGCGACTCAGGCGTTTCATCGTATCGCCCCGGCCAAGATTAAGTTTGATGCCGTTGTTCAGCGTCAGCTGCCAGGAACGACGAGCGGTCATTGCCGCTTCTTTCAACGTAAATTTATCCTTTGCCAGCACTTCGCCCATTGCGCGATAGCCCTGCAACACTTCACCTTCACTCCCTTCCGGGCCAGATAACATCGGTAAAGTCTGCTTTCCTGTGCGTTCTGCCGGCACGCTGAAGGAATCACCTTCGGCGTCAATCATATGCTGATCATTCCAGCGCGCGATGGGAACAAATTCAACCAGATGAATCTTCAATTCGTCCGGCCACTGCTTTCTTACGCTCGCCTGTTTAATCCACGGCAAACGTTCGATCTGCTGCTGGATGATATTCACATCCTGGGTCATAAAGGTGCCCGGAGGCCCCAGCGCCAGGATAGACTGGCGAATGTCGTCGTTGCGCGTGTAGTTTCTATCACCCGTGACAACCAGCTTAGAGAGCGGCAGACGCTGAGCATCTTCCATCCAGCCGACCACAATCCAGCCGCCGATAAACACCGTAAACAGCACCGCACTCAAGAAGATTATGCCCGCCAGGCGCCCGCCGTTACTGCGACGGCTGCTGCTGGCTGCTTGTTCTTCCTCGCGGTTACGCGCATTCAGGGCTGCCTGTGACATATCAGTTCGCCAACGCCAGAATACGCACAACCAGCTGCGAAAACGTCATCCCAGCCTCGCGAGCCGCCATCGGCACCAGGCTATGGCTGGTCATGCCCGGAGAGGTGTTCACTTCCAGCAAGTAAAACTGCCCGTCGCTATCGAGCATGACGTCTACCCGGCCCCAGCCGCTACAGCCTAAAACTTGCCATGCCTGCAGCACTAATGCCTGCAATTCTTGCTCTCGCTGCTCGATTAAACCACTCGGGCAGAAATACTGTGTTTCATCAGAGAGATACTTCGCCTCATAATCATAGAAGGTTCCTGACGGTTGAATACGAATTGACGGTAATATTTCCTCACCGAGGATCGCTACCGTGTATTCAGGGCCGCTCAGCCACTTCTCGATCAGCACTTCTTCATCATGTTCAAAGGCCAGCTCCAGCGCAGCGGGCAGCGCTGCCACTTCATTGACCTTAGACATGCCAACGCTTGAACCTTCGCGGCTCGGCTTCACGATAACCGGCAAACCTAACTGCGCGATGCGCTCCACCGTGGTCGCTGTAATGCCCGCTTCCACATCGCGGCGCGTTAACGCAACCCACGGAGCAACCGGCAATTCAGCACCCTGCCAGAGCAATTTGGTACGCAGTTTATCCATGGTGATGGCCGAAGCCATTACGCCGCTGCCGGTATAAGGTAAATCCAGGAACTCTAACAGTCCCTGTAAGGTGCCGTCTTCGCCACCACGCCCATGTAAGGCAATAAATACTTTGTCAAAACCCTGGTTTTTAAGTTCAGTTACGGCCGTCTCTTTAGGGTCGACGCCATGGGCATCGACACCGCCTTCTTTCAGCCCGGCGAGCACCGCGGCCCCCGACTGCAAAGACACGTCACGTTCAGCGGAAGTTCCACCCAGCAAAACAGCAACTTTATCAGCCATGATGGTCCTCCTCTTTAGCCTGTGGCTGTAATTTGATTTCAGCCAGATTTTTAGCCACTTTACCGACGTTACCCGCCCCTTGCACAATGATCAGATCGTTTCCGGTCAATACCGGTGCCAGCATATCGGCAACCTGAAGCGCATCCGGTACCAGAATCGGATCAACTTTACCGCGGCCGCGAATGGTACGACACAGCGAACGGCTGTCAGCCCCCGGAATAGCTGCCTCTCCAGCAGCATAAACGTCCAGCATCAGCAGAGAATCTACCTGAGACAGGACGTTAGCAAAGTCGTCATACAGGTCACGCGTGCGCGTAAAGCGATGCGGCTGGAAGATCATAACCAGATTTTTATCCGGCCAGCCGGCGCGGGCAGCTTTAATCGTCGCATCGACTTCCGTTGGGTGGTGACCGTAGTCGTCCACCAGCATTGCGCTACCGTCTTTGCCATTGACCGGCGCAAGAGGATATTCGCCCAGGAAATCAAAACGACGCCCGGTGCCCTGGAAGCTTTCCAGCGCGCGCTGAATGGCTTCATCTTCAATACCTTCTTCCGTAGCCACAGCAACCGCTGCCGCTGCGTTCAATGCGTTATGGCGTCCCGGTGCGTTCAGCGTTACATGCAGCTCAGGCAAATCCCGTCGCACGAGGGTGAAATGACCCTGCGGGCCTTTCTGCTGGTACGACTCAATGCGCACGTCAGCATCGTCGCTGAAGCCGTAGGTCGTTGTCTGGCGGCCAACGCGTGGCAGCAACTCGCGGATAACCGGGTCATCCACGCACATCACTGCCCGACCATAAAACGGCAGATTGTGCAGGAAATTAATGAATGTCTGCTTTAAGTTTTCGAAGTCGCCCTGGTAGGTATCCATGTGGTCAGCTTCGATATTGGTGACAACAGAGACCATCGGCTGCAGATGAAGGAATGACGCATCGCTCTCATCCGCTTCCGCGATCAAATAACGGCTGTGTCCCAGGCGAGCGTGGGTTCCCGCTGCTTTTACCAGACCGCCGTTAACAAACGTAGGATCCAGGCCTGCTTCTGCATAAATGCTTGAAACCATCGCGGTTGTGGTGGTCTTGCCGTGCGTCCCCGCAATGGCAATGCCATGGCGAAAACGCATCAGTTCGGCCAGCATCTCCGCGCGACGAATCACCGGGATACGGGCTTCATGAGCGGCAACGATTTCCGGGTTATCCTGAGAAATAGCCGTCGAAACCACCACAACGCTCGCATCACGCACGTTCTCCGGGCGATGATTAAAATAAATAGTGGCACCCAGTGCCGACAACTGCTGCGTGACCGGATTCGGCGCAAGGTCGGAACCGCTAATCTGATAGCCTTCATTGGCCAGAACTTCGGCAATACCGCCCATACCGGCGCCGCCGATGCCAATAAAGTGAATGTGCCGGACGCGACGCATCTCGGGCACGATAGAACGCAGTTTCGCCAGTTGTTGTGTATTCATTCTCTAACCTGCAGCGCATTGCGCCATTACATCAAAAATTCACGGGCGGCTTTCCGCCCACAACCTTTAAATCTTTACGCCAGTGCTGCGGCGCTTACTTCTTTGGCTACCCGCTCGGTGGCGTCAGGAATGGAGGCAGCGCGCGCATGTTCGGCCATCGCCAGCAACGTTGCCCTGTCCCATCCTGTGAGCGTTTCGGTAACGGCATCCACGGTAAACTGCGGCTGCTCGAGTATTTTTGCGGCACCAGCCTTTTCCAGCGGCAGCGCGTTCCAGTATTGCTGCCGGTCTTTATGCTGGAAGGGGACAAACAATGCAGGCAAGCCTGCGGCCGCGATCTCGCTGACGGTTAATGCACCGGAGCGGCAAACCACAACGTCTGCCCATGCGTAAGCGGCAGCCATGTCGTCAATAAACTCGGTCACTTTATGCTGGGGCTGTGCGGCCTCGGCATAAGCCTGCTGCACGACAGCCTGAGCGCCTTTGCCACACTGGTGCCAGATAGTGACGGCTCCACCGAGTCGCCCGGCTACCTGTGGCATGGTCTGGTTAAGCACGCGCGCGCCCTGGGAGCCACCGACTACCAGTACGCGTACCGGCCCTTCACGGCCAGCAAAACGCTCCTGCGGCAGTGGGAGCGCCAGCACGTCTGTACGCACCGGGTTCCCAACGACATCCGCATTCGGAAACGCGCCAGGGAATGCCTGCATAACTTTCTTAGCGATTTTTGCCAGCCACTTGTTCGTCAGGCCCGCAATCCCGTTTTGTTCGTGAAGCACAACCGGAATGCCAAGCGACCACGCCGCCAGACCACCCGGGCCTGAAACATAACCGCCCATACCGAGCACAACCTGCGGGCGATAAGCTTTCATGATCGCCCTCGCCTGCCGCCAGGCGTTAAAGATACGCACCGGAGCAAGCACCATCGCTTTCAGCCCTTTCCCGCGCAGGCCTGAAATACGGATAAAGTCGATTTCGATGCCATGTTTCGGCACCAGGTCCGCTTCCATACGATCGGCGGTGCCGAGCCAGCGAACCTGCCAGCCCTGGTCCATCAGATGATGCGCTACCGCAAGCCCAGGGAAAACATGTCCCCCGGTGCCGCCAGCCATCACCATTAACCGCCGGGATTGATTGCTCATCGCACACCCCGCGTAAACGCCTGGGCCTTCGCCAGACGCGTTTCATAATCGATTCGCAGCAACATTACGATTGCCGTAGACATAATTAACAGGCTGGAGCCACCGTAGCTGATGAGCGGCAACGTCAGGCCTTTCGTCGGCAGCATCCCCGCGGCTGCGCCTACGTTCACCAGCGCCTGGAAACTGAACCAGATGCCAATTGAACAGGCCAGAAAGCCCGAGAAACGCTGGTCCATATCGAGGGCGCGTCGCCCGATGGACATCGCGCGAAAAGCGACGAAGAATACCATCATTAATGCCAGTGCCACACCGATATATCCCAGCTCTTCGCCGATAATGGAGAAGATAAAGTCCGTGTGCGCCTCCGGCAGATACTCCAGTTTTTGCACCGAGTTTCCTAAGCCCTGCCCCCAGAGTTCACCGCGTCCGAATGCCATCAGAGACTGCGTCAGCTGGTAGCCGCTGCCAAACGGATCTTCCCACGGGTTCCAGAAGGAGGTCACACGGCGAATACGATACGGCTCGGCAAGGATCAGCAGGATAACTGCTGAGATCCCCATGCCGATGATGGCCAGGAACTGCCAGAGTTTGGCCCCGGCCAGGAACAGCATCGCGAGCGTGGTCACGAACAGCACAACAACGGTACCTAAGTCAGGCTGGGCAAGCAGCAGAACCGCCATTACCAGAATAACGCCCATCGGCTTCAGGAAGCCGCGAAGGTTGTTACGGACTTCGTCCACCTTACGCACCAGGTAGTTTGCCAGGTAACAGAACAGCGACAGCTTGGTAAATTCAGCAGGCTGAATACGCAAAGGGCCAAAGGCAATCCAGCGGGATGCACCGTTAACCGAGCTCCCCACCACCAGAACAATCAGCAGCATGGCGATGGACAGCAACAGCATGGCGGTACTGTGACGCTGCCAGAATTCCATTGGCAGGCGCAGCGTTATCATAGAGAGCGCAAAGGCCAGAATGATGTAAAGCCCGTCACGCTTGGCAAAGAGGAACGGATCGTTAGCAAGGCGCTGACCCACGGGCATGGACGCCGAGGTCACCATGATAAACCCCACGGCTGCCAGACCAAACGTCAGCCACAGCAGGGTGCGGTCATAAAGCACCATGCTGTTGGAGTCGCCCTCGCGGGATCCCATCACCCAGCCTTTTAACGCCGATGACACCCATGCCAGGATGGCATATCCTGGAATACGTGGCATACGCAGGCGAGGGAGTGATAAACGCATCAGCCAAGCTCCTTCGCTAATTGGGTAAAGACGTCGCCGCGCTGCTCAAAGTTTTTGAACTGGTCGAGGCTGGCACAGGCTGGCGACAACAGAACCATATCGCCAGGCTGGACGCGCGGGCCGATAAGCGCCATTGCCTGCGCCATCGTTTCGGTTTGCTCGGCAATATCAGGACGCAATTGCGCCAACTCCGCGCCGTCGCGGCCGAAACAGTAAATACGAACTTTGGAACCTTGCAGATACGGCGCAAGGGAGGAGAAATCAGCAGATTTGCCGTCGCCGCCCAGTAGCAGATGTAGCGTGCCCTCAACGTGGAGGCCGTTCAGCGCCGCTTCGGTGCTGCCAACATTGGTGGCTTTTGAATCGTTAATCCAGCGTACGCCGTTATGCTCCCAGGCCAGCTGGAAGCGATGAGCCAGACCGGTGAAGGTGGTCAGCGCCTTCAGGCTGCTGGAACGCGGGAGCTTCACCGCATCCGCCAGCGCCATCGCTGCCAGCGCGTTAGTGTAGTTATGCTGCCCCACCAACTTCATCTCTTTGGTGTTCAGCACCTTCTCACCCTTCACGCGCAGCCAGGTATCGCCCTGCTGGCGGTTGAGATGATAATCCCCCACGTCCACGCCGAAGCTGATGCAGCGCTCGTCCGCGCCGCGTACCGGCATGGTCAGGGCATCATCCGCATTCACCACGCAAACGGCGGCATTCTCATAAACACGAAGTTTGGCCGCACGGTACTGCTGGAGACCGAACGGGTAGCGATCCATATGATCTTCGGTCACGTTTAGGATCGTGGCCGCCGCCGCCTTCAGGCTGTGGGTTGTTTCCAGCTGGAAGCTGGACAGCTCAAGCACGTACAGCTCGCAGTGTTGCTCGAGGAGCATCAGCGCCGGCAGGCCAATATTGCCCCCGACCCCAACGTTAACCCCTGCGGCTTTCGCCATTTCACCGACCAGCGTTGTCACAGTGCTCTTACCGTTAGAGCCGGTGATAGCGACTATCGGTGCCTGCGCTTCGCGGCAGAACAGCTCAATGTCACCAATGATTTCTACGCCGTTCTCCGCCGCTTTGCTTAATGCCGGGAGTGCCAAAGCCATACCAGGGCTTGCGATGATTAAATCCGCTGCCAGCAGCCAGTCTTCGTTCAGGCTGCCCAGATGGCGCTCGACCGCCGCAGGCAGTTTATCAATGCCTGCCGGAGCGATGCGGGTATCCATCACGCGCGGCGTCACGCCGCGGGCAAGGAAGAAGTCCACGCACGACAGCCCCGTCAATCCTAACCCGATGATGGTGACCTTTTTACCCTGGTAATCAGCCATGATTAACGCACCTTCAGGGTAGCCAGGCCAATAAGGACCAGCATCAGTGAGATAATCCAGAAGCGCACGATGACGCGCGGCTCCGGCCAGCCTTTCAGTTCATAGTGGTGGTGGATAGGCGCCATACGGAAGATGCGCTGACCGCGCAGCTTGAAGGAGCCGACCTGCAGGATGACGGATAGGGTTTCAACCACAAACACGCCGCCCATAATCACCAGCAGGAACTCCTGACGCAGCAGAACTGCAATAGTGCCTAATGCACCGCCCAGGGCCAATGAACCGACATCGCCCATAAAGACCTGAGCCGGATAGGTGTTGAACCACAGGAAGCCAAGACCCGCACCGACAATCGCCGTACAGACGATGACCAGCTCACCCGCATGACGCAGATAAGGGATGTGCAGATATTCAGCAAACTTGATGTTACCCGTTGCCCAGGCGACCAGTGCAAAGCCCCCCGCAACCAGCACGGTTGGCATAATGGCAAGCCCATCCAGCCCGTCGGTAAGGTTCACGGCGTTGCCGGTGCCCACGATGACGAAGTAAGCCAGCAGGACATAGAACAGGCCAAGCTGCGGCATCACGTCCTTAAAGAACGGCACAACCAGCTCAGTGGCCGGCGTTCCTTTTCCGGCAATATACATGGTAAAGGCCACGGCGAGAGCAATGGCGGACATCCAGAAGTATTTCCAGCGCGCAATCAATCCCTTAGTGTCTTTACGCACGACTTTTCGGTAGTCATCCACAAAGCCAATCGCGCCGTAGCCAACCAGCACAAACAGCACACACCAGACATACGGGTTAGAAGGGTATGCCCACATCAGCACGGATATCACAATCGACGTCAGGATCATGATCCCGCCCATTGTCGGCGTCCCGCGCTTGCTGAAGTGCGATTCCGGGCCGTCGTTACGAACGACCTGGCCGAAAGAGAGTTCCTGTAAACGTGCGATCATGCGCGGGCCCATCCACAAAGAGATGAACAGCGCGGTCAGCAGGCTGACGATGGCGCGAAACGTCAGATAGGAAAAGACGTTAAAGCCGGAATAGTATTTGACCAAATGTTCGGCCAGCCAAACTAACATGTACCTTTCTCCTGTAATGCGCGAACCACCTCTTCCATGGCCGCACTACGTGAACCTTTCACTAAAATAGTCATTATCGAATGCTCCGCGAGCAGCGCTTTCAGGCGCTCCACTACGGCCTTTTTATCGGTGAAATGCTCACCAACTTCGGAGGCTTTGCTGATTATTTCGCTCAGCGAGCCAACGCTTAACACACGGTCAATTCCTGCAGCCTTCGCCGCTTCCCCCACCTCACGGTGACAGTCCTGGGCATCTTTGCCCAACTCACCCATGTCGCCGACCACCATCACGCGGAAACCGGGCATTTCAGACAGCACCTGAGCGGCTGCAGTCATCGAGCCTACGTTTGCGTTGTAGCTGTCATCCAGCAGCAGGTGCGTTTCAGCAAGCTGAATCGGATAAAGACGACCCGGTACAGCCTTGAGCTCTGCCAGACCAGCTTTAATCGCTTCCAGAGGCGCGCCCACGGCCATGGCCAGCGAGGCGGCGGCCAGAGCATTAGCAATGTTATGGCGGCCCGGCTGCGGCATAATCACATCCACATCGCCCGTTGGGGTCTGCAGCGTAAACTCTGTGCCGTGAGTGGTGATATGGAGATTGGTCGCGGTGAAATCGCTGTCTGCCGCATTCGGTGAGAAGCGCCAGACTTTGCGTTCGCCAATCACTGCCTGCCAGTTCAGCCAGTCGTTATTGTCGGCGTTAAGGATCGCGATACCTTTAGCGGGCAAACCGGCATAAATTTCGCCTTTCGCTTTTGCCACACCGGCAAGCGAGCCGAAACCTTCCAGGTGTGCAGCCGCCAGATTATTTACCAGTGCGGCTTCAGGGCGGGTCAGCCCTACCGTCCAGGCAATTTCCCCCTGATGGTTTGCGCCGAGTTCAATGACCGCATAGTCATACTCTGGGGTCAGGCGCAGCAGCGTCATTGGCACACCGATGTCGTTATTCAAGTTACCGGCGGTGTACAGCGTGTTTCCGCACTGGCGCAAAATCGCTGCCGTCATCTCTTTTACAGAGGTCTTCCCGGATGAACCGGTCAGGGCAACCACGCGGGTCGGCACCTGTTGACGGACCCACGCGGCCAGCTGGCCAAACGCCAGACGAGTGTCATCAACGACCAGCTGCGGCACGTCGATTGGCAGTTTACGGCTCACCAGCAGTGCACCAGCCCCGCCGTTGACGGCATCCTGCGCGAAATCATGCGCGTCAAAACGTTCGCCTTTCAGCGCCACAAACAGGCAGCCCGGCGTCAGTTTGCGCGTATCGGTGGTGACATCAATAATATCGGCATCTGCTCCATGCAGGTGGCCAGTCAGGATCTCTGACATTTTGCTGAGCGCTACGCGGATCATGCTACGACTCCCAGCAGGCGAGCAGCAGTTACGCGGTCGGAATAGTCGAGACGACGATTGCCTACGATCTGATAATCTTCATGGCCTTTACCCGCTACCAGCACCACATCATTTTCTTTGGCCTGCATGATGGCGTTGGTTACGGCTTCGGCACGGCCAGTAACGACATAAGCGCAGCCTGCATCGAGCATGCCAGCCAGTATATCGTTGACGATGGCTTTCGGTTCTTCTGTTCTTGGGTTGTCATCGGTGACCACAACCACATCGGCATACTGTTCAGCAATGGCACCCATCATAGGGCGTTTGCCCTTGTCCCGGTCCCCGCCGCAGCCAAATACGCACCACAGTTTGCCTGTGCAGTGCAGGCGAGCGGCCTGGAGCGCTTTTTCAAGCGCGTCCGGCGTGTGCGCGTAATCCACCACTACGGTTGTTTTACCCGGTGCGGTGAACACTTCCATACGCCCACAAACGGGCTGTAACCGCTGGGCGGTTTTCATTAGATCTTCAAGCGGATAGCTCAACGCCAGTAGGGTAGCCAGCGCCAGCAGCAGATTGCTGACGTTAAATGCGCCCATCAGGCGGCTTTCAATTTCGCCATCGCCCCAGGAGGAGCTGAACTGGATAGTGGCGCCACCATCGTGGTAATGAACATTGGTCGCTTTGAGCCAGCGCCCGCGGCAGCCGGGCTGAAGGTTATTTTCCATCGTCACCGCTACGGCATCAGGCAGACGAGCCAGCCACTTGCGGCCCACTTCGTCATCAGCGTTAATAATGGCCTGCCCGGATTCGTGTTCGGAGAACAGCAGCCATTTAGCCGCTTCGTAGCCAGCCATATCGCCATGGTAATCGAGGTGATCGCGGCTCAGGTTGGTGAACACGGAGGCCTGGAATTTCAGCGCCGCAACGCGATGCTGCACCAGACCGTGGGAGGAGACTTCCATCGCAGCAAAAGAAGCGCCCTGCTCGTGCAGGTTAGAGAGGATTTGCTGGACGTCCACGGCGGAGCCGGTGGTGTTCTCGGTCGGTATGACCTGACCTAACAGACCGTTGCCCACCGTGCCCATAACGGCACTGGTTTCGCCCAGCAGAGCGGCCCACTGCGCCAGCAGCTGCGAGGTGGTGGTTTTACCGTTAGTGCCGGTCACACCAACCAGCCTCAGTGCGGATGATGGCTCATGGTAAAAACGGCCTGCCAGGGCAGAGAGACGCTGATGAAGCTGGCTGAGGTAAATCACCGGCACGCCGTGCATTTCACGGATTTCGCCGTCCAGGGCAATGCCGTCGGCTTCAGCCACGACGGCAGCTACGCCCTGCGCAATCGCCTGCGGGATATACCGACGCCCGTCCGCCTGATGACCGACCACCGCCACAAAAAGGTCGCCCGAAGCCGCCACGCGGCTGTCGAGTGTCATCTCTCGCAGTGCTCTCTCCGGGGCCACTGGCACCCATGGAGCGAGCAGGTCGCGCAAGTTACGATCTGCCACCTGATCCCTCTTTCTGATTAATTACAAATTCACTTTTTTCACCGGTTGCCAGCGCGTCCGGCTCGATGTTCATGGTGCGCAGTACGCCGCCCATGATGGCACCGAATACCGGCGCGGATACGGCACCACCGTAGTATTTACCCGCCTGCGGATCGTTGATGACCACCACCAGCGCAAAGCGTGGGTTGCTGGCCGGTGCGACGCCCGCGGTGTAGGCAATGTATTTGTTGATGTATTTTCCGTCCGGACCAACCTTCTTCGCCGTACCGGTTTTAATCGCAATACGGTAGCCCTTAATGGCCGCTTTCACGCCGCCGCCGCCCGGCAGGGCCACGCTTTCCATCATGTGGACAACGGTGCGGACTGTGGACTCCTGGAAGATACGTTCGCCGGGCACCGGCGGATCAACTTTGGTTATCGACAGCGGACGGTAAACACCGTAGCTGCCAATTGTTGCGTAGACTCGCGCTAACTGTAACGGCGTTACCATTAGCCCATAGCCGAAAGAGAAGGTGGCCCTCTCTATGTCAGACCACCGTTGTTTTTGAGGATATAAGCCACTGCGTTCCCCGACCAACCCCAAATTGGTCGTTTTTCCCAGTCCAAAACGTGAGTAAGTATCTACTAACGCTGAGGAGGGCATCGCTAACGCCAGTTTGGAAACCCCGACGTTACTCGACTTCTGTAGCACCCCGGTAAGGGTCAATTCGCTGTAGCGCGCCACATCTTTAATCTCATGACCATTGATGCGGTACGGTATGGTGTTCAGCACAGAGTTTTCCTGCACGACGCCGCGCTGGAGCGCGGTCATCACCACCATCGGTTTCACGGTTGAGCCTGGCTCAAATACATCGGTGATGGTGCGGTTACGCATGATGTCTTTCGGCGTGCCGCTAAGGTTGTTCGGGTTGTAGGACGGGCTGTTCGCCATCGCCAGTACTTCGCCGGTATTCACATCCACCAGCACGGCACTGCCCGACTCGGCTTTGTTAAACGCCACGGCGTTGCTGAGCTCGCGGTAAACCAGCGCCTGCAGGCGCTCATCAATGCTTAAAGCCAGGTTATGGGCTGCCTGGCTGTCGGTAGAGGAAATGTCTTCGATAACGCGGCCGTAGCGGTCTTTACGCACGACGCGCTCGCCGGGCTGGCCGGTAAGCCATTTATCGAAGCTCTTCTCAACGCCCTCAATGCCCTGACTGTCGACGTTGGTAAAACCGATGAGGTGAGCAGTTACTTCCCCTGAAGGGTAGTAACGACGCGATTCTTCCCGCAGGTGAATCCCCGGCAGCTTCAGCTTTTTGATGTAATCGCCAATGTCCGGGTTAACCTGACGCGCCAGGTAAATAAAGCGCCCTTTCGGGTTGCTGTTAACGCGGGAGGCAAGCTGGTCGAGCGGGATTTTTAGCGCATCGGCCAGCGCCTTCCAGCGGTTATCAAGAGTGATACCCCCGGCGTCGTGTAGCTCTTTAGGATCTGCCCAAATTGCTTTTACCGGTACGCTGACCGCTAAAGGACGACCGGCGCGATCGCTGATCATGCCGCGTGACGTTGAGACTTCCTGAACGCGCAGGGAGCGCATATCGCCCTGGCGCACCAGCATGTCAGGCGCGATGATCTGCAGCCAGGCAACGCGGCCTAACAGAAACGCCAGCGCTAACAGGATGCAGCCGCAAAGCAACGCAAAACGCCAACCGATAAAGTTGGCCTGCTCTTCCTGGCGTTTTGGTTTAAGCTTTTTTGCCGCTGCTCTCATCTGTCGCGCTAATCCTTATTGCTGAACTACGATGTTTTCCTGCGAAGGATCGACATGCTGCAGCTGCAGCTTTTCCGTCGCGATCCGTTCTACCCGGCTGTGATCGCCGAGCGCGTTTTCTTCCAGGATCAGATTGCGCCACTCAATATCCAGCGCGTCGCGCTCCACCACCATTTGCTCACGCTGAGCGGTGAGCAGACGGGTATGGTGTGCGGTTGTTACCACGGAAATCGCGGTAAAGATAATAGCGATGAATAGGCAGAGTGGCAGTTTGCCGTGGCGAAACAGGTCGCCGCCAATCACCGTTGGCAATGCGTGACGCTCGTTGCTGCCAAGTTGGGTGACTATCCCCAGAGCTTCTGACACTCTGTTGATCATGCAATAGTCCTCTCAGCGATACGCAGCACCGAACTCCGGGCGCGTACGTTTTCCGCCACTTCCGCTTCACCCGGCATCATTTTGCCGAGCGATTTCAGATAGCGGCCACCAAGTTTGTTCAGCTGTGCTTCCGTCATCGGCAAACCAGCCGGTACCTGTGGACCACGGCTGTTCTCACGCATAAAGCGTTTAACGATGCGGTCTTCAAGCGAGTGGAAGCTGATGATTGACAGACGACCGCCCGGTGAAAGGGCTTCGATGGAGCCTTTCAGCGCCTTCTCAATCTCTTCCAGCTCGCTGTTAATCCAGATACGAATCGCCTGGAACGTGCGCGTCGCCGGGTGTTTAAATTTATCTTTAACCGGCATAGCAGCTGCCACAACCGCAGCCAGCTCTTTAGTGCGCGTCATTGGCTCTTCGCGATTGCGTTCGATGATGGCGCGTGCAATGCGTTTACCGAACTTCTCTTCACCGAAGGTTTTAATCACCCAGGCGATGTCGGCTTCGTCAGCGGTCAATAACCACTGGGCGGCGGACTGGCCACGGGTAGGATCCATGCGCATATCCAGCGGACCATCGCGCATAAACGAGAAGCCGCGCTCTGCGTCATCAAGCTGCGGGGAGGAAACGCCAAGGTCGAGAAGAATACCGTCGATTTTACCGGTAAGCCCGCGTTCACTAACGTATTGCGCAAGCTCAGAGAAAGGGCCGTGAATGATGGAGAAACGAGGGTCATCAATGGCTTCGGCGGCAGCGATTGCCTGCGGATCGCGGTCGATAGCCAGCAGACGACCTTCTGCTCCCAGCTGGGAGAGAATCAGTCGTGAGTGGCCACCGCGACCAAACGTGCCATCAATGTAGATGCCATCGTGACGAATATTAAGGCCGTTGACGGCCTCATCAAGCAGCACCGTAGTATGTTTAAAATTTTCCATCATTACTTATAGTGACAAGTCCTGCAGACGGTCCGACAGTTCTGTCGTCATGGCCTGCTCAGCGTCGATGTCTTCCTTAACTTGTAGATGCCAGGTCGCTTCATCCCACAGTTCAAACTTATTGAACTGCCCGACCAGCATGACTTCTTTGGTCAGCCCGGCGTGCTGGCGTAAGACAGGTGCCAACAGTAACCGCCCGGCACTATCCATCTGACATTCACTGGCATGCCCCAGTAACAGACGCTGAGCACGGCGCTCTGCGGGGTTCATGCTCGACAAACGGGCTAGCTTTTGTTCAATAATTTCCCACTCGGGAAGGGTGTAGAGCAGCAGGCAGGGGTGATGGATGTCAATGGTGCAAACCATCTGACCTTCTGAGGTTTCGATCAGCTTTTCCCGATAACGGGTAGGTACGGCAAGCCGCCCCTTGCTGTCGAGATTGACTAATGTTGCCCCACGGAACATGCCAGCCTCACCCTAAGTTGATCCTCTCCACCACTTTACCCCACAAATTCCCACCTAAAGGAGTTTACGGAGCGGAGGAAAACCTTGTCAAGCAAGCCTCGCCGCTGCGGGAAATAAATTTCCTCACCTAAGCGATTGAAAATGGCTGGCGTGAAAAGCGCTGGATCAGCGAGGCAAAAATTAACGTTATGAATATTTGAAAGAAAAGAGACGAATAAACACGTTGTTCGTTAAATCTACTGAAAACTCGATAACAAAAACACCAGGTGCTCAGTTTGCGACGCAGCCGGCATTTTAAGGCATTTCCCTAAAGGTTAACAGCACCAGATACGGGCGGAGCGCAGTCCGGGAGCGGCTTTCAGACATGAGCAGGAATTATTGTTTATTTATCCGACACTTTTTACCCATTGCTATGTAACAAAATAATACATGGGGTGTATTCATTACTTTTTGGCTTTACTTTCTTTACATAAATGCCGACTAAATTAATCGCCTGAAATAATAAGGAAAATTACAGAAGAAAAGTCTCAATTAAAAAAGGCAGTCTGAACTGCCTCAAATTAATGGCCTCAATGACGGCTTAGACTGCCGCGACGATACAAATTACGACGAATGCGCGTCAGCCCGGTCTTGGGCTTGCGCGGCTCGTCCAGGCTGGCAAGCACCAGCTCAAGCACGCGTTCCGCAACGTCGCGATGACGCTGGGCGACAGCCAGCACCGGGCATTGCAGGAAATCCAGCAGTTCGTGATCGCCAAAGGTGGCAATAGCAAGCTCAGAGGGCAGGCGGCCTTCACGGCGTAGCGTCACGTCCATTACCCCCTGCAGCAGGGCAAACGAAGTGGTGAACAGCGCCTGCGGCATCGGATGCATCTCCAGCCATTTTTCAAACAGCTGGGCTGCCGCTTCACGCTCGTAGCTGTTGGCGTACAGGAAATGAACTTCGCGGGGATCATCCTTCCACGCCGTACGGAAGCCTTGCTCGCGTAGATAGCTTACGGAAAGCTCAGGCAGCGCCCCAAGATAGAGAACGGTATCGGCCGGAAATTTGCGTAGCTCTTCGGCCAGCATCTCCGCATCGTCCTGGTCTGCGCCTACCACGCTCGTGAAGTGTTCACGATCCAGCGCACGGTCCAGCGCGATGATAGGGAAAGGATCGTTAGCCCAGCGCTGGTAGAAAGGATGCTCCGGGGGCAACGAAGTTGAAACGATGATGGCATCGACCTGGCGCTGCAGAAGATGTTCGATGCAGCGCATCTCGTTATCAGGCTGGTCTTCCGAACAGGCTATCAGCAACTGGTAGCCGCGCTGACGCGCCTGCCGCTCCAGATAATTGGCGATTCGGGTATAACTGGTGTTTTCCAGGTCCGGGATGACGAGACCTATTGAGCGCGTGCGCCCTGCCCGCAAACCCGCCGCCACCGCATTAGGGTGGTAGTTATGTTCGCGTACAACCGCCATGACTTTCTCAACGGTCTTGTCACTGACGCGATACTGCTTTGCTTTACCGTTGATGACGTAGCTCGCCGTGGTGCGCGATACTCCAGCCAGGCGCGCGATTTCATCCAATTTCACAGAAGCCCCTTAATCAGTAAGTTATCCATAACCATACCCTGGTCATGGTTACAACGTTGACATCTAAGCGCAGAATATTAACTCCAGCAACTGCTTTTACGGGCAGTTGTTGAATGGATTCCAAAAAAAAGCCCGGTAGTGGATACCGGGCGTGTGAACCAGATCACATTTATGCCTAGCGCATGATCCTGTCGCCGCGGGAAACGCCCACGATGCCGGAACGCGCTACCTCAACAATTTTCGCTACTTCACGAATTGTATTGAGGAATGCATCGAGCTTGTCGCTGGTGCCCGCCAGCTGAACCGTATAAAGCGTTGGCGTCACGTCGATGATCTGCCCGCGGAAGATTTCCGCGCTGCGTTTCACCTCTTCGCGACCGTAGCCGCTGGCCTGGACCTTAACGAGCATGATCTCACGTTCGACGTGGGCCCCCTGCCCCAGCTCGCTGACGCGCAACACGTCCACCAGCTTATGCAGCTGCTTCTCGATTTGCTCCAGCACTTTTTCATCGCCGACGGTCTGGATCGTCATGCGCGACAAGGTTGGGTCGTCGGTTGGCGCGACCGTAAGGCTTTCAATATTATAGCCACGCTGGGAGAACAGGCCGATCACGCGCGACAGCGCCCCGGATTCGTTTTCCAGTAAGACAGACAGTATCCGGCGCATATCAGGTTCTCTCCGTTTTGCTTAGCCACATTTCATCCATTCCACCGCCGCGGATCTGCATCGGGTAAACGTGCTCGGTGCCGTCCACCATTACGTCGACGAATACCAGACGCTGGTTTTTAACTGCCTCAAGCGCTTCTACCAGCTTGCTTTCCAGCTCTTCAGGCTGGGTGATGCTGATCCCAACATGCCCGTAGGCTTCGGCAATGCGCACGAAATCAGGCAGGGATTCCATATAGGACTGCGAGTGGCGACCTGAATAGATCATGTCCTGCCACTGTTTGACCATTCCCAGGAAGCGGTTATTGAGATTCAGCACCAGCACCGGCAACCCGTACTGTAGCGCGGTGGACAATTCCTGAATGTTCATCTGGATGCTGCCATCTCCGGTGACACAGACAACCGTTTCATCCGGCAGGGCCATCTTCACGCCCAGTGCCGCCGGCAGGCCGAAGCCCATAGTGCCGAGGCCGCCGGAGTTGATCCAACGACGCGGTTCGTCAAAGGTGTAATAGAGGGCGGCGAACATCTGATGCTGGCCAACGTCCGAGGTGACATACGCCTCGCCGTTAGTCAGCTTATAGATCGTTTCGATGACGGCCTGCGGCTTGATTTTTCCGCTTTCACGGTCGAACTCAAGGCACTGCCTTGCGCGCCAGTTTTCAATGCTCTGCCACCAGTCGCGAATATCATCGCAAGATTGCACTGTCTCCTCCTGGGATAGCAGCTCAAGCATCTGCTGCAGCACCTGACGGGCATCCCCAACGATAGGGATATCCGCGCCAACCGTCTTAGAAATAGAGGTCGGATCGATATCGATGTGCAGCACGGTGGCATTCGGACAGTATTTTGCCAGGTTGTTGGTGGTCCGGTCGTCAAAGCGCACGCCAACGCCGAAGATAACATCGGAGTTGTGCATCACCATATTGGCTTCATAAGTGCCGTGCATTCCCAGCATGCCCAGCGCCTGGCGATGCGTTCCCGGAAACGCCCCCAGCCCCATAAGAGATGAAACAACGGGAATGTTAAGCTGTTCAGCCAGCTCGCGCAGCTCGGCATGGCTAGCAGAGGTAATGGCACCGCCGCCCACATACATCACGGGCTTTTTCGCCGTCAGCAAGGTTTGCAGCGCGCGTTTGATCTGCCCTTTATGGCCCTGAGTCGTTGGGTTATAGGAACGCATACTGACCGTATCTGGATAGCTATACGGGAATTTGTTCGCCGGGCTCATGATATCTTTTGGCAGGTCTACCACCACCGGCCCCGGACGTCCACTTGCCGCCAGCCAGAACGCTTTTTTGATTACGGCAGGAATATCTTCAGCCTGCTTAACCAGGAAACTGTGTTTGACCACCGGTCGGGAAATCCCCACCATGTCGCACTCCTGGAACGCGTCGTAGCCAATCAGGGAAGTCGCTACCTGTCCGGAGAGGATGACCAGGGGAATGGAGTCCATATAGGCAGTGGCAATACCGGTAATGGCATTTGTCGCTCCGGGACCGGAAGTCACCAGCACTACCCCGACCTCTCCCGTTGCACGGGCCAGACCATCGGCCATATGTACCGCCGCCTGTTCATGGCGCACCAGCACATGCTCAATACCACCAATGGTGTGGAGCGCGTCATAGATATCGAGTACCGCGCCTCCGGGATAGCCGAATACATGTTTCACGCCCTGATCGATAAGCGATCGGACGACCATCTCGGCTCCTGACAACATCTCCATGGTTTGCCTCCAGGCTTACGTTTTGACCGCCAGCGGAATGCTTTTTCGCCCGGTCGTTGAAGCAGGTTCTCTGCGCCTGCCTGACTTTTGATTCTGCGAATGCCACCTAACATAACCGTTGAAAATCAGGCACGCAATCTCCTCGCAAAGGCCCGCCAACGGCCAGTTTTTACTTATTTGCTACAAAATATCGCGCAGGCAGCGTTTAGCGCTAAGCACAAGGAAAGATGATGAGTGATTATGTTTCAAAAAGACAAAATGACAGGAGATATCACATTCTTATAACTGGGATCGTCATCCACCGTCAGGGGAAAAAAACGGCACAGCATAAAATACCAGTTTTAAGCCCATAAAAAGAAAAACCGGCGAGTTGCCCTAACCGGTTTTGCTGATTTTTAACTTAAGGCTTATTTCACACAGATGGAGGTCAGTAATTCAGCCATCCACTGATGAGCTTTATCCCTGCCCGCAGCTTCATGCCATGAGAGATAACAGGTTCGCGTATTTTCTTCGAGCGGTAGCGAGAATAAGCTGAGGCGCAGGCTCCTGGAGAATTCCTCTGCTAACCATCGCGGCGCAATGGCCACCAGCTGCGTCTGGGAAACAACATTTAGCACGCTGGTCATAGCCATACCCTGATAAGAAATACAGGCCTGGGTTTGCGAATTCTGATACCAGGGTGCGCTGAACGAAGCAAAACGATCCAATGCCACCACGGCATGCTGTTCGTTATAAATATCTGCCGCAGTCAGTGGGACTGTCAGCCGTGGGTGTTTTTTGCTCGCCACCAGAACCATCTCATCTTTGAATAACGGCACGCAGGTAAATTCCGGGCGGCGGAACGCGTTGTAGCTGATGACAAACTCAGTTTCCTGGTAGCGCAGCTGATGTTCTATATCTTTATTTAAGCATGACTTAAATAATAGCTGAATATGGGGAGCGTGTTTGCGGATGTTATTAAAGATTACCGACGTCAATAAATTATCCAGCGGGCTACTGACGCAGAGATGAAAAATTCTTTCGCTAGCGACCGGTTCAAACTCCGAGCCTGGGAGTTCATTTTGTACCAGTTGCAGTGCCTGACGGATCGTACAAAACAGCTGAAATGCCCGGGCAGTGGGCTGAATGCCTCGGCCATAGCGTACAAAGAGTTCATCATTAAACATGATTTTTAAGCGAGCTACAGCGTTGCTGACCGCGGGTTGAGACATCCCTAATAGCTGGGCCGCCTTGGTGATATTTTGCACCTGCATGACCGCGTCAAATACGGTTAATAAATTTAAATCAACCGTGCGTAACTGCGGTTTAGAGCTGTCAGCCACCGGTGGCAGATCCATGTTATTACCTGACATAAATACTCCATTTGATAGGGCGATTCCCTCTTATATAGACAAGACTGTAGGTCATTCCATTTGTCATTTTCGGAAAACATGCTGACAGAAAATCCTAAAAGGCCGCCCACAATCAATTAACTTCAGCAAGTCTAATTAATCGAGAAGCCCTGCCCCAGAAATAATAAGCACAACAAATACCTCACTTTCACCGGAGCAACTTGTGAATTCATCAGCCTATCTTACGAATCTTGAGAATCACAGCATAAAAGCGCATAACGCACAATAATGGATATAGTGAATAGTATATTTAGCAACAATTAAACATCAATGAGAAGGATAGGGTATTCTAAAGCCAAAAAACATAATAGTTTTATAAAAGAAGATCAAATCATATGAACTACTTATTAATTGCAGTAAATCAAACGGATAGCTTGTAGAAAATTCATTGGATTTAATGAAATTTCATATCGTTAAATGTTATTGTGCTGCAGTTTGGCTGATTCAGCTCACATCTACTGCTTTAGTATATTTTATGGTGTTGCCTTTTTATAGCACAATTCGCTTAAATTCATACTCCCGCTGACGCGTGCAAATTCTTCATGTTGCTTCTGAAAGGTTGACAGTGCAAAGCAGATCAAGTACCAATAAATACAACACAAAAAACATTTGAGGCCTGAAACATGAATCGCTCCCTCCGCCTACTAGTTCTACTACTAAACGCATCTAACTTGCGCGGTAGACTGGTGGGCGACATCAAGCGTTGATTCAAGCCTTCAGACTGAAAAAACCCGCGCCGCTGCGCGGGTTTTTTTATGCTCGCAGTAACGGCCCACAGGACAATAAAAAGGACCCTAACATGAGCCAACAAGTCATTATTTTCGATACAACTTTGCGTGATGGTGAGCAAGCGTTACAGGCAAGCCTGAGTGTTAAAGAGAAGCTGCAAATTGCCATGGCCCTTGAGCGTATGGGTGTGGATGTGATGGAAGTGGGCTTTCCGGTCTCCTCCCCTGGCGATTTCGAATCCGTACAGACCATTGCCCGCAATATCAAAAACAGCCGCGTCTGCGGTCTGGCCCGCTGCGTTGAGAAAGACATTGATGTGGCAGCAGAATCCCTGAAGGTCGCCGAAGCCTTCCGTATTCATACTTTTATTGCCACCTCGCCAATGCACATCGCCACCAAGCTGCGCAGCACGCTGGACGAAGTGATTGAGCGATCGATCTACATGATAAAGCGCGCCCGTAATTACACCGACGACGTTGAGTTCTCCTGTGAAGACGCGGGCCGTACCCCCATCGCCGATTTAGCTCGCGTAGTCGAAGCCGCCATTAAAGCAGGCGCCACCACCATTAACATTCCGGACACCGTCGGCTACACCATGCCGTTTGAGTTCGCCAACATCATCAGCGGCCTGTACGAGCGTGTGCCGAACATTGATAAAGCGATCATTTCCGTACATACCCACGATGACCTGGGTCTGGCCGTAGGCAACGCCATGGCAGCCGTCCATGCGGGTGCGCGTCAGGTTGAAGGCGCGATGAACGGCATCGGTGAACGTGCGGGCAACTGCTCGCTGGAAGAAGTGATCATGGCGATCAAGGTGCGCAAGGACATCATGAACCTGCACACCAACATTAATCACCATGAAATCTGGCGCACCAGCCAGATGGTCAGCCAGATCTGCAATATGCCGGTTCCGGCAAACAAAGCAATTGTCGGCACCGGCGCATTTGCCCACTCCTCCGGCATTCACCAGGACGGCGTGCTGAAAAATCGCGAAAACTACGAAATCATGACCCCGGAATCCATCGGCCTTAATCAGGTGCAGCTGAACCTGACCTCCCGCTCTGGCCGCGCGGCGGTTAAACACCGCATGGACGAGATGGGCTACAAAGAAACCGACTACAACATGGACTCCCTGTACGACGCCTTCCTGAAGCTGGCCGACAAAAAGGGCCAGGTCTTCGATTACGATCTGGAAGCGCTGGCGTTCATCGGCAAACAGCAGGAAGAGCCAGAGCATTTCAGCCTGGAATATTTCAACGTGCAGTCCGGCTCGAGCGTCATCTCCACAGCGTCGGTGCAGCTGAACTGTGGCGAAGAGAAGCACTCCGAAGCCGCAACCGGCAACGGCCCGGTAGATGCCGTCTATCAGGCTATTAACCGCATCACAAATTACGACGTTGAGCTGGTGAAATACCAACTGTCGGCAAAAGGCCAGGGCAAAAACGCGCTGGGCCAGGTGGATATCGTGGTGACACATAAAAGCCGCCGCTTCCACGGCGTAGGTCTGGCGACGGATATCGTTGAATCCTCAGCGAAAGCAATGATCAACGTGCTGAACAACATCTGGCGCGCAGGTGAAGTTGAAAAAGAGTTGCAGCGCAAAGCCAATAATAAAGAAACTCAGGAAACCGTGTGACATGTCAAAATCTCATCATATAGCAGTCTTGCCGGGCGACGGTATTGGCCCGGAAGTTATGGCGCAGGCACTGAAGGTGCTGGAAGCCGTTCGAACGCGCTTTGATATGCGCATTACCACCAGCTCTTATGACGTTGGTGGAATCGCCATCGATCGTCATGGTAACCCGTTGCCACCGGTCACCGTTGAAGGCTGTGAGCAGGCTGATGCCATCCTGTTTGGCTCCGTTGGCGGGCCAAAGTGGGAACATTTGCCTCCGGCCCAGCAGCCAGAGCGCGGGGCGCTTTTACCGCTGCGTAAACACTTCAAACTGTTCAGTAACCTGCGTCCAGCCCGCCTGTATCAGGGCCTGGAAGAGTTTTGCCCGCTGCGTGCCGATATTGCCGCTAACGGCTTCGATATTCTGTGCGTCCGTGAGTTAACTGGCGGGATCTACTTCGGTCAACCAAAGGGTCGTGAAGGCTCAGGTATGCATGAAAAGGCGTTTGATACCGAGGTTTATCACCGTTTCGAAATCGAGCGTATTGCCCGCATCGCCTTTGAGTCCGCCCGCAAACGCCGCAATAAAGTGACCTCAATTGATAAAGCGAACGTGCTGCAAACCTCCGTTCTGTGGCGCGAAATCGTCAACGAAATCGCCAAAGAATATCCGGACGTAGAGCTGTCGCACATGTATATCGACAACGCTACCATGCAGCTGATTAAAGATCCGTCTCAGTTCGACGTGCTGCTGTGCTCCAACCTTTTCGGCGACATCCTGTCGGACGAATGCGCGATGATCACCGGCTCAATGGGCATGCTGCCTTCCGCCAGTCTGAACGAACAAGGCTTCGGCCTTTATGAACCTGCGGGCGGCTCTGCGCCAGACATCGCAGGGAAAAATATCGCCAACCCTATTGCGCAGATCCTCTCTCTGGCTCTGTTACTGCGCTATAGCCTGGACGCTGAAGAAGCAGCCCGGGCCATCGAAAACGCCGTTAACCTCGCTCTGGAAGAAGGCTTCCGTACCGGCGACTTAGCGTGCGATGGCAAAGTAATCAGCACAGACGAAATGGGCGATACCATTGCCCGCTTCGTAGCACAGGGGAAATAATCATGGCGAAGACGTTATATCAAAAGTTGTACGACGCGCACGTCGTGTATGAAGCGGTCGATGAGACGCCGCTGCTGTACATCGACCGTCATCTTGTTCACGAAGTTACTTCGCCACAGGCGTTCGACGGCCTGCGCGCCCACAAACGCCCGGTGCGTCAGCCGGGTAAAACCTTCGCGACCATGGACCACAACGTTTCCACACAGACCAAAGACATTAATGCCTCCGGCGAAATGGCCCGCATTCAGATGCAGGAATTAATGAAGAACTGCAAAGAGTTTGGCGTGGAGCTGTACGACCTGAACCACCCCTATCAGGGTATCGTCCACGTGATGGGGCCAGAGCAGGGTATTACTCTGCCGGGCATGACCATCGTCTGCGGCGATTCCCACACCGCCACCCACGGCGCTTTTGGCGCGCTGGCGTTTGGTATCGGCACTTCAGAAGTTGAGCACGTGCTGGCAACGCAAACCCTGAAGCAGGGCCGCGCCAAAACCATGAAGATTGAAGTGACTGGCAAAGCAGCGCCGGGCATCACTGCAAAAGATATCGTGCTGGCAATTATCGGCAAAACCGGCAGCGCGGGCGGCACCGGCCACGTGGTTGAATTCTGCGGCAGCGCCATTCAGGCTTTGTCGATGGAAGGTCGCATGACGCTGTGCAACATGGCAATCGAGATGGGCGCCAAAGCAGGTATTGTTGCACCGGATGAAACCACCTTTAACTATGTGAAAGGCCGTCTGCATGCACCGAAAGCGGCAGACTGGGACGATGCCGTCGCCTGGTGGAAAACCTTCACCACTGACGAAGGCGCTAAGTTTGATTCCGTCGTCACCCTGGACGCCGCCGATATCGCTCCGCAGGTCACGTGGGGAACCAATCCGGGCCAGGTCATTTCCGTCAACGAAAACATCCCTAATCCAGACTCCTTCACCGATCCGGTTGAGCGTGCATCCGCGGAGAAAGCGCTGGCCTATATGGGCCTGAAGCCGGGTATCCCGCTGACCGAAGTGGCTATCGATAAAGTCTTTATCGGCTCCTGTACCAACTCGCGTATCGAAGATTTGCGAGCCGCTGCAGAAATCGCTAAAGGACGCAAGGTTGCACCAGGCGTGCAGGCACTTGTCGTCCCTGGCTCCGGCCCGGTGAAGGCGCAGGCGGAAGAAGAAGGTCTGGATAAGATCTTTATCGAAGCCGGTTTCGAATGGCGTCTGCCGGGCTGTTCCATGTGCCTGGCAATGAACAACGACCGCCTGGAGCCGGGCGAACGCTGCGCCTCCACAAGCAACCGTAACTTTGAAGGCCGTCAGGGCCGCGGCGGGCGTACCCATCTTGTCAGCCCGGCGATGGCCGCTGCCGCTGCCGTATCCGGCCACTTTGCCGACATCCGCACGCTGAAATAAGGGAAAACACCATGGCAGAAAAATTTATCCAACACACCGGCCTGGTCGTTCCGCTGGATGCCGCAAACGTTGATACCGACGCAATTATTCCGAAGCAGTTTTTGCAGAAGGTCACCCGCACCGGCTTTGGCGCGCACCTGTTTAACGACTGGCGTTTCCTGGACGACGCAGGCCAGCAGCCAAACCCGGAATTCGTGCTGAACTTCCCGGAATTTAAAGGGGCTTCTGTCCTGCTGGCGCGTGAAAACTTTGGCTGCGGCTCTTCCCGTGAGCACGCGCCGTGGGCGCTGACCGACTACGGTTTTAAAGTCGTTATCGCACCAAGCTTCGCAGATATCTTCTACGGTAACTCGTTCAACAACCAGCTGCTGCCAGTAACGCTGAGCGAAGAAGAAGTGGATGAGATGTTCAGGCTGGTGGCGGCAAATCCGGGCATTAAATTTGTTGTCGACCTGGAAGCGCAAACCGTGACGGCAGGCGAAAACACGTATGCCTTCAAGATTGATACTTTCCGCCGCCACTGCATGTTAGAAGGGCTGGACAGCATCGGCCTGACGCTGCAGCACGAGGGCGCGATTTCAACCTACGAGCAGAAACAGCCTGCGTTTATGCGCTGATTCTTTCCCCTCACCCTCTCCCCAAAGGGGAGAGGGTGAAAAGTTTAAATATTCTTCACCCGGCTGGTCAGCCCCAGCGCCACCACCGACAGCCCCGCAATCAGCCAGTACACCGAATAATGTCCGTAGCTCTCCGTCAAAGCGCCCTGTAGCACCCCTGCCAGAATGACCCCGGTTGAGATACTGTTAGTAAATAATGTCGTCGCAGACCCTGGCCGCCCGGGCATCAGGTCCTGGAACCACAACATACCGATCCCCGCCACGATGCCGATAAACACCGCGTTGAAAAGCTGTAAAAGAATAAGAGCCGTGCGGCTGTGGAACAAAATCAGCCCCACGTAAAACAGCACGCCAGCCGCCACGGCAATGACCATCATCCGCCGCTTACCAAACCGTTTTACGTAGTAACCGGCGAGGATCATCGCCGGGATCTCCAGCCCCGCCGCCGTGCCCATCAGCAGCCCTGCCAGCGATTCGGGCAGGCCCAGATCGCTGCTCACCCAAAGCGGCATGTCGATGATATACATGGTGTTGCAGGTCCACATCAGCATCGAGGCGATAAACAGCAGGCGGACGTTTTTATCCTTCCAGCCGCTGACCTCGGTCAACGCCACATCCGCAGGCTGTTCGATGCGCGCCACGCTCGGCAACGCAAAAAAGATAATCGCCAGCGAGATAACGAAGATCCCCGCCGCGATAAGGAACATAGTGGTGAAACCGTAGTTCAGCGCCAGCATAAAAGAGAGCGGCGGGCCGATAACCCAGGCCAGCGAGAGCTGGGCGCGCATCACCGAGCTGAACATCACCACTTCACGCGCCGAGCTGTCGGCGTATTCTCGCGCCAGGGCGAAAATTTGCGGCATGGCGGTATTGGCAATCGAGGCGAACATCACGCCGAGGGTAATTAGCGTCAGATAATGGCGGTTAAAGGCGAAAAGCACGCAGTTGGCGACCGCCATTACGCAGCACACCATAATCAGTTTTCGCCTGTCGCCCCGGCTGTCGGAACGCTTAGCCAGCAGCAGGCTGACAAGAATCCCGGCGATGGCGTTAACGGTGTAAAACAGCCCTACCCAGAATGGGCGAACCTCTACTTCCCGCGATAAAAACAGGCTGAGCGTTGGCGCCTGGAGCGCTCCCGCAATCCCCATCATAAAAGCGACAACCATAAATGCAGCATAGATTGGGTTAAGACGTCGTCCCTGGGTAAGAAACCAAATCATTGAGGATCCTTGAGAAATGCGTGCGTTAAGTGGCGAAATTATATACTAAAAAAGCCAGCAGTTAACCTGCTGGCTGGTGAAAAGCACCAATACTCAGTCACACGATATTAGCGAGGAAGCGGGATATCGGTCGTCGGGGCTGTAACCTCCCACTGCATTAAGTCTTCAAGCATCCTCAGACGTTGCCCTGCTGTCAGGCGAGCCAGCCATCCAGAACCAACGCGCTGCGTTGCGGCAAAGTAACTTCGGTAAAACTCCACAGCTGATAACCGTTTCATATCCCCCTCCTCGCTTTCATCGTTGATGATTATTGACGTAATATAGGGAAAGTTAAATTGATGACTTTTTGCGTGGAGTTCCCCTTTTATGTCCTCTGCTCGTCTGCAACAACAGTTCATCCGCCTGTGGCAGTGCTGCGACGGTAAGCCGCAAGAGACAACGCTTAACGATCTTGCCGATATGCTCAGCTGTTCACGTCGCCATATGCGTACCTTGCTGAGCGCGATGCAGGACAAAGGCTGGCTGAGCTGGAAGGCCGAGGCCGGGCGTGGAAAGCGTTCTCAGCTGGAATTTTTGTATACCGGGCTGGCGCTGCAGCAGCAGCGGGCGGAGGATCTTCTAGAGCAGGATCGCATCGATCAGCTGGTGCAGATCGTCGGCGATAAAGCCGCTGTTCGCCAGATGCTGATCTCCCACCTCGGGCGCAGCTTCCGCCAGGGCCGGCACATTCTGCGCGTGCTCTACTACCGCCCGCTGTTAAACCTGCTGCCCGGCTCGGCGCTGCGCCGTTCGGAAACGCACATTGCCCGGCAAATCTTCAGCGGCCTGACGCGCATAAATGAGGAAAATGGGGAACTGGAGGCGGATATCGCCCACCACTGGCAGCAGATCTCTCCTTTACAGTGGCGTTTTTATCTTCGTCCCGGCATCCATTTTCACCACGGCCGCGAGCTGGATATGCTGGATGTGATGGCGTCACTCCAGCGCATCAACAGCCTTCCCCTTTTTGCGCACATCAGCGAAATCACTTCACCAACCGCATGGACGCTGGATATTCACCTCTCCCAGCCAGACCGCTGGCTTCCCTGGCTGCTGGGCAGCGTCAACGCCATGATCCTCCCCCGCGAATGGGCAACGCTGCCGAAATTTGCCAGCCAGCCCGTCGGTACCGGCCCCTATGCCGTGGTGCGCAACAATAATAACCAGCTGAAAATCCACGCTTACGACGACTATTTCGGCTTCCGTGCCCTGATTGATGAAGTGAACTTCTGGGTGCTGCCGGAAATAGGTGAAGACGTCAGCTGCGCCGTGCAGCTCCAGGGCATGCCGGACAGCGAGAAAGCCATCGAAAGCAGGCTGGAGGAGGGATGCTACTATCTGCTATTCGACAGCCGCTCATCGCGCTGTAGCCACGAGGGCGTGCGCTCATGGCTGAGCCACGTGCTGGCACCTATTCACCTGCTGTATGGTGCCGGGGAACAAAACCAGCAGTACTGGTTCCCGGCGTACGGCCTGCTGCCCCGCTGGCACCACATCCGCCCGCAGCCAATGCTTGATAAGCCCGCAGGCCTTGAAACCATTACGCTGACCTGGTACCGCGCCCACGTTGAGCACCGCATTATCAGCAATATCATGTGCAAACTGCTTGCGGCGCACGGCGTGCATCTTGAGGTGAAGGAGGTAGATTACGAAGAGTGGCACGCGGGGGACGTGGAGAGCGATATCTGGCTCAACAGCGCCAACTTCACCCTGCCGCTGGAGTTTTCGCTCTACTCGCACCTGTATGAAGTTCCGCTGATTCAGAAATGCATCAGCATCGACTGGGAAGCCGACACCCGTAAGTGGCACAGTGGCGAACTGGCGCTGCCGGAGTGGTGTCAGCAACGCGTTGAGAACAATGATATTTTACCGCTGATTCACCACTGGCTACGCATAGAGGGTCAGCGCAGCATGCGCGGCGTGAAGATGAACACCCTTGGCTGGTTCGATTTTAAATCCGCCTGGTTTGCGCCGCCGGAGCCTTAACGCTTCCGAAACATTCAGGAAATACGTACAATCGCTGCTGCTCAACGGGGTGCTGGAAGAAAAGTTCTGGCTGAGATAATACCCGTCGAACCTGATCCGGATAACGCCGGCGAAGGGATTTGAGAGGTTACGCTCAAAGTCCTTTGCCACCCCTACTTCAAGAGGTGCAAAGTGTTCAAAAAGTTACTCCCGCTGCTCATGCTCATCGCCGCCCCCGTTTTGGCGAAACCGCTGCTCACCGTCTATACCTACGATTCTTTCTCCGCCGACTGGGGGCCAGGGCCTGCCGTTAAAAAGGCCTTTGAGGCCGAGTGTAACTGCGAGCTGAAATTCGTCGCGCTGGAAGATGGCGTTTCGCTGTTAAACCGTCTGCGCATGGAAGGTAAAAACAGCAGGGCCGACGTGGTGCTGGGCCTGGATAACAACCTGATTGCCGCCGCCACGCAGACCAAACTTTTTGCCCCGAGCAACATTGATACCAGCGCGCTGAAAGTGCCTGGCGGCTGGCAGGACAAAACCTTCGTCCCGTTCGACTATGGCTACTTCGCTTTCGTCTATGACAAAAACAAGCTGAAAAACCCGCCGAAAAGCCTGAAAGAGCTAGTGGAGAGCGACCAGAACTGGAAGGTGATTTACGAGGATCCGCGCACCAGCACGCCGGGCCTGGGCCTGCTGCTGTGGATGCAAAAAGTGTACGGCGATAAAGCGCCGGAGGCCTGGGCGAAGCTTGCGAAGAAAACGGTGACCGTCACTAAAGGCTGGTCTGAAGCCTACGGCCTGTTCCTGAAGGGCGAAGGCGACCTGGTCCTCAGCTATACCACCTCTCCTGCTTATCACATCATTGAAGAGAAGAAAGATAACTATGCCGCCGCGAACTTCAGCGAAGGCCACTATCTCCAGGTTGAAGTCGCGGCCCGCCTGGCCTCAAGCAAGCAGCCGGAGCTGGCAGCGAAGTTCATGAAGTTTATCACCCAGCCAGGTTTTCAGAACGCTATCCCCACCGGCAACTGGATGTACCCCGTTACGGACGTGAAGTTACCGGAAGGCTTTAGCGGCCTGAATAAACCGCAAACTCCGCTGGAGTTCACACCACAACAAGTGTCCGACCTGCGGGCAAGCTGGATAGCCGCATGGCTTCGCGCCACCAGCCGCTAATTCCCGGCTGGCTGTTTCCGGGCCTCATCGCTGCCACGCTTGTGGTGGCGGTCGCCCTGACGGCCTTTCTGGCGCTGTGGTTCAACGCGCCGCAGACGGATTTCCGCGCGCTAACCCAGGACAGCTATCTGTGGCACGTCCTGCGCTTCTCATTCTGGCAGGCATTTCTCTCAGCCCTGCTGTCGGTGGTCCCGGCGATTTTCCTCGCCCGGGCGCTTTATCGACGCCGCTTCCCTGGCCGTCTCGCGCTGTTACGCTTATGCGCCATGACGCTGGTCCTGCCGGTGCTGGTTGCGGTGTTTGGCATTCTGACCGTTTATGGGCGAGAGGGCTGGCTGGCCTCGCTTTGTGCCTGGCTCGGCGTTGACTGGTCATTTTCGCCGTATGGCCTGCAGGGCATTCTGCTCGCCCACGTCTTCTTTAATATGCCTATGGCAACCCGGCTGCTACTTCAGGCGCTGGAAAACATTCCCGGCGAACAGCGCCAGCTCGCGGCCCAGCTGGGCATGCAGGGCTGGAATTTCTTCCGCCTGGTCGAATGGCCGTGGCTGCGCCGCCAGCTCCTGCCCGCCGGAGCGCTCATCTTTATGCTCTGCTTCGCAAGCTTCGCCACGGTGCTTTCCCTTGGCGGCGGGCCACGGGCAACCACCATCGAGCTCGCTATTTTCCAGGCGCTCAGCTTTGATTATGACCCCGCCCGCGCCGCCCTTCTTGCGCTGATCCAGATGCTTTGCTGCCTCGGCCTCGTTGTGATGAGCCAGCGGCTGAGCAAAGCGATCCCGGTTGGCGTAAGCCAGGTGCAGGGCTGGCGGGATCCACAGGATAACCTGCGCCGCAGGCTGTGCGACGGGGCGCTTATCGGCCTTGCCCTCCTGCTGCTGCTGCCGCCGCTGCTGGCTGTAATCATTGACGGCATCAATACCGGCTTCGCTTCGGTGCTCTCGCAGTCTGCCCTCTGGCAGGCGCTTTTTACCTCTCTGCGCATTGCCGTTGCCGCAGGTGTTCTCTGCGTGGTTATCACGATGATGCTGCTATGGAGTTCGCGGGAGCTGCGGCTACTTAGTCGAGCTTTCGCCGGACAGGCGCTGGAGCTAAGCGGCATGCTAATCCTCGCCATGCCGGGCATCGTGCTGGCGACGGGCTTTTTCCTGCTACTCAACAGCACCGTCGGGCTACCGCAGTCCGCCGACGGCATCGTGATTTTCACCAACGCGCTAATGGCCATCCCCTACGCGTTAAAAGTGCTGGAGAACCCGATGCTGGACGTAGCCGACCGCTACGGAAAACTCTGCCAGTCGCTGGATATCACGGGCCTCAACCGCCTGCGCCTTATCGATCTGCGGGCGTTAAAAATCCCGCTGACTCAGGCACTTGCCTTTTCCTGTGTGCTATCCATCGGCGATTTTGGCGTGGTGGCGCTGTTTGGCAACGAAGATTTCCGCACGCTGCCATTCTATCTCTATCAACAAATTGGCTCTTACCGCAGCCAGGACGGCGCCGTGACCGCGCTCATCCTGCTGATGCTGTGTTTTATTCTGTTCACCCTGATTGAAAAACTTCCGGGACGCCATGCTGACGCTGACTGATGTAACCTGGCTTTATCACCACCTGCCGATGCGCTTTTCCCTAAACGTGGACGCGGGCGAACGCGTTGCGGTGCTCGGGCCAAGCGGCGCGGGCAAAAGCACCTTGCTGAGTTTAATCGCTGGGTTTCTGGAGCCTGCCAGCGGGGAGATCCTTTTAGACGCTCAGGAACATACGCGAACCGCCCCCGCCCAGCGCCCGGTTTCGATGCTGTTTCAGGAGAACAATCTGTTCAACCACCTGAGCGTGCGGGACAACATTGGTCTGGGTATGCATCCGGGATTAAAGCTCGGCCAGCAGCAGCGTCAGCGGCTGCAATCTATTGCAGAGCAGATGGGGATCGGGGAGTTGCTCGACCGCCTGCCGACCCAGCTTTCCGGCGGCCAGCGTCAGCGCGTAGCCCTTGCCCGCTGCCTGGTTCGCCAGCGACCCATCCTGCTGCTGGACGAACCTTTTTCGGCCCTTGACCCGGCGCTGCGCCAGGAAATGCTTCAGCTGCTGGATGATGTCTGCGCGCAGCAGCGGCTCACGCTGCTGATGGTTTCCCACAACATTGAGGACGCGGTGCGCATTGCAAAACGGAGTCTTGTCGTGGTGGAGGGCCGCATCGCCTGGGATGGCGACACGGCAATACTTTTAAGCGGCGAAGCGAGCGCTTCAGCCCTGCTCGGCATCAGGAAGGATCAGGCCTGACCCGAAAGGACTTTCCAGACAATCTTCAGATAGATGGGCATCAGCGGATGCATCGAAAGGGCAGCCAGGCTGGCAATACCTGCGATCGCGGTGAGCGGCGCAAGCCAGTGCAGCCGCCCACGCGGTAAGAATCGCGTTAAGCGATCGCTACCCGACTTGCCGCTGCGCCACCAGCGCCAGCACAGCCAGCCCGCCACCCACAGCAGCAGCGCCACGCCGAGCAGCAGCCATTTGAAGCTGCTGCTTTGCATATCCGCAGGAATATCGATAGCCGCCCCGGCCAGAATGCCCGGCATAAAGTAGAGCGGCGGCCAGAAGATACAGCCGATGATATTGGGCAGTATGAACTTGGAAACCGGCAGATCCAACATGCCCGCCACCATCGGCACCAGCGGGCGGGTCGGGCCGATAAAGCGGCCAATCAGAATGGTGACCATGCTGTGCTGGTGCAGCGCATGCTCGGTTTTATCGAGCAGCGCCTTGTTCTTCTTCATAAAGGACCAGCGATGCAGCGGCCCTTTAAAGCGCCCGCCCAGCCAGAACGAAATCCAGTCGCCCAGCAGGCAGCCAACGATCCCCGCCGCCCAGGCGTGATAAAAATCGACCTGACCGCTGCCGATCAGCGCGCCAAGCCCGGCCATCATCACCGTGCCCGGCAAAATCAGGCCAACCAGAGCCAGCGACTCGAGAAATGCCACCAGCATCACGGCAATAAGCGAATATGCCGCAGACTGGGTTATAAGGTGTTGCAGAAAAGCTTCCATAAAGCATCCGTCGAGAAATCACCAGGCGATTCTCCTGAGTGGCTCATACATCGTCAAGCCATCAATTGTATGAATAGATAATAGCGGCTATCGGACTGATGACCAACCTGACAAGACGGAGAGGCCAACATATCCCATCAAAGATATCATCAGGAAAATCATCGATTTTCGGCTTCTAATTACAAAGAAGGAAAAACTACGCTTCTTGCTTCTTTGTCAGCCATTCCGGCTATTCGCATCCGGCGCGGAATTCGCTCGGGCTCGCCCCGGTACACTTCTTGAAAACGCGGGAAAAGTAGAGCTGATCCTCAAAGCCGACGTTGCGCCCGACGCTGGCAATCGGCATGCGGGTGGTGCTAAGCAGCAGCTTCGCCTGGCTGATTCGCTGATCTTCACGCCAGCTCAGCACGCTGACGCCAAGCTGCTGGCGGAACAGATGCGATAAACGGGAGGGGGAAAGGCAGACATGCTGCGCGACGCCAGCTATATCAAAATGGCTGTCCGCAAGATGGTCGCTGATAAACTGGCAGGCATCCCGCACGCGGTTATCCAGCGGCGGCAGAAGGGAGGCGTTAAGCGCCTCCATGCGGCGCAATAACAGCTGTTCAAGCAGGTTAATCGCCAGCAGTTCGGCATAGCGTCCCTCCGCCTGGCCCGCGTCGATAATCTGCTGAAACAGCTGCGAAAACCCTTCCTGATGCGTATCAAGCGGGCGATAAAACCCCGTGTTGGCGAACAGCGACTCCCAGTTCAGCCACTCCTGCCAGTAGGCGCGGGGGCGGAAGTAAACCCACTGGTGATACCACTCTTTGCTTTCCGGCGAACGGCCATAGTGATGCACCTCCCCCGGCGGAAACAGCAGCAGGTCGCCGGGGCGGCAGATGTAATTCTTGCCCTGGTTGTTAATCACCCCTTCGCCGCGCACGGTGAGATTAAGAATATATCCCTTCATGCCCAGCGGCCGGTCGATGAAAAAATCCAGCGGGCCGTCGGCCTCAATCGGCGTTAAGCCAGCCACCAGATGGGCGTTAAAAGAGTAGCCGGGTAACAGGGGATCGTTTTGCAGTTCTGGCATCGTTGCGCTCACTCTTATGTTGATTTACAGAAACCATTTGTCCATATGACCTTTTTCTGCCCCGCTGCCTTCGCATTGGCTTTCACGAACAGGCTGATTTGTATCATAAAGCCGCAAACAATAAGCACCTACGCTTTTCATCGGCGAGAAGCTGCTTTTTTGAAGCCGACCAAAGTGTCTATAACCGCGACAGAAAAGTCCACATCGATTATTTGCACGGCGTCACACTTCACGCTCTCACAGCAGATTCCTCCATAACTACAGCGAATACGACCTGACTCTTTTGCGCTGAGAAATCTAATGTTCACTGCAAGAGTTTTATTTTATGGAGTGAGAAAAATGTCGATTGCGCTGGGCCTCGATTTTGGCAGCGATTCCGTTCGCGCTTTAGCAGTAGATTGTGAAAACGGCGCTGAGCTTGCCACGAGCGTAGAGTGGTATCCCCGCTGGCAGGAGGGCCGCTTCTGCGATGCCCCCAACAACCGCTTCCGCCACCATCCGCTGGACTACATTGAATCCATGGAGCAGGCGATAAAATCCGTGCTGGCTGAGCTGAGTGCGGAGCAACGCGCCGCCATCTGCGGTATTGGCGTTGACAGCACCGGCTCAACGCCCGCGCCAATCGACGCCAGCGGCAACGTGCTGGCGCTCAATCCTGAATTTGCCGACAACCCGAACGCCATGTTCGTGCTGTGGAAAGATCACACCTCGTTGGAAGAAGCCGAAGCCATCACCCGCCTTTGCCATCAGCCGGGCAAGTCCGACTACTCGCGCTACATCGGCGGCATTTATTCCAGCGAGTGGTTCTGGGCGAAGATCCTCCACGTCACGCGTGAAGATCCAAAAGTCGCTAAAGCTGCCGTGTCCTGGATCGAACTCTGTGACTGGGTTCCCGCGCTGCTTTCCGGCACCACTCGCCCGCAGGATATCCGTCGCGGGCGCTGTAGCGCAGGCCACAAATCCCTGTGGCATGAAGGCTGGGGCGGCCTTCCTCCGGCAAGCTTCTTTGATGAGCTGGATCCCATCATCAATCAGAATCTCGCCTATCCGATGTTTACCGAAACGTGGACCGCCGACATCCCGGTCGGCAATCTTTCCGCAGAATGGGCCGAACGGCTGGGCCTGCCGCAAAGCGTGGTGATTTCCGGCGGCGCGTTTGACTGCCATATGGGCGCAGTTGGCGCAGGCGCCCAGCCGAATACGCTGGTGAAAGTTATCGGTACCTCCACCTGCGACATTCTCATTGCCGATAAGCCAACCGTTGGCGACCGCGCAGTTAAAGGCATCTGTGGCCAGGTCGACGGCAGCGTCATCCCGGATTTTATTGGCCTTGAGGCCGGACAGTCCGCCTTCGGTGATATCTATGCCTGGTTTGGTCGCGTACTCGGCTGGCCGCTTGAGCAGCTGGCGCTGCAGCACCCGGAGCTGCGCGATCAAATCAACGCCAGCAAAAAACAGCTGCTGCCCGCGCTGACCGAAGCCTGGGCAAAAAATCCGTCCCTGGAGCATCTGCCCGTCATCCTCGACTGGTTTAACGGCCGCCGTACGCCGAATGCCAACCAGCGCCTGAAGGGCGTCATCACAGATTTGAATCTGGCAACCGATGCGCCAGCGCTGTTCGGCGGGCTGATTGCCGCCACGGCCTTCGGCGCCCGCGCCATTATGGAATGCTTCACCGAACAGGGTATCCCGGTGAGCAACGTCATGGCGCTGGGCGGCATCGCCCGCAAGTCACCGGTGATCATGCAGGTGTGCTGCGACGTGCTGAACCGTCCGCTGCAAATCGTTGCTTCCGATCAGTGCTGTGCGCTGGGGGCGGCTATCTTCGCCGCCGTAGCCGCAGGTAAGCACGCGGATATCGCCCAGGCACAGATGGCGATGGCCAGCCCGGTCGAAAGTACCCTGCAACCCATTCCGCTACGCGCTGAACGCTTTGAACAGCTCTACCGCCGCTACCAGCAGTGGGCCACCAGCGCCGAACAACATTATCTTCCTTCAGCGCCTGCGGCAGCTTCTGCCGCAAAGCAGGCCGCGACGACTCTTTAAGGACATAACGATGAATATTTTTGAACAGTATGAAGTGTGGTTTGTGATTGGTAGCCAGCATCTGTACGGCCCCGAAACGCTGCGTCAGGTGACGCACAATGCCGAACACGTCGTCAACGCGCTGAATAAAGAAGCTAAGCTGCCGTGCAAGCTGGTGCTGAAACCATTGGGCACTACGCCTGACGAAATCACCGCTATTTGCCGGGATGCGAGCTACGACGATAAATGCGCGGGTATGGTCGTATGGCTGCACACCTTCTCACCGGCCAAAATGTGGATTAACGGCCTGAGCATCCTGACTAAGCCGCTGCTTCAGTTCCACACCCAGTTCAATGCGCAAATCCCGTGGGGCAGCATTGATATGGACTTTATGAACCTGAACCAGACCGCGCACGGCGGCCGCGAGTTCGGCTTTATCGGCGCGCGTATGCGCCAGCAGCATACCGTGGTAACCGGCCACTGGCAGGATCCGCAGGCGCATAAACGTATTGGCGCGTGGATGCGCCAGGCCGTTTCCAAACAGGATACTCGCCAGCTGAAAGTCGTTCGCTTCGGTGACAACATGCGCGAAGTGGCGGTCACCGACGGGGATAAAGTTGCGGCGCAGATGAAGTTCGGCTTCGCCGTGAATACCTACGCGGTGGGCGATCTGGTTTCCGTCGTGAATGCCATCAGCGAAGGCGAGATTAACGCGCTGGTTGATGAATACGAAAGTAGCTATCGCCTGACCGCTGCCGCGCAGATTAACGGTGAAAAGCGCCAGAACGTGCTGGACGCCGCGCGCATCGAGCTGGGCATGAAAAAATTCCTGGTAGACGGCGGTTTCCACGCCTTTACCACGACCTTTGAAGACCTGCATGGTCTGAAGCAATTGCCAGGCCTTGCGGTACAACGTCTGATGCAGCAGGGCTACGGCTTTGCGGGCGAAGGCGACTGGAAAACCGCCGCCCTGCTTCGCATCATGAAGGTGATGTCAACCGGTCTTGCCGGCGGCACCTCCTTTATGGAGGATTACACCTACAACTTCGAAAATGGCAACGACATGGTGCTCGGCTCGCACATGCTCGAGGTCTGCCCGTCCATTTCTACCCCGGAAAAACCGCTGCTGGACGTCCAGTACCTGGGCATTGGCGGTAAAGCCGACCCGGCCCGCCTGATCTTCAATACCAGAACCGGCCCGGCGGTGAACGCCAGCCTGATCGATCTTGGCGATCGCTTCCGCCTGCTGGTGAACTGCGTCGATGCGGTTGAAACACCGCACCAGCTGCCAAAACTGCCGGTGGCGAACGCGCTGTGGAAAGCCCAGCCGGATCTGCCGACCGCTTCCGAAGCTTGGATCCTGGCAGGCGGCGCGCACCATACCGTCTTCAGTCAGTCCCTGACGCTTGACGATATGCGCACCTTCGCAGAGCTGCACGGCATCGAAATCGCCGTTATTGATAACGAAACCCGCCTGCCAGCGTTCAAAGACTCCCTGCGCTGGAACGAGGTTTATTACAGCTTTAAAAGATAACTCTTACCTGACGTGTTTGTAGGGCGGGTAAGCAGTGCGTCATCCGCCGAAACGGTGAAAGCGTTGGATGACGCTTGCGCTTATCCCCCTACAACGTCCAAGGACCTGCTATGTTAGAAGAATTAAAGCGCCAGGTGCTGGAAGCCAATCTGGCCCTGCCGCGGCACAACCTGGTGACCCTGACCTGGGGCAACGTCAGCGCCGTCGACCGCGAGCGCGGCGTGCTGATTATCAAACCTTCGGGCGTTGATTACGGCGTGATGACTGCGGAAGATATGGTAGTAGTGAGCCTGGAAACCGGTGAAGTGGTGGAAGGAACGAAGAAACCTTCTTCCGATACGCCAACCCATCGTCTACTCTACCTGCAGTTCCCGCAGATTGGCGGCATTGTTCACACCCACTCGCGCCACGCCACAATCTGGGCGCAGGCCGGGCAGTCCATCCCCGCCACCGGCACCACGCATGCGGACTACTTCTACGGCACCATTCCCTGCACCCGCAAAATGACCGATGAAGAGATCAACGGTGATTACGAGTGGCAGACCGGCGAAGTGATTGTCAAAACCTTCGCCGAGCGCGGCATCGACGCGCTTCAGATGCCGGGCGTGCTGGTGCATTCCCACGGCCCGTTTGCCTGGGGTAAAGATGCTGTCGATGCGGTGCATAATGCGATCGTGCTCGAAGAAGTCGCCTATATGGGGATCTTCTGCCGCCAGCTCACGCCGGATCTGCCCGATATGCAGCAGGCGCTGCTGGACAAACACTACCTGCGCAAACACGGCGCGAAGGCCTATTACGGTCAGTAACACTGTACATAAAAGCAGTAATTATCGGCGAAGTGGTCTATAATCAGGCCACTTTTTCCGTAATGAGAATGCAGCGTGCCGCAAGTTCGTCAGGGTTTTTTACTAACGCGTCACTGGCGGGACGCCCCGCGTGGAACAGAGGTGGAATTCTGGCTGGCAACGGATAATGGCCCGGTTAAGGTCTGCCTGCCGCACCAGGAGTCCGTCGCTTTTATCCCGCAATCGCAGCAAAGCGAAGCGGCACGAATTCTTGCAGCCGAAAGCAACTATCGGCTTATCCCTCTTTCTCTCAAAGACTTTCACCAGCAGCCCGTCTGCGGCCTTTACTGCCGCCAGCACCGCCAGCTTATGCGCCTGGAAAAGATCCTGCGCGACGGTGGCGTAAAGGTATATGAAGGCGATATTCGTCCCCCGGAGCGCTTCCTGATGGAGCGTTTTATTACCGCACCCGTCTGGTTTAGCGGCGTGGAGCGCAACGGCGAAATTACCGAAGCAAAGCTAAAGCCCGCGCCTGATTATCGTCCGCCGCTGAAATGGGTGTCTCTGGACATCGAAACTAACCGCCACGGCGAGCTGTACTGCATCGGCCTGGAAGGCTGCGGGCAGCGTATTGTCTACATGCTCGGCCCGGAAAACGGCGACGCCAGCGGACTGGACTTCACGCTCGAATACGTCCCCAGCCGCCCCCAGCTAATCGAAAAGCTCAACGCCTGGTTTGAGGAGCACGACCCAGACGTGCTCATCGGCTGGAACGTGGTGCAGTTCGACCTGCGCATGCTGCAAAAGCTGGCGGAACGCTACCAGATTCCGCTGCGGCTTGGCCGCGGGAAGGCGGTGCTGGAGTGGCGCGAGCACGGCTTCAAGCAGGGCGTTTTTTTCGCCCAGGCTGCCGGAAGGGCGATCGTTGATGGGATCGAAGCGCTGAAGTCTGCCTTCTGGAACTTCTCGTCGTTCTCGCTGGAGGCCGTTTCGCAGGAGCTGCTTGGCGAGGGAAAATCGATCGACAACCCATGGGATCGCATGGATGAAATCAACCGCCGCTTCGCCGAAGACAAGCCTGCGCTGGCTAAATACAACCTGAAGGACTGCGAGCTGGTCACGCGGATCTGTCACAAAACGGAGCTGATGCCGTTCCTGCTGGAGCGCGCCACCGTCAACGGCCTGCCGCTGGACAAGCACGGCGGCTCCGTTGCTGCCTTCGGCCACCTTTATATTCCGCGCATGCACCGTGCGGGCTACGTGGCGCCTAATCTGGGCGAGGTACCGCCCCAGGCAAGCCCCGGCGGCTACGTGATGGATTCGCGTCCCGGCCTGTACGACTCCGTGCTGGTGCTGGATTATAAAAGCCTGTATCCGTCGATTATCCGCACTTTTCTCATCGATCCGGTCGGGCTGGTTGAGGGCATGGCACACCCCGAGCCGGAAAGCTCTGTCGAAGGATTTCTTGGCGCGCACTTCTCACGCACAAAGCACTGCCTGCCGGAAATTGTCGGCCAGATCTGGCTCGGACGAGATGAAGCAAAGCGCCACGGCAACAAGCCGCTCTCCCAGGCGCTGAAGATTATCATGAACGCCTTCTATGGCGTGCTCGGCACCAGCGCCTGCCGCTTTTTCGATCCCCGGCTTGCCTCGTCGATCACCATGCGCGGGCATCAGATCATGCTGCAAACCCGGCAGCTCATTGAAGGGCAGGGTTTTGATGTGATCTACGGCGATACGGACTCCACCTTTGTATGGCTTAAAAAACCTCATTCAGAGGAGGAGGCAGCGCGCATCGGTAAGCAGCTGGTGGAGCATGTAAATAGCTGGTGGACGCAGCATCTGCAAGAGACGCAGCAGCTCAGCAGCGCGCTGGAAATCGAGTTTGAAACGCACTTCTGCCGCTTCCTGATGCCGACCATACGCGGCACCGTTGAGGGCAGCAAAAAGCGCTACGCGGGGATGATCCAGGAGGGCGATAAGCAGCGCATGGTGTTCAAAGGGCTGGAGACGGTGCGCACGGACTGGACGCCGCTGGCCCAGCAGTTTCAGCAGACGCTGTATCTGCGCATCTTCCGCAACGAGCCGTACCAGGAGTATATCCGCGAAACCATTGCCAGCCTGATGGCCGGTGAGCTGGATAACCAGCTGGTCTATCGCAAAAGGCTGCGTCGTCCGCTGAGCGAATACCAGAAGAACGTGCCGCCCCACGTGCGGGCCGCGCGCCTTGCGGACGAGCACAATCAGCGCCTGGGTCGCCCTTCCCAGTACCAGAACCGCGGCACGATAAAATACGTGATGACGCTGAGCGGACCGGAACCCATTGATTATCAGCAGTCGCCGCTGGACTACGATCACTACCTCACCCGTCAGCTGCAGCCCGTGGCGGAGGGTATTTTACCTTTCCTCGAGGATGACTTCGCTACACTGATGACAGGGCAATTAGGGCTATTTTGACGGTGACGAACGCGCCTGCTTCCAGTACCATAGCACCCTCCTGAAACATCCTAAAAACCATTTTGTACTACCGCCCTCTTTTACGCGGTCGTAATGCTATTGCCTGCAAATCTTAGTCACTGATAATAGAGCCGAAATCTTATGCCTTTTACACTTGGTCAACGTTGGATCAGCGATACCGAAAGCGAGCTGGGACTGGGAACCGTGGTCGCCATCGACCCCCGCATGGTTACCCTGCTTTTCCCCGCCACCGGTGAAAATCGTCTGTACGCCAGAAATGACTCGCCTATCACCCGCGTGATGTTTAACCCGGGCGATACCGTCACCAGCCATGAAGGCTGGCAACTCAAAGTTGATGAAGTTAAGGAAGAAAACGGCCTGCTCGCCTATGTTGGCACCCGTCTGGACACCGAAGAAGCCGCTACCCTGCTGCGCGAAGTGTTCCTCGACAGCAAGCTGGTCTTCAGCAAGCCTCAGGACCGCCTGTTCGCCGGTCAGATCGACCGCATGGACCGTTTTGCCCTGCGCTACCGCTCCCGCGTCTATCAGAGCGAGCAGTATCGCCAGCCGTGGAGCGGCCTTCGCGGCATGCGCACCAGCCTGATCCCGCACCAGCTGAATATCGCCCACGATGTTGGCCGCCGCCACGCGCCGCGCGTTCTGCTGGCCGATGAAGTTGGCCTGGGCAAAACTATCGAAGCCGGAATGATCCTGCACCAGCAGCTGCTGGCCGGCAGCGCCGAGCGCGTGCTGATCGTGGTACCGGAAACCCTGCAGCACCAGTGGCTGGTAGAGATGCTGCGCCGCTTTAACCTGCGCTTCGCGCTGTTCGACGATGAGCGCTACGCCGAAGCCCAGCACGACAGCGATAACCCGTTCGAAACCGAACAGCTGGTTATCTGCTCCCTCGATTTTGTCCGCCGCAGCAAACAGCGCCTTGAGCACCTGTGCGACGCCGAGTGGGACCTGATGGTGGTCGATGAAGCCCACCACCTGGTGTGGAGCGAAGACGCCCCGAGCCGTGAATACCAGGCCATCGAACAGCTTGCTGAACGTGTACCTGGCGTACTGCTGCTGACCGCCACCCCGGAACAGCTCGGCATGGAGAGCCACTTCGCGCGTCTGCGCCTGCTGGACCCAAGCCGCTTCCACGATTTCGAGCAGTTTGTCGAAGAGCAGCAGAATTATCGCCCGGTGGCCGATGCCGTCGCGCTTCTGCTGGCGGGGGAACCGCTGACCAACGAACAGCTTAATGCCCTGGGCGAGCTGATTGGCGAACAGGACATCGAACCGCTGCTGCAAACCGCCAACAGCGATCGCGACGGCAGCCAGGCCGCACGCCAGGAGCTGATTTCCATGTTGATGGACCGCCACGGCACCAGCCGCGTGCTGTTCCGCAACACCCGTAACGGCGTGAAAGGCTTCCCGAAACGCGAGCTGCACACTATTCGCCTGCCGCTGCCAACGCAGTATCAGACCGCGATTAAAGTCTCCGGCATTATGGCGGCTCGTAAGTCTGTAGAAGACCGCGCCCGCGATATGCTTTACCCGGAGCAGATTTATCAGGAGTTTGAAGGCGACACCGGCACCTGGTGGAACTTCGACCCGCGCGTGGAGTGGCTGATGGGCTACCTGACCAGCCACCGCTCCAAAAAAGTACTGGTGATTTGCGCTAAAGCGGCCACCGCGCTGCAGCTGGAGCAGGTACTGCGAGAGCGCGAAGGCATTCGTGCCGCCGTATTCCACGAAGGCATGTCGATTATCGAACGCGACCGCGCTGCCGCCTGGTTTGCCGAAGAGGACACCGGCGCGCAGGTCCTGCTGTGCTCTGAAATCGGCTCCGAAGGCCGCAACTTCCAGTTCGCCAGCAACCTGGTTATGTTCGACCTGCCGTTCAACCCAGACCTGCTCGAACAGCGTATCGGCCGCCTGGACCGTATCGGCCAGGCGCACGATATTCAGATCCACGTGCCGTACCTCGAAAAAACGGCTCAGTCCGTGCTGGTGAAGTGGTTCCACGAAGGGCTGGATGCGTTCGAGCACACCTGCCCTACGGGCCGTGCAATCTACGACAACGTTTATACCCAGCTGATTGAGTATCTGGCATCGCCTGAAAATACCGACGGCTTCGACACACTCATCAAACAGTGCCGCGAGCAGCACAATGCGCTGAAGCTGCAGCTGGAACAAGGCCGCGACCGCCTGCTGGAGATCCACTCCAACGGCGGCGAGAAGTCCCAGGCGCTGGCGCAGGCGATTTCCGAGCAGGACAATGACACCAACCTGGTGAGCTTCGCCCTGAACCTGTTCGATATCGTGGGCATTAATCAGGACGATCGTGGCGACAATATGGTCGTGCTGACGCCTGGCGATCACATGCTGGTGCCTGACTTCCCCGGCCTGCCGGAAGATGGCTGCACGATTACCTTCGAGCGTGATGTCGCCCTATCCCGCGAAGACGCGCAGTTTGTTACCTGGGAACACCCAATCATCCGCAACGGTCTGGATTTGATCCTGTCCGGCGACACCGGCAGCTGTGCGCTGTCCCTGCTGAAGAACAAAGCATTGCCGGTCGGCACGCTGCTGGTAGAGCTGGTGTACGTCGTTGAAGCAAAAGCGCCGAAGCAGCTCCAGCTCAACCGCTTCCTGCCGCCAACGCCGGTACGCATGCTGGTGGACAAAAACGGCACCAACCTCGCAGCGCAGGTGGAGTTCGAAAGCTTCAACCGCCAGCTAAGCGCGGTTAACCGTCACACCGGCAGCAAGCTGGTTAACGCCGTGCAGCCTGACGTTCACGCCATTTTGCAGCTTGCCGAAGAGAAAGTGGAAGCGGCAGCACAGGTGCTGATTAAAGCGGCACGTGAAGAGGCCAACGAAAAACTCAGCGCTGAACTGTCCCGCCTGGAAGCGCTGAAGGCCGTCAATCCGAACATTCGTGATGACGAGCTCGAAGCCATCGAAAACAACCGCCTGCAGGTGCTGGAAAGCCTCGCGCAGGCCAACTGGCGGCTGGACGCGCTGCGTCTCATCGTGGTGACGCACCAGTAATGATTATGGAACCCTATAACCCGCCAATGGATCCCTGGCTGGTCATCCTTTATCAGGATGAACACATTATGGTCGTCAACAAGCCTTCTGGCCTGCTGTCGGTCCCGGGGCGCCTTGAAGAGCACAAAGACAGCGTGATGACGCGCATTCAGCGCGACTTCCCGCTGGCAGAATCCGTTCATCGTCTGGATATGGCCACCAGCGGCGTGATTACGGTGGCGCTGACCAAGGCCGCCGAGCGCGAGCTGAAACGCCAGTTCCGCGAGCGTGAACCGAAGAAGCAGTATGTGGCGAGGGTATGGGGTCATCCACAGCCGGAAACGGGCACGGTGGATTTACCGCTGATTTGCGACTGGCCGAACCGGCCAAAGCAGAGGGTGTGTCATGAAACCGGCAAGGCGGCGCAGACGGAATATGAAGTGCTGGAGTACGCGGCGGATAACACCGCTCGCGTACTGCTGAAACCGATAACCGGGCGCTCGCATCAGCTTCGCGTTCACATGCTGGCGCTGGGTCATCCGATTCTGGGCGACCGTTTCTACGCTACGCCCGAGGCGCTGGCAATGGCCCCGCGTTTACAGCTGCATGCTGAAATGCTGACCATTACGCATCCCGCTTACGGCACGCCGATGACGTTTCGCGCTCCGGCTGATTTCTAAGATCCCTTCCCCCTGGATCTCCCGATTCAGGGGGAAGGTTCAGCATTACTTAAACCCTTTAGCCGTCTTGATCAGATCGTAAGCTTTCTGAATTTCCTGAGCTTTCTGCTTCGCCATCTGCATCATTTCCGGCGGCAGGCCTTTAGCGACCAGCTTATCCGGGTGATGTTCGCTCATCAGCTTTCGGTAGGCGCGTTTGATAACCGTTGGCTCATCGGTGCTTTTGACCCCTAATACGTTGCAGGCGTCCTCAAGCGTTGGTCCACGCTGCTGCTGGAACCCACCGCCCTGCTGCTGACCGTAGCCGCCACCAAACTGCTGACCGCCTTCCATCATCCGCAGGAACTGATCGAACTGAACGCGGGAGATACCCAGCTCTTCGGCAATGACGTACAACACTTCGCGCTCGTTAGGATGCAAAGAGCCATCGGCGAACGCCGCCTGAATCTGGATTTCCAGAAACATCCTAATCAGATCGAAACGCCCAAAGCAGACGCTTCGCAGCTGACGCATCTTTTCGCGCAGCGGATAACCATTTTCTTTACCAACGCGAAACGCGTGCTGAGCCGCACTTCTTGCATCGCCATGCAGTTGCATACGATCCATCAGTAACGACGCAATCTGGATATCGGCTTCGGTCACGCGACCTTTCGATTTGGTGAGATGCCCCATGACTTCAAATGTGGTGCTGAAGAACAGCGACTGGCGCTGCTGCTGGTTGGAGAACCATGCGCTACGACGGGTGCGTGCTTTATCAATGGCATGACCGATAAGTAAGCCAAATACCACACCCCAGAAGCCACCGCCCATAATAAGTGCTATTGCGACACCGAGAACTTTACCCCAATACTGCATATACTCCCCAAATCGTCATGCTGTCGGCTAGAATTTGCTTTATCATACCCGTCATTGATAGCGGTGCCTAACAGCAGACTGCACAACGGACAGGATTAACACTAGCGCTGCGATGATGAGTAAGTTAGTCTCTGACCGTTTGCCGCGCTAAGCCATTGATGATGGAACAACGAATAACACGTATGAAAAAACGTATTCCCACCTTGCTGGCCACCCTGATTGGCGCAGCGCTTTATAGCCAACAAGGTATGGCTGCCGATCTCGCCTCGCAGTGTATGCTGGGCGTACCAAGCTATAATCGCCCGTTGATCGAAGGCGACACTAATAACCTTCCGGTTACGATTAATGCTGACCACGCAAAAGGGGATTATCCCGACAACGCGGTGTTCACCGGCAACGTAGATATTCAGCAGGGCAATAGTCGTCTGCAATCAGATGAAGTCCAGCTGCACCAGAAACAAGTTGATGGCCAGCCCGACCCGGTGCGCACTGTTGATGCGCTGGGCAACGTTCATTACGACGATAATCAGGTGATCCTCAAAGGCCCTAAAGCCTGGTCAAACCTGAACACCAAAGATACCAACGTCTGGGACGGCAATTACCAGATGGTTGACCGCCAGGGACGCGGTACTGCAAACCTGATGAAACAGCGCGAAAACAACCGCTACACCATTTTAGAGAACGGGACTTTTACCTCCTGTCTGCCGGGTTCCAATACCTGGAGCGTGGTGGGTAGCACCGTTATTCAGGACAGGGAAGAAGAGGTCGCGGAAATCTGGAATGCGCGCTTCAAACTCGGCCCGGTCCCGGTGTTTTACAGCCCCTATTTACAGCTACCGATCGGCGACAAGCGCCGTTCCGGCTTCCTGATGCCTAACGCCAAATACAGCTCCAATAACGGCCTTGAATTTACGCTGCCGTATTACTGGAACATTGCGCCAAACTTTGATGCCACCATTACGCCAAACTATATGGAAGAGCGTGGCATTCAGTGGCAGAACGAATTCCGCTACCTGACCGTAGCCGGCGCGGGCGTGATGGAGTTTGACTACCTGGGCTCAGACGATGAATACAAGAATGAACCCGGCGTAAAACCTGATGATGATGGCCACCGCTGGCTGTTCTACTGGAACCACGGCGGCGTGCTGGACCAGGTGTGGCGCTTCAATGTCGACTACACCAAAGTCAGCGACGATAAGTATTTCAACGACTTCGACTCTGCGTACGGCTCCAGTACCGACGGTTACGCCACGCAAAAATTCAGCGTCGGCTACGCGATTGAAAACTTTGACGCAACGCTGTCCACCAAACAATTCCAGGTGTTTGAATCTCAGCGAGGCAGAAACTCGTACGCTGCTCAGCCTCAGTTGGACATGAACTTCTATCAGAACGATGTGGGTCCTTTTGATACCCGCATTTATGGCCAGGCCGTAAAGTTCACCAACGTGAACGACAATATGCCGGAAGCCACGCGTCTGCATATCGAGCCAACCATCAGCCTGCCGCTTTCTAACGGCTGGGCAAGCCTGAATACCGAAGCAAAACTGCTGGCAACGCATTATCAACAGGATAACCTCGATAAATATAAAGAAAACGTCGATCCGAACAGTAAATACAAAAGCTCAGTGAACCGCACCATGCCGCAGTTTAAGGTTGACGGTAAGCTTATCTTTGACCGGGATATGGACTCCGCAGCAGGCTGGTCGCAAACCCTGGAACCACGCGTGCAGTACCTGTATGTCCCGTACCGTGACCAGAGCTCCATTAACAACTACGACTCATCTTTACTGCAGTCGGACTACAGCGGCCTGTTCCGCGACAGGACCTATGGTGGTCTTGACCGCATCGCTTCTGCGAACCAGGTTACTACCGGCGTCACGACGCGTATTTATGATGACGCATCCGTTGAACGTTTTAACGTATCCGTAGGTCAAATCTACTACTTTACCCAGTCCCGTACCGGGGATGACAACATCAACTGGGAAAAAGACAAGGACACCGGCTCCGTTATCTGGGCTGGCGATACCTACTGGCGTATGACCGACCGCTGGGGTTTGCGCGGCGGCGTTCAATATGATGCGCGTCTGGCAAACGTGGCAACCGGTAACGGTACCGTCGAATACCGGCGCGATAACGACCGCCTGGTGCAGTTGAACTACCGTTATGCCAGCCCGGAATACATTCAGGCCACGCTGCCAAGCTTCGCGACGACAGAGCAGTATAAAGAAGGTATTTCTCAGGTTGGTATGACAGCAAGCTGGCCGATCGTCGATCGCTGGTCCGTGGTAGGAGCATATTACTACGACACCAACGCGAAGCAGGCGGCCGATTCCATGCTGGCCGTGCAGTATAACTCCTGCTGCTATGCGATTCGTGTTGGCTACGAGCGCAAAATCAACGGCTGGGAAAACGATGAAAGCAAATACGACAACGTGTTTGGCTTTAACATCGAGTTACGTGGCCTGAGCTCTAACTATGGCCTGGGCACACAGCAGATGTTGCGTTCCAACATCCTGCCGTATCAGAGCTCGATGTAATTCACTTTGACTGAAAACGTAATCCGCATTGCGGCTAAGTAAAAATGGAAAAAGTATGAAGAACTGGAGAACGCTGCTTCTCGGTGTCGCCCTGGTGGCGAACACTGCCTTCGCAGCGCCACAAGTGGTCGACAAAGTAGCAGCCGTTGTAAACAACGGTGTAGTTCTGGAAAGCGATGTCGATGGCTTGATGCAATCGGTAAAACTTAACGCTCAGCAGGCCGGTCAGCAGTTACCTGATGACAACGCGCTGCGCCACCAGATTCTGGAACGCCTGATCATGGACCAAATCGTCCTGCAGATGGGCACCAAAATGGGCGTAAAGATTACCGACGAGCAGCTTGATAAAGCGATTGCGGATATTGCCGCGCAGAACAAAATGAGTATGGATCAGATGCGCAGCCGTCTGGCCTATGACGGCATCAACTACAATACTTACCGTAGCCAGATCCGTAAAGAGATGACTATTTCGGAAGTGCGTAACAACGAAGTGCGTCGTCGCGTCACCATCCTGCCTCAGGAAGTGGACTCGCTGGCGCAGCAGGTTGGTAGCCAGAACGACAGCAGCACCGAGCTGAACCTGAGCCACATCCTGATTGCCCTGCCGGAAAACCCAACCTCCGCTCAGGTTGACGATGCGGAAAAACAGGCGCGTGACATTGTTTCCCAGGCACAAAGCGGTGCGGACTTCGGCAAGCTTGCTATCACCTATTCTGCCGATCAGCAGGCGCTGAAGGGCGGCCAGATGGGCTGGGGCCGTCTCCAGGAACTGCCGTCCATCTTCGCTCAGGCGCTGGCTACCGCGAAGAAAGGCGACGTTATTGGTCCCGTTCGTTCCGGCGTCGGTTTCCATATCCTGAAGGTTAACGATCTGCGCGGTCAGACCCAGAGCATCTCTGTGACTGAAGTTCACGCACGTCACATCCTGCTTAAGCCATCACCGATCATGACCGATCAGCAGGCGCGCCAGAAGCTTGAGCAAATCGCAGCCGACATCAAGAGTGGTAAAATCACCTTCGAAAAAGCCGCAAAAGAGTTCTCTGACGATCCTGGTTCAGCCAACCAGGGCGGCGATTTGGGCTGGGCTTCTCCGGACATCTACGATCCGGCCTTCCGCGACGCAATCATGAAGCTGAATAAGGGCCAGACCAGCGAGCCGGTGCACTCCTCCTTCGGCTGGCACTTAATCGAGCTGCTGGATACTCGCAAAGTGGATAAAACCGACGCGGCGCAGAAAGATCGTGCTTATCGCATGCTGTTTAACCGTAAGTTCTCTGAAGAAGCGCAGACCTGGATGCAGGAACAGCGTGCCAGCGCTTACGTGAAGATTATCGGCAGCAATGGCTAATATTGCCCGTGTGACCATCACTCCCGGCGAACCCGCCGGGATTGGTCCCGACCTGGCTATCGCGCTGGCAGGCCGCGACTGGCCCGTTGAACTGGTCGTCTGCGCCTCCCCTGAATTACTGCTCGAACGAGCCGCCACGCTGAACCTCCCGTTGACCCTGATTCCTTACCAGCCCGACCAGGCACCACAGCCACAGGCAGCAGGTACGCTAACGATTCTGCCCGTTGCTTTGCATGCTCCAGTGGTACCAGGCCAGCTTGATGTCCGCAACAGCCTCTATGTTGTCGAAACGCTCGCCCGCGCCTGTGACGGTTGCACAAGCGGCGAATTTGCCGCACTGATTACCGGGCCGGTTCACAAGGGCATCATCAACGATGCGGGTATTCCGTTTATCGGTCATACCGAGTTCTTTGAAGCGCGCTCAGACAGCGAAAAAGTTGTGATGATGCTCGCAACCGAAGAACTTCGCGTAGCGCTTGCAACCACGCATTTGCCGCTGAAAGCCATTTCTGAGGCAATTACGCCAGATTTATTACGCCAGATAATCACCATCCTGTATCATGACCTGCAAACCAGGTTTGGTATTCCGCAGCCTCACGTTCTGGTGTGCGGCCTGAACCCTCATGCAGGGGAAGGCGGACACATGGGCACGGAAGAGATCGATACGATAATCCCGGTACTAAACGAGATGCGCGCGCTGGGTATGAATCTGTCCGGTCCGCTGCCTGCTGATACACTCTTTCAGCCAAAGTATCTCAACCACGCCGATGCAGTACTGGCGATGTATCACGACCAGGGATTACCGGTTCTGAAATATCAGGGCTTTGGTCGCGCGGTGAATATCTCGTTAGGCTTACCTTTTATCCGCACTTCGGTTGACCATGGCACAGCGCTAGAGCTGGCAGGCCAGGGGAAAGCCGATGTCGGCAGTTTTACTACGGCGCTTAATCTCGCCATCAAAATGATTACAAATACTCAATGAATACTCGCGTCCACCAGGGCCACTTAGCCCGTAAACGTTTTGGACAAAACTTCCTTAATGACCAGTTCGTTATCGACAGTATTGTCTCCGCTATAAATCCGCAGAAAGGCCAGGCGATGGTTGAAATTGGCCCCGGCCTCGGTGCATTAACCGAGCCTGTGGGTGAACGCCTGGACGAAATGACCGTTATCGAACTCGACCGCGATCTGGCGGCCCGTCTGCAAACGCATCCGTTTCTCGCACCGAAGCTGACTATTTATCAGCAGGATGCCATGACCATGGACTTCGCGGAGCTGTCGAAGAAAATCGGCCAGCCGCTGCGCGTGTTCGGTAACCTGCCGTACAACATCTCTACGCCGTTGATGTTCCATCTCTTTAGCTATACTGATGCCATTGCGGACATGCACTTCATGCTGCAAAAAGAGGTGGTCAACCGTCTGGTTGCAGGACCAAACAGTAAAGCGTATGGTCGTTTATCAGTGATGGCGCAATATTATTGCAACGTGATCCCGGTGCTGGAAGTGCCGCCAACGGCCTTTACGCCTGCGCCGAAAGTGGATTCCGCCGTGGTGCGCCTGGTGCCTCATGCCACCATCCCGCATCCGGTCAAAGAGCTGCGCGTGTTAAGCCGCATCACGACTGAGGCCTTTAACAAGCGCCGCAAAACGATTCGCAACAGCCTTGGCCATCTGTTTAGCGCTGAGGTAATGGCAGAGCTGGGCGTCGACGCGACCCTCCGCGCTGAGAACATCTCAGTCGCCCAGTATTGCCAGCTGGCAAACTATCTGGCTGAACATCCTCAGCCGCAGGAGAGTTAACGATGTTGAATTCGCCCCGCGTATGCGTTCAGGTACAAAGCGTCTATATCGAATCCCAGTCCTCCCCGGAGAACGAACGTTTCGTCTTTGCTTATACCGTAACCATCCGAAACCTGGGGCGAACACCGGTGCAGCTTCTGGGTCGTTACTGGCTAATCACTAACGGCAACGGTCACGAAACCGAAGTGCAGGGCGAAGGCGTGATTGGCGTTCAGCCGCACATCGAGCCGGGCAACGAATATAGCTATACCAGCGGTGCTGTGCTTGAAACGCCGCTGGGCACCATGCAAGGCCATTATGAAATGGTCGATTCTCAGGGCGAGGCATTCCGCGTCGCTATTCCCGTCTTCCGTCTGGCCATTCCAGCCTTCATTCACTGATACGATGTCAACATACCTGATTGGCGATGTTCACGGCTGTTACGATGAACTTATCGCCCTGCTGCAACAGGTTGAATTTACGCCTGGCAAAGATACTTTATGGCTGACGGGCGATTTAGTCGCGCGCGGCCCCGGTTCGCTTGAAGTCCTGCGCTACGTGCGCGGCTTGGGCGACAGCGTGCGCCTGGTGCTCGGCAATCATGACCTGCACCTGCTGGCGGTGTATGCAGGCATTAGCCGGAACAAGCCGAAAGACCGCGTTTCGCAACTGCTTGAAGCTCCGGACGTTGACGAGCTGCTGAACTGGCTGCGCCGCCAGCCGCTAGTCCAGGTGGATAACGAAAAAATGCTGGTGATGGCCCACGCGGGTATTACTCCGCAGTGGGATATCGACACCGCAATAGCCTGCGCCCGCGATGTCGAAGCCGTACTGTCGAGCGACAGCTATCCGCTGTTCCTGGACGCCATGTACGGTGATATGCCGAACAACTGGTCTCCGGAGCTGTCGGGGCTTGCGCGTTTGCGGTTCATCACCAACTCCCTGACCCGTATGCGTTACTGCTTCCCGAACGGCCAACTGGACATGTACTGCAAAGATACGCCGGAAAGCGCGCCTGCGCCGCTCAAGCCGTGGTTTGCGATTCCCGGTCCGGTTACCGCCGCCTATTCTGTAGTCTTCGGCCATTGGGCTTCGCTTGAAGGAAAAGGGACGCCGGAGGGGATCTTCGGGCTGGATACCGGCTGCTGCTGGGGCGGGGATTTAACCTGTCTGCGCTGGGAAGATAAAGCGTATTTTGTGCAGCCCTCAAACCGTAAAGCCGACGTTGGCGGCGGTGATACCGCAATAGCCTCATAAAAAAACCCGGTGAAAACCGGGTTTTTTTACGTTGGTCGGATAAGCAGTCGTAGGTCGGATAAGCGTAGCGTCATCCGACACAACAACCGCTCCAGATTTCCGTTTTAGCGACGTTCCAGAATTTCAAAACAGTAGCCGTGCGAGTTTTGCTCGTCGGCATCGTGGAATTCGCTGAACGTTGACTGCCACTCGTCCGGATCGTAATCCGGGAAGTGCGTATCCCCTTCGACTTCCGCATCAATGTGCGTCAGATACAGGCGCTGCGCTTTCGGCAGGAACTGTTCGTAAACGCGGCCACCGCCGATCACCATCACCTCTTCGGCGTCGCCGCAGGCGCTGATAGCGTCCTCAACCGAGCTGACCCACACAACCCGGTCGTCGGTGCCCGGCTTACTGCTGATGACAATATTTTTACGGCCAGGCAGCGGACGGCCGATAGATTCCCAGGTCAGACGTCCCATCACGACCGGTTTATTTAACGTGTTACGTTTAAACCAGGCCAGATCGGCAGGTATGTCCCAGGGCATGGCGTTTTCCATGCCTATAACGCGATCTACCGCTAATGCAGCAATCAGACTGATCATTCTATTAACCCAAGGGTGGTGAAAAAATTGCCGCCACTATACGGAAAGCGCAATCTTTCGTCGACTGCCCGATCCCCCTGCCGGAAGAAATTTTTTTGTTCTGCAAAGCAGTAACCTCTTCCGTTAGCAGAGGGGGCCAGCGCGAACAATGAGTTAGCGCTATTTGGGCGCAATATCACTCTTCCGGTTTCGCCGGTGGTTCGTCCGCAAGCCTGCCGCTGTGAACGCCCTCTTCCGTGCCCTGCCAGCCGTGTCGCTGAATCACGTTGAGATGGGCGCGGTCTTCGTTAATGACCTCCGTCAGCATCGCGCTGGTACGTTTAAGCACGTCCGCCCGTGCGGGCATATCTGCGGCAATCACCATCTCTTCCACCATCTGGGTATTGAAGCGACGGAAGTGATCGGCACGTTCACGGGCCTCATAGCTGCCAACGCCCAGCGCCTCAAGCGCGCGCCGCCCAACTTTCAGCGAGCTTTCGAAGGTTTCACGCTCCGGCTGTTCAACACCCGCCTGGCGCAGACGAATAAAGTGATCGAGGTCGCGCGCCCTGGCGATAACCCGCAGATTCGGGAAGTGTTCCTGCACCATTTCAGAGAGCTGAAGGTTGGCCTCGGGATCGTCAATGGCGTTGATCAGCACCTCGGCTTTTGCCGCACCCGCTGATTCCAGCAGATCGACCCGCGTCGCATCGCCATAAAACACCTTGGTGCCAAATTTGCGCAGCGTTTCGATATGGTCCGGGTCGTGATCGAGCACCACCATTTTCACTCCGCTGGTCAGCAGCAGGCGCCCGGCGATTTGCCCGAAGCGGCCGAAGCCCGCAATAATCACCCGCGGCTGCTCTTCATCAATTTCATCCGCTTCGCGGGCCTGCTCTTTGCCCGATTTTTCCATGCGGCTGAGCAGCACCAACAGCAGCGGCGTAGCCGCCATTGACAGCGCAACCGCCAGCGTCAGGGATTTTGACCAGCCGTCGTCAAGCACCTCCGCCATTCTGGCGGTGCCGAAAATCACAAAGGCAAATTCGCTGCCCTGCCCCAGCAGCACGGCAAACCAGCGTCGCTGCCTGCGCGGCACCCTCAGGGTTTTCGCGACGAGCCACAGCATCAGACATTTAATCACCAGGAAGCCCATCAGCAGCGTAATGATGCGCAACGGATTATCCATCAACGTACCGAAATCTATCGACATGCCGACGCCGATAAAGAACAGGCCGAGCAGCAGGCCCTTAAACGGTTCGATATCGCTTTCCAGCGCGTGGCGATATTCGGAGCTTGCCAGCAGCACGCCCGCCAGAAATGCTCCCATCGCCATGGATAGCCCCGCCTCTTCAAGCAATAACCCGAAGCCAAATACGAGAAAGAGTGCCACTGCGCTGAAAACTTCGCGCAGGCCGGAGCGGGCCACAAAGCGCAGAACCGGGCGAGTCACGTAGCGCCCCAGAACCACCACCAACGCCAGCGCGCCGACCACCTTTAAGGCTGATATAGAAAAAGCGGCAAGCGTGGTGGTCGCCCCGCTGGTTGCCAGCAGGGGGATCATCGCCACCAGCGGAATGGCGGCGATATCCTGAAACAACAATACGGCGAAGGCGCCGCGCCCCATGACGGAAAGCGTCAGATTACGTTCGTTCATCGCCTGCATGGCGATCGCTGTGGACGATAGCGCAAGGGTCAGGCCTATCAGCATCGCAACCTGCAAGCCGAGCCCCATCAGCATGCAGAACAGCCCGAGGAAAACTCCGCAGGCGATCATTTGTAACGCGCCGCCGCCAAACACCGAGGCGCGCAGCGTCCAGAGTCTACGCGGATCAAGCTCAAGACCGATAACAAACAGCATCAGCACCACGCCGATTTCCGCAAAGTGCATAATTGTCCCGGCGTCCGTGACCAGCCGCAGCCCCCACGGCCCAATAATGCAGCCCGCAATCAGGTAGCCAAGCACCGAACCTAACCCCAGCCGCACGGCGACAGGGACGATTAGCGCGGCGGCACCGAGGTAAATAAGTACCTGAATCATGCTGTGGCTATCCATGGTTCGCCTCCCGCCATTCCGTCAGCCGCTGCTTATACTGTTCGGCCTGCACCTCAAGGGTGTTCTCATCGCAAACAAAAGTGAAATGAATGGCAAAGCCCGGCTGCCAGTTCATGCCGCAATAGAGTGCGGTCGCCTGCAGCGGCTGGCCCAGCACCTGAAAGCCGGGATGGTCCCCTAAATCAAAATGGCCGTCCCCTCCGCCGGTGGTCACCGCCCACATCACATGTTTGCCATGCAGCGCATTGCCACCGTGGCCATAGGCCCAGCCGTGGGCAAGCACTTTATCGATCCACAATTTCATCAGCGGCGGCATGCTGTACCACTGCATCGGATGCTGCCAGATGACCAGATCGGCACGGCTTAGCGCCTCCTGTTCAGCGGCGATATCAATATTGAAGTCAGGATAGAGTTCGTACAGAGAGCGGATTTCGACATCGGGCAGCAGCGATGCCTGTTCAATCATTTTTCGGTTGGCGTGAGAGTGCCGGGGATAGGGGTGCGCATAGATAATTAAAATCATGAATTAGCCTGTTGTTTTACTGCCTTCTTTTCTCAAAGAGTGTAGACAGTAAATCAACGGGCTAATAGTCAATAATGTTGACGGGGTAAGCGATAAAATCTGAATTAGTTATCCAGTTCGCCCATCGACTTCACCTGGTCGCGGTTGATCTGCTCGGTCTTGCCGGTTTCAGCATTTTTATAGGAAACCAGACCCGTGTCGTCATCTACCTGCGGTTTGCCGTCGGTGACGATAGTTTTGCCGTCGCTCGTTTTCACCGCCTGATTAGACGAACAGCCGGCCACGGTAAACAGCGTTGCGGCAGCGAAGATGGAAGCCATCAGAATTTTGTTTTGCATGTTGCTCTCCCTGTTTGTCGTCGTTTCTCACTATGTACCTGAAAACTTTAGCAGGAATTTCCGCCTCCAGCGGAAAATACAGAACACTCTGAAGAAGTGGGGACAATAAAAAAACCCGCCGAAGCTCATTGCCGATCGGTAAGTGTCAATGAAGTCGCAGACCCTGCAGGTGAAGCTGGCAGAACTGAATATCTCGTCTTCACACAGCCGACCGCGTGTGAGCAATGATAATGCGTATGTGGAGTCGTTGTTCCGCACGTTGAAATATGTTCCTCAGTGGCCCTCTTCAGGCGTTCAAAACGCAGGAAGAAGCGCGGATCTGGGTAGATAAGTTTACCCATTGGTATAACGAAGAGCACCGGCACAGTGGCATAGGTTATGTGACGCCGCTACAGCGGCATACAGGTGAGGACAGGGTGCTGTTGTCACAACGAGATAAGGTCTATCAAGCGGCGAGAGCAGCGAACCCCAAAAGTTGGTCACGACAGACGCGAAACTGATCCTACCCACGTAATGTAGACACGGTCCTAAGCGAGATTCAGATTTTCAAATTGTTCCGGGCTGAGTCCGCCACAGGCACTGTGGCGACGCCACCGATTGTAATCACACCCGATATAATTAAACACCGTCGTCCGCATCATTTCCCGGCTGATAAAGCGTTCACCGTGGATACATTCGACTTTCAGTGAGCGGAAGAAGCTTTCTGCACAGGCATTATCGTAACAACAACACTTTGCACTCATGCTACCGCGCAGGTTATGCCGCTTCAGTAGCGCCTGATAATCCGCTGAGCAGTACTGCCCACCACGGTCGGTGTGAACGATGACATTTTCCGGGCGCTTACGTCGCCACAACGCCATCTGTAGCGCATCGCAGGCCAGCTGTGCCGTCATCCGTGATGACATTGACCAGCCGATAACAGCACGTGACCACAGATCGATGACGACAGCCAGATATAGCCAGCCTTCATCAGTACGTAAGTAGGTGATGTCACCCGACCATTTCTGGTTTGGACCGCTGGCGTAAAAATCCTGCTTCAGCAGGTTCTCCGACACCGGCAGGTCATGCTCGCGGTAACTGACCGGACTGAACTTCCGTGAAGCTTTCGCCCGAAGCCCCTGACGACGCAGGCTGGCTGCCACGGTTTTCACGCTGAAGCGGTAACCCTGAGCATGCAGTTCATCGGTCAGGCGCGGTGCGCCGTAGCGCTGTTTTGCCCGGTGAAAAGCCTCGTGCACGGCGCTGTCACTACTCAGACGGAACTGCTGGCGTGAGTTTAGCCTCGCACGCCGCTGAGCCCACGCATACCAGCCGCTGCGGGCCACCCGGAGGACGCGACACATGGCTTTGATGCTGAACTCAGCCTGATGTTTTTCAATAAAGACATACTTCATTTCAGGCGCTTCGCGAAGTATGTCGCGGCCTTTTGGAGAATGGCCAGCTCCTCGTCCCGTTCCGCCAACTGGCGTTTGAGACGAGCATTTTCAGCAGCGAGTTCATTTTCACGCTCAGAGGATGAGAGCTGTTGCTGCTGTTTACTGCGCCAGTTATAAAGTTGTGATTCGTACACGTTGAGTTCACGGGCTGCGGCAGCAACACCGATGCATTCAGCGAGTTTCAGGGCTTCACTGCGAAATTCAGGGGAATGCTGTTTACGGGGCTTTTTGCTGGTTGATACTGTTTTTGTCATGTGAGTCACCTCTGGTTGAGAGTTTACTCACTTAGTCTCGTGTCCACTATTCGCGGGTAGGATCAGTGACCCTATTCCCAACCGGATCGCACCTAAACCACAAACCGACTGTTTAACCAATTGATAGAATTGAATTATTTTTGATGTTCGTCATATCGTTTAAATCGATCTATAAAAAACAAACGATAGCTAAAACCCATCAAACATATGAAATCGATCGATTAAAGCAATTAAATGATCGATCGATAAGCCGTTTCCAATCGACAAAAAACTATCAATAATAAATTATCGATCTTTTATATCAATTGATTGGTGGTGGCGGTGAGCGATGGAAAACCACAGTTGGGGTGCTTTGGCTGGATGTTCTAAGGGATAAGGGACGAAGCAGCACACAAGGTGTGTTGTGCTGCTTATGTTGGATAGATAATTGAAAACGCGCTTTAAAGCGAGGATAACTCTATTTCAGATTTCCCCACCTGATATTTGAAAATCCAAATCTTCTTGGAAAAAGTTTTTATCCAAGATTTTCTCAATTGCCTTGACCTGTTGGCTGGTAAGATCCCATCCACCGATCCCTGCATTAAAGTCACTATAGTCTTCATCCGTCCAAACCATGACTTTAGCTATTTCCGGGAGTTTTTCTTTTGGTATATCGATTTCGAAGACGAGTAGTTCATCTACACGTTCGAAAGCATCAATAGTATAAACAATTGTCATTTTTCAACCTTTCTTGTCGGATCTGCTGGTTTAGTTTGCTCACCTGTTATTGGGTCAAACTCGCCTAAATGATTACGCCCTGAACGATCATAAATTTCGACCGTACCGTGTTGTGAATCCCATTCATAGATACGCCCTTTAGGATCTTTCCATCTTGAACGTAATGATCCCCCGCCCTTAACTGGGGTCCTTTTTTTAGCTGTTTTAGCATCAGGGAAGGCAGGTAATGGAGGATTTCCCTTTGGAGCCACATGATATTTATGATCATCATTCAGATAAATATATATCGGTGGAATATTAGGTAGTGGCAGAACAAGAATGTAATCCGCAAAATTCATTTCCTCCGGCGCAGGGCTGGTTGTTGCCTCAATGCTGGCGTTTTCCGGCAAGGGATCAACAACTACCGGATTTGGTATCCTTACCGGGTTCTGGTTGCCTGTATTTGAAGGAACATTGACACCTGAACCTTCTGGCGTCCAGATGATTGTTATACGCGGATCTTCTTCTGTGGTGAACGTATACGCTTTTCGGCTGCTGTCCCACTCCATTTTGCGCACACGCACCATATCCTTTCCCGGTGGTGTATGCCAGCCATGAGGAGCAGGATGACCTTTATCATCCTGCTCCCATGTATACCGCACGCGGCTTGGAGCTTCACGCATCTGTTCCAGACGCATCCGGTCAATAAAGTCCTGTTCACCGTCATTGAGCTTTCCGGGCATCATTCCCATCACGACTGCTGCGATGGGGGCACCGGGACCGCTGGCGGCTATTTTTCCGAGTCCGGTTGCCATTTCCCCAAACTTTATCGCCCATGTTCCTGACGTAATGGCACTTCCACCTACCAACCCAAGAACGCTGGCACCTTCAACAGCCATCTGGGCGTTAGCAGCACTTGTAGCGGCGGCGGTTGCCCGCTGGTATTTGATTTCTTCATGATCACCATTCAGCCATTTATACAGGGCGCTTCGCTTTTTCGGCTTTGGAATATCTTCAGCAGGTTTCTTTTTCCTGGCGGTCTGAGCATGTTGGGGAACATCAGTATCTGATGCAGGATCGGCAGGAGGAACAGCCTGATAAAATGCCATTGAAGCAAAATTGGTATGCGGCTCCTGCTCTTCCCCGGCATCATTACAGCCCTCACCGCGAAGGCAGGATTTGGCGAACACGCGATTGCGGTCACGTTCTTCCGCCAGTCGTTTTTCCAATGCTTTCTGCTGCTCCTGCTCTTCCCGCAGAGTGACAAGAGCAAGCAATCGCGCCTTTTCTGCCGGCTCTTCGGGCGTATCATCCTTGATATAGCAATCCGGGATTGACTGGATGAACCTTGCCCTGCACGGACAGGAACTTACGCTGTCCAGCGTTCCTGCCAGCCTTCTGCCTTCGTCCCATGTATCAGATGTGCCACCCAGAATATTGTATGTTCCCGGATGTTTGCCGCAAGACACGGCGTCACCCTCCCGTGCTCCCGCCACACCATACCAGCTGAGCGTTTCGTCCCCGGTCAGTATCTTTCCCCCGCAGGTAGTCGAATCACCGACCCGCAGGTAAAAACCCATCGCTCCCATTCGCCCTTTCTCCTGTCCCTTAAGACTTAACTTGCCGAAATCTCCGCAGTAAGCCCAACGGGATATTGACATTTCATATCCCATTTCCTTGTCATATTTATGGTTACGCTGATGCAATATTAAACGATTTCTGATTTAGCTTAAAAGTGATGAATGTCGTAAAATCATGAAAATCAGAATAAGAGCATAATTTGATGGTTTCATTTTCTTTTAATTGTCTTATTTATTATTAATATCACAAGTGAATAGGTTAGAGACAGGAATAAACTGCATTATAATTTTATTAACAAAAATTTACTACAGATATCGATGGAACTCGAGTTCAGTAACAGAAGTCATATTTAGCACAGCCCGTTTAAGGAAAATTAGGCGAGCTTTATGCTTTCAGTCAATTGATATCACTTTCCGGTTCACTATTCGCGGTTAGGGTCAGGGGTGCTTTGACTATATGTTCGAAGGAATAAGGAATGAAGCAGCACACAGAGTATGTTGTGCTGCCTAATTAAATCAGTGTTAATTATTTGACTTTACGTCCTTCAGTATAGGCTTTATGGGCCTCGTTTAAACTCATGACATTAGCTCCACCGCCATAACTTGGATCTTCTTCTTGAACAGGATCATCTTCCCAGTTGCAAACTGGACAAATTTCATAGCTCCCAACTTCCGAAAACTCATATTTATGGCAACAAGGGCATAAATGTATCGAACGATTCATTATTTCATCCAAATGCCCTTTACCTCACTGCTTTACCTTGTTGATAGGTCTCTTTAGCTTCATTGAGGCTCATTTTATTTGCCCCGCCCTTTCTGTCAGGGTTTCTAGATTGAAAAGGATCATCTTCCCAATTACAGTTGGGGCAAATATCGTGTTCACCTAAAGCCTCAAACACCAGTTTCCCGCAGCACGGGCATGGGTAAAATTTATTGATCATTCCAGTAATCCATTTTGTCAGCTGGTTTAAACATCGTTCTTGGAGCACCATCTTGAGATTTGATACCCAACGTATTACTTTCAGGATGATATAAAAGGATATCACCATTACTTCTTGTTTTTTCCAGCGTTCCTTCTGGAGGGTTATTAACAAAATCATGAGTAGCATCAACATACTCTTTAGAGTTGGTTAACTCCGGAAACTCCGAACCATGTTTTTTCCAGTGGTAGTATGCGTTTTCAACTTGTGTAACCTTCTTTCTTTGAGTCCAAATAGGATCTTCGGGCCTTTTATTTAAATAAATATATATTGGTGGAATATCTGATATTGGCAGAACAAGAATATAATCTGCAAATGTCTTCTCTTCCGGTGCAGGGCTGGTTGTAGCCTCAATGCTGGCGTTTTCCGGCAATGGATCAACAACTACCGGATTTGGTATCCTTACCGGGTTCTGGTTGCCTGTATTTGAAAGAACATTGACACCTGAACTTTCTGGCGTCCAGATGATCATTATACGCGGATCTTCCTCTGTAGTGAACGTATACGCCTTCCGGCTGCTGTCCCACTCCATTTTGCGCACACGCACCATATCCTTTCTCGGTGGTGTATGCCAGCCATGAGGAACCGGATGACCTTTATCATCCTGTTTCCACGTATACCGCACGCGGCTTGGGGCTTCACGCATCTGTTCCAGATGCATCCGGTCAATAAAGTCCTGTTCTCCGTCATTGAGCTTTCCGGGCATCATTCCCATCACGACTGCTGCGATGGGGGCTCCGGGGCCACTGGCTGCGACCCTTCCGAGCCCTGCCGCCATTTCCCCAAACTTTACCGCCCATGTTCCTGACGTAATGGCACTTCCACCTACCAACCCAAGAACGCTGGCACCTTCAACAGCCGTCTGAATATTAGCAGCACTCGTCGCTGCAGCCGTTGCCCGCTGGTATTCAGTTTCTTCATGATGACCGAACCGCCATTTATACAGGGCGCTTCGCTTCTTCGGTTTCGGTATATCTTCAACAGGATTCTTTTTCTTCGCTGTCTGGGCGTGCTGGACCACATCTTTCTCTGATGCAGGTTCGGCAGGTGGAACTGCCTGATAAAATGCCATCGCAGCGAAATTAGTATGGGGTTCCTGTTGCTCTCCGGCATCAGTATTCCCGCTTCCACGCATGCTGGACTTGGCAAACACAGGGACGACTGTAGCTGTTAAAGCTGATGCCGCAATGCTACTGGCGGCAGCAACGGCTGCTGCTTTTTGTGTACCAGAAGCTCCCATATTTGAAACCGCGCCACGACGCTCATTTTCATACTTTATTGCCGGATATTTCGTGACAATAAATCTTGAGCGGCAGGGACAGCTACTTACGCTATCCAGCGTTCCGGCTATAGCCCTTCGGGAAGCCCCTTCCACATCAGTCATAAAACTGATGCCACCTATAATTTTGTATTGCCCATCATGTTTACCACAGGTGACAGCATCACCATGACGGGCTATTGGTCTTGAATGCGCTCTCCTGTCCGGATTGCCGCTAATTATCTGACCGCCGCAGGTTGTTTTGTCTCCCAGACATAAAACGTATCCAGTTGCCATAGTCATTCATCCTTGATTGAAGACAGACGTTATCCGAACGATATGAGCCCCTATCACTTTACTAATCATAATCCCTTATTTAGAGTATTGATATTGTTAGCATCATAACCATAGTATGGTTAAAAATAAATCAGCTTACCGTCCAGTGGTCCAGGTAAAAGCCCCCCTTCAGCTTCCTCTTCCGATGCATAAAGCCGCTCTAAGGATCGAAGTCCTCGCTTTAGATCAAAGCCCTGACTTTTCTGGAGTGACCCCATAAAAAAATGCACCTTACTCAGTTGGGTGTCCAACTTTTGGGGTGCAGTCCATTTAAGGCAGGCCTTTGTTATCGGTCAGAACCGCACTGAGCACAGTTCGTAGCCATCTCGCCAAAACCTGGCGAATTATAGGCTTGGTTTATTAGCGCTGATTTGTGGGGATCCCTCAGCGCCGCGGTGGGCTGAGGGATAACTTAGCGTAGCAAAATTACTTCGTGATTTGCGCGTGCATTTCCTGCACTGAAATCACCTTCTCGGTCGCGTCGGCGTTCATCGCCATCGCAGTGGCGAAGCCGCCGTTCAGCGTGGTGTCGTAATGCACTTTATACTGCAGCGCGCTGCGGCGGATGAGCTTGGAATCCTCAATCGCCTGGCGGCCCGCAGTGGTATTGATGATGTAGGTATATTCGCCGTTCTTGATGCGGTCCTGAATGTGCGGACGACCTTCATGCACCTTGTTCACCAGCCGCGGGTTGATGCCCGCTTCGCCCAGCACGATTGCCGTGCCGTGGGTGGCGTCCAGCTCAAAGCCCTGTTTCAGCAGCTTGGCGGCCAGGTCAACGACGCGCTCTTTGTCGCCTTCACGAACGGAGAGCAGCGCACGGCCAGGTTTACGCATGGTGGACTGGCTGCCTAGCATCGCCTTGGAGAAGGCTTCTGCGAAGGTGCGGCCCACGCCCATCACTTCACCGGTAGAGCGCATCTCTGGCCCTAACAGCGGGTCGACGCCCGGGAACTTGTTGAACGGCAGCACCACTTCTTTGACAGAGTAGTACGGCGGGATGATCTCTTTCGTCATGCCCTGCTCAACCAGCGTCTGGCCAACCATTACGCGCGCGGCAACTTTCGCCAGCGCCATACCAGTTGCCTTGGAGACGAACGGTACGGTACGGGCGGCGCGTGGGTTCACTTCAATCAGGTAAACCTCGTTGTCCTTCACCGCAAACTGCACGTTCATCAGGCCGCGAACCTGCAGCTCGAAAGCCAGTTTCTGCACCTGCTGGCGCATCACGTCCTGGATCTCTTTGCTCAGCGTATAGGCTGGCAGGGAACATGCGGAGTCGCCGGAGTGCACGCCCGCCTGCTCAATGTGCTCCATGATGCCGCCAATCAGCACGGTTTCGCCGTCGCAGATAGCGTCGACGTCTACTTCAACCGCGTCGTCCAGGAAGCGGTCCAGCAGCACCGGCGCATCGTTAGAGACGCTAACGGCGGTCTGGAAGTAACGACGCAGGTCGGCTTCGTCATAGACGATTTCCATCGCGCGGCCGCCCAGCACATAAGAAGGACGAACGACCAGCGGATACCCGATATGCGCCGCTTTCTCTACCGCCATTTCGATTGCGGTCACGGTAGCGTTGGCAGGCTGTTTCAGCTTCAGGCGGTCAACCGCGTGCTGGAAGCGCTCGCGGTCTTCGGCGCGGTCGATGGCGTCCGGGCTGGTGCCGATAATCGGCACGCCAGCGGCTTCCAGTTCACGAGCCAGTTTCAGCGGAGTCTGGCCGCCGTACTGCACGATAACGCCTTTTGGCTTTTCAACGCGGACGATTTCCAGCACGTCCTCCAGGGTTACCGGCTCGAAGTACAGGCGGTCGGAGGTGTCGTAGTCGGTAGAAACGGTTTCCGGGTTGCAGTTAACCATGATGGTCTCGTAACCATCTTCACGCAGCGCCAGCGAGGCGTGTACGCAGCAGTAGTCGAACTCGATGCCCTGACCGATACGGTTCGGCCCGCCGCCCAGCACCATAATCTTGTCGCGGTCGCTGTTCGGGTTGGCTTCGCACTCGTCTTCATAAGTGGAGTACATGTAGGCGGTATCGGTAGAAAACTCCGCCGCGCAGGTATCAACGCGCTTATAAACCGGGTGCAGATTATGCTGTTCACGCAGCTTGCGGATTTCAGACTCGCGCACGCCAGCCAGTTTAGCCAGGCGCGCATCGGCGAAGCCTTTACGCTTGAGCATACGCAGGAAGTCGTAGTCCAGGCCGGTGATCCCCAGCTCTTCCACTTTTTCTTCCAGGCGCACCAGCTCTTCAATCTGCACCAGGAACCAGCGGTCGATGTTGGTGAGGTTGAATACGCCGTCGACGGACAGGCCAGCACGGAAGGCGTCGGCCACGTACCAGATACGGTCAGCGCCCGCGTCTTTCAGCTCGCGGCGGATTTTGGTCAGCGCTTCCGGGTCATCCAGATTGACTTTCGGATCAAAACCCGTCGCGCCCACTTCCAGACCGCGCAGCGCTTTTTGCAGGGATTCCTGCTGCGTGCGGCCAATCGCCATCACTTCGCCCACGGATTTCATCTGCGTCGTCAGGCGGTCGTTCGCGCCAACAAACTTCTCGAAGTTGAAGCGAGGGATTTTGGTCACAACGTAGTCGATAGACGGCTCGAACGAGGCCGGGGTTTTGCCGCCGGTGATGTCGTTCATCAGCTCGTCGAGGGTGTAGCCCACCGCCAGCTTCGCCGCCACTTTCGCAATCGGGAAGCCGGTTGCTTTTGAGGCCAGCGCCGAGGAGCGGGAAACGCGCGGGTTCATTTCGATAACAATCAGACGGCCGTTTTTCGGGTTAACCGAGAACTGCACGTTTGAACCGCCGGTTTCTACGCCGATTTCACGCAGCACCGCCATCGAGGCGTTACGCATGATTTGGTATTCTTTGTCGGTCAGGGTCTGGGCCGGGGCCACGGTGATGGAGTCACCGGTGTGGATGCCCATCGGGTCGAAGTTTTCGATAGAGCAGACGATGATGCAGTTGTCGTTTTTATCGCGCACCACTTCCATCTCGTACTCTTTCCAGCCAATCAGCGACTCGTCAATCAGCAGCTCTTTGGTTGGGGAAAGATCCAGACCGCGCTCGCAAATCTCTTCAAACTCTTCGCGGTTGTAGGCGATACCGCCGCCGGTGCCGCCCATGGTGAACGAGGGGCGAATAATGCACGGATAGCCCACGTCGGCGGCAACCGCCAGCGCTTCTTCCATGGTGTGGGCAATGCCGGAGCGTGCGGTGTCGAGACCGATTTTTTTCATTGCCACGTCGAAGCGGCGGCGGTCTTCTGCTTTATCAATCGCATCGGCTGTGGCACCAATCATGGTGACGCCAAACTCGGCGAGCACGCCCTGACGTTCGAGCTCCAGCGCGCAGTTCAGCGCGGTCTGGCCGCCCATGGTTGGCAGCACCGCGTCCGGGCGCTCTTTTTCGATGATTTTGCGCACCACTTCCCAGTGGATAGGCTCAATGTAGGTCGCATCGGCCATTTCCGGGTCGGTCATGATGGTTGCCGGGTTGGAGTTCACCAGGATAACGCGGTAGCCCTCTTCACGCAGCGCTTTACACGCCTGGGCACCGGAGTAGTCGAACTCACACGCCTGGCCGATAACAATCGGGCCTGCACCAAGGATCAGGATGCTTTTTATATCTGTACGTTTTGGCATTTTTAAGGCTCCTGATTCTTACTTGCTGAAAAGAGTGGCTGTAGTGCGGTACTGCTTGATCAAGTCGATAAAGTGGTCGAACAGCGGCGCGGCATCGTGCGGCCCCGGGCTTGCTTCAGGGTGGCCCTGGAAGCTGAACGCTGGCTTATCGGTACGATGAATCCCCTGCAGGGTGCCGTCGAACAGCGACTTGTGGGTCACGCGCAGGTTCGCAGGCAGCGTTGCTTCGTCTACCGCAAAGCCGTGGTTCTGGGCGGTGATCATCACGCAATCGCGATCCAGATCTTTGACCGGGTGGTTGCCGCCATGGTGGCCGAACTTCATCTTCACGGTTTTCGCGCCGCTTGCCAGAGCCAGCAGCTGATGGCCTAAGCAGATGCCGAAGACCGGCACGTCGGTTTCCAGGAAGGCTTTAATGGCGCTGATGGCGTAATCGCATGGCGCCGGGTCACCGGGACCGTTGGAGAGGAAGATGCCGTCCGGGTTCATCTTCAGCACTTCCGCAGCGGAGGTCTGCGCCGGAACAATCGTCAGGCGGCAGCCGCGGTCCACCAGCATGCGCAGAATGTTGCGCTTCACGCCGTAGTCATAGGCCACCACGTGGAAAGGTAAATCTTCTTCTTTCGCTGCTTCCGGCAGGTCGCCCTCAAGCGTCCAGCTACCTTGCTGCCAGGCGTAGGCCTCTTTCGTTGTCACTTCTTTTGCGAGGTCCATGCCGTTCAGGCCAGGAAAAGCCTTTGCTTTCTCATGGGCCAGCGCCGCGTCAACGCTGTCGCCAGCAATGATGCAGCCGTTCTGAGCGCCTTTCTCACGGAGCAAACGGGTCAGCTTACGGGTATCGATATCGGCAATCGCCACGATGTTATGGCGTTTTAAATAAGAAGAGAGGTCTTCGGTATTGCGGTAGTTGCTGGCAATCAGCGGCAGGTCACGAATGACGAGGCCTTGCGCATGTACCTGGGAGGATTCTTCATCAGCGGCGTTGGTGCCGACGTTGCCGATATGGGGATAAGTAAGAGTGACGATTTGGCGGGAGTAGGAAGGATCAGTGAGGATTTCTTGATAACCGGTCAATGAGGTATTGAAAACGACTTCCCCAACGGCGGTACCTGATGCCCCAATGGCGCGACCGTGGAATTGGGTTCCGTCTTCCAGAACCAATATTGCTGACTTAATCAAAACGCCCTCCAGGGAATAAACAGTCAATTCATTTGCATATTAATTCAAAACGAATTCAGGAATCAATGCAAAACAGCCTGTCATTTGGATTTTTGACAAACGGCGGCATTCTAGGGACTGGCCAGGCAAAAGTCTACCATAAAGCGAACTTTTTCTGTCTATTTTGAGGCTCTGATTAAAAATATGCACATTGAGGGGTGAAATGATTAGCTAACTCAGGGTAAGTAAACGGTTGCGAGACAGAAAGAATAGAAATCCATCACCCAGGATTACAAAAAGTGGACCAGATGGTCAAAAATAACATTTACGTAACGCGTTTTGACAGTAAGACATTATGTTTTGCCTATCTGGACAAAAAAATCAATTAAACATGTAAAAATAAAAAGGGCAATAAATTATTGCCCTGTCAATCAAACAATTATGATTGTAATAACCACATCACGATGGGTAATTCTTGCTATAAACTATTGAGGTCCAGCACGTTTCGCATGTCATAGAGACCATTTTTCTTGCCATTCAACCATAAAGCGGAACGAACCGCGCCATTTGCAAAAGTCATCCGGCTTGAGGCCTTATGAGTAATTTCAATGCGCTCGCCGATATCTGCAAACATCGCCGTATGCTCACCCACAATGTCCCCGGCGCGTACGGTGGCGAAACCAATGGTTCCAGGCACTCGCTCACCGGTATAGCCTTCGCGGGAATAAACCGCGCACTCTTTAAGATCTTTGTCCATCGCCTGGGCAATGGCCTCCCCCATCGCCAGCGCGGTGCCGGACGGCGCATCCACTTTATGGCGGTGGTGGGCTTCAATAATTTCGATGTCGGTGTAGTCGCCCATGACCTTGGCCGCTTTCTCGAGCAGCTTGAGCATGACGTTCACGCCAACGCTGAAGTTGGCGGCAAAGACAACGGGGACGTCAGCGGCAGCTTCGTTAATTGCCTGCTTGCCCGCCTCGTCAAAACCGGTTGTACCGATGACCATCCCCTTGCCGTGCTGGCGGCAAAAGGCCAGATGGCTCAGCGTGCCTTCCGGGCGAGTGAAATCGATAAACACGTCAAAATCGTTGACCACGTTTTCAAGGCTATCGCTGACGGTCACACCTGTTTTCGCCACGCCGGCCAGCTCGCCCGCATCGCTGCCGACCAGGGAGGAGCCTTCGCGCTCAAGGGCTGCGCCAAGCTGTACGCCATCCAGCTGCAAAGCCGCCTGAATAAGTTGTCGTCCCATACGACCGCCCGCGCCCGCAATCGCGACGCGGATCTGTGCTTCGTCCATATTCACTCTCTTTAATTAATCTGCTTACAAAACGTTCTCAGGTTACCCAGCGCCGTGACGGGCCGCCAGCCGAAAACACCGATAATTAGAAATTTATGACAAACCGCCGCAGTTATCAGTAAAAGCCTTGATAGGCCCACTGAAATTAAGGATTACCGGAAACCACACGACTCGCGCACCACCAGCGTCGGCGGCAGGATAATGCGCTTTGGCGGTTCATCGTTGCCCTGGATGCGGCTGAACAGCAGCTCTCCCGCCTTGCGGCCTATCTCTTTGGCAGCCACCGAAACCGTGGTCAACGCAGGCTGTACAAGGGCTGCCTCGGTGATGTCGTCAAAGCCCACCAGCGCAAAATCCTTGCCCGGGGTGCGCCCCATTTTGCGTAAAGTCTGCATAACGCCCAGCGCCACAATGTCCTGATAGCAGACGGCGGCGGTGATCTCCGGGTAGCGGCTCAGCAGCGCTTCCGCCGCTCTTGCCCCGTCGCTCTGGCTGGCGGCGGCGGAGACCACCCAGTCGCTGGCTGGCTGTATACGATTTTCCAGCAGCTTGCTGCTGTAGCCGCCGATGCGCTGGGCGCGGCTGATGGAGTTTTCACTGCCGCCAATAAAGGCGATATGCCGGTGGCCCAGCCGTAACAGATGCTGCGTCGCCAGCTGCGTGCCCAGAAAGTTATCCGTGCCGACAAAATCAAAGCTCGCATCGTCCAGCGGACGCACCACCATAATCGCCGGAATATTGCGGCGCTTCAGCGTTTCGAAAAACAGCGGTGGGGTTTCGCGGGCGGCGCACAGCACCATACCGCAGGCGTTATTGCGCATTAAGGAGTCGACGAACTTCTGCTGGCGATCGCCTGACTCTTCGCTGTTGGCGAGAAACAGCAGCAGCTCGTGCCGCTCCATCTCCTGGCTCAGCCCCGCCGTCATCTCGCCGTAAAACGGGTTGGTGATGTCGTGCAGCAGCAGGCCAACCATATTACTGGTGCGGTTGCGCAGGTTAGCGGCGGTCTGGTTGTAGACATAGCCCAGCTCGTCCAGCGCCCGCATCACCCGCTGGCGCGTGGCGTCCGAAATGCGTCCCCGGTTGTGTAAAACCATAGAAACAGTGGCGGTAGAGACGGAGGCCCGCTGCGCCACCTGGGCCAGGGTTACGGTGCTCATGTTCGCTCCTCGATAGAACTCGTCAGAACAGATTAATCGAATAACCTGCGAAATGCATTTCTCCCTGTGAATAGCATCACAGATAACGGCATATCCCGCCGATAAATGCCGGAAATGGCGGGTTAATCGCGTTTACCAACGTGTCCGTACAAGGTTAATCGATTAATCTATAGCTATCGACATCAGGGAGCCATATATGAAGCACGCGACATACGATAAGTATCCCGAGGTACGGATCGCGGGATGGGAGGATCAGGCATGGTCCGGCTGGCAGGCTATCCAGCAGGCGCTGAAAACGCGGCTGGCGGAGGCGGTCAAAACCGTCGTGGTGATTGACTGTTATCCCGGGGTCCGGCTTGAAGAGCTGCGGGAACAGCTGATCGATAAGCTAAGCCCGGCGCTGCTCGTTAATGCCGAAGCAGCCCGCCTGAGCGAAAAGCATCTGCACGATCTTCTGGCGCAGAATCTGACGGACGATCGCGTGTTCGGCGTCCTCTCCTGCCACCAGCTCAATGAATTTTTCTGTCCAGACAGGCTGGACGCGCTCCGTCACGAAGTGGATCAGGCGCAGGGCCTGGTGGTGGTGTACGGCCCCGGCGCTGCGCTGGTGCATGGGGGCGATATTCTGGTGTACGCCGATTTAGCCCGCTGGGAAATCCAGCAGCGTTTCCGCACCGGCGAGCTGGGCAACTGGGGCGCCAGCAACGAAAGCGAAGATATTCTGCGCCGCTACAAGCGGGCCTTTTTCATCGAATGGCGCGTGTTTGACCGCCATAAAACTCCCCTCCTGAAACGTGCCGATTTCCTGCTGGACACCAACGCGGTTGACAGCCCTGCGATGGTAAGCGGTGAAGCGCTGCGTCACGGACTGCAGCAAACTACCCAGCGGCCGTTCCGCGTGGTGCCGTTCTTCGACCCCGGCGTGTGGGGCGGACAATGGATGAAAGACAAATTCGATCTCGATCCCGCAAAGCCAAACTACGCATGGTGTTTTGACTGTGTGCCCGAGGAGAACAGCCTGTTACTGCGTTTTGGTGATGTGCGGATCGAGATCCCCTCTCAGGATCTGGTATTGCTCTACCCTCGCCCGCTGCTGGGCGAAAAGGTTCACTCGCGCTTTGGGGCAGAATTCCCGATCCGCTTCGATTTCCTCGACACCGTGGGCGGCCAGAACCTCAGCTTCCAGGTGCACCCGCTGACCGAATACATCCAGCAGCACTTCGGCATGCACTACACCCAGGACGAAAGCTACTACATGCTTGAAGCCGAGCCGGGGGCGGAAGTTTATCTCGGCACCAGAACGGGTATCGATCCGCAGGAAATGCTCGACGATCTGGCGAGCGCCCAGCGCGGCGTGAAAGCGTTTGACGATGAGAAATTCGTTAACCGTTTCCCGGCGCGCAAACACGATCACTTCCTGATCCCGGCGGGCACCGTTCACTGTTCCGGTTCGGGGGCGATGGTGCTGGAGATCAGCGCCACGCCGTACATCTTCACCTTCAAACTGTGGGACTGGGGCCGCCTGGGGCTGGACGGCCTGCCGCGCCCGGTGCACCTGGAGCACGGCGCGCAGGTTATCGACTGGCAGCGGGATACGGCGTGGGTCACCGAGCATCTGGTCAACCATTTTGAACCCGTTGCCGACGGTGACGGCTGGCGGGAAGAGCGCACCGGGCTGCACGAGCGTGAGTTTATCGAGACGCGCCGCCACTGGTTCAGCAAGCCGGTCGTTCATCACACCCACGGCGGCGTAAACGTGCTTAATCTGGTGGAGGGTAGCGAAGCTCTGGTCGACAGCCCGACTGACGCCTTCGAGCCGTTCATCGTTCACTACGCAGAAACATTCATTATTCCCGCTGCGGTCGGCGAATACCGCATTTCACCTTACGGCAGCGCCGCAGGTCAGCAGCTTGCCACCATGAAAGCCTGGGTAAGAGGATAAAAACATGATCAATATCGTTCTGGCGACACACGGCCCGCTGGCCGACGCGCTGCTGACAAGCTCCCGCATGGTGTACGGCGAGCTGCCCCACGTTTTCCCGGTGGCCCTCAGCGAAACAAAAGGCATCAACAGCTTTAGCGGAGAGTTTACCGCCGTGCTCAAAGAGGCCAGCAAAGGGGCGGACGGGGTGATCGTACTGTGCGATCTACAAAGCGGCACGCCGTGGAACGTCGCCTGCCATCACGCTTTTAACCCGCAAACGCAGCCGCCCGTTGCGGTGCTCGCCGGGGTTAACTTCCCGATGCTGCTGCTCAGCGACGAGATAAAAGACCTTACCTGCCTGACAGAGGCAACCGGGCAGCTGCTGGCACAATCCCGCGACTCGCTGGTTGAGGCCCGCCTGGTCGAAACCGTGCAGTCCGATGATTTTTAAGGAGGAAAAATGAGCATTTCATTTGTGCGTATCGACGACCGGGTTATTCACGGCCAGCTTGTCACCCGCTGGGCGAAAGAGCTGCCGTGCGACGGGATTGTCGCCATCGACGACGCCGTGGCTGCCGATCCCCTGCTCTCGTCGGTCATGAAAGGGGCCGTTCAGGACATCAAGGTCTGGCTATTCGACACCCAGACGGCGATTGAGAAGCTGCCGAAGATTATCGCCAGTGAGAAGCGTTACTTCGTGATTGGCAAATCGCCGGTCACTCTGAAACGTATAGAAGAAGCGGGGATCAGCCTGCAAAACGGCAACCGCAAAATTAACGTCGGGCCGATGAGCGCCCGCGCGGGTACCACCACCATCGGGCCTAACCAGGCGGTGACCCAGCAAGAGGCGGCAGCGTTTGATTTTCTGTCGCAGCAGGACCATCAGATTGAATTTCGTCTGGTGCCGGACGCCAGCTGCTATAGCTGGCAGGACGCACGACAAAAAATCAACCAAGGGAACGCATAATGGCTTTTGAAGCTGCATTAATCGGCATTCTCTGTTACCTCGGCGCGCTGAGCAGCCCCTGGCTGCTGGGGCTTACCGGCGGCTGGTATCTGATTACCCGCCCACTGGTTTCAGGGATGCTGGTCGGGTTTATCCTCGGCGATGTCCAGACCGGGATTATCATCGGCGTCGCCGTGCAGGCGGTGTACATTGCGATGGTAACCCCGGGAGGATCGATGCCCGCCGATCTTAACTTTGTCGCCTTCCCGGCCATCGCGCTGGGGATCTTATCCAATAAGGGGCCGGAAGTTGCGGTTGCGCTGGCGGCAACCATTGGTATTGCGGGAACCGTGCTGTTCAACGCCATGATGGTGCTGAACTCCTGGTGGAACCACCGGGCGGACATCGCGCTGGAAAAAGGGGATGAGCGGGGCGTGTACCTTAACAGCGCCATCTGGCCGCAGTTCACCAACTTCCTGATGCGCTTTATTCCCACCTTTATCGCCGTCTACTTTGGCGCGCAATACATCAACGCCTTCATGGACAGCCTGCCGCACATCGTGCTGTCGACCATGAACGTGCTGGGCGGCATCCTGCCTGCGGTGGGTATCGCCATCCTGCTTAAGCAGATCATTAAAAACTACAGCATGCTGATTTACTTCCTGGTGGGCTTTATCTGCATTGTTTTCCTGAAGCTCAACATGGTGGCGCTGGTTATCGTCGGTAGCCTGCTGGCGCTGATCCACTACAACTACAAGCCGGAACCGCAGACCGCGACCGCGGTAAAACCGGCCGATGACGAGGATGAATTCTGATGGCAGAACGCAAACTTACCCGCCAGGATCTCAGGCGCTGCTGGCGCAGCTGGATGATGTACAACCTCTCTTCGATGAGTTTTGAGCGCCTTGAATCCTTCGGCTTTTGCCTGAGCATGCTGCCGGTGGCGAAGAAGCTCTACCCGGACGAGCAGGAGCGCAAAGAGATGCTCAAGCGCCACGCGTCGTTCTATAACACCGAGCCGCAGCTCGGGGCGATTGTGAACGGCATGGTGCTGGGGCTGGAGGAGAAGCGCGCCAACGGGGAGCCTATCGACGGTGAAACCATTAACACCCTGAAGGTGGGCCTGATGGGGCCGGTCGCCGGGATTGGTGATTCGATGATCCCCGGCATGTTAATCCCCATTCTGCTCAGCATCGGCATGGCGCTGGCGGCGGGCGGCAATATCCTCGGGCCACTGTTTTACTGCGTGGCGTGGCTGGCGATTATCATCCCCGGCTCGTGGTTCCTGTTCTTAAAGGGCTACCGCATGGGGTCAACGTCCGTTGAGATGCTGGTCAGCAGCAAATCAACCCGCCTGCGCGAGGCGCTTTCGCTGCTCGGCGTCTTCGTCATGGGTGGCGTGGCGGCAAGCTACGTGAAGCTGGGCACCGGGTTGGAGTTCATCACCAAAGACGGCGTGAACATTCACCTGCAGCAGATGCTCGACGGCATTTTCCCGAACCTGCTGCCGCTCATCGTGGTCATTGGCACCTGGTATCTGATGGCGAAGCGCGGAGTTTCACCGGTCAAGGCAATGCTTTTGCTACTGGTGCTGGCAGCGGCTGGCGTGGCTGTAGGATTGTTTGCGGGTTGATTAACTCAGTATTTCCTCCTCACCCTGAGAGGGCTGTTTCTTATACAGATCTTTAAAACAGTTACTGGCGAGATCGAGAAGGTTCCGTTCACTTTGCGTCAGGTGGTATATGTTGCTGCCGAACCGGTGAACGACCCATCTCCAGTATCGCTGTAGGTTTCAAAGCGATGAATTATCTGATGTGATTTTTAACTTAAAGCGACACCCTGTTCCCGGCTTAAATCGCTCCGGTTTTTGCCCTTCAGGCGGGGTCACGTTGTCGGGAACGAATCGCGAACGACCCCGCATGTTGGGTAAAAACCGGAGTTTACCGCTTCAGCGGCGATTTATTTGCCGGGCGCCGGGGTCGCCAGGGGATTGGCGTAAATCCCCTGGCACGTTCACCGTTCGCAGCGGTAGCAGAGATAGCCAGACGTACGGGGAACGGAAAACCAGCAGGTTAACAGATCCCACCCTGACGCATGACCGGGGAGAGTTGTGACTAAGAGCCATCCCTGAAAGGGAGAAAATCAAGGATGAAAATTCATCCACTTCTGCGCGGCCATTCCCGGCTTCGAGATAAACTGGAAACGTGCCGGCTCCTCAATAAACTGCTGATAAAGCGGTTCGTCGGTGATGCCAAACTCGCTGTAAATCCTCGGTGACGTCACCTGTAGCCGCCCCGGCATATAGTTCCGGTTATGCTGCCAGGCGATGTGCTCATCCTGCAACAAAGGATACCAGGCCAGCCCTTTATAGGCCCTAACCGCTTCGTATTCAAAGCCGTACTCCCTGTCGCACAAGGCGCCGAACGTCAGCGGTTCATCCGGCGAAGCTGAAATGGTGGCGTGCGCCCAGCCCGGCGGAACCAGCACCTTCTCCCCCGGCCCTGCGCAGACGGCGAAGCAGCGGCCCGGATCGTCCGCCACGAACTCCTGCATATAGATAATCCCTTTGCCCTGCCAGATCTCATACAGCTCCGGCGGCGACCAGCCGCTGTGCCCGCTGATGCGGTGAATATGTCCCTGACTGCGAATCGGCTCGTCCCCCAGCCTCCCGCTGGCGTAGGTCACCACGCCGAACAGCAGCATCCGCTTCTTTAATTCCTCGCGATCTTTCAGGCGGGCCACGTCCATCACAATCGCGTACACATCCTCGGGGCCGTCGCACATCGGATCCCGCAGAGAAGCCCGGATCTGATCCAGCGTGCGGATCTCCGGCACCGGGCCGATCACCTCTTCGCCGTAGCTGAAGCCCATCGGCGAGTGGTGAATCGTCATATCCAGACCAAAACTGCGCGCTGATTCAGCCATTTTGCACCTCCTTCGCCTGGATTTTTCCTTCATGCCCGGTCACGCGCAGCGCGAAGCCACCGGCCAGAGAAAGATAATCGTGCCCGGCAATTGTCGGCCAGACGGCAAGTGCGGAGAGAATTTCAGTACCGGTATTGATGAGACGGTGTGCGGTATTTCCAGGAATGATATGGACGGATCCGGGTGAGACCTGCTCCAGCCTCGCCTCGCCCCGCTCGTTTTGCAGCAGCAGCAGGCCGCTGCCGCGAATGCCGAAATAGACCTCCCCCTGCTCACGCCGCTGATGGAAATGTCCGCGAGTCATGTAGAACTCATCGCCTATCAGGCCAGGATGCAGGTGCGTCATACCGACGTACAGCTCGCCTTCGCCCTGCGGCGAGTCCAGCATTTCAACTTCATAGACTGGCGTATCGGCGGGAATAGCCTGCCAGGCGTTAAGATCGTGGAAGACGCCGCTTAGATCGCCGCAGCGGGTTACTTTTTTAATAACGTTACCGCCCGAGAACTGGCCAGTAAGAAACGCCACGCCCGGAGGCATGCTGATAGATGTACTCATTTACTTTCTCCGGCCCAAGGAGAACTGCATAGCCAGTATAAACGGTTAATCGATTAACCGAAGCCTTCAAGCCGGAGAAAGTCGAGCTACCTCGCATTATTTAAGGTGCCAGCGCCAGCACCTCTGCCACCCAGGCCTGGAATCCCGCAACGTCCAGCCCTAACGCAACCCGGGCGTTGGGCTCGCGCGCAAACCGACCCTCAAGATCCACAACCGTGGTGCCCGCCGTGTATTCGCCATGGGTTTCAACCGCCACAAAGCAGTTCTGCACGCGGAACAATTCTGGTTTTACCAGGAACGCAATCGCGCAGAGATCGTGCATGCGCAGGCCGGTCGCCATGCTGCCGCTACGGTAGTGGCTAAACAGCGCGTGGAGCATCCTGCCGGTTTTATTCAGGCCGGGAAGCTGCTGCAAATATTCAGGGCTAAGCAGCGCCGTATTGGTCACGTCCAGCCCGCACATTACGATATCCAGCCCGCTTTCAAATACCCGCGCGGCGGCTTCGGGATCGATGGCGATATTAAATTCCGCGTTCGGCGTGAAGTTACCGCGCCCGGCGGATCCGCCCATCATCACCAGGCGTTTGATCTTGTCTTTGCAGTCCGGGTACTGCGTGAGCAGCAGAGCGATATTGGTCAGCGGCCCGATAGTGACCAGCGTGACGGGCTCATCACTGGCCTTCAGGCTCTGATAAATAGCTTCAAAAGCAGGCATAGCCAGCGGCCTACGCGCATGCTCCACGAACGCATACCCTTGCATGCCCGACTCACCGTGAACGTAAGCGGCATCCCGCAGTTTACGCACCAGCGGCGTTGCCGCCCCTTTTGCCACAGGGATGTCGCTCTGCCAGAACTCCATTAGCGCCAATGCGTTACGCGTGGTTTTCTCTACCGAAACGTTACCCGCAACGGTCGTCATCAGCGTTAAATCGAGCTGCGGGGCAAACAGCGCCGCGGCAATAGCAACGGCGTCGTCAATACCGGGGTCGGTATCCAGGATGATGGGCATTCTTTCCATAAGTCGCTCTCTCTTTTAAGCTTATTAGGCACATACGCCGCTCTTAGCTTACTATGTAGCTCGTTTCTGTATTTAGTCCTGGCCGGGAAATTACGATGAAAGTCACGCAGGCAAGTATTTCTGAATCCGTTACGCAGCACCTTGCGCGCCGCATCATGCATGGCGATCTCGCGCCGGGGCTTTCGCTGCCGGGCGAAAACGAGCTGGCTCAGGAATATGACGTTTCCCGGACGTCGGTGCGCAACGCCCTGCAGGTGCTGGCGGCAAAGGGCCTGATCTCCATTCAGGCGAAAAAGCGCAGCACGGTTAACGGCCGGGAACAGTGGAGCCTACTGGATATAGACGTGCTGGGCTGGCTCTCCGAGGGCGAAGTCGATCTGCAGGTAGTCGAACAGCTGATGGTCACCCGTCTGATTTTCGAGCCTAACGTCGCCACGCTTGCGGCGCTAAACGCCAACGGCCACGACCTTGCCGCAATGGAAGATGCGCTGCACCTGATGCGCCAGGGCCAGCTTGAAGCGGAGCGCGAGCTGTTTGAAAAAGGCGATTTGGCTTTCCACCAGGCGTTACTGCGCGCCACGCATAATCCTTTCCTGCTCGCCCTCGGCAACGCCCTGTCTGCCGCAATGGAGCTCTCCTTCCGGCAAACGATTGAGAAAGACGTGCGCCAGACGAAAACCGCCATCGATGAACACTTCCGTCTGTTCGACGCCATCCGCCTCAGGCAGGTAGATCAGGCTCGCCAGCAGATGCGCAGCATCGTGCTTAACGCCGCGAAGAAGCGCATCTGGCACGATCGTCCGGAAATGTTCGACCACATCATCTGATCCCCTTCTGACGTAATTTCGATCGTCCTCACAGATCCTGAGTGTTTTTTGCTCTAGCATTCTTGTATTACAAGAATGCTAGGTTTGTATTACTTGACATGAAAAGACACTGGATCGCTATCGACTGGGGCACCACGAACTTCCGCGCATTTTTAATGCAGGACGAGGTTCAGGTTGCCCACATAAATCAGGCCTGCGGGCTGCTGTCCGTAAGGCTGGGGGAGTTTGCCGGCACGCTGCAATGTCTTATTCAGCCGTGGCTTGAGGCCTGTCCTGCCGTGCCGATCGTGCTGGCGGGGATGGTTGGCTCGCAGCAAGGCTGGTTTGAGGTTTCCTACGCCCCGCTTCCCGCCACGGCGCGCAGCCTTATTGAGGGAACGCGAAGAATCGACACCTCATGGGGCAGCCCGGCGTGGATAGTGCCCGGTGTCAGCGGCACCAGCCAGTTTGGCCAGCCAGACGTGATGCGCGGCGAAGAAGTGCAGCTTTTAGGCCTGAGCGTTTTGCATCCGGCGGAGCAGCACTTTGCGCTGTTGCCGGGTACGCACAGCAAGCACGCGCAGATGATCAACGGTGAGATAGCCGCCTTCTCCACGTTTATGAGCGGCGAGCTGTTCGCACTGCTCAGCAAGCATTCAATCCTCGGACGCGCCCTGCCGCAGCAGAAGGAAGATGAAAATGCCTTTTTGCTCGGCGTCTCGACAGCCCTGCACGGTGCGCCCTTCAGCCATTTAATTTTCTCTGCCCGCACCCGCCGCCTTGCCGGCGAGATAGCGGACGCGCACGCCCACAGCTACCTTTCCGGCCTGCTTATCGGCTACGAGCTGCTGGCTTTACCCGGCGCGCAGCGTGCCTGGCTGGTTGGCAGCCCTTCGCTCACCGCCCGCTATCAGTTGGCGGCAGGCCATATCGGTTTAGATCTTGTCCCCGTTAACGGAGATGACTGCTTTATTCGCGGCCTGTGCCACCTCTATTCCCTTCTTCAGGAAAACGCATCATGAACCCGACATCGTTTCTTCAGCGCTGGCAGCAGGAGCCTCTGCCGCTGGTGGCTATTTTGCGCGGCATCACGCCAGACATGGCCGCAGAGGCGGCGGAAGCTCTGCTCGATTGCGGCTTCCGCTATCTTGAAGTGCCGCTCAATAGCCCGTCCCCCTACGAATCAATCAGCCTGATGCGCGAAGCCGCAGGCGATCGTGGCTACGTGGGAGCGGGAACCGTGCTGAGCGTGGAGCAGGTGGATCGGGTTGCCGATTGCGGCGGGCAGCTGATCATCTCCCCGAATTGTGATCCCGACGTGATCGCCCATTCAGTAAGGCGCGCAATGGTCAGCCTGCCGGGCGTGATGACGCCAAGCGAGGCCTTCAGCGCAATCAGCGCCGGGGCCAGCGCGCTGAAGCTCTTCCCGGCGGAGCAGATCACCCCGGCAATCACTAAAGCCTTCCGCGCGGTTATCCCGGCAGAAGTCGCTCTCCTGCCGGTAGGCGGCATCCAGCCCGATGCGGCCCAGATGCGCAGCTACATTCAAGCCGGTGCCAACGGCTTTGGCCTTGGCGGCGGCCTGTACCAGGCAGGCATGGACATCGACACGCTAAGGGACCGGGCTCTCGCATACCAGCAGGCCTGGCGTAAGTGCGCGAAGCAAAATCATCGCTATCTGGCCCAGGCGGCTACCGCACATAGCTCGAAGCAATAACCCTACAGACCCGGGCCGACGAGGCTCGGGCAATTTACACCTCTGGAGAAAGACTATGAACGAGACGCTGGACAGCAAATCATCGGCCAAAGCCGCTGAGTCGCGGGTTTACAGTAAGATCACGCGACGCCTGATTCCCTTTTTAATCCTCTGCTACTTCTTCGCCTATCTGGATCGCGTAAACGTCGGCTTCGCCAAGCTGCACATGCAGGATGCGCTGAGATTCAGCGACACTGTCTACGGGCTGGGGGCCGGGATTTTCTTTATCGGCTACTTCCTGTTTGAGATGCCGAGTAACCTGCTGATGCAGCGCTTCGGCCCCCGCTTCTGGATAGCCAGAATTATGGCAACCTGGGCGGTGCTCTCCGCAGGCATGATGTTTGTCACCACGCCAACGCAGTTCTACGTCGTGCGCTTCCTGCTCGGCGTGGCAGAAGCGGGCTTCTTCCCCGGCATCGTGTTTTACCTCACGCTGTGGTTCCCGTCATGGCGTTCGGCCCGCACGCTCGGGCTGTTTATCCTCGTCACCCCGCTTTCCACCATCATCGGCAGCCCGCTTTCGGGCCTGATCCTCAAGCTGTTTGAGGACGTCGGCGGCCTGCATAACTGGCAGTGGCTGTTCCTGGTGGAAGCCGTTCCGTCGTTCCTGCTGGCCTTCGTGGTGCTGCGCTACCTGGATAACGACGTGAAATCCGCCAAATGGCTGAGCGACGAAGAGAAGCAGATTGTCTTTGACGACCTGCGCAAAGATGCCGTCAACCGCGAACGGGCCAACCGGGGCAAGGTGGACAGCAGCCTGAAGGGCATGCTCGCTAACGGCTACGTCTGGCTGCTGGCGCTGGTGTTTTTCAGCTTCAATATCGGCTATTACGGCATCAACTTCTGGCTGCCGTCGATTATCAAAAGCTCCGGCGTGAACGACGATTTCTACATCGGCCTGCTCGCCGCCCTGCCCTACCTCTTTGGCGCGGCCTTTATGGTGTGGAACAGCCGCCACTCCGACCTGAAGCAGGAGCGCCGCTGGCATATCGCCATTCCGGCACTGATTGGCTGCGTGGGCCTTGCCTTAAGCGCCTATTGCAGCAGCTCCACCTTCTGGATGATGGCGTGGATCTGCGTCGCAATGTCCGGCACCCTGGCGCTGATCCCTACCTATATTAGCCTGCCCGGCGCTCTGCTTTCCGGCACGGCCGCCGCAGCCGGGATTGCCTTCGTTAATTCCGTGGGCAACCTGGCGGGCTTCTTTGGCCCAACGGTGCTGGGCTGGCTGAAAGATGCCACCGGCCGCACCGACCTTGGCCTGTACATTCTGGCGGGCTTCCTGCTGCTCTGCGCCCCGCTGATTCTGGCCCTGCCGGCCCGTCTCGCAAACCCGAAAAAAGTTATCGCTGTCCCTGAACAGAACACCGCGCAGCCTGACGCTGCACACCCTGACAATGCGGCTCTTCGCCGCTAAGAAAAGAGACTGAAATTATGAGTGGATGTGGAGGATGTGCCAGCTGTGGCACACATTTCAACCCAATCCTTGAAGGTGACGACGGCGCGCTGAAACGTGCGCTGTACAAATCAATGGGCCATAGCGATGAGCAGCTTCGCCGCCCGGTGATTGCCGTGGTGAACAGCTACACCAACGCGACGGCGGGACACGTCAATCTTAACGAGCTGACGGCCAAAGTGCTGGAGGGAATTGAAGAGGCGGGCGGCGTCGGCATGGTCTTTGGCACCATTGCCCCGTGCGATGGCATCGCTGAAGGTCACCTTGGCATGCGCTATATTCTCGCCGCTCGCGAGGTTATCACCGCCTCCATTGAAGTGATGATGCGCGCCCACCGTTTCGACGGCATGGTGCTGCTTGGCTCCTGCGACAAAATCGTTCCGGCGATGCTGATGGCCGCCGCGCGGCTGGATATCCCGGCGATTATGGTCAACGGTGGGCCAATGTATCCCGCTGAATACAAAGGTAAACACTGGGACGGCAATATCGTCACCGAGGCCATCGGCTGGAAAAAACGTGGCGAAATCACTGAAGAAGAGTTCGCGCATATCGAGAACATTGCCGAGCCGGGGCCAGGCTCCTGCACCATGTACGGCACCGCTAACACCATGTGCTGCATCGGTGAAGTGCTGGGCATGAGCCTGCCGGGCAGCAGCACCCTGCCCGCCGTCTCGCAGGAGCGTCGCGAATGCGCCGTAGAAACGGGCCGTCAGGCCGTCAGGCTGGTGCTGGACGGGGTTAACGCTCGCCAGATCATCACGCCGGATTCTATCCGCAACGCGATGGTTTATCTGCTGGCGACCGGCGGCTCCACGAACGCGATTCTGCATCTGCAGGCCATTTACTATGAAGCCGAGCTGGGCCATTTGCCGCTCTCTGCGTTTGATGAGCTCAGCCATCATGTGCCGCTGGTTGCCTCACTCTATCCGGCTTCCGAGCACGATATGATCGACTTCTGGGAAGCGGGAGGCGTGCGGGCCGTGGAGTATGAAATCAGTAGGCTGATGAATCTGGATGCGCTGACGGTAGCGGGCAAAACCAAGCGTGAGCTGCTCGCCCAAACGCAGCGAAGCTGCCGCCCGGAAGTCATCCATACGCTTGCTATCCCGGTACGTAACGAAGCGGGCGTAGCCGTACTTCACGGTAATTTATCTCCGCTCGGCTGCGTGGTGAAACCCGCAGCCGTGCCGGAGAATCTAATGGTGTTCCGTGGGCCTGCCGTCGTCTTTAACAGCGAGCAGGAGTCCGTGGACGCGATAATGTCCGGTCAGATCCAGTCGGGCAGCGTGCTGGTGCTGCGCTACGAGGGGCCAAAAGGCGGGCCGGGAATGCCCGAGATGTATAAGCCGATGAAATCACTCGAGGGGATGGGCCTATCCGATACCTGTGCGCTGATCACCGACGGGCGTTTCTCCGGCTCTAACCGCGGCCTGTTCGTCGGGCATATCTCGCCGGAAGCGGTGGACGGCGGCGAGCTGGGCCTCGTGCAAGACGGCGATGAAATCTCCATTGATATCCCCACGCGCCAGCTGACCCTGCACGTCAGCGAAGCCGAGCTGGCGGCCCGCCGCGAAAACTGGAAGCCGGTAAACAAAGAGGTTCCGCGCGGCTTCCTACGGTTATATCGCCGCTGGGCATTACCTGCCGCTCAGGGCGCGGTACTGGCGGACAGGGAGGAAGACTGATGCAAAAGCACTATGCGGCGCAGGATATCATCGGCGTAAACCCGATATCCGCCATGCCGTTTACCGCCAGCGGTGAAATCGATGAGGCGAGCCTGATTCGCCTGCTGGAACACCTGGCAGGCAGCGGCGCGCAGGGCACCACCCTGTTTGGCATCGCCAGCGAATTCCCCAAGCTGGACGACCACGAGCGCGATCGGCTGGCGCAGATTTTTGTCACTACGCTTGCGGGCAGCCCGCTTTACCGTGCGATGTCCGTCACCGACCACAGTACGGAGCTGGCGGTAAAACGCGCTCGCCGGTACGCCAGCCTGGGCGCCGATGCACTGATGCTGCTACCGCCTTTCTTCCTGCAGCCAAACCAGCAGGCGATTCAGGAACACATTTTTGCCGTGCTCGAAGCGGTGGATATTCCGGTAATGGTGCAGTACGCGCCGGGGGAAACTGGCCTGGCTATTACCCCGGAGCAGCTGGCAGCGGTCGCCGCCCGCTATCCCCATGCCGTTTTCAAAATCGAATGTAACCCGCCCGTAGACTACACGCGCGAATTTCTGGCTAAGGCACCGCAGGCCAGCGTGCTTAACGGCTATGCCGGGCTGTATATGCTGCAAATGCTCGAAGCGGGCGGCAAGGGCGTGATGCCGGGCTGCTCGTTTACCGAGGTCTACGTGCGTATTTATCGCCACTGGCTGAAGGGTGAACGACAGCAGGCCGAAGTGCTTCACACCGCGCTGCTGCCGTACATCCAGCGCTGGATGAGCCACTGCGAATACATCATTCAGGCAGAGAAAACGATTCTGATGCGGCGCGGGATCATTGCCAGCGACTACTGCCGCAGGCCGGGCTGGTCGCTCACCGACGAAGACAGCCTACTTATCGATAAATTTATCACCGACTTCCAACTATAATTTTAAGGCTGCGGCCTGCCCGCAGCCACCGAGGTTTCCATAACAAATCAAAACACAGCCAGAGTGGTTATTAACACCGGGCACCAGCCAGGGAATCGGCCACGCTTTTACCACGCTGAAAATTATGTATTTATCCAGCGACAAGACAAATTTTTTTTGAGAACGAAACTTGTAAGGGACGGC